>CAYFMT010000056.1:0-1005 GCA_964344305.1 uncultured bacterium | reverse complement strand
GTCGGCGAGGGGGGAGAGGAGCGCCTCGTCCGCCGGCGCGTCGATCCAGCACTCGGGCGCGCGGTTCGGCGGCCCGATGTGGAGCACCAGCTCGGTGGTGGCGGTCTTGCCGCCGGTGTCCTCGACGAGCAGGCCCAGCACGCGCTCCCCCTCGGTCCAGGACAGCGCCCCGGCCGCGCGCCCGCTGCTGTCGGCCCGGTCGGGAAGAGCCGTCAGATCGTCGGTGGGGTCCGACGAGGTCCAGACGAGCACGAGATCCCCGGGAGCGTCGTGGTCGTCGGCCACCTGGGCCTCGACCGTGAACCGGTCTCGGCGTACAGGATCGCGTCCGGGCCCGGGTCGGTGATGGCGGCCTCGGGGGCCTCGTTGACGAGCACCACCAGGTCGAGGCCGGTGGCCGCCGCCTGCTCATCCGGATCGATCACGGTGACCGACACCGGCGTGGTGCCCGGCCCCAGCTCCGCCGGGCACCGACTCAGGCCCGCGGCGTCGGGCTGGGCCTCGAGACAGACCGGCGCGCCGTCGACCAGCCACTGCACGGCGAGCTCGGTCGGATCGGCGTCCCGATCGGCGACCTGGGCGACCAGCTCGTGGGTCCCCTCGACCACCTCCTGGTCGGGCACGTGCGAGGTGATGGCGACGGTGGGCGGCTCCAACAGCCGCACCAGGCTCTGGTCGCTACACGCCGTGGTGCTCACTGCGCCCACCACCGCGGCGACGCTCCAAACGCGACGAAACACGGTCACTCCCGGTCGTTCGTCAGGGCGAAGCGAGCATACAACGCTGCGCTGGGGCCGCGCTCGGCCCAGCCGACCGGTATACACCGTGTATACCTCCGCCCGGCTGGACCTGCCTCACTCGGTCGACAGGCCCCCCTCGCGCGTCGTCTCGGACAGTCGACCCGCGTCGGGCGCGAGCGCGAGGCCTCCGACCACGTCGCCGGTGCGCTGCTCGATCGTACATCCTCGCTGTAACCATCAGGCCCAGCTCTGTGGACCGATCGGG
>CAYFMT010000055.1:0-1029 GCA_964344305.1 uncultured bacterium | reverse complement strand
GAAGTACACCTTAACTTTTTAAATGAAAAGTCCGAAAGATTTAAAAGACTTACATGGAAATTTCATAATCATGCCAACCGCTCACACATTCCGTAAAAAATGGGGTCAGAATTTTCTCCAGGACACAAACCTACTCATGAAGATTATCCGTCATGTTGATCCAAAGCCACTCGACAGGATTCTGGAAATTGGTCCGGGAGAAGGTGCCCTCACGGAAAAGCTTCTGCCTCTGGTAGATCATTTATCCGTTATTGAAATTGATCCCCTTCTCATTAAACACCTGAAAAAGCGCAGTGATTTTTCTGATGTGAATATCATTCATGGAGATGTCCTGTGGCTGGATCTCAGTTCCCTGCCATGCACGCTTCCTGTTCGCGTCCTAGGGAATATCCCTTACAACATCACATCGCCGATATTATTCTGGCTCACGGAAAATGTTGAGCACTGGTCCGACGCATTTCTCATGATGCAGAAAGAGGTGGCGGAGCGACTCGCGGCTGAAGTGAGCACCAAAGCCTATGGCCGGCTCACAGTTATGGTTCGTGCTTTCATGGATGTGGAATACCAGTTTACCATTCCACCGAATGTGTTTATTCCACGACCGAAAGTAGACTCTGCCATTGTCCGTTTCATTCCAAGGCAAAAGCCATTGATTCCTCAAGAGAAATACGAGCGATTCGAAAAACTGGTGGGAGCCGCTTTTCAGAAACGAAGGAAAATGCTGAGGAATTCTTTGAAAGGATTTCAATTATCTGATGTAGCGGAATCATTTGATTTCACCCGGCGTCCTGAAACACTGACTGTGGAGGAGTTTGCATCGCTGCTTCCTTGAGAAAAGAAGTGTGAAGGAGGAAGGAAGAAGTGACAGGTGTGAGAATGCTGGAAACCAACTAACCTCTTTAATTACTCCATTATATGGGATGACTTATTCCCAGACTTGTGAATCGTGATCTGTAATGCGGTATGCGATATGCGGGTACGGTTTCAAGACATGGGTAACACAGGAATGTCAATACAAAGGTAACACAT
>CAYFMT010000054.1:0-1102 GCA_964344305.1 uncultured bacterium | reverse complement strand
TTCAAGTTTCTTTCACAGGAAGCCCAGATTTTCCATGAGAACCCAATCACCTGTCAATAAATTTGACTATGGCTAAACCAGATACTCCAAAAAAAATACTCGTTGTTGATGATGACAAAGAAATTGTAAGTCTTTTTCAGGAATACCTGTCGGAAAACGACTTCGATGTGGATACGGCTATTTCTGCAAATGAAGCCATCCAGAAATGCCAGAAAGTGATCTACGATGCTATCCTGCTGGATATCAATATGCCTCGTGTGAGTGGAACCACTGCCCTGAAAACCATCATGGAAGAAACAAACAACCAGGTTGTGATCATGATCAGTGCCGTTCACGATGTATCCATGGTGGTTCAGTGCATAAAAGCCGGTGCCTATGATTATATTGTGAAACCCATCGTTGATCTAGGCCAGATTCCACTGAGAATCAATCACGCGATTGAAAACAATACCATAAAGAAAGAAAATAAGCAACTGAAGAAGGACCTTGTGAAACACACAGGGATTCCTGATCTCAACACTAAATCCCCAAAGATGAAAACCGTTCAGGAGAGAATTCAGACGGTAGCAGAGTATGATACAACCGTTCTTCTAACGGGAGAATCCGGTACGGGAAAGGAAATCGCCGCCAGGACCATACATAATTTGAGTCAACGTAGTGAGAATCCATTCGTGGCTGTGAACTGTGGGGCCATCCCTTCCACACTGTTGGAAAGCACCTTGTTTGGGCATGAGCCTGGCTCATTTACCGGTGCCAGTACAAGAAAAATTGGGTTATTTGAGGAATCCAATAATGGAACCATCTTCCTGGATGAAATCACGGAGACAAGCACGGAATTCCAAATTCGGCTTTTGCGGGTTCTGGAAGAAAATCATATTCGTCGTGTAGGAGGCGACAGGGATATCCCCCTGAATCTCCGAATAATTGCAGCCACAAACCAAAACCTGGAAGAAGCGGTTTCAAATGGGTCGTTCAGAAATGACCTCTATTATCGATTGAATGTATTTACTATTTCCATTCCTGCATTGAAAGAGCGTCGTGAAGACATTCTGTTTAGTTTTTTAATTAGCCGGACTATTTTGATGTAAAAGCTAAGGTGATA
>CAYFMT010000053.1:0-1255 GCA_964344305.1 uncultured bacterium | reverse complement strand
ATAACGTTTGCGCATATACGAAGTTGCGAGCTCGCGTCACTTTACATAATGCTTTACAACAGCAAGGCAATCGTCGCAACCTTTCCATAAAAAAACTTCTTGCTTCAATTTTGGATGTTTGCGGATGAGCTTAATAAGAGAAGATGCCACCGCTCTCCAAACAAATTTTTCTTGGTCTTTTGCAAGGACTTTCAATAGTTTTAGCGACTCATCAGGATATGACTGGCCGAACCAAACCCCCAAGCACATAGCCACATTCCAGCGAACATTTGTGTTTTTAACTTTCATCCATTTTCTAAGTCGCTTGAATGTGGTGTCAGGATCTTTGTATCCCACATGCGACAAGGCAAAAGGACCGCAATTTTTCCGAACATAAACATCATCGTCATACATGAGCGGATCAAGTAAATCCAAAGCATGTGGGATATGTTCCTTTTTGATACGCAATAAACCCACTTCAACGGCACGGCGAATGTTGGGGTTTGGTTCGGCTACCCATTTTTTCCATACGGGCAGATATTCCAAGAAAAATTTGTCATTTATTGCTTTAATATCTTTTGTGGCATCTTCTCGTACGCCCCAATCAGGCGAATCCGCCAGTTTTCTGATTTTAGCAAGAAGTTTTTTGTCTATCATGTTGTTATATTAGCGAGCTCGCAATTTGGGTGAGGGGCGGGCTGAGCCCCGAACCGTATATGCGCTGTTATGTGACCCGAGCGTAACGCAGTGAAGCGAGAGCGCAGCGGGGCGCGACCAACGGGAGCGAGTCAATTTTCAAAAATTAACCTTCCTTTTGGTAAAATTCTATGACATTTCCTTCCGTGTCTTTAACTTGAAAAATTTGGTATTTCTCAATTTTTTCCAGCGGCATTACAATTTCACAATTTTTACTTTTTACAAGTTCCAGCATTTTATTTATATCTTCAACTTGAATATTTGGCACAACATTATTGCCGCTGGAAACTTCCTCGCCATCAACCGCTGGATTAAATAGAAGGAAGGAAATGTTGCCGAGGTCAAACGAACTCATGCGTTCGTCTTTTGACGATACTTTGACATCAAAAATATCTTCATAGAATTTTACCGCCCTGTCCATATCTTTGACAGCGACATACATTGCTTTGATTTGTGGCTTCATAGTCATAAGTTAATTGTGAGGGTTAATATAATTTTTGGTTAATTTTTGAAAATTGATTTCACATAACATCGCGATTATCTGAAGTTTCACGCAGTGAAATTTGGGAATTTTCAGCAG
>CAYFMT010000052.1:0-1311 GCA_964344305.1 uncultured bacterium | reverse complement strand
GGTACAGTACATAGACATAGGTTACAAAATGTACGAGGACATAGGTTACACTTTCGGGTATAATCCAGCAAAAAGGAAGCTGGAGATATGCCCTGGAAGGAGCGAACCAGAATGGACGAGAAGTTATTTTTTATTAAGGAATATGCTACTGGTAACTATAGTATAACAGACCTGGCAGATAACTTTAATATCAGCAGAAAAACTGCCCATAAGTATATAAGAAGATTTAAAGATGAGGGTTTGGATGGGTTACAACAACGAAGTAGTTGTCCACATCATTTTCCTACAAAAACACCACTAGAAGTTGAAAAGCAGATTATTTCTTTAAGAAAGAAGAAGCCTCGTTATGGAGCCAGAAAACTCAAGGCCATATTAGAGCGGGATCATGAAGGGGTAGAATACCCACCAGTAACCACAATCAATAGCATATTAAAGCGTAATGGGTATACTGAGGTACAAAAGAGACGTAGACGAATAAAGCCATTACGGATCTATCATGAAGCAAATAAGCCCAATGATATATGGACATCAGATTACAAAGGTGATTTTCGGTTATTAGATAGAGTGAAATGTTATCCATTAACCGTAACGGATATGTATAGCAGGTATATACTGGGTATCAAGGGAATGGTCAGTACAAACTATAAAGATGCTAAATCCTATTATATCATGTTATTTAGAGAGCATGGTCTTCCCAGACAGATACTGAGTGACAATGGTTCTCCATTTGCAGCTCCACAGGCGTTGGCTAGACTCACAAGACTCAGTGCATGGTGGATACAGTTAGGGATTAAGCCAGTGTATATAGATCCAGCCAGTCCATGGCAGAATGGTAAACATGAACGAATGCATAGGGAGTTAAAGGCTGATACCACCAAACCACCAGCCAGGAACATGCAGGGTCAACAGTTGAAGTTTAATCATTTTGTAAATGAGTATAATACTTATAGACCACATGAAGCATTGAATGATGATGTACCAGCAAAGCATTATGAGAAATCGCCCAGAGAATACACAGAAACGATAAAACCGTATGAATACCCGGATTACTATATAATCAAGCGTGTAAGCAAGAATGGGGCGGTTAGATGGCCAGGTGACAGGTGGCTTTATGTGTCTACATCAATACCAGGACAAAACATTGGACTTGAAGAAATCGATGATGGTTTGTATTGTGTGTGGTACTGTAATGTAAGATTAGGATATTTTAATGAACAAAAACTCAGGATAGAGGATGATCTTGGTCGATTTAAACGAAATATGTTATGAAATCTTAACCACTAATGTGTAACCGAGGTCCTCGTACGTTCA
>CAYFMT010000051.1:0-1334 GCA_964344305.1 uncultured bacterium | reverse complement strand
GGTACGGTTTCAAGACATGGGTAACACAGGAATGTCAATACAAAGGTAACACATTTCTGTTAAACTCAGGCAGTTTTACATAACAATGGAGATTGCCGATGCCCTGGAAGGAAACGGATGCGATGAAAGAACGAGAGTTATTCATAAATGCAGTGTTAGAGCACACTGGGCCATTCAATATGGTCTGTAAGCAGTTTGGTATAAGCACGAAGACTGGATATAAATGGTTTAACCGATTTAAACAGGATGGATATAGTGGGCTACGTGAACAAAGTCGTCGCCCCATGACGCACCCAGCGAGTTTATCAGAGGATACCATATGTTGTCTGATAGAGTTAAAGCTAGCACATCCTAACTTTGGGCCAAAGAAGATCCGAGAGATATACCGCCGTATTGCACCCAGATCATTACCAAGTCTTAGCAGTGTAAATCGAGTACTGAGAAAAGCTGGTTTAGTAAAGCAGCGCCGTAATAGGCACCAATACGCATCGGGTCGTTTGACTAGTAAGATAGATGTTAGTCAACCCAATGACTTGTGGACGGTAGACTTCAAAGGCTGGTGGCTATCGACAGATAGGCAACGAATAGAACCCTTGACCATACGGGATGCCTTTAGCCGTTACGTTCTAGCCTGTGAGCATCTGGGACAAAATAATCGTGAACAGGTCATGGTTGTTTTTGAGAGGTTGTTTAAGGAATATGGTTTACCCAAAGCTATACAGAGTGATAATGGCTCTCCTTTTGCCTCACGATCCAATATTAGGGGTATCAGCCGACTATCGGCTTGGTTAATTACTCTTGGTATCGAAATACACAGATCAAGACCCGGTCATCCCCAGGATAACGGTGGTCATGAAAGAATGCACCGTGATCTTAAAGACAGTGTTCAAGTCAGGTTTAGAGGTGATGAACGGGTTTATCAGGCTGAACTCGACCTCTGGAGAGATGAGTTCAATACTATCCGTCCTCATGAAGCCCTTGATATGAAAATGCCTGAAGAAGTGTATCGAAAATCCAATAGAAAATACTATGGACCACCATCTGAAATTCATTATCCTGTTGAGTACCAAACACGAAAGGTATCCAGCAGTGGTTTTATTAAATATAACGGTTATCCGTACTTTATCTCATCTGCAATAAAAGATTATATGGTTGGCCTGAAGATAGTTGGCTCAGCAGAACTGGCAGTTTACTTTACAAGAATCCTGCTTGGCTTTATTAATTTGAAAACACTATCTTTTTCACCAGCAGAAGAATAAAAAGTGTTACCACTAATTAATAACAGTGTTACCTATGTTCTGAAACTAATCTGTTACCCATGTATTGGTTTTACA
>CAYFMT010000050.1:0-1473 GCA_964344305.1 uncultured bacterium | reverse complement strand
TGTTTAGTTTTTTAATTAGCCGGACTATTTTGATGTAAAAGCTAAGGTGATACTTTTGGGTAATTTTCCGATTAGAGAAAGGATAACTAATGAGCCCAAGAGGAAGCGCCGATAAGACTGTAAGAGATATAAAGAGGAAGACACGCCGTAAGTACTCAGCTGAGGAGAAGATTCGTATTGTATTGGAAGGTGTACGAGGAGAAAC
Source organism: uncultured bacterium (assembly GCA_964344305.1). Lineage (GTDB taxonomy): Bacteria > Fidelibacterota > Marinisomatia > Marinisomatales > JABMOV01 > JABMOV01. The sequence continues at coordinate 1,268 of CAYFMT010000050.1, read as the reverse complement.
AACGATCGCAGAGTTATGTCGCAAAGAAGGCATCCATCAAAATATGTATTATAAATGGAGTCGTGATTTTTTAGAAGCAGGAAAAAAGCGATTAACTGGTGATACAATGCGAGAAGCTAATACCACAGAAGTAAAAGAACTACGTCAGGAGAATATGCATTTGAAACAGTTGGTGGCCGATATAGCCTTGAAGCACTCGATGCTAAAAAAAAGATCAGATGGGCTGAAGGACGACTGGGACGAATGATGCGTTATACTCAAGCAGAAAAGTATGAGATCATCCGTACTGTAGAAGAATCAGATCTACCCGCCATACGAACGTTAAAAGAGCTGGACGTACCAAAGAGTACTTTCTATGACTGGTATCGTCGTTACAGTGACAATGGATATGATGGCTTAAAAGATCAAACGAAAGGTCCAAGACGCTTCTGGAATAAAATACCTGATGAGGTAAAGCAAGAAGTGGTAGATATAGCATTGGAACATACGGATAAGTCTCCAAGAGAGTTAGCCTGGTATATCACTGATACCGAGAAGTATTATATCTCAGAAACCAGTGTTTATCGTATCCTGAAAGACTATGATCTTATTACTAGCCCAAACTACATAGTTATGGCTGCATCAGATAAGTTCAAGCATCCGACAAGATCAATCAATGAACTATGGCAAACGGACTTTACTTACTTCAAGGTTGTCGGTTGGGGATGGTATTACTTGTCAACCGTTCTAGACGATTACTCCCGATATATCCTATCATGGAAGTTATTTACAACCATGACCGCATCAGATGTACAGGAAACCTTGGATATGGCCATTGCGAAGACAGGTGTAGACCATGTAAAAGTTCATCATAAGCCAAGGCTTTTGAGCGATAATGGTCCGTGTTATTTATCTCAAGATCTGAAAGAGTACCTCAGAAATAAAGATATGGAACATACGCGTGGAGCATCTTATCATCCACAAACTCAAGGGAAGATAGAGCGATACCACAGGTCCATGAAAAATGTCGTTAAACTTGATAACTACTATTTTCCAAGTGCATTAGAGCAGGAAATAACACGGTTCGTTGAATACTATAACAATCAACGATACCATGAATCATTGGATAATTGCACACCTGCAGATGTCTATTTTGGTAGGTATAAAAAAATCATCACAGAAAGACAAATAATAAAACAGAAAACACTTCAAATGAGATATACCCAAAATATGGGTATTAAATCAATAAACCTGGTAAATTACCCACATATCTAAATGTCAGAAGTACA
>CAYFMT010000049.1:0-1914 GCA_964344305.1 uncultured bacterium | reverse complement strand
TAACAGTGTTACCTATGTTCTGAAACTAATCTGTTACCCATGTATTGGTTTTACACATATAGCGCGGGTACTGATAACTGACAACTGATTACTAATAACTGGTAACTGACAACTAATCTTTATTTCTTTTTCATCGCAATTAATTGGCGTAATTTGGTTATTCATTTGACGTTTTCCATGAGTGACAAACCTAAAACCAAAGAATTTTTCCTGGATGAGAATTTTCTCACCAATGCCCAGGCAAGGTCCATTCGAATCCAGTCTGAATACCTTGGACCCAAAGTCCGACTTGCTGACAAAAATGTAACTGATACCATCGTCTTTTTCGGGTCTGCAAGGATACTCTCTCCAGAGGAGGCAGCACGTAACCTGAAATCCCTGCTCAATAACGCAAGCGCACAGAAAAAGATAAAATGTCAGCAGGATGTGAAAAACAGCCAATATTTTTCTGCTGCGGTTCAGCTGGCAAAAAAATTGACTCTCTGGAGTAAAAAACTCAAAAGCAAGGATCATCGATATATCATTACCAGCGGTGGTGGGCCCGGTATCATGCAGGCTGCAAACAAGGGTGCCAGTGATGCAAAAGGGTTATCCATTGGGATGAATATCAGTCTCCCGTTCGAACCATCCAGCAACCCATATATCACCACAGACCTGGATATCCAGTTTCATTATTTCTTTATGCGAAAATTCTGGATGGCTTACCTTGCCAAGGCACTGGTTGCCTTTCCCGGTGGATTTGGCACCCTGGATGAACTCATGGAAATACTCACGCTGATACAGACTGAGAAAATATCCAAACAAATACCTATTGTCCTCTTTGGTGAGGATTTTTGGACAAATGTCATAAACTGGGATTACCTTGTGAAAGCAGGTACCATTAGCAAAAAAGATTTAAAATTATTCATCATTACAGATTCTGTTGAAACTGCATTCGATCATATTACATCTGAAATCATAAAAAGAGATTTTAAAGGACCCAACTTCTAGAGGATTTATGAAACACACAATGCTATCATTAATTATTTTTGGATTTTTGTCCGGTCAAACAGAACCGCTTACAGACATCATGGAGGTGGAACCAAGAATCTATGGTTTCAAAAATGCCACCATTCATGTGTCACCGGACAAGACCATAGAGAATGGATCACTTTTAATTCGTGATGGAATCATTGAAGCAATTGGCAAGAAAGTTTCCTTCCCCGACGACGCACCTGTGAGGGACATGGAGAGTGCACACATCTATGCTGGATTTATTGATGGTTGGGTCGAGGTATCCACGGAGGACTACCCAAAAACCAACCGAACCCATTGGATAAACCTGGTACATCCTGAATGGAACGCAGCAGATGCGTTTGCCATGGATGAGGGTACAAAATCAACCCTGCATGAACTTGGGTTCACACAGATCCATGCAGTGTTGGATGATGGCATTTTCCGTGGTCAATCCAGTCTTATCAGCCTTGACGAATCAAATACCATCCTGAACCCTGCACTCTGTCAGGTCATGGATTTCAAAGTTCGTGGCTGGGGTGGAAAAGACTACCCCTCTGCCCTGCTGGGTACCATTGCCGTTATGCGCCAAACACTTTATGATGCAGACTGGTACAGCAAGGCCACTGATATAGCTGAAGCGTATCCTGACAAGAATGAACCGGTGAAGAACAATCCTTCACTGGAGCTGCTTTCACAAGCTCGGGAAACGGGTATTCCATTTCTATTCAAAACCACCAATGAAACAGCAGCTGGACGTGCCATGGCCATTGCGAAAAAGTTTAACCTTGATCTATGGCTGCTTGGGTCCGGGTTCGAATACCGACGATTAAGGGATATCCAGAAACAAAACCCATTTGTTATCCTGAACGTACGAGGACCTCGGTTACACATTAGTGGTTAAGATTTCATAACATATTT
>CAYFMT010000048.1:0-3586 GCA_964344305.1 uncultured bacterium | reverse complement strand
TATCACCTTAGCTTTTACATCAAAATAGTCCGGCTAATTAAAAAACTAAACAGTTCCATCAAAACTCATGGTAGCCACACCATCATCACCATTGCTGGCGGTATAGGTCATGGCATGTCCATCTGGATCATCAAAGACAAACTCTAGGTCCACTGTGGTGGATACACTGGCATCACCAAAAGATAAGGTAAGTCCATTAATCTCATTGGCCACTACCGGTGCCTGGTTCGTCACTTCAACAACACGAGTAACTGAAGACTCATTACCGGCTTCATCTACGGATGTATAAACCACATCATAGAATCCAACGGTGGATGTATCTACTGCACTTGCATCAATGGTTAAGGATGGGTTCGGATCACAGTTGTCTAATACATCTGCACCTAACTCATCATAAGAATAGAGACAGACTACTTCTACTGTGTCTCCACCTATCAATGTGATCACAGGAGCTGTCTCATCAAGCTCTATGCTTACTACCATCTCATCAGAGGCTGAGCCACCAAAACCATCATCTACAGTTAAGGTAATGGTATGATCGCCACCGCCTAAGAAGACTGTTGGGTTTACACCTGTCACGGTACCAAAGGAACCGCTCCAGCTATAGCTCAATGCATCTCCATCTGGATCAGAAGAACCGGATCCATCAAGAGTGACATCGGTACCACCAATGATACAGCTAAAGGACTGATCATCACCGGCTGCTGCAACAGGATCCTGGTTCACAATTACCACTTCTCTTGTAGCAACTGTCTCATTACCAGCATCATCTGTAGCAGTATAGGTTACCGTGTATGTTCCCAGTGTGCCTGAGTCCACATCACTGCTCACAGCAATGTCTACATCAAGATCACACTCATCAGATGCTTCTGCACCTGCATCCACATAATCACCTCTGAATTGAGTGTGAGGATTATCACCAAGAATGGTGAGAACAGGGGCTGTCTCATCAAGCTCAACGGAAACAGATAATGTATCTGAATCGGTTCCACCAAAGCCGTCATCCACAGTCAAAACAATTACTGTATTACCGCTAAGGCTTACGGTTGGGTTCACACCTTCTGCTGATCCGCCATCCCATGCCCAGCTATAGCTCAATGCATCTCCATCTGGATCAGAAGAATCGGATCCATCAAGAGTGACATCGGTACCACCAATGATACAGCTAAAGGACTGATCATCACCGGCTGCTGCAACAGGATCCTGGTTCACAATTACCACTTCTCTTGTAGCAACTGTCTCATTACCAGCATCATCTGTAGCAGTATAGGTTACTGTGTATGTTCCCAGTGTTCCTGAGTCCACATCACTGCTGACAGCTATGTCTACATCCACATCACAGTTATCTGTGGCTTCTGCACCTACATCCACATAGTCACCTGGTGGTTGTGTATGGGGGTTATCACCAAGTATGGTTAATGATGGTGCCGCTACATCCACCATTATATTCACGATCATGGTATCAGTATCTGTATAAACCCCATTGTCGACAGTTAGCACCACTTCATGGGCTCCATCGCCCAATGGTATGTTTGGAGAAGCGCCGTTACCGTAAAGGACTCCACCAATTGTCCATTCATAGGTCAAAGCCTGCCCATTGCCCTGTTGAGAATTTCCACCATCCATAATGACGTCAACGTAGTCTGCTGCTACACAATCAAATGACTGGTCCGGGCCAGCATAAGCCACCGGTGGTTCGTATGCCGGTTGATCGTTCACTTCCATGCGGAAAGCAAAGCCACCGCGATCACCACCACTGAGATTGCGGATCACAAGAACGAGTTCATTTGTTCCTTCCAACCAGTTTGATGTGGGGAAACTTCCAGCGACACTGTCAAAAGGATTTCGTGCAACGTGACCATTTAGAACATTAGGGCCGTCCACATATAATCCTAAGCCCAACCCGCTAAAGTTTTCGCCAGCAAGGCTACCCTCTAAAGCAAGCTCATGGCCATTTATAAAAATCTGCACATCGTTATCAACTGTCATCTGCAAATCGGCAAAAACGTTTGCCAGCTCAGGGAGTGAAAACTCGGTCCTGTAAAATCGGATACCTTCCAAAGACTGTATCGTAGTTGTCCCAGGAATTGAATTCACATGTCCATCGGTATAAAGCAATACCGGTTCTGTATACGTGCTTTCATCTGGAAGAGCTGTTACGCCTGGCCAGCCAGGATGTGTATCATTGTATTCTACAACTGTGCTCCGAGTCCAGTCAGTCAAATTTGACTCTAGACTAAATGGCATATCAACTATTGTAATAACTACATCATCATTTGACGACCCACCGTTTCCATCCTCCACGGTGAGTGTTACGGTATGAGATCCAGGTGCAAGGGATACCGTTGGTGTTTCACCTGACGTTGACCCAAAAGAACCAGACCAAGTGTAGGTTAGAGGATCGCCGTCGGCATCAGAAGATCCTGAACCGTCGAGATTTACATTAATCACACCTGATCCCAGCAGCGTCTGGTCTGGACCAGCATCTGCAATTGGAATTTCATTCGGTGGGGCTGGACACCAGTCAGCGCTCGCAACTGTAACGGATGACCCTTCACCTGTAATGGTTGAATAATTCGGGTCGTAGGATACTTCATTTCCTACATTGTGCAATGTGTTTCCTGCAAGTGTCACAGTAGAACCATTGTATACATTGATAGCGGTGTTGGCTTCGGAAAAGCTGCTGTTTTGAATAACATTATTGGTACCATGCACATAGACACCGTCAGTTTTACCGCAGGTTTCAAGGCTGTCAACAGTGACATTGTGGCTGTTGCTGATGTGAACAGCGCGACCGCCGTCTCCTACAACCGTCAAATCTGAAATTGAAAAGCCGTTTGTCCAGTTCACAGAAACAGCTGTGGCACCGTCAGTAAGGTCCCATGTGTTGCTGTTTCCATTTAGTGAACCACCGTTGGAATAAGAGAAACCTATTCCACCACCGGAACCAGTAAAGTCATTCCCGCTGATATCTGCCGGAACACCTACATAACTGATGGCCCCGTAGTTTGAATTGGTCATGTCATTGTCTGTCACGACCCACTGATATCCATTTCCGCCATGGATATAAACTTCAATAGCGTTATTACAATCGCTCATGTCATTTTCATGAACTGTGTTATAGTAACATGTGCCCCCCGCAAAGAGTCCTTTATCGAAACCGCTTAGGTTATTGTAAGCAAAGTTCGAGTAACTCACACTGGATAATTCCAGTCCGCGCCTTGTGGACAAGTCAACGCTTGCATCAAATAGTGTGGGCATATCCCAGCCACTTACATCAACGTATCTCACATTATTAAAGCTGATTGGTTTATCTGTATGTCCACCAAACAGGTTCTTATTCGGTCCTGTTGAGTCCTGGTATGTCAGAACAAATTCATTACCGGCTGTCCAGTGAGCGTTGAAGGAATGAAATCCACCGGCTGATCCAGTGAAATCGTTGCCATTTAATTCTCCTATGGCTCCACCGGTTGCCAGTCCCCAGCTGGCACCATTTGTGAAATCATTGTTGGTAATAATTGCACCAACATCGTGTTTAGTTTTTTAATTAGCCGGACTATTTTGATGTAAAAGCTAAGGTGATACT
>CAYFMT010000047.1:0-3721 GCA_964344305.1 uncultured bacterium | reverse complement strand
CCGACGACCTCTTGAATGCCATTCAAGCGCTCTCCCAACTGAGCTATGGCCCCATTAAAAATGCTGGAAAAATTACTGGTGGAGATATCTTTCACAAAAGATTAATTATACTTAACTGATGAATCTGAAATATCAATCAAACCAGATTAAATTCAACGATGTTAAATGAAAGACTAACGAAGAGTCTTTTGGTTGTGAGCGGGACCATTTGCGTGGTTCTTGGCTTCATTGGCATGTTTTTTCCCATTCTTCCTACAACGCCTTTTCTTCTTCTTGCAGCCATGGCATACGCTCGCAGTTCTGAACGTTTTTATCACTGGTTGTTGACCAATCGATGGTTTGGAGAGATTATTAAGAACTATCGAGAAGGGAAAGGGGTTTCACTAAGACTCAAAATTTTGACACTGGTTCTTATGTGGTTATCCATGGGCTATGTGATCCTTATTATCCTTACCCAGTTGTGGGCAAAAATCGTTCTGGTGATAATCGGAATAAGTGTCACCATTCATCTCATCTGGATCAAGACTTACCATTCATAAAGGTCCATTTCCAGAATTCAGGTAATGGCTTTTCCCATCTTCACTTTTCCTCATTAATTTCTTTTCCCTTATTTCATAAACATGGAGTAATCATGAAACGCCTTCTCGCTATTCTTGTCCTATTAACCTTTATCTTTCCCCAGGTTGAAACCAATGTGGGGAACCTTATCATGCAGGATGTACCGGAAATCCCTGACCTAATAAAGGAAAGAACCAGACAGTACCAGAATGTCCGTTCTGCATCGTTCAGTTCCTGGGATCCTGCAGGGCCCGGAATGCTCATTTCCACCCGGTTTGGCGAGACGAGCCAGCTTCACTACATTGAAGAGCCCATGGGTGCTCGTCAGCAGATCACCTTCTATGATGAACCTGTTGGGGGAGGCAGCTTCTGTCCCGATCCAGATCAGCGAGGCTTTTTATTCTCCAAGGATATCGGAGGCAGCGAATATTACCAGATATTCTGGTTTGATCTGGAAACAGGCAGTCACACCATGTTAACGGATGGTGAAACCCGAAACGGTCGCGGTCCATGGTCCAACGATGGATCAAAATTTGCCTACACATCCAATAAAGCAAATGGCGCGGATATGAATGTCTATGTGGGCACCATTCAAAATCAGGACCACACCCAGCTATTTGATAGAGAAGGATACTGGGTTCCTATGAACTGGTCCCCGGATGATACGAAACTTCTGGTTCAGAAATATGTGTCCATTACCGAATCCTATATCTGGATCGTTGATGTCAACACCATGGAAATGACTGAATTCAACCCCAGGGATTATCCTGTGGCATACGGTGGCGCACAATTCAGCAAGAACGGGAAAGGCATTTATTTTACATCTGATGAGGGTACGGAATTCCGTCACCTTAGGTACATGGACCTGGCATCTGGCGACACAGAAATTGTCACAGAACATATTCCGTGGAATGTGAGTGGGTTTACCCAGTCCGATGATGGAAAATATCTTGCCTATATCACCAATGAAGATGCCATCTCCAGACTTCGGGTTATCCAGGTGAAAAATGGCAGGGAAGTAAAACTGCCTGAGTTGCCAATTGGCCGGGTTGGAGCTATTCGATTCCATCCTGATAACAAACGCATGACGTTCACTATGAACACACCGCAAACATCCGGCGACATTTACGAACTAAACCTTCGTAGTAAGAAGATCACTCGATGGACTAAAAGCGAAGTGGGTGGTCTGGACACGGATCAATTTGTGAATCCTGAATTGATTCATGTAACATCTTTTGATGGTCTCGAAGTACCTGGTTTTATCTATAAGCCTAAAGGAGAAGGACCTCATCCTGTGGTGGTGTACATCCATGGTGGACCAGAAAGTCAGTACACACCACGATTTTCCTCCACTTTCCAGTACTGGATCAATGAACTGGGTGTGGCGGTTTTGGCCACCAATGTCCGCGGCTCCAATGGATACGGAAAAAGCTATTTGAAACTGGATAATGGATTCAAAAGGGAAGATTCCGTGAAAGATATTGAATATTTCCTGAACTGGATTGATGATCAACCGGACCTTGATGGCGAACGAGTGGCCGTCTATGGTGGTTCCTATGGTGGGTACATGGTCCTTGCCTGCATGACCCATTACAATGATCGCCTCCGAGCAGCTGTAGATGTTGTGGGGATATCCAATTTCGTTACGTTCCTCAAGAATACGAAATCCTATCGCAGGGATTTGCGTCGTGTAGAATACGGTGATGAGAGAGACCCGGAAATGAACGCCCATCTTGAGAAAATTTCTCCCAACAATAACGCTCATAAAATCACGAAGCCTATTTTCATCATCCAGGGATACAATGATCCACGTGTACCTGTGACTGAAGCGGAACAGATGCGAGATGTGATTCGAGAAAATGGCGGGGATGTTTGGTACATGGTTGCCATGGATGAAGGACATGGATTCCGCAAACATTTCAACCGCACCTACTACCAGAACGCCGTGAGCTTATTCCTGGAGACGTATTTACTAAAATAGGACAATTATCATGAACTACCAGTCTATGTTATCAGCAGGAATGGTCATTCTGCTTGTGACTTCCTGTACACAGCAACCCACAGATTCTATGGAAAAACAATTGATGAAACCGACGCCACCCATCGCAAAGAAATTCCCGAAGAATGTTACCGTTCACAATGATTCTCGCATGGATGATTATTTCTGGCTCCGAGAAAAGGAAAATCCGGAAGTCATTGCCTATCTGGAAGCGGAAAACACCTACACGGAAGCCATGACAGCCCATACAAGCGACCTGCAAAATACATTGTATGAAGAAATCAAGGGGCGCATCAAGGAAACGGACAGTTCCGTTCCTGTGAAAATTGACGATTACTATTACTATTCCCGCACGGAAGAAGGGAAGCAGTATGATATCAATTGCAGGAAGAAGGGAAGCCTGGACGCTGAGGAAGAAATCATTCTGGATGAAAATGCGCTGGCTGAAGGACAGGAATACTTTCGCATTGGTATCTATGAAATGTCACCGGATCATTCACTTCTGGCATATTCAGTGGATCTGAATGGCAGTGAGATATATACGCTTCGATTTAAAGACCTGGAAACCGGTGAAATGCTCACGGATGAGATTACCGGTGTGTACTATTCCTTCGAATGGGCAAACGATAATAAAACAGTGTTCTACAGCACACTTGGTGACGCACACAGACCTGACAAGATATGGCGACATGTCCTTGGGGCCGGCGAAAATGATGTGGAGATATTCTACGAGCCGGATGATTCCTATTTCGTGGGTCTGGATAAAACAAAGGACAATCAATTCGTCTTTATCGGATTGGGAAACAACAATACTTCAGAGTTTCATTATCTGGATGCAGACAACCCCAGGGATGATTTTCAGTTGTTTTCCGAAAGGGTAGATGGCGTGGAATACAATGTCTATCATCGACATGGATATTTTTATGTCCTCACCAATGAAAATGCTATCAATTTCAAGCTCATGAGGACTACTGTTGAAAACCCCGAGAAACAGAACTGGGAAACTGTTCTGGATCATCGTCCTGAAACAAAACTGGATGGTGTGGATGCCTTCAATCATCACATGGCCATTTATGAAAAGACCGATGGGCTCGACCGTATCCGTATCATGGGGTACAGTACATAGACATAGGTTACAAAATGTACGAGGACATAGGTTACACT
>CAYFMT010000046.1:0-3735 GCA_964344305.1 uncultured bacterium | reverse complement strand
ACTGTACCCCGGTATATGGCTAACGTGATAGCTCTGCGGCGCACTCGACTACCACTATTTTACTTCTAAACTTCATTTCGTCTTTCTGACTCCAGAATTCACGCTGCACGCTTTTGGCGTCCGTAGCAGCGGGTGTTGGGTTGCTTAATCACTTTCGTAATAAAACAAATAGTGTTTAACCGAATATGGACATTGTGCAACTGGTCCATCAACTATCAAAAATCCCAATGTTGCTAAATATTCTGAATAACTGTCATTCTTTAATCGAATACACAGTGAGGGCATTACCCATACATCCAAAACACCACAAGAACTATCAGCTGATCTAAACCATGCTTCTTCAATCTTTATACCTTTTCCTAATAAATATCCCAGAATTATATCGGATTTTTGGTGATCAAAATCTGACATATCAAAACCTTTCACCCCAACACGTTTAATAGTGGAAAGATTGTAATAATACCCTTTTTTAAACTCATAATGATTTTCTTCCCAGTTCTGATAGTCCGACTTAATGTGAAAATTCAATAATTCTGTTTGGCTTAATCCAATTGATGTTAAGACAATAAATATCCCAATCAGTTTAATCATTGTTTCTTCTTACTTTAATTATGCAACCCAACGTGGAAGTTGTGCGGCGTGTGCAAAGTCCGCTAACCCTGGTTTGTAAAATCCTACGTACTTCAAAACTTCATTTTTACGCTGCCCGCTCCTGACGTCCGTACCAACGGGTGTTGGGCGACAATAGTTCAGTAATAACAAAAATGCGTATGTCATAATGATATCCATACTCTTAAATGATAAGAAAGTTGACTGAATGTGATACGTCTGGTTTGAACATTCTCTTGAAAATCCAACTGGCCGCAGTATCCCTTTGTCTTTTTGATCATAAACTTGGAATAATATGGGTATGTGGCCATTTTTTAGTAATAACTATTTCTTTGTTTGTTTTTACACCAACTGTCTAAAACCCTGAACCAGTTATTATTCGCCTTACAATTTTTAAAGGAGGAATTTGTATAAACATCAGTTATCATCATTGTTTTGATTATTGGATTATACATCATTTTTAAATAATACTCATCCTTAATCAGCTTTAAAATTGTTGTCGCTCAACGTGGAAGTTGTGCGGCGTGTGCAAAGTCCGCTAACCTTGGTTTGTAAAATCCTACGTACTTCAAAACTTCATTTTTACGCTGCCCGCTTCTGACGTCCGTACCAACGCGTGTTGGGCGACAATAGTATCGTAATAACAATAATGCGTATGTCATAATGATATCCATACTCTTAAATGATAAGAAAGTTGACTGAATGTGATACGTCTGGTTTGAACATTCTCTTGAAAATCCAACTGGCCGCAGTATCCCTTTGTCTTTTTGATCATAAACTTGGAATAATATGGGTATGTGGCCATTTTTTAGTAATAACTATTTCTTTGTTTGTTTTTACACCAACTGTCTAAAACCCTGAACCAGTTATTATTCGCCTTACAATTTTTAAAGGAGGAATTTGTATAAACATCAGTTATCATCATTGTTTTGATTATTGGATTATACATCATTTTTAAATAATACTCATCCTTAATCAGTTTTAAAATTGTTGTCGCTCAACGTGGAAGCTCTGCGGCGTATGTTAGAACCATTTACTTTATTTTGAACATCTACTCACCTTTCGATGTCTTGAATTCACGCTGCCCGCTTTTGGCGTCCGTAGCAGCGGGTGTTAGACCGTTTTACTTGATCACCAAACATTTCTTGGTTTTGGTAAAACTGTTAGTTTTAATTCGGTAAAAATATACTCCAGAACTAACATTACTGGCATCCCAATCCACAAAATGGACCCCAGCATTTAAGCGATTATTTACAATTCTCTCAACGAAGTCACCATCAATATTGTAAATCGAAATATCTACATATTCGGAATATCGAAGCTCAAATGAGATTTTCGTAGTAGGGTTAAACGGATTGGGATAGTTTTGTTTCAGTACATGTGTGATAGGAATGTGAATATCGTTGTCAACATCAATATTAATTGTGTCCTGAGATAGTTTTAATAACCAAACATCACTGTTCAAAACACCAGCTATGATAAATCCCTCATCGGTGGTCTGTCGCACTGAATATGCCCAACCAAAGTTATCAGATGTGCTTGACCAAAGTGAATCGCCATTTAAATCAGTTCTCAATATCAAAGCATTTGTCATCAAGCTATATTGTGAAGTACCCACAATTAGGAAACCACCATCATTTGTCTGTTGAACAGACCTACCATTATCATCATAACTGCCGCCATAAGCTTTTGACCAAAGAGTATCACCTTCTGCATCTATTCTTAAAAGAGCAACGTTTGAGTCAGAACCACCGAGTGAATCACCTGTAATTCCAGTTATGATATAACCCCCCTCTGAAATCAGCTGAATATCATTTCCTTCCCAGATATTATAGTTTCTTGTCCAAAGCGTATCTCCCAACGAATCAGTCTTAATCAACCAGTCTCCAGACCCTATTATGATAAAACCACCATCTGATGTCTGTTTGACCGACCTACCTTCTCCTCTGGATTCGTCATAAGTCTTTGTCCAAGTGGTTTCTCCCTCCGAGTTTGTCTTAATCAACCAGACATCAGACCAACCTATTCCATATGAGTACGTACTACCTGATATAATGTATCCTCCATCAGTTGTTTGCTGTACAGAATATCCCACATCGCGTTCACTTCCTCCATAAGTTTTTGTCCAGGTTGTATCTCCTTCAGAATCAGTTTTTATTAACCAAGCATCGCTCTCACCTGCTCCATAAGAGTATGTCCAACCAGTTAGAATGTAACCGCTATCAGTTGTTTGCTGGACTGATGTACCTCTATCATCTTGGTTTCCACCGAAAGTTTTTGTCCAGATAGTATCTCCTTCAGAATCAGTTTTTATTAACCAAGCATCTCTATCACCTGCTCCATAAGAGTATGTCCAACCTATAAGAATGTATCCTCCATCAGTTGTTTGATTTCCAGAATAACACCAGTCGATTTCGTTTCCGCCATAAGTTTTTGTCCAGATTGTATCAGACTGCGAGAAACAATGCGTAATTATGGTGGCTTGTATAATGATAGGAACAAAAACTTTCTTTAGAAAAGAACCAATATTAATATTCATTTTCTCTACTCCAAAATTTTGAAACGGTCTAACGTGGAAGTTGTGCGGCGTGTGCAAAGTCCGCTAACCCTGGTTTGTTAAATCCTACGTACTTCAAAACTTCATTTTTACGCTGCCCGCTCCTGACGTCCGTACGAACGGGTGTTGGGCGACAATAGTATCGTAATAACAAAAATGCGTATGTCATAATGATATCCATACTCTTAAATGGTAAGAAAGTGAGACTCGGTAGATTCGTTTTGGTTTGTTCATTGTGTAGAACATCTATATTGGCCGCAGTATCCCTTTGTCTTTTTGAACATAAACTTGGGATAATATGGGTATGTGGCCATTTTTAGTAACAACTATTTCTTTGTTTGTTTTTACACCAACTGTCTAAAACCCTGAACCAGTTATTATTCGCCTTACAATTTTTAAAGGAGGAATTTGTATAAACATCAGTTATCATCATTGTTTTGATTATTGGATTATACATCATTTTTAAATAATACTCATCCTTAATCAGCTTTAAAATTGTTGTCGCTCAACGGATGAAATAACCTGCGTGAAAACTGTCACTACAAGTCTTTCCTTTTTCCAAATTTACG
>CAYFMT010000045.1:0-4675 GCA_964344305.1 uncultured bacterium | reverse complement strand
AGTATCACCTTAGCTTTTACATCAAAATAGTCCGGCTAATTAAAAAACTAAACAGGAAAAATAGTTTTGGCTACAGTCTGGCTACAGTTTTTCGTTAAAAGTATGGAAAACCAGGTAATATTTTCCAATTTCTAGAATCTGATTAATGACTTATAAATTGTGTAATATCTAAATGTTAGAAGAGACAAAAGGTTATTAGCATAACACAGAAAAAATGTATGTTTTCTGCTTTGGGAGCAGGGGGTCGGGAGTTCGAATCTCTCCACCTCGACCAATTAAGTCCTGAACCACGAAAGTGGTTTGGGACTTTTTGTTAATGGGGTATTATGGATCTGGTGTGTGGCTTTTAATTATCAACAAACTAAATATCCGTTACCATATAGACACCAGCACCTAACAGTTTGACTTGCTCAGATTCAAGCGTACTGTAAGGTAAATGTCCCTGATAATATTCTAATACAATTCGGATTGGACGGTTAGAATCTGTCTGTAACTCCAATCCAGCCCCTAGTTTGATCCCAGGGGTGAAATCATTCTGTTGGAATAGTTTTACATCACACCCGTGGAAAAAGCCAATCGCATGTGACTTGAATATTTCCTTAATGCTCATGTACCCAAATTGTATGGATAATCGCTTTCTTACTGCATGAGGTGTAAACACATATCCGATACCGTAATAGAATCGTGTATGGAACCATTCGCGTGACTCCAACATATCCACTTGTTCATAATTCAATACACGATTGTTCGGTTGGGTGATCAAATTTCTGATGATATAATCATCCCCAAGATGTGAGGAGTTGTGATATAATGTTACTCTTCTTGAAACATATCCTTTCCTCTGATGATACACACCAGAAATCCTGAAATCGGAGTTTTGTAAACCACCAAGAAATGCTGTACCTGCATCTGTCACTGTAAACTGATTAAAGACGGAAAACTCGATTCCCAATTCATGCTCTGTTTTACCATCATCTTTAAAGCGTAACATCATTTTTCTAACACCCAGATTGATGGGTGAATACATTTTTTGTTCCGGTTTGTCATGACTGAAATAGGCAAGTACACTTCCGCTGAACTGACAGGATGTTGGATCCAGCGTGATGGTTTCAAACAGGGTGGATTTCGGGAAAAATATCAGATTTGCAGGTTGACAATAAACAAAGGATAAGAATAAGATGGTGAATATTATTTTGGATTTCATGGGATGATCAGGTTGGTTGGAAATTATTAGATTTCATCCATTGAAGCCGTAAATAAATCATTTTGTATTCTTTATTACATATTCGTCTAAAACGCTTGCAATACAGCGTTTCCATTTATGAAAGGATTGTACTTTTTCCTTGATGAAAAAGTACACAAAAAATCAATGGTCTTCATTCCTATCGAAATACGTCCAGCAGGCGGCTGGACTCATCACCTAATGTTTCAAGCGTGTCAAAATCCAGGAAAATATAACTAATCCCGACATGGTTGTCGGGATTCGAACAGATATTTTCTATTCTGGATTTTTCTTTTACGCTTTTCGCGGTGATGACTCATGCCTGTTTTCATTAGCTTCCATCTGAGATCAGGTTAAAACGACATGATTATATGAGCCGATAAGGATCTAAAAGTTGGACTGATTAAAAAAGAAACATGCCTGAAGAACGCCACAAGCGTTCGAGTTTGTTTCTTTTCAGACCAGCTTTTTAGATTCAGGCGAGTAGAATCCAGTCTTGAATTTTTGATTCTTTTGTTTCAAGACAAAAGAATATGAACAATAATTCACAGTACTCATTCAAATATAAAAAATGGTCTTCGTTTGGTGATCGTAGTAGGATACCGATTTGAACCATGATATAATCAATAAATATCAACTAATGGTTATTTAATCAACTTATCTTCAACAACGGATCATCATTCATAGTTAGTTTCACCGGGTAATAAAAGGAAATGTTATGGCTCTCGTAGAGTTTTCAAAAGAAGCAAAAGAAGATATCCTTGGAATGATCCAGACTTATGCATCAGAGGAATTGGATAGAGAATTATCTGGGTTAGAGTCCCAATTGTTTTTGGATTTTCTTTCAGATAAAATTGGACCTTATTTTTACAATCGCGCTCTAAATGATGCCAGATTGAAAATTCAGGAGCGTATGGATGGAATCGCTGACGCAATCTATGAACTTGAACAAGAGGTATGAAACATCATGGAATTTGAAAATATTAAAAATGTCAACAAACTTGATTATGAAAAATGGGAGATCAATGAGAATTACTCCGGGTTGGATTCGTCCATTGGAAAATCCCTGGGAGCAAAAAGATTGGGATTTCATGTAGAAATACTATCCCCAGGGAAATTTTCCTGTCCCTATCATTTTCATGATTCCGAAGAAGAACTATTCTTTGTGCTGGAAGGAAATGCCATGGTAAGACAACAGAATTATTACCGGGAATTGGGACCGGGTGACATTGTATTCTTCCATGCGGATAAAACGGGTGTCCACCAATTCTATAACCACACTGATTCTGATTTCAAATTCATTGCCATTTCCAACCTGGATAAAAATGATGTGGTTGAATACCCTGATTCAGAAAAAATATTCTATCGAGCGGAGAAAAAAATTCTGAAGGATGGAGAAAATGTACCCTATATAACAGGGGAAGAGAATCCGGCTCAGTTCTGGGAGCCTCAATACCTGGAGCAGAAAAAATCATGAAACCTCCTTCTGTGCAGGATGCCATGGCTCTGGCCATCAAGGCTCATGCAGGACAGACAGATAAGGGAGGAAAACCGTATATTTTTCACCCCATGAGGGTCATGCAGAAAATGGAATCAAATAGTGAACAAATTGTAGCCATCCTGCATGACGTAGTAGAGGACACAGAAATCACGCTAAAGGATCTCAAGGAATTGGGGTATTCAAAGAGGATTATTCATGCCATCAATTGTATGTCTAAACAGGATGGGGAAGACTATTTTGATTATATTAATCGCGTAAAACAATCGACACTTTCTACAACCGTAAAATTGGCGGATATTGAAGACAATTTGTCCCAAAGCCGAATCATTGGATTTTCAGAAGTGGATGTGAATAAAAGAGTAAATAAATATTCCAAGGCTCAGCAAATCCTGTTAAAGCACATCGAAACTAAATCAAGATAATGATCACAGCGCAGAGGATACCCAATCCATCCGCTATCATATCCTTCTTACTAAAAAACCCCTTTGGTTTTCTAGAGTCGTAAACTTCTTTTGCCAGTCCAACAGCCAGGGATGAGGAAACAGAAATGACCACCATGTTTTCCTTCTGGACCTCCATCTTTGTTTCACCCGCATACTGGGTAGAAAGTGTCCATAAGAACGAAAAAGTAAAATGCTGTACTTTGTCGAAACCTAACCATGGATCATGAGGTTGAACGACCAGAGTATCAGAATGAGTCTGCCCCATGGCAGATGAAAAACCAAAAATGAAAAAGACCAATACGATTAACTGACTTCTAACCGATTTTTTCTTCCATGGATGTAATTTCCATCCGGGAAGAACATATGTATTTTGCTGAGAATCATCCATTTGCTGAAATCCTGATCATTGCACGGAATGATTTTACCAGTGGCAGCAAAACAATTGCCAGACGATTATTGCATGATGCATTGGAATTGATCAATGAAAATCAATTTTCCAATTCTGACCTATTGGAATTCAGTCGGTGTATTAAAGCAATGCGTCCGTCCATGACCATCCTTGGGAATATCGGAAATTATTTAGAAGATAACATAAAGATAAATGTTGATTCTTATGCCACGGAAATAGAATCCCTCCTGACCGAACTTGATAATTCTGATGCCATCCTATTGGATAAAACTCAAAGATTGTTTCAGATATCATCCATAAAACGCATCATGACACATTCCCGAAGCTCAACCGTGGAAAACATTCTATTATCTCTGGGCAGGGATGGTACCATTGATTCGGTTGTATGTACAGAATCGCAACCACAGAATGAAGGGGTGAATCTTGCCAGGTCATTGTCAGAGGCAGTAACCACTACGATTATCCGTGATTCACTGGCGTCTACCCTGTTGACTGAAGTGGATTGTCTGTTACTGGGTGCTGATACCATTGATGAAGATGGAAATATCCTGAACAAAATTGGCAGTCGAGATCTGGCTATTGGTGCAAAGAAACAGGATGTACCGGTTATTTGTGTAGCCGAATCACTGAAAATTTGCAAAGCAAAAACCATTTATGATATTCCAATCGAATCGCAACCGGTTTATATAGAAGATGATTCAGAGGGCAAAAATTCAGACATGATCATATTTGAATCAGTAGAGTCAGAATTAATATCATCATTAATATTGGATAAAGAAGAGGGTTAAATGAAAACAGGAGTGGTAAAGGAGTACGATCCAATAAAAGGTTTTGGGTTTGTCTCTGGTGACGATGGAGAAGATTATTTCCTACATTTGAGCGGATTGAGGGAATACCTTAAACAGCGAGGGGTAAGATCGGGTCAACGTGTGGCATTTGACGTGGATTACAGTCACCAGGGAGATAAGGCAGTGAATGTGAAAACTGTTTAGCTCCCAGTGATCAGTTTTCAGTTTTTGCACTCATGGCAACATTCTCCATATCAGGGTACGGTTTCAAGACATGGGTAACACAGGAATGTCAATACAAAGGTAACACAT
>CAYFMT010000044.1:0-5427 GCA_964344305.1 uncultured bacterium | reverse complement strand
GTATCACCTTAGCTTTTACATCAAAATAGTCCGGCTAATTAAAAAACTAAACACCTAAGGTATATCCAAATCCACCAATAATCACTGCAACACCAACGAACTTTGGAAAGAAGCCGGAATGATAGATCAACAAGCCCAGCGGGAACAGCCAGAGTCCCCAGAATATTGAAGCGATATGAATTCCCTGAGCATTCAATTCAAGAAAAAGGTTCAAATACTCTGGACTGTTTAGCAAAAGATAGGCACCTACTTTGTTGAGTTCATTAAGCATGGCAATCGGCACACTTACCAGTGCAAAAACCACCATAAGTCCTGCCAATTGTTTTTGGACATGTTTGAAGACTACATAAAGAAGCAGAGCTGCCATGATGAAAAGAAGCTGGGTTATCAGACTGCCTGCAATACCTGCGCGAAAAAGAAGCTCGTTTTCCATGATATTCTGTGCGGTTGTCCGGGCATCACCATCAACAAATAATGTTGAGGGAACATAAAGGATACTGAACATGCCAAAAATGGCCCAGATGGGATAAAGGATGCGTAACAGGGTCACGGACTTTTGTGCTGTAAGTACTTTCATACTGTCTCCATTGTGTGGGAAAACTTTTTGTTCACCGGAGGAGGATAAAGTTGATATCCGGTGAAAAACTCTGGACGAATATAAATAGTTTAACCAGGATACAAATTGGAAGAATCGAAATTATTGAGATTCCCTTGAAAGTGTAAAAATAATGTATGATGCAAGAAATGCCTCCAGAATGCTAAGTGGGAATGCAAGGTATAGAATCTTGAACGGAAAAACACCCATATTTCCAACAACAATCCACATAAGGACGAACCCAATAAACCATGAGAGGGCAGTGGTTTCCATTAGGGTGAACCGACGGGATATAACATAGATGGCAACAGCATAACACAGGGACCATAATCCCCAGATAGCTCCATTTATCTGGTCAGAAGGGAATAGGAGTCCCAGTGATTCATAATGATTATTCCAGGCTGCCTTAAGGAGAAATTCATTCCTGAAAAACTCAGAAATGCTTATCCAGATCGTTGCCAGGAGTATAGGTAAGACGGTGCTTTTTATGGTCATAAAACCTTCCAATCATTCTATTACCGATAATGATGATGAATATTATGACCTACGTTGCCTTGTTCCTCAGTTCAAATGCAAGTGGATTATTTTCTTTCCTGGCTGTCTAAAGCTATTGCGAATACAATAACAATGAGCCACTATATTAGTAGCGATCTCCTACGACACCGTTTGCAAGAAGTGAATCAAGTAATTGTAATTGTTTTCCTGACAAGGTGACCTGTTGTGATTCCCAGTTTTCCATCAAACGTTCAATTTTCCGTGTTCCGGGAATTGCCGTGACACCTTGAGACAATACCCATGCCAGCGCGATCTGCGCAGGGGTGACTTCCATCTCTCTTGCAATGTCAGCAACTTCATCTGCTAAACGCACATTGTTGGCAATGGCTTCTTCGGAAAAGCGTGGATTCTCCAATCTCCAGTCACCAGGTTCCAAATCAGATCTGGAGCGAATGGCTCCTGATAAGAATCCCCGCCCCAGGGGGCTGTAAGCCACAAAGCCAATGTTTAACTGCCTGACGAGAGGCAGGATTTCAGATTCCACTTCCCGGGTCCATAATGAGTACTCTGTTTGTAGGGCACTGATTGGATGTACCTTGTGAGCCCGTTCAATGGTTTCCGGATCTGCTTCTGATAAGCCTATATACCGCACCTTGCCCTCCTTTACGAGTTGGGCCATGGCTCCAACCGTTTCTTCTATGGGCGTGTCAGGGTCAAGACGGTGCTGATAATAGAGATCAATATAGTCTGTCCCGAGTCGTTTCAATGATGCTTCACAGGCTTCCTTTACATAATCTGCATTCCCCTTAACACCTTGCCAGCTGCCATCTTCGCCACGTGAAATACCAAACTTTGTCGCAAGGGTAATTCGGTCCCGTTGTCCATTCAGGACCTTTGATAACAACATTTCATTCGTGAAGGGTCCATACATATCCGATGTGTCCCAGAAAGTACAGCCAATGTCAATTGCCTTCTCAAGAACATGGATGTTTTGAGCCTCAGATGACGACCCATAGAAATCGGACATTCCCATGCATCCCAAACCAATGGGAGATACGTGAAGTCCTTGTGAACCTAACTGTCTCTTTTCCATTTCAAATTCCTTTTGTGACAGGTGTAAGATAGTTTTGAATTGACTAGGTTCCCTATCAAAGCGACTATTCCTGTTTTACAACAGAGATTGGCTTTGAGAAATAACATCATCTATTTATCTGCCAGGGTTTGAAGTATATCTTCTCGAAGCGACATACATTTAACTAATAGTGAATCCAGTCCAGATTTTCTGCTGTAGACGAAGTTGATCTGAATAGCATTGACTAGCTCTGTATCGGTTTTCAGACGTAAAACATCCTCATTTCTCACATCATACTCTTATGAACGGTACTGAAAAATAAGCCTGATCCTGTATTTCTATTGATCCGTTTTATCATAGGGTGCATCTTCCTTCAGTCGTTTCCCAAGCCCAATCACCTGATCATCATGGTATCCTATGGATGTGTAAAATTCAATGACATCAAGATTTGCGCTGCGGATTTGCAGGTTGATTTTTGGACATCCCATACTGGACAATTTCTTTTCCATATATGCCATTATCATTCGTCCAAAACCAGATCGTCTGAATTTCTTCCCAACGGCCAGGTAATATATCCATCCACGATGACCATCGTATCCACCCATCACGGTGGTAATGATTTCTCCATCCAGTTCACCCACTAAAAACAGTTCTGGATTCACCTTCATTTTTCGTTCAATATCACGAATGGGATTATTCCATGGTCTTACAAGATCGCACTCAATCCATAAGTCTATGATTGAATTTTGATCGTCGCTTCTATAGGCCCGGATATTCATGATTTTGTATTAAATATCGATATTGATTTCCAATTGTATAGGCAAAAAATACGGTATTCAAGAACAAGATTTTGGACTTAAAACGGGAGGGAATACAGGTCTTGTAGTGGACTGTTTTTATACTCTCACTAACCTTAATAATGGCTCAAAAGCATATAAAGCAGGTCTTCTTCCAGAGGGTTCTTCTAGAGTTCTAATAAGTTCTTTTTCCAATAACTTTCTGGTGAATCTTGCCGCTGTAGGTCCGGGAATTCCACTCTTTGAAGTAAATCGGTTATTTCTAAATATTGGGTTTGTAAAAATATAATCTAGAGCATTAACACTCCATTTAGAAGACAATGTATCAGAAAAGATATGCTTCATTTCTTCATATAGTGCCCTAATATTTTCGGCTATTTCTAGATTTCTAACAGCTTGTTTTTCAATTGCGTTTAAAAAGAAAACACACCATTTTTCCCAATCATTATTTTCTGAAACATTCCTCATGGTGTCAATATATTCGTCTTTATTTTCTTCCATATACCCACTTACATAAAAATGAGGTTCAGAAATCGTTTTCGTAGACCAAAGTAATAGGGTAATTAGCATTCTTCCTATTCTTCCATTACCATCTTGAAAAGGGTGTAGTGCTTCAAACTCTAAATGCATCAAAGCGGTCTTGATTAATATTGGATCATCACTGTTACTTATATAATCAAATAGTTTTTCCAATCCATCATTTAGCTTTTCAGGGCTTATAGGGACAAATAAGACTTTCTGCTTTATTTTATCAGCCAGGTAATTCTGTTCTATTTTATATTGACCGTGGGATTTCTGCGCACCTCTTCCAAATGAAAGTAATTGCTGGTGTATCGTCTTTACCAAATGTTGTGATAGAGGATACCCGTCGTTCATCGCTTTCTGGGCATTAATTAAGGCTCTTTGGTATAAAATTGTTTCAAAAATTTCAGACCTTACATTCTTAGCTTCCTCGGTATCATGTTCACTGTCAGCTTCGAACCTAAGTATTTCATCCATTGTGCTAACGGTACCTTCCATTCGAGATGAAATTACTGCCTCTTGATTTCTTAACGGAGCCAGCAAGATTTCACTATTGTGCAGGCTCTTTAGCATTTGGTCATATCTGGCTATGGCATCTGTCGCTTTAATCAGTGGATTCACTAGTTGACCAAAATCAAGTTTTGAAGGAGGAAATCTTTCGTAATGATATTGTACTGTGTTTTCAAAATCCATAATTCATCAATTATATTTGATCTAAAAATAATGATAAATATGACTAACAAACAAGATAGAGTATCACATTACGGCAAAAACGATCGTCAATATGTTTTTTAATACACGGATGCACATTAAAATTATTTGTGAATCATATTTCTGATAAAGTGACAGACAAGGGTGATTGGTGTGAATAAATGTTTGTCAAGTAGTGTTGATTATCATTTTCGCTCAATAATAATAATCAATGAAAAATTTTGAAATAGGCTACAACGGTGGCGGTATGAAACGTTGCGCATCTTGAAACACAAACTTATCAGCCCACTAAGCCGTTGATTAAATGTTGTTTCATTCAAATATAGCACTATCCGCGCAATGTTTTATGACCGCGTGTTGCCAGCAGTTATTTTTTATTCCCTTTAATCACTACGAAACTTCCTTTCCCAAATCCTTTCATTGGTTGTTCTATTTCATTCCTTTTCAAGTCAGTCAGAGTCTGGAAAATCTCACTAACTACAAAATTAGAAGATTCAATTAGTGAAATCATTTCCTTAACAGAATAGAAGTTTGCAGTCCTGTAAAATTTGCTGTCATTTTTCTCTGCTATGAGTGTTTGTCCAAGAAAACTCTCCTTGTCAATAAATGCGATAATTAAATCACCGTTTTGTCTAATCACCCGATTTGCTTCTTGTAATGCTTTTGACGGATTGTTTATGAAACAAATTGAAGTTATAAAAACTGCAAAATCAAAACTATTGTCAGGATATGGCAAATTCTCAGCAGTACCATAGTCAGCGTTTAAATTTCTTTGTCGAGCAAGTTTTAGCATATTTTTCGAAGGGTCAATACCAAATTTTATGTCTAATTTCTCGGCAAAAATTCCGCTTCCTATCCCGATTTCCAACCCTTTCTTATCAGTCGGAACCACTTGTTTTAATGCAAGCAGTTCCGATTGGAAAAGTTTATTGTTCGCATTGAACCAGTTTTCATATTCGTCGGTAAATATGTCAAAAGGATTATTTTCCATTTTAGAATGTCAAAACCTTGTCACTATCAACTACCCATTCTGCTAATTCTCCCATTGTAGATTTATTTGCTCCTTCAAAATATGGGTGATTTTTATAAATTCCGCAACGTGCCATACAAGTTCCACAAACTTTTACTGGGACACCATTGGCAATTAAGTCTTTAAGCATTTGTGATAAATCCTGGTCGTAACTGTTTAGTTTTTTAATTAGCCGGACTATTTTGATGTAAAAGCTAAGGTGATA
>CAYFMT010000043.1:0-5679 GCA_964344305.1 uncultured bacterium | reverse complement strand
AAGTACACCTTAACTTTTTAAATGAAAAGTCCGAAAGATTTAAAAGACTTACACACGCCTGTTATGGCTGTATTGTCGCTGGATATGGTGAAATCTGCATCCACCCGTGTATTTTGTCCACCGGACATGGTGGCAGTTGTCTTGCCAGGTTGGTCCATGGTTGAACTCTGGTCCGTTCGATCTGAGAAGGACTGATCCTGAATAACAATGAAGTATTCGAATCCATTCTCTCGAGTGAGCTCCGCGCATCGATACAGGAGATGGTCCATGACGTGATCATAAGATGTATTGGCATTCCCTTTAAACGACACTTCAAACACGGTTTCTTTCATCTGATGCGAGTTATATCCTCCCATCATACCCAGTGGTTGGTAAGGTGTTGAGCATCCAGTGAAAAAGAAAATGATAAAAGGGAAGATCAGCAAATGATGATTGAATTTCATTTTGTTTACCTTGTGATATGGAATAATTGTACATGTGGATATATAAATGAATCAATCAGAATATAATTCAAAAATTTCTGATTATGCACAGGTAACGGTAAACTATTATCCTGTGTATACTGTCCGTAATTTTTAGAATAATAAATCTTTTATTGGTGACATTTTATTAAGAGAAAAACACTAAAAAGACTCCTGGTGATTCGAAGGCGAATTGCAAGCGGTTACAGAAAGCTGTTATTCCGTTTAAAACTCTTTGATCAGTCGTTTATTCTCATATCAGCTATTTTGATTGGACTCACAGCCGGGTACATGGCAGTGGGGTTTCGATATCTCATTCAGTTTTTTCAGCAAGTGTTTTGGGGGTCTACTGACTTTTTATCTGCCATCAACTCATCTCACTGGTTACAGGTATTGAGTATTCCAGCCCTCGGTAGTGTACTGGTGGTAGGGCTATTCTACAGATGGGCCAAAGAGGTTCGCGGTCACGGTGTCCCGGAAGTCATGGAAGCAGTGGCTAGGAACAATGGAGCTATCCGTGTCCGGACCGTTATACTCAAGGCAATGGCATCTGCCATTTCCATTGCGTCAGGTGCATCGGTTGGAAGGGTTGGCCCTACCGTATCCATTGGTTCTGCCTTTGGGTCAGCTTTTGGACAATTTTTTCAGGTTTCCACCAAACGGATGACCACATTCGTGGGGTGTGGTGCGGCTGCAGGTATTGCTGCAACATTTAATGCGCCTATCGCAGGGGCCATCTTTGCCAGTGAAGTCATTATTGGTGATTTTAGTGTGGCAGCCATTGGTCCCATTATCGTTGCCTCCGTATTTGGAACCATCGTTACAAGGAGTATGCTCGGGAATTATCCAGAATTCGTCCCTGAAGAATATATTCTACAATCACCCATTGAAATTCTATTCTATATCGTATTGGGTTTACTTGCAGGGGCAGCCGGGTGGTTGTACATCAAAAGTATTTATTCCACAGAAGATCTATTTCAAAAATGGAAAGTACACCCTGTAGTAAAGGCACTTGTTGGTGGTCTTGGACTTGGTATTATGGCATTTATTCTACCTGAATCTCTTGGAATGGGTTATGAGTCAATGGATGAGATGCTCATGGGAAATATTCCATTAATCATGGCATTGGTTTTGGTGTTTGGTAAAATAATAGCCACAAGTCTTTCACTGGGATTTGGTGCTTCAGGCGGTGTATTTGCGCCATCCCTTTTTGTAGGTGCAATGCTGGGGGGAGCATTGGGCAATGGTCTTAATATCTTATTTCCGGGGATTGTTGCTCCACCGGGAGCCTACGCACTTGTTGGAATGGCAGCATTATTATCCGCTACTACCCATGCACCCATCACGGCAATCCTGATCATTTTTGAAATGACATCTGATTATTATGTTGTGCTGCCACTAATGATTGCAAGCATTATAGCCATGAGCATTACATCCCACTGGCTGGATGGAAACATATATACAATGAAATTATTGAGAAGGGGCGTCAATCTTCAAGGTGGGAAAGATATCAATGTACTAAATCAGCTTTCTGTAGAACAATTAAAGCACCAGATGGTGGAAACGGTCCAGGAACAGGATTCCCTTACACATCTCATAGAAAAAATGTCCAGTAGTGAACAGTCTGTGTATTATGTTTTAGATCGGCAGAAAATACTGGTAGGGATCATAACGTTTGGAATGGTGAAGCAGTTCATGAATAGAAATACAGAAATTCCTCTTGATACCACTGTAAAGGACATTGCTCTCACAGAGTTTCCCACTATATCACATGAAACACCGGTTGAAGAAATCATGCGAACCATGCTTGACCACGAGTTGCGATCATTGCCTGTGGTAAACTTAGCAGGTGAGTTAACAGGACACATTCATCGCAGGGATATACTTAGAGAATACCAGGAATTGTTGCTACATACTCAGGAAACGGCACACATGGCAGCATCCCTTAAATATGTTCATTCACATTATCATGAGCGACTGGAGGTTATCCCAGGATTTGTCATGGCAAGGATTAATGCCCCCTCCAGGTTTGTAAATCACACTATTAAGGGTATTGATGTACGAAATAAATATGAGGTGGATATACTCATCATCCGGAAGGCAAAACATGGCGAACTGGTGGATAAAATGCCCACACCCGGCATGGTGATTCGTCCTGGGGATCAACTCATCCTTTTTGGAAAAACAGATGCGGTGAAACGTGTGTGTGAAATGATCTAACACATTATGTTAGATTAATTTGAACCCAACTAACTTGATAAAAAACTCCCCCACCTTGCTACAGGGTATATGAAGAGCGGAACCGACCTGTCTCCGTTCCTTCGGCACTACAACAAGGCAGGCGGGACATGTTCATCCCCCAATTCTCCATTATACACAAAACCCTACCTGTCGGTAGGGTTTGTGAAGAGCGGAACCGATCCCGATATCTCGGGAAACTCGCGACCTCCGGCTTGCCAAACGGATGTTGTCAAAAGAGGAATGTCATTTTATACCCGATTTGTCCACAATCGTACACCAAAAATCAGATTAATAGTAATTATTCGCTATATTTAAAGTATTAGTTACTTCAACTTTTCGATTTAGTTTGGATACATCTGCAAATTAAGGCATTTGTATGGAACTATATGAATGCATTTCAGACAAAAACTATAGCATTGTCGAAGGACAGATACCTTCAATTTCTAAAATGACAGAGAATCGACTTGAAGTTATTCATAGGAAAACTATGGATAACAATATATCTAATCTTAAGAGAGTAATTAGTGTTGTGAGCACTCCACTTGGTATTTTCATAGTGACACTATTAATTGTTGAAGCTTTTTCCCAGCTGTATTGATACCAAAAGGTTTTGATAAAAAATCAATGGAATGTGGTTAGTTTTCTTTCTATCTGTTATCGTAACCGGTGCAGTAATTACATAGTATAGTATAATCCTTTAAGTCTCGCTTATGATAATTATATTTCTTAATATGCACTCTAAACCATGCGTTTACGTCAGTGAAACGTTGGTGGAATTGAAAAGAGGATTTTATGCCTAAAAAAACTGATAACCCCGAACCTATTGAAAAACAACTCTGGAAAGCTGCCGATAAACTCCGTAAAAATATTGATGCGGCTGAATATAAGCATATTGTACTTGGTCTAATCTTCTTGAAATATATTTCTGATGCATTTGACGATCTATATACGAATCTTAAAACCGGTTCTGGTGAATATACCGGTGCTGATGCTGAGGATAAAGACGAATACAAAGCAGAGAATGTGTTTTTTGTGCCTCCATCAGCACGGTGGAAATTCCTTCGCTCTCATGCGAAAAAACCCACAATTGGTAAAACTGTGGATGAGGCAATGGATGCCATCGAACGAGAAAATACTTCATTGCGTGGCGTGCTACCAAAAGTATTTACCCGTGGTAATCTTGATCCAACATCCCTAGGTGGTCTTATTGACCTGGTAAGTAACATCGCCCTGGGTGATGCCAAAGCCCGGAGTGCAGATGTACTCGGTCATGTTTTTGAATATTTCTTGGGTGAATTTGCTTTAGCTGAAGGCAAGAAAGGTGGTCAATTCTACACACCAAGAAGTGTAGTGGAACTACTGGTAGAAATGCTCGAGCCATATCACGGCCGTGTTTTTGATCCTTGCTGTGGATCGGGTGGAATGTTTGTTCTTTCCGAGAAATTTGTTGCTGAACATCAGGGCAAGGTAAACGACATTTCAATCTATGGTCAGGAAAGCAATCAAACAACCTGGCGATTGGCAAAGATGAATCTGGCCATCCGTGGCATCGATAGTTCCCAGGTAAAATGGAATAACGAAGGTTCATTTCTAAATGACAGCCACAAGGATTTAAAGGCTGATTATGTAATTGCAAATCCACCATTCAATGACAGTGACTGGTCTGGTGATTTGTTGCGCAAGGATGGTCGTTGGCAATACGGCGTTCCACCAACTGGAAATGCCAATTATGCTTGGATTCAACATTTCTTTTATCATTTAAACCCCAGCGGTCAAGCCGGTTTTGTACTGGCAAAAGGTGCATTAACCACAAAAACTTCTGGTGAAGGTGATATTCGCAAAGAACTCATTGAAAACCGACTGGTTGATTGTATTGTTAACCTGCCGGCAAAACTATTCTTGAATACACAAATCCCCGCCAGTTTATGGTTTTTAAGTCGAAATAAATCCAATGGGAAATTCCGGAACCGCGTCGATGAAATCCTGTTTATTGATGCCAGGAATCTTGGACATCTAATCAACCGTAGAACAAAAGTGTTCTCCCCGGAAGATATTACAACGATTACTGAAACCTATCATAAATGGCGCAATCCCGATGGGAATTATGAGGATGTCAAAGGGTTCTGTAATTCTGCTTCCATTGATCGTGTAAGGGAACTTGATTATGTTCTTGCACCCGGCCGCTATGTGGGCTTACCCGATGATGAAGATGAT
Source organism: uncultured bacterium (assembly GCA_964344305.1). GTDB lineage: Bacteria > Fidelibacterota > Marinisomatia > Marinisomatales > JABMOV01 > JABMOV01. Next base: position 763 of record CAYFMT010000043.1, on the reverse strand, counting down.
TTCGATTTCAACAAGAGATTCGCTCAATTAAAAGCCGAGTTTGAGAAGCAGGTCACTGAAGAAAATGAATTAAATAAACAAATATTTGAAAATTTAAAACGAATAAAGTATGACCCAACTTCCTGATAATTATATTAACATACTAGCTAGACTAAAAGAGCAGATACAAAAAGCACGTATGAAAGCTGCTTTATCTGCAAATACAGTTCTATTACACCTGTATTGGGATATTGGGTCATCCATCATAGAGATGCAACAAGCCGAAGGTTGGGGCGCAAAAGTTATAGACCGTCTTTCGTCTGATCTTAGAGCCGATTTTCCTGACTTTAAGGGTTTATCTGTACGAAACCTGAAATATATGGTCCGCTTTGCCAAAACCTTCCCCACATTTGGGCAGCAAGCCGCTGCACAAATGGAAAAGAATAAAAACACTGATTTTATAATTGGGCAGCAAGCTGCTGCACAATTACCCTGGGGACACCTCCAGGTTCTGATGGATAAAATATCAGATGCTGATGAGCTTGTTTTCTATACTCATAAGTGCGTTGAAAATAGTTGGACAAGAGCAATATTGGTGGAGCAGATTAAATCTGATTTATATAATCGCCAGGGTAAAGCTATAACCAATTTTTCTCAAACACTGCCAGCCACCCAATCAGATTTAGCCCAACAAACTATAAAAAATCCATACTTATTTGATTTCTTGGGTCTGTTTAGTTTTTTAATTAGCCGGACTATTTTGATGTAAAAGCTAAGGTGATAC
>CAYFMT010000042.1:0-5787 GCA_964344305.1 uncultured bacterium | reverse complement strand
ATGTGTTACCTTTGTATTGACATTCCTGTGTTACCCATGTCTTGAAACCGTACCATGTAACTGCAACCAATCGATTTTTCTTCCTTCGTACTTCATCCTTGACACTTCATCCTTCTTCCATCATCGGAATATCCACTTCCCAGTTTTTCGCATTGTCCATGGCTCGGTCATATCCAGCATCGGCATGACGAAGAATTCCCATTCCTGGATCATTTGTAAGGACTCGCTCCAATCGTTTCTCCATCTTATGAGACCCATCTGCCACAATGACTTGTCCGGCATGGATGGCCAGTCCCATTCCAACGCCACCCCCATGGTGTATGGATACCCAACTCGCACCGCTGGCTGTATTTACGAGGGCATTCAAAAGTGGCCAGTCTGCCACCGCATCGCTGCCATCCTTCATGGCTTCTGTTTCCCGATAGGGTGATGCAACAGAACCTGTGTCCAAGTGATCTCGACCGATTACGATCGGTGCCTTTAATTCTCCCGATGCTACCATTTTGTTCAATTCTACACCGAATATGGCTCTTTGTTTGTAATTCAACCAGCATATTCTTGAGGGAAGTCCCTGGAATTGAACTTTTTCCCGAGCCATTTCGATCCACCGCACCAGCGTTTCATCCTCTGGGAATAATTCCAGGATTTTTTCATCAGTCCTATAGATATCATCGGGATTACCTGACAGAGCAACCCAGCGAAATGGTCCACGTCCGTCACAGAACAAGGGGCGTACATAGGCAGGGACAAACCCGGGGTAATCAAAGGCATTTTTAATACCGGCTTTTTGTGCCTGTCCACGCAGGTTATTGCCATAGTCAAAGCATATGGCACCCATGTCCTTAAGCTTCAGGATCCCCTCCACATGCTCCGCCATTGAACGGAAACTTTCCTTTACATAGGATTCTGGATTGGTTTTTCGTAATTCAAGCGCTTCCTCATAGGACATTCCATTGGGTACATAACCATCCAATTCATCATGGGCGGAAGTCTGATCCGTTACCATATCCGGTACGATTTCACGGTTTGCCAGTTCAGGAACAATATCTGCGGCGTTCCCGAGTAATCCAATGGATAGTGGCATTCCTTTAAATACCGCATCTCTGGCCATAGTAAGGGCATCATCCAATGATTCTGTTGCCACATCCAGGTATCGTGTTTCCAGCCGCCGTTGAATTCGATGTGGATCTATTTCAATTGCAATGCAGACACCATTGTTCATGGTAACAGATAGTGGTTGAGCGCCACCCATTCCACCTAAACCGGCTGTGAGGACAAACCGTCCGGTGAGGTCACTGTCATAGTGTTGTTTTCCTGCGGCCGCGAACGTTTCATATGTACCTTGAAGTATTCCCTGGGTACCAATGTAAATCCATGAACCGGCAGTCATTTGACCGTACATGATCAATCCCTGCTTATCCAGTTCATTAAAATGGTCCCATGTTGCCCAGTCCGGTACCAGGTTTGAATTTGCAATGAGGACACGAGGAGAATATTCATGGGTCTGAAGGACACCTATCGGTTTCCCGGATTGGATCAGGAGTGTTTCATCATGCTCAAGACGTTTCAGGGTTTGGAGAATTTTTTCAAATGCCTCCCAGTTTCGGGCTGCTTTTCCTTTTCCCCCATATACAACCAGTTCTTCAGGGTTTTCAGCCACATCCGGATCCAGATTATTCTGAATCATCCGATACGCTGCTTCCTGCTGCCAGCCTTTGCAAACAAGTTTATTTCCTGTTGGAGCTTTTATAACTCGTGGTGACATTATAACCTCTTCATCTATTCAACTAGCTGAAAAGTTAAGAAAGGTGACTCTTATGTTGAATGGGAATCTGAATTATTCGATTTTTTCTTCCAGTCTGTATTGACCCTAACGATGTTCCTAAAAAGCATAATATATCCACTTTTCCAACCCATGAATAATCCTATGGGTATGATGAGGACAAATACAGCACCAAGTGTTGAAAAAAGGATAATGAATACATGCTCCCTCACGGGGAAGGATTTATTATCACTTTGCACCATAACGGCTCCAGCAAAATCACCCGGGTACACAGGATACGTATTGGTATTTGACTCTTCTACACCATGACAGCGCAAACAGGATTCTTCATATCGAACAGGAATCAACAGTGATTTTCTACGGAGTGAATCGGGACTTTTCGCTAAATAAACATAAGGTTGAGTAGGGTTATCACGTAACTCTCGTATATATTGCACTTCCCATTCAACTGGAGTGTTCAAATCGTTCTTCGGAATCTCACTCAAAAGCTTGTAATCAAAATCTGCTATGAAAGTTTTTATAATAGTCCTGTCCAATTCTGTATCAATCTCCAGTGAATCCATTGATGATGTTTTGTAAGATAGAATCTTTTCGGCTGCCACAACCATTTCATCCACGGAAATAACCCATTTCAGATAAAAAACATGACCCAAAGCGATGATACCAATGAGAAAAAGTGTAATAGTAAGGGTCAGTAACCTTCGACGGTACCAATCCTCCTGTCGCTGCATGATTCCTCGTTTATTATTCATAGGATTTCGCACACCTGAATCCCACAAATTCATTGCGAAGGTCTGGTCTACCGGAAGTTCTATAGGAAACACCCAGCCTCGCAGGGGTATCAAACCACCCACCACCACGGATTGACCTTTCAACGGTGGTATCCGGTCCCATGGGATTTATCTTTGGAATAATCTTATAATAATCCTTATCATACCAATCATTGACCCATTCATGCACATTGCCTGCGAGGTCATAGACTCCATACATACTCAATGAATTCCTTGTCTTCTCCCCATTTGCCAGGAGGTTAATGCCATTATAAAAACCTACCGGAGTTGTACCCATTTCATATGGGTCACCACTGTTTCTGAAATTTGCCTCATACTTCGAAATAGAATCACCATCGAAATAAATTCGTTGGTCCTTGTTCCCTCGGGCAGCTTTTTCCCATTCGCATTCAGTCGGGAGGCGTTTCCCCATGTAGTGGGCGTATGCAGTGGCTGCTGTCCAACTGACATATGTAACAGGGAATAATTCTCTGCCTTCTTTCGTTGTGTATTCGCCATCCCTTTTTCTGATATCCATCTGGTAATCCCAGTATTGGCCATGCCCATCATTAAGAAAAACAGTGAACTCCTCATTCGTAACCTCATGTTTATCAATATAATAATCATCAAGGTAAATCCGTTTTACTGGCAAGGCGTTAAATTCACCTCCTCCAAGGATAAACTCTCCCCTGGGAACCATGACCATGTTATCGGGCACCACCACCACTTCAATAATTTCCACATAGTCTGTATTCTGAAACCTTGTTTCAAACTCACGGTTTTGATCAATTATCCACTGCTCGACACCTCGACTATGGTGCGGTAATCTTGAATACTTTTTATCAGACATGTTTTGTTGTACAAGGAATGCCCATACCTCGGTTACACCGGTCTTTTTTGCCTTCACCAGACCATTTTCTGAACAATCAGCAATGGTGTTGTCGATAATGGACCAACCAACTGAATATCCACCGATTGGTTTGGAAAAAATGTTTGCAGCAAATGCTGATATTTTGTATTCCTGATCCACTTCAAGAATGATTCGTTTCGAACTCACAAAAAAATGATCAAACTCAAGCTTATCTGAATACTTCTGATTGATCCTGTGGATGATGTATATTGACCAACCGATAATAAACAGGAGTAATATGCCTGCAATGATCAGGTAAGTTAAATACCGGAAAAACTCTTCCCGGTTCATTCGGTATCCTGGATTCTTAACCATCAATCGAAAATACGTTCTGTCATCTTCATGTTTATCGTGAGGTAAACGCCTGAAACATCGGAGTTTAGGAAAGAAAAATCTGGATCCTGATAACGTTTAAATGCATAACCAAGCCCTAACTGCATGTTTTGTAAAACCACATAATTTATTTCTCCGGCCATACCAGTTTTTATCTCATTCACCGGATGCAGTTCTATCATTCTAGCATCAAATGCCAGTCCCCAACTCAAAGTCAGGTCCAGCTCCAGTCGTGCGGAATAAAAGTTTGTGGTGAGTTTGTCAGAAAACAGGTCTCCTTCTTCGTCCAATACCTGCCTGTGAGCAAATCTCAGTCCAAGCTCAACTGGTTTCCATGGATGGAGGTATGCATGCATGGATGCTATGGATCTATCCAATCGAATACTGGGAGTCACATGGTTATTGATATCACTGACGAAAGCCAACTTGCCGAAGCAATTAAAAATATCACGTTTTGTTGGTCTATAAGCAAGACCAAGCGTATGACTCTGATGTCGTGTGTAATCATTGCTGTCAGTACCGTATTGAATAAGTTCATGGTTGATTTTTGCAATAGTACTGAATCCCTGGTATAGTTTGATATTGGATCCAAGGAAGGTAACCCATTTTGTTGATGTTGCGGTTTTTCTGAATTCCTGTTTCCCAGTGAATTTAAATGGGTCTTCTGGTAAATATTCAAATGCCACAGAAGCAGACGTATGTTCAGGCGTGGGAATCTCAAGTGAGTCCATCGTTGATACATTCTCAAACGCAAAATTCAGTAAAAGATTATCAGATACCTGCCATTTATTCAGCAACCCAATACTGGCTTTGTTCCGGCTCTCCCCAATCGCCCCGGCAATTTCATATTTACCTGTAATTTCTGTATTCTCACGTACTTTGGAATCAAATCCGATCACCGTTTGATTACGTGCGCTCTGACCGTATGTTTGACGTGATTTAATGAAAACTCGCAGTTTGTCTGAAAATTCATATCCCAACCCAACGGCAGTCTGTGTTGGTTTCGATTGATCATTTCCGTCAATGTTCTGGTCATGGTCAACCAATCCCTGCAATTTTTTAGTCATCCTATATGTCAGATTTGATCTAAATAATCGCGATTGCTTTCTGGATTCATTCTTCTTCTTATAAATGTCACTGTTTTCGAATCCAACTCTAATATCCAACAGGTTTTTAAGGGATTTATTGTAAAACATATTCAGGACATTCACTTCTGACTCATTAATGGTGTTCAATTGACGTCCCTGGTGGTAGTATTCAGCTGTAACTGATCCCCAGATACCTGCTTGGTACTTTCCATCCAGACCGTATTTGATGCTACCCAATTCATTTGTCCCTGTTGACAGTGATGTATTGACAAAATCGCTAGAAACATTTCTATAATAGGCTGACAGGTCAATATCCTTATCTGGTGTAATCCGCGATTCAAGTTTAAATGCATTTCCCTGAGTGTTTTCACTGCCCACATCCGGGTGTTGTGATATGGCCATTTCAGATTGAACGGATAGCCAATCCATGACAGGTAAACTAATGTCGGCGCCTATGAGTGAATAGGATTTATTTCCCATTTCTTCAGTGAGAAATGTTGACCCAAGCTTCATTTTACGAATCTTACCATTATACCTGGCACCACCAATAAATGAGCGATCTTCTGTTGATGAATACTCGTAGAAAACCAATATGAACCGTGGATTTCCATGCTCATCTATACTCAACACCGGTTGCTTAAACATGATGGTACCATCCACATAATTAATATCGTAATCCTGATACCTGCGCATGACAGTTGATTTAATGGTCTTTTCCGGATGGTATTTATCACGGACTTCGATTTCGATTTTTTCAGATTGCCAGATGATGTTTGAGTGTGAAAGTGAATAAAATCCTGAAGTACCATCACCGCGTATCTGATCCCTGTGAACCGCCTGTTCAGTATATTGTAAGTCTTTTAAATCTTTCGGACTTTTCATTTAAAAAGTTAAGGTGTACTT
>CAYFMT010000041.1:0-6912 GCA_964344305.1 uncultured bacterium | reverse complement strand
AGTTTGTTCATAAACAAGATTCTCGTATATGTTAAAATAGTGATTTAAAAACAATGCTATTCGTTCGTGGAGCTGAATATGCCTGGCTTCATCCACCTCCGCATGTTGCTACGGTGGGACTGCGCCAGGACACTCGTCTTCACTCTCACTGTATTGATGCATTGAGCCCGCGCAGGCGTAGCTGAGCGCAGTGAGAGCGAAGCCTCGTGGAGGCGGGGAGAGTCGAACTCCCGTCCGAAATAGTGTCCCGAGAAACATCTACATGCTTAGTTCACTAGATTAATCTCATTTCAATCTCTGCTAGGTACCCCAGAAATTGAAACCAGTCCATAAATGTCTCACTTTCAATGCATGGACATCATTAAAAGCCAGCCTATGAAATTGACGCCCTGTGGTGGGACCATAGGCGAATCTCACCCAGGACGGACCACTTAACTAAGCAGCGGCCATGTAGCCGTAATCGGCACTTATTGTTGTTCCAGGTGATTAACGAGATGCCTGGGCCTCGGCATGCAGTTTAACGAATCCTCTATCCCGTCGAAACCGGTCGCCCCCATTGTCAAATAGCATTAGAATTTACAGAAAACCCAATCCAATTATGTTCTACATAGATTAAATCGATCGAAATTAAACCCATTTTCATTCCGACACTTGTGTCCGGACTACGCCGTGATGTATAAAAAAAGGCTCCGAACGCCAACCCGGAGCCTTAGTCTGATGCCAACCCAATGCCACTCGGGCAGGCTATTTCACTTGCCAACCTCCTAAGCCAAAATCGTTTTTTACGATTCTGAATTTTAAGAGCAGGATGAAGCTACAAGCCAAAATAATTTTCCGCAAGTTTTAAAGTAAAAATTTCCAGATCATTCGTCATTATAGATGAAAATTTTCATCTCTCCATCCGTATTTATATACCCGCGATACATCCCTTCCGTGTTAAATGGCATGGAAATATTTCCCACTTGATCCATTGCTATAACTCCACCTGTTCCACCCAATTCCGCAAGATCTTCATGTATTACGGATCTTGCAGCAGAGTCAACAGAGACCCCTTGAAGTGACATTTTATTTGAGATTTGATGCGCAACTACTGAACGCATAAAATACTCACCATGACCGGTGGCCGATACACCACAGCTGCTGTTGTCCGCAAAAGTACCGGCTCCAATTATTGGCGAATCGCCAACACGGCCATAATGCTTGTCCGTCATACCACCTGTAGATGTACCGGCACACAGATTTCCATCCATGTCCAGGGCAACACATCCTACAGTTCCATGTTTTTCTGCTTCTCCCGAATTTCCCTCCTTGACTTTCTGCCAGTAGTCATACCGTTTCTGTGTGAAGAAATAATCATTTTCCACAAAGGAGAACCCCTGTTCTTTCGCATAGGATTCAGCCCCTGATCCCACCATCATGACATGAGGGGATTTTTCCATGATGGTCCGAGCCAGCAGAATTGGGTTCTTAATGCGTTTAACCCCGGCAATGGCACCGGCATTTTTGGTTTTACCATCCATGATGGATGCATCCATTTCGTGGTGCCCATCACTGGTAAAGACGGATCCCTTCCCCGCATTGAACAATGGGGAATCTTCTAATATTGCCAGGGATGAAACAACGGCATCCATGGAAGAGCCACCGGACTGAAGGATGTCATATCCAACTGTTAGCGCTTCCTGCAAAGCAGTACGATAATCCTTCTCCATTTCTGGTGTCATGGATGATCGCTTTATGGTGCCGGCTCCACCGTGGATCACGATGGCGGGCTGTCTGGTATCTTGTGCTATTGTCATGGTGATGAATATGTTGAAGATGATGGATTTTTGTAATATGTGCATGGCGCTCTACCTGCTAAAATTCTGTGATAATATAGGGCAATTATTGTTTTGGCAAGTCTGTAAAAATAAGGGTGTTTTCCCGACTTAATCCCTGCAATTTTAACAGAGGTTCATCCTGTATATATACCCCATCGCCTTTTGAAATTTTTACATCATTTATCTGGAATGACCCATCCGATACCACACCATATCCATGTCTATTTCCAAACATAGGAATATCTGTGGATTCTTTTTCTTCCAATGAAATGACCAGGAGAGATGCATCCTGATAAAGCATAATGGGAGCTGTGGACTGGTCCTCCTTTTTTCCTGATGCCAGAATCCTACATGATGAGGATGTCATTTTCTCATCCAATTGGATGGTCTCCCATCGCGGTGGAATATTGACTTCTCCTGGTTCGATCCAAATCTGGAACAGTTTGGTTTCCACATCCTCAAGATTGTACTCGCTGTGGATGATACCCGTCCCGGCGGACATCACCTGTATCTGTCCCGCCTCAGTACGACCCTTATTGCCAAGACTGTCTTCGTGGGTGATGGCCCCTTCTTTCACATACGTGATGATTTCCATGTTCTGGTGGGAATGCATGGGAAAGCCTGTTTGAGGCTGGATGATGTCGTCATTCCACACGCGCAAGGGTGGAAACCCCATTTTGTTTCTGTCAATATACCTGGCAAAACTAAAATGGTATCGCGCATGGAGCCACCCATATCGCGCTTCACCCAGTTCGGAATAGGGAAATATCGTAATCATGATTTAATTGCCTGTTTCAAGTCAATGGAATCTAATACATGAACCGGAAAAGTATTTCGTAAATTTGCCCCCCATTTGCGCCCATAGCTCAATGGTAGAGCAGTGGCCTCTTAAGCCATTGGTTCAAGGTTCGAGTCCTTGTGGGCGTACACGACAAAACCCTTGGATACTTTAGTATTCAGGGGTTTTGTTGTATAGATTACAGGATGATGCGTCCTTGCTTGCCTTGTCGAAGCTCTCTAGAGCGCAGACAGGTGGGCGTACCAATCTACGCTTCGCTACGATTGGCAGGCCATCTGCACCTATATATTTACTTCCTTGATTAACCGCTATATATCCATCGTAGTTCGATAGAACGCAGATGGACGATTGGCGAGCGAATCGATCAATGATATCGCAGATATTGTTGATCGTTTTTATATATGACTGAAGATGAAGCGTCCTTACCTGTCCGGCGAAGTCCTGAGTATCGGGACGTAGACGGGCGGTCAAACTATAATATTCATGGTGACGGATACAGGGGGGCCAACCGGACTATCACGTATAAAAAGGGACGAATGACCTCTTTTGATGAAGGTGAAATTGTTGCAGCATTTGATGGGTATCATGGCTGGTTCTGGCGAAATCGTGAAGACATGTCTGTGACATTTCAAATGACTGTGAGCGGTCAATATATTCAGTTAAAACGCAAGAAGTGATTTCACAAGGAATCAAGCCTGGGTATCCGTTTATTCCACCCACGCATTCTTCATCATCAGTTTCGCTACTTCCAATCCATCAGTCTCATTTTTCGGTTCGATGGCTTTGTATTCATCCCAGTGGGAATTGTTCAGCCTGACATTCACAAACTCTCCCTGCTGATTGATAAGGAAAAAGTGAACACCACCCACATGAGTTTTGTGGCGATTCCCAAGAATTTCCACCAGCAATGCATAATCGCTCTGTATGTGTAATTCCTTTGATTGAGCTGAAAAAGCCAACGCACTTTCCTTGAACATCTTTGCCTGGTTCCGATGCCATTGGACTGGAAATTCGATGACTGATTCACTGGGGATTCCGTGTGCCATGTTCTCTGTTTCCAGCCATGCAATAAGGTCCTGGCTTAGCGCATTACTATACTCTGCAGTTCCTCCAGTGACTACCCGCGTGGGGAATACGGTGACAGAAAATGGGCCATCCCTGGTATCGAACTTCTCAGCTGCCTCTTTTGAAATGGGAAAATTGCATGCCACAACCAGAATACATAGAAATATAATAGAAAAGAAAATCGATCGTTTCATGTCGCCCCCTGTTTCTTTACACAAGTAATTTTATCCTATACTATTATGAAGAACAAGGGGCATGGTGTCTATTTTTTCAAAACCATTTTTATTGATTTGGAAAAATCACCAGACACCATCTTTGCAAAATAAATCCCTGAGGACATATCCTCGTCCCAATGGTTTTTCCCATTCCAGACAACTTGATTGCGACCACTCACCACGCTACCATTCACCAGTTTTGCAACCTCCCTTCCCATGATATCAAAAACCGTGATTGATAATTCACTGTCTTCAGGGACGTCAAAGGTGATGGTTGTGGATGGATTAAATGGATTTGGGTGATTCTGGTACAATGCATAGGATGTCGGTAGCAGTGGATCAAATTCACCAGAAGATAAATCAACCACAAGGGTATCATAGTTGTGGGGGGTTCCATCGTAGTCAATGCTGTTCAATGTGTAGAAATATTTGCTGCCAATGCTTATCTCTGTATCGGAAAATGAGTAGTCAAATCCTGAGCTGCTGCTACCGTGACCCGGAACCTCGCCAATCTTATAGTAACGGTTATTGTCCTGGCTTTTTAGAACGTTGAACAGCAGGTTGTTGATCTCTGATTCGGTCTTCCAATTCAGAATAATTACATCGGAATGTATTTCCGCCTCAAATTCACTGAGAGTCACCGGTAAACTGTTATCTGTTGAGTTGGACCCAATACCAAAGTCCGAAAAGGATGTAACAGAGGCCGTCAGCACATTGCCACTACGACTTGTGTTCACAGGCGACCACCCCGACTCATCCCTTTTTAGAATGACAAGCTTGTCCATATCGCTGACACCACCAACATCAGAAATATCCAGAGAAACATCATACGCATTTGATCCCGTCAGAGCCGTTGTGATGGCCCAGTACCTGTCCGTAGAAATAGCGTTAGGCGTTACCTGCGTTTCATCGGGAGCAGTGGCTGATCCTGAAATGGTATTGTTTCCGGATGGACCGGAGTTGTACCGGGTAATCTGCAGGGATCCTCCATCTCCATCCTGATTGGTTGTGATTGTTACATCCGCCCCTGTATTTCCAAACACAAAGGAACCAGTTTGGTTTGCAGGGATGGACGCACTGACAGTGTTTGATGTGGATATAGTTACAGCTACTTCTTTCGAATTTGAAGAATAACCATTGGAACCTGTTGCTTTTCCAAAAACCGAAAAATATACCGTGTTGTTTTCCGTGAGACTGCCGGCTGTGGTGCTGGTTGAAGAGCCTTCATAGACCAATGTACCGGATGTGGGTGATGATGCAAACGCGGTTCCTGTGCGTACCACCCTGAATTCACCGCTTGTTCCGGTCCAGGATAAATTAGCTGAATTACTCGTGACGGTACCGGCCTGGAGTGCCGTGGGTTGTGCAATGGTTGAAATAGCATTCCCCTGGATCTGGAAATTATCAAACTGCACACCATCCCACTGGTTGTTACTTGCGCCAAAAACAAATCGAAAGCGTACATCGCTGTTTCCTATCAACGATGAAATATCATAGGATGGATTAAATATGGTCGTCCAGGTTCCTGATCCCTTCCAGAATCCCGCTGATCCGTTCAACCCTGCAATGCTGCTGTTTGTATACCAGTCTGAATCACTGGATGACCCAAGAATGGTCCAACTATCCCCGCCATCTGTGGAGTATTGAACATGGAATCCCGCATCATTTGAACCTGTTCCATCGGTTCCATTCGCCAGCATACGGTATTTGAAATCCAGGGTATAACTGCCCGTACCACCCTCAAGATTAAAAGGTGGTGAATCCAGGGCATAAACGGTGTTGGTACCATGGTTCCCGGTCAGATTGGTGATCCAGCTTGCGGCTCCTTCCAATGTTTCAAGTCCATTGCTGGGCTTATAATTGGACTTACTGTTCGTGCCGGCACCCCACTCCCAATAGTTCTCGTCCTCTGAAATACTATGAGCATAAAACGCTCCGTTGTTGCTGTTAAAATCCTGACTGTATGGGATGGCAGGATTGTCCAGAATTGTGATATAATTGGTTTTGGTCTCTGTCGAGGCACTACCATTTACCGTTAGTGCAACTGTATAGGTCCCTGTAGATGCATATACATGCTCAGGATTTTGTTCTGTGGATGTATTTCCATCACCAAAATTCCAGGACCAGGAAGTGGCCTGGAGGGACCCGTCTGTGAATTGAATGGATCTATTGATCAACCAGGTGGTTTTGTCAGCCGTGAACTGCGCTCTGGCGGATGAGAAAGCATCCGTGGTAAACAGACCTCGTCCATGGGTTCCAGCCAGAACAAGGTTATCCGATGTGCGCGTCTGCAGCATATCAACCCGAACATTTGCCAGTCCGGAAACTGATGGATCCCAGTCTGTCGAGGATCCATTCAAATCATTGGTCGTCCAAACACCTACTTCAGTGGCAAGGAGAGCCCTGTCACTGTTGGTTGGATCAAACATGCACCAGCGAACAGGCATGTCCGGCAAATCTCCCTCTACATTTGTCCAATTTGATCCGCCATCGGTGGTTTCCCATACACTGGTCACACCATAATTGAAGTAGGTTACCAGAAGATGATTTTCATTACCGTTTTCAATAGCAATGCAAGACACGCTTCCACTGGGCATCCCTGCTCCATCATTAACATAGGATGTGGATGGTGTGGAATGGGCATCATCAGCTCGAATGACCCGTCCATTGTCCAACCCAAAGAACACCCTGTTGGTTGTATTGGGCGATACAGTGAGTGTTGTTACTTTACCACTGTTGAAATCCGAAACGGTCACCGCTGATGTTGAGGTGCCACTCTGGGGATCATTCCATCGAAAATACTGACCATCGCTGTATGCGGAATAAAATTTATCGTTCGAATCGTCATAATCTGATGGATTGATAAATGATCCGTTGCTGTTGGAAATAACAGATGAAAAGGATTCGCCACCATCCGTTGATCGATACAGGTTGTTATAGGTGTATGCTGAAAATTGATAAGGTACAGTACATAGACATAGGTTACAAAATGTACGAGGACATAGGTTACACTTTC
>CAYFMT010000040.1:0-7107 GCA_964344305.1 uncultured bacterium | reverse complement strand
ATGTTATAACAACAAACACTAAATGAAAAGTGTTACCAATGTCCTAGGACGTTCAGGATTCCGGTAATGTCAAGGCCTGGATACCGTTGCCCAAAAGCAATGAGCATCAGGTGATTGAAAACATCTCCATCGATACTGATATCCTCATGTACATGGCAAAGGAAGATGTGTATGGGAATTCTTTTGTGGTTCTGGATGGGGACATTGAATCCGGGGAAGGCATTGACATTTCCATTTCACTAACCCGAATCGAAGGGAGAGCATACCCTGATAGTTTAACACAGGAAATGATGGATCTCCTCACATCCAGGACGGACCAGCTGCCAAAAAATATCAGGTTCGAAATGGTAAATCGTTCCATTAAGGAAACGGGAGCAGGGTTTGGGAAATCCCTGTTTGATATTGTGGTGGATCAGATGTCATTTACCACACCTGTGTTGGAGAAAGATGCAGGGGATGCTAAAGAAGCCTTCAGCAGGAAAACAGGAAACAGTAAGGATTATGCCAGTGTGTTTGAATCCATTACAAGAATGAGGGGATACCCAACACGGCTAAAAGGTGGGTTTATATTTCCTGAGGATTCAACTGGTGCTGTCGAACATTTTCACTTCTGGACAGAATTTTATGTCGAGAATATTGGTTGGATCCCTGTTGATCCGGTATTGGGTGATCTGGGTGCCGGTTCACGATACGATTATTATGGTCGTCTGGACACACGACGAATTCATTTATCTACCGGCAGGGATGTTAAACTTCCACACAGCGCTCCTCATGACATAGTGAGCTCCATTGTGTATCCCTATGTAAAGATTAATGGACGCGTAACTTATGATTATAGTATGTCATTCACATACAGTGAGTTATAGGATATAGTTAAGGTAATACTTATATACAAATACTGTTCTAGTAATTGTATATAATGGTTTGTTAATTATAATGCTACTGATTTAAACATAGCCATTCAGGAAGGTTGGATCAGGGTATTCAGTATTTTATGATTTCCACTGAGGTGAGTGCCTCGTTCACCAGTTCATCAATATTCAGTTTCTCTTCCTCTGTCTTAATATCATGTAGACGGGCTTTCGTTGCAGGATGATCTGGGACATAAAGTGTGCAGCAATCCTGATGCGGTTCAATACTGATTTCATACGTGCCGATATTCCTGGCCGCCTCGATTATCTCCTGTTTATCAAAACCGATGACGGGTCGAAGGACTGGTAAATCAGCCACATCATCCACCACCGCAATGTTCTCCAGGGTCTGTGAGGCTACCTGACCAATGGATTCGCCTGTAATGATGGCTTTTGCATGGGTCATCTTCGATATGCGATTCGTAATCCGGATCATGAACCGGCGATAAAGAAGGACAAGATATTTAGGATTACAATTGGCGTAGATAACATCCTGAAGTGGTGCAAATTCCACGAGATAGAGGGTGGAAAGAGGTTGGAATTTTCGAAGGATCTCCACTGTCTTTTTCACTTTGTCAATTGAGGCTGGTGATACACGCGGTACAGAATGAAAATGCACGTACACAGCCCGTGTACCACGTTTCATGGCGTAAAAGGCTGCCACAGGACTGTCAATACCACCTGACAGCATAACCGCCACGGGAGAACCGCTGCCAATTGGCAATCCACCAATCCCCTGGTACTTGTGTAAATACAAAAAGCAATGGTTATATAACAGGTCGATAAAACAGGTTAGATCCGGATGGTCCAGATTCACAGGTTTTCTATATTGTTCATTAAGTTTTTCGCCTACCACATTGTGAATATGCTGCTTTGGATGCTCAAAAGGTGAGTAGGTTTTCCGGGCTGTGACGCGAAAGGACTCATGATCCTCGTCTTTAAACGACGCAATGGCTTCACTGATGATGGTATCCATGTCAGGCTCTATGGATTTCACTGGTGCGAACCATGCAATCCCTGGGATATTCTTTAGTACTGATATCACCTGATCGATGCTTGATATTCCTTCAGGAGACAATTCAATAATAAAGCGACCCTGGACGCGCTCTATAGCAATGAATACGCCGGGTAAGAAGACTTTAAATTGTAGTTTTACATTATCACGAAGCTTTTTTTCGAAATATCGCCGATTTTGACCTTTCAGTCCAATTTCAGCGTAGTGGAGTAGTATATGTGTTGGGCGAATCATTTGAATAAATTCTGGACCAGGAATTTAGTATGTTATCGGGCATGACTGAGGAACACATTTCAACAATCGAGACACCCAATCAATTGCCGGTTGAGCCAAAACTGAAAAATCTCCCCGGGAAACCGGGAGTGTACATCTTTAGAAATGAAGATGACAAAATTCTCTATATCGGGAAGGCAAAGAACCTGAAAAACAGGGTTCGATCCTATTTTCAGAAAAACAAGTACCAGACACCAAAAAACCAATCCCTTATTAAGCGCATCCATGATCTGGACTGGATTGTTGTGGGCAGCGAAGTGGAAGCCCTTCTCACAGAGGCAAACCTCATCCGAAAACACAAACCCAAATACAATATCAATCTCAAGGATGATAAATCATTTCCCTATATTCGCATCACAAGCGAACCCTATCCTCAGGTCCTGCTAACACGGACCATCATCAAGGATGGGTCAACTTATTATGGTCCTTACACAAATGTGGTTCTTCTGAGGCAGACCTTGAAAGCACTGCACAAGGTGTTCCAGATCCGCAGTTGCAGTTACATGATTGATCAGACAGTCATTGATGAAGGGAAAGTCAAACTCTGCCTGGATTACCATATCAAGAAATGCCTTGGTCCCTGTGAAGGCCTGGTGTCGGAATCAGATTACAGGGATATGATCAAGCGAGTTCATCAGTTTCTGCATGGAAATACAAAGGACACTGAGTCAATTCTGGGCCAGGACATGCAGAAAGCATCATCAGAAATGCGTTTTGAGGATGCAGCAACCATTCGCGATCAGCTCAGTGCCATCCGCGATTACAAGGAACGGCAAATGAAGATTACCAATGATTTTGATGACAGGGATGTGTTTGCACTGGCACAGGAAGATGACATTGGTGTCATGGTGATCATTCGCATTCGCCAGGGGAGAATTTTCAGCCGTGAGAAAATTTCCCTTGAGGGTTTGGATGATGATCAAGGCAAAACATTGAGATCAACCATCCTCCAGTTTTATCTTGATGGTGATTTTATTCCAAAAGTGATCCTGCTGCCCTTTGACATTGATGAAAAACAGGATATCCTGGAGTACCTGAAATCCAGAAGAGGTGCTGCCTGCAAGCTGACCATACCGCAACGCGGGGAAAAAGCACGGGAGATCCGAATTGCATACCAGAATGCGAAACTGTTACTGGGTGAATGGCTTTTGAATCGTCAGAAGCGCAGGGATGCGGTGGCAGGAAAGGTGAGGCAGCTTCAAGAAGATTTGAACATGGATGTCCCACCAAGACGAATTGAAGCCTTCGATATCAGTCACCTTGGTGGTACGCATACTGTTGCATCCATGGTATGCTTTTTCGATGGTCAGGCACGAAAGAAAGAATACAGGAAATACAATATCAAAACTGTGGATGGAATTGATGATTTTGCATCCATCCGCGAAGTGGTGTTTCGACGGTACAAAAGGGTTCAGGAAGAGGAACTTCCATTGCCGGATCTTATACTAATCGATGGGGGGAAAGGACAGTTATCCATGGCTGTTTCAGCCCTGAGAGAACTGGGCCTGGATTATATCACCATCATCGGACTCGCAAAACGGTTGGAAGAGGTATTCGTGCCAGGGAACAGCGATCCTCAATCAATCGCAAAGCAGTCGTCAGGGTTAAAACTTCTCCAGCAGGTGAGGGATGAAGCCCATCGATTCGCCATTACCTTCCAGAGGGAAAAACGATCCCGCGCAATGACCAAATCCGTATTCAGTACCATTAACGGTATGGGCGAAAATAGAATCAAGACACTGTTTGATGCATTCAATAGCGTGGATGAGATTGCAAATTCCAACGTCGAAATGATCCGCGAAAAAACCAGGTTTCCCAATCAAATCTGCGAGCAGATCCTAAAAGTGGCCGTGGCCTATGACGAATACCGAGAAAACCAGGATGCCATCAGGGAATTGTGAAAAATGAAGACGAATCTAGAGACATTAAATAATGAAATAATTGGATGCAGAAAATGCCCCAGACTTGTTGATTTCCGAGAAAAAATAGCCAGGGAAAAGCGAAAGCAATTTCAGGACTGGACCTACTGGGGTAAACCCGTCATCGGGTATGGAGATTCTGATGCAAAACTATTGATTGTGGGTCTTGCGCCTGCAGCCCATGGAGGCAATCGAACCGGTCGAGTATTTACTGGTGACAAATCAGCGGATTTTCTCATGATGTGCATGCATGAGGCAGGACTGGCAAATCAGCCCAATTCTGATCATCGTGACGATGGGTTGGTATTGCATAATGGCTATATGACACCTGCCCTGAAATGTGTACCACCTGGAGATAAACCTACGTCTGAAGAGCTGAAAATTTGTTTTGAATACTTCCGGGAAGAGATCAACTTGCTATCTTCATTGAAACTAATCCTGACACTCGGGAAAATCGGCCACGATACGGTAGTGAAACTCTACCAGGAACATTATGGGATTAAAAAGAAGGATTATGTTTTTGGACATGGAAATGAGTATGTCTTTCCAGATGGAAAACGAATTATCTCGTCTTACCATCCGAGCCCAAGAAACGTCAATACAAAACGATTAACCAAAGACATGATGGTTGAGATGCTTTCAACTATCAGGGGGATGATATGAGAATGAAATGGGTACTGTTCATTGTGGGAGGATTGGTTTTTGCACAAGATTCCACACTCACGTTTGATAAAATTTATCGGGACAGGGTCTTTTCCAATGCAAGGATGGAGCGATTCACCTGGTTTCCTGGAGAGGATGCTTATTTAATTACCGAGCAAGATACATCCAATGGTGGGCGTACGTTTCTGAAAGTCAACATGGTTGAAAATGATACGTTGGAATTCATTTCCAGTGACATGACATCCGGAGAGAATGCACTACAAATGATGATGAATTTTACCTTTTCCAACGATGGTAGATACCTTCTTTCACAGGTGTCCATGAGACGTATCTGGCGACATTCCCGAGCTGGAAAATTCATACTAATCGATACAGAAACCAACACCTACCATGATATTGGTTCTGGAGATGACCTGCGGAATGTCAAATTTTCCCCAACAGGAACACACATTGCTTATGTAAAAGATGACAACAATATCTATGTCTGGAGTATTCAGAAACAGAAAGAGAAACAGATCACGAAGGATGGGTCGAATACCATTCTGAACGGGCATCCGGGATGGGTATATGAAGAGGAGTTCAGGTTGTATGACGGGTACCGTTGGTCGCCGGATGGAAAATACATTGCCTACTGGCGAGAAGACCAATCCATGGTGAAACAGTTTCACATGACAAGGGAAGTCAGTGATACTTATTCCGAGGTCGAATCCATTTACTACCCCAAAGCTGGGGAAGCAAACCCATATATGAAAATCGGTGTTGTTTCCATTGGATGGGGACGGATTCGATGGATTGACCTTGGCGAAGAGACTGACAGGTACATCCCAGCCATGGAATGGATTACACTTCTGGATGGGAAACAGCAATTGGTCATTACCGTTCTGAACAGAAAGCAAAACCATGTTGAATGGATGATGGTAGATCCTAAAACCAACGATAGTGCGGTGATTTATTCAGAATCAGATACCTGTTTTGTAGAGATGAGGCAGGATGAAGTCATCACGGACACTGGGTTGATTTATTTTGTGTCTGAACGATCTGGTTATAATCATTTGTATCGTCTTAACCCCCCAAACAGTGAGTTCGTTCAATTGACAGGTGGAAACTGGGATATCCGTGACCTACTGGGTGTGTACAATGATAAGGCATATTTTTATGGATATAAGGATGGGTTGACCAACAGGCATTTGTACTCCGTATCCCTGAAAAGTGGAGAGTTGAGAAAAATATCAGATCTGGATGGGACACACACAGCTACCATTACCCCATCAGGAGGCTACTATGTTCATCGATACTCGTCATGGGAGACTCCACCGGTGGTTTCATTGAGGAATATTGAGGGAGAACTGGTTCGAATCATAGAGGAAACAGATCGTCAGCAATACGATCAATTTGGAACCTTGCAGACGGATCTCATTGAATTCGTGACTCCTGATGGATTAGCATTATCTGGAGCCCTGATAAAACCTCCAAATTTTGATCCGACCAAATCCTACCCTGTCATTGTGAATGATTATGGAATGGTAGGTGCAAAACGTGTGGCGAACCGGTGGATTGGTAATATCAATCGACTACTGGCCACCAGCGGATATCTTGTATTTTCCATGGATACCAGACATTCTTTAGGGTATGGTAAGGAAAACATAAACAGGGGGTACGGTGATATCGGTAAATGGCTTATCCAGGACAATCTGTACGCACTGGATTATCTGGGTTCACTGGGATATGTGGATACCACTCGGGTTGGCGCCTGGGGATGGAGTGGAGGTGGCTATTTTGCTGCCCTTGCGCTTACTAAAACCCCTGAAGCATTTGATGTAGGAGTAGCCGTTGCACCTGTCACCGACTGGAAATATTATGATTCCATTTATACCGAAAGATACATGGGACATCCTGAGGATAATCCTGATGGATATACATCTGCATCTGTTTTCACCTATGCTGATCAGTTAAAGGGAAAGTTGCTCCTACTCCATGGTGCTGCAGATGACAATGTTCATGCCCAGAATACAACAGCCCTGGCCAATGAGTTCGTCCGATTGGGAAAAGATGTGGATGTATTTATTTACCCGGAACGAAACCACGGTATTTACGGACGTGGAGCAACCTATCATGTGTTCAAGCAGATTTACGACTATTTTACGGAGAATCTCTAGTAACCACGGTTTTATCCTTATTACTCATGTCAGGATGATCTTCCTTCAATACAAAGCTGAATGGCTATAATAAAAAACCCCAATCCGAAGATCAGGGTTTAGTGGTGGAGCCAGACGGGATCGAACCGACGACCTCTTGAATGCCATTCAAGCGCTCTCCCAACTGAGCT
>CAYFMT010000039.1:0-8470 GCA_964344305.1 uncultured bacterium | reverse complement strand
TAACAGTGTTACCTATGTTCTGAAACTAATCTGTTACCCATGTATTGGTTTTACAGTGATGACAACAAAACTGCAAACTGGCAACTGAGAACTGCCCACTGATTCCAATCTTCCTCTTACAGATCACGCATGCCGCATCACGAATTACGATTCAGAGCATTGTAACAAGTAAAAGATTTTATTCTGATTGTGATCTAGACTCTTCGCCATGGCAATCGGGATCCTGATCCCTCGCCCCACAAAATCTATCCCCCATGGGTTTTCTGTATATATTCCTTAATCATATTTTTAAAAGTCACCACTTTCATGGTTTTCCCGAATGGCTCAGATGTTGTCATGGGTCGAATGTAATTAGTTTTCTTCTCAAAGAAATAATCATAGGCCATCCAACCCATGGTTGCCAGAGGTGTAAGAAATGTAAGGGACTGGTAGGTGACTCCATGTTCTGTCAATCCAGCTATTTCTGCCTTTGGAAGCAAGTCACTACCCTGGTCCCATACAGCGCCGGAAAGAATGGCAATATGCCGGCCCAGGGGGACACCAGATTCCCTGTTGCCAAAATAATCACCAATGATCTGAAATGTGGTGGCTGTCAAAAACCCACCAATGGCCGTGTAAAAACCCTTCCTGACAGATCGTTCCATAAATGCAAGGTCCGTGTCTATGCGGTGCACTTCCAGAAGGGGAACGGCAACGAAGGAATCCAAAACCGTGATCACATAGACCATGGATTGGCGCATGTTGCGGTTAAATGAAATGGAGCTGTATTCAAATTCACGCCCATCTACAGTCACAAGTTCTCCACCGTATTGCTCAATGTAATCCATTCTGTATTGCAGGGATGGACTGATATAAAACATCTTTCCAAAATCATTATAAATGAAATAGACATCTTCGATGGCAATCTCTGATGGTCCATCAACCGGGTGATTGCAGAACACGGATTGATTATCCATGGAATCTATAAAGGTGACGGTCACGTCTCCGGTGTACGAAACAATGACATGGTTCACCAACTCGGCACGGCTTTCAGTCAGGATAATCATCAGACCGGTCAGGATGGAGCGGATAATCATTTTCATTCGATGTTCGATGTAAACATCGGTAAATTTAGGTCTAAAATGAAATTACAGCGACAGTTTCTCATCTTTCTATTTATCCTGGTTTTTCATGTCCTTCATGCCCAGCCAAAATGGATGCTGAATGTAGGCGGTGGATTTTACGAGCCCACGCTGACGGGTCTGGATAACAATACGGAACTACCGGCAACAAATTTCATGTCTGCAAATTTCCTTTCGGGATTTGGACTATCATACGAATTCTTCCACAATGCACGAGTTGGACTGTTAAATAATTATTCTTTTCATTCCGGCAACACACAGTCGGGAACCGAGTTTTCACGTACCATTGTCTTTCGTGCCATCACCCTGGAAACCTATTTCATGTTCCTGCGACGATTCGAGATGAACTTTACGCTGGCTCCTATGATCAATGGTGCCAGCATCAAACTGAATGCATCAGAGAATATCAATGAATGGGATACATTGCTGTCCAGCTTTGGTAATAATTCCATCGGTGTGCCATCCAGTGAACAAATGACCACTACATGGGTTGGATTTGCCAGCATGATCGGCTTGCGTTATTACATATTCTCGTGGCTCGCCGTGGATGTTCGCACTGGATTCATGAACAACGCCTACAATGAGGAAAATTGGTCATTCCAGGGTGAAAAAGTGACAGGACCGGCACTGAGCCTTAACAAACTGCCTCTATTCACGTTTCGTGCATTTTTAACATGGTAGTCAGACAACTTTTTTCCACTGTATTTGTTATAGTTCTGATGTTCAGTTTTCTACCGGCGCAAGACACCACCAAAACGCATCCCTGCGAACAAGAATTCATCCAAACAGCCCGTACTGATGGACTGCGGGAAGTCCCCGTTTATCGCATCCCTCAATTGATGTGGCAACTTTACCAGTGCCGTAAGTCCGGAGGAATTTCACCGGGGATGAAGGCGATGGAGAAAAGACAACTCGACGAAGATTTTGCAAGGTCCAGGTCTTTCAAGGGATGGACAGTCACCTGCGCATCCGCTACAGCCCTGGTTGTCACTATGTTTTACATCGAATACCTTTTTATTAAACAATAATCTTCATGTGAAAGGAAGAAAAATGAAGCGCATAGCCTTAATTGGAATGATCATAATCATGGCAGGATGTATTCCTACGCAGCAGCCTGTGGAACCAGTTGCCATGATGGATAAACCAATGAAAATTGATAATCTATTTATCAGGGGGTTCAATGAAGTCATTCCATTTGCTGACCTAACAGCAGAAGACATACCCGAAGCAACGGACTGGACATTGAAAATGGCCCAGAAAATGCTGGATGATATACTGGCCATTGATGACAGTGAGCGAACATTTGAGAATACCATTGTTGCCATAGATGATATCTGGTATGAACTGGGGAAAGTAGAATATCCTGTGTATCTCATGGGATCTGTTCATCCGGATGAAACGGTACGTAACAACGCAGATTCCTCCATTATCACCTTTTCCAAATGGGAAACTGATTTCAGCCTGAATGAAGAGCTGTTCAAGGCCGTGGAATCCTTTGCTAACAGTGATGCTTCTAAAAAACTGACCGGGGAAGATTTTACACTGTTCGATGATATTTACAGGGGATTCCTGCGGCAGGGATTCGGATTGCCAAAGGAAAAACGTGATGAAATCAAGAAAATCCGTAACGAACTGAGTCAGATCGGGCTTGAGTTCAATAACAATATTTCCAGTTATACGGACACATTAGTGGTCACGGAAGAACAAATGGACGGGACACCCGACTGGTACAAGGATGCCTACAGGCATGGGGACGTGTACAAGATTGATATCAGTTATCCTTCACGCCGGACCTTTATGCAGCTTTCCAATGACATTGATGCACGGAAAGCATTGAGCGAAAAATTCCTAAACAGGGCAGCGGATAAAAACATCGAGTTGATTCCAAAAATGGTCGCGAAACATCATGAGCTGGCAGGGATTCTTGGGTACGACTCCTATGCAGAATACCTGCTTGAAGACCGGATGCCAAAAAATCCTGAGACCGTATGGAAATTCGAGAAGGAATTGAACGAAGCCATCCATGATAAAAACATGGCTGAGAAACAGGAATTAGTTGACCTCAAATCACGGTTATCTGGACAACCCGAAACAGAGATCAATTACTGGGAACTCCACTACCTTGAGAATATCGTTGGTGAAGAAAAATACAGCCTGAATGAAGAAAAGATATCTGAATACTTTGAATTAACAGCAGTTAGAGATGGATTTTTTACCATAACGGAACGGGTGTTTGGTCTTCGATTCAATCAACTTGAAAATCCCAGTGTCTGGCACGAAGAAGTTACCATGTATGAAGTGTTCGATACTGAAACGAACAAACGCCTTGGTTATTTCTACCTGGACCTTTTCCCACGTGAGAACAAATACAGCCATGCCGCTCATTTTGGTATCACAAAGGGGAAAGTGACAAAGGATGGGTATCAATATCCCATGGCAAGCCTCGTGTGCAATTTCACCAAACCGGTTGGGGATAAACCATCCCTCATGAAACATAAATCCGAAGTCACGACGTTTTTCCATGAGTTCGGTCACCTGATCCATGGGATGGTTACTACGGCAAAATTCTATTCACATTCCGGTACCAGCGTGGACAGGGATTTTGTGGAAGCGCCATCACAGATTTTCGAGAACTGGGTGTGGGACAAGGAATCCCTGCAAATTTTCGCCAAACACTATGATACAGGTGAACCCATTCCCGATGACCTGTTGGAGAGCATGCTGGCTGCGAAGAACATGACCAGTGGTGGGGACATGGCCTTCCAGGTATTCCTTGGGATGGAAGACTTGACCCTCTACGATACATGGGGCAAGGAAGAACCGGGATCCCTGTTGGACGTAACAGGAAAGATTCACGAGAAAGTGCTCATGTGGAATGAAACGCCAAATACTGCACGTATTGCGTCGTTTGGTCACTTGAACGGGTACGCTGCCAGTTATTATGGCTACGCCTGGAGTGAAGTATTTGCCCAGGACATGTTCTCGGTTTTTGAGGATCAGGGAATTTTGAATCCTGAAGTGGGCATGAGATTCAGGAATGAAGTCCTTGCACCGGGAGGAAGCAAAGAAGCCCTGGACCTGGTGAGAGGATTCCTGGGACGCGAACCCAACAACGAAGCATTCAAACGCAGTCTGGGTTTATAACCTGAAGCGACTTTTCTTTTTAATTATGTCAGGTGGATGGTTGTTTGCTCAGCCATCCACCTCTTTTTTGGATGATGTATACAACAACTCGATCCTGCTGGAGAAAAGGGTTGTAGAAAACCCCAGATTATATTTTAATGATCCGGATGCAGGAAAACTTCAATCCATCTGGCAGGGATCAAAACGGTTGCAAAGTCACACTAAGTCAGGCAACAAGCAAGAGGTAATAAATGAGGTTCGTAAGCTGCACAAAATAAGTAGGACAATTTATAGATCAACCATCCCAGAAAAAGGCAAAATCAATATCAGCTACCGATATTATTCTATATAATCATCCGGTTCAATATCCACTTCCTTGAAGATCAACCGGGCGATTTCCTGGGCGATCTCGTCCTCTTTCAAGCCATCACTTCTCAGTAACTCCCAGGATTCTTTCAACGTATTCAACATCTCAGATGAGGCAAAGATTTCATCCAGAATTGGGGATGGGACCTTGAAGTCCCGGAGTCGTTCATACATGTTCAGGTGATCTAATTCCATAGGATAAATTACAGAAGTGGGAGAGTGATCCAATTATCCATTGAAACAAATCTCTATGACCGATACATTGGAAACGTCATTGTTTGGAGGAAATATGTCATTGCAAAGTATCGCCTTGAACCTGGCTGGAATCGTTATGACTGTACTTGGGTTTATTATGCTCTATGAGGGGATTGTGAACAGGAAACCATTTGTCATTTACGATAACCTCACGAAGGAGCATGTGAATTCCATGACATTTGAGGGGGTAAAAGGAATCTGCTACAGTTGTCTCATCAGCCTGGGATACTTTTTAGCCGCCTATATGATTTACACACTATTGTAGGAAATCGTATTTAGAAATCATATCTATTCTATTCATTGAACTGGGACGAACAATTCGTCTAAATTTGCGGGCTTTTTTTGAATAGGTGACAGGTAACAAGTGACGAGTAACACGCTTCATCCCTTGTTCCTTATGTCTTGAACCTTAAAGTATGGCGTCGTATCCTTCTTCGTTCGAAGAACTACGAAGGACGGGCTTCCTAGAAGGGGAGCTTTGATCGGATTGTTATTCAATTCCGATTACGGCATTTAATACCTTTGGAGTCGTACTCCCGACAAACCGGGACTAAGGGATGCGTTGAAATAACACCCTTGTACGATATCAAAAGTTGGTCAAAAGAATTGGCGTCGTACCCAAATGGCTAAGGGAGCAGTCTGCAAAACTGTCTTGTACCGGTTCGAATCCGGTCGACGCCTCGAGATAATGATGAGTTAAGAAATATGAATTATAAATTGAATCATCAGGATCTTCATGGATCGATAGTTGTAATTCATAATTAGTCATTAATAATTCGTCATTTCTTTTTTCGCCCGGGTGGTGGAATTGGTAGACACAAGGGACTTAAAATCCCTCGCCCTCAAAAGCGTGTCGGTTCGAGTCCGACCCCGGGTACTAAAACTAAAAATGCCCCAGACCTGGGGCATTTTTAGTTTTACGGGGGAGGAGTTTATCAGGCGTAGTCCCGATTCATCGGGACGTAGACTGAACCCCGGGTACATACCATTTATTTCGACGAGAAAACCCCGTTTCACGACGGGGTTTTTGCTTTTCTGCAAGTTGTAATATTTTGAGTTTATGTTTCAATGTTTATCAAATCTAATCAAACATATCCAAATAGTGGACACGTTTTAGTGGACACACTTTTCACTGGTACGATTTCACATTAAAGTTGAATATAAAGTATTATTTCCATAATCTTTCTTGTGTTTAAGATTTTCCATACTTATAGGTTATTTAATGCAATAGGTGGAAAGTAGGATGTTTATTTTCCATGTTTGCCACTAATATGCTGTTATCATGGAAAAATGAGCAATATAGTAAGACTGATATATGGAAAATTTTCCAAATAATAAGTAGTTAGCCTACATCATTTGCGTGGATTCAATATGAGACAGTATATTGGTAAAGTAACGTTAATTGGAACTCGATTTATTTATAAGTACGATGACGTTTATGAAATCGAATATACCAAGAATGAGAATACTATGATTCGAAAAATTGAAAATTCTTTTATTCAACATGTTTATAAAATTTCTAAAGGGAAAGTTCTTGATGTAAAAAAAGCAATTCAATTACTAAATACATCTCCTAAGGAAATATCATTACCATATGAATATGGACACAAACAACAATATTATATTCAAGATATCCTTATTGTATTGGTTGCAATTGGGTGTGCAATCATTTCAAAAGAAGGACAGAAGTATATTTATACCATTGTTGATTGTAAAAACATATAACCTAGGGTGTTGTGATGAAAAAGAGTGAGATTGATAAGATATTTAATGAGTTGAACTCAACTTTTCATATGAATCCTTACGATGCCTTTGAAAGGTGTTGGATATTGCTAGTAAAAATATCAAATACAATTTCTTCTAAGCCGAATGAGCATAAGAGAATGCTAGATTTGCTTAAAATTCTTGATGAAAAGGAAATTAAATCAATATTAACTAATGCTGGTGTTCGTGAATTAATGAATCTGAATCCACCATTAGAGCATATATTATACAATAAACACGAACACCTAGATAAATCCAAAGTAATAAATAGCTTTAGTATAATTAAAAACCATAATGAAGAAAATATGAAAGAGGCTATTGTTGCTTTATCAGAAATATTGAAAAAGATTAGAAATAAAAGAGCACATGGCTTCAAAGCACCTAATGGACCTCGAGACAATCAAATCCTAAGTGCTTCAACAAAA
This sequence comes from uncultured bacterium, assembly GCA_964344305.1. GTDB lineage: Bacteria > Fidelibacterota > Marinisomatia > Marinisomatales > JABMOV01 > JABMOV01. The sequence goes on along the minus strand of CAYFMT010000039.1, from coordinate 1,416 downwards.
ATTGTTCGACACATGGTTGGGTTGATTGCAGAAAATTTGTTAAAACTAGAAGATGCAGGCTAATACCTACTGCTACGGACACCAAAAGCGGGTAGCGTAAATTCTGCATTCAGAAAAGTGTAGCAATGTCTTGGGACGTTCATTTAATAGGAGAGTTAATATGACTGTGTGTAATCACCCCTATAAATAGTACCATTAATAATTAGAGTCAACTGTCCCCTGACATAGGTAAAATGAGAAGTTCAACCATTATTTATTTACTCGAAAACAGACAATTAACCGAAAACAAACTGATGTTGGAAGTATGCACATAATAATGTGTATATTATAGTGTATAGGAAATAAGTTTATGGAAAGACACGCAAGATTAAACATAACATTACCAGAGTCTATAGCAGATGAATTGACTTCGCTTGCTGATGAGCTAAAAGATAAGAAAAGCCATATCATCGCTAAAGCCCTGGAAATATATTTTGATGAAATGGATACGGCTATTGCAGAGAAAAGGATTCGCGAGTTAACCGAAGGAAATGAAACGGTTGTACCATCGGACAAGGTCTGGGAAGAACTCGGGATATAAATGTACCGAGTCCATTTTTCGCCAAAAGCTGTTCAAGAGCTAAAAAAGATTGATCGGATTTGGCAAAAGAGGATTAAAACAAAGATTGAATTATTGGCAGCGAATCCAACTGCATTAAAGAATAGCATTAAACCCTTGAAAGGGAAGATTAGCGGTTTAGCAAGATTACGTGTTGGACAATATAGAATTGTTTTCCAGCTTAGAAAATCTGAATTAGTTATTCTGATCGTTCGTATTGCTCACCGAAAGGATGTATACAAAAATAACTGAATTATCCGAGAAAACCCCGTTTCACGACAGGGCTTTTGCTTATTTGCACGTGTTTGAGTTGGTGACATACTAATTTTAAGATGCATTAAAATAGATAATTTCATATTGGAATCACTATTGGATGTGGAATAACCAGTTGGTTATTACAACGAAATGAGGTATGATATGGATACCTGAGGAATCCTCGTGATTACAGGAGTGAATCTCAGCTACTGGGTAGATTTGTATCTCCTACCAGATAACCTGAAAAGTTGGAATGGATTCCTCAAATCCCTTGAACTTTGCTGAGTTCACCTGATTAAAGGTGTATTGTACATCTTCACATTGTTCATACACATTTTCTGCCGTTAGAATCCCTGCAGGTGGAGCCGCATCACATAATCTTGCAGCGAGCTGCACAGTTGTGCCGAATAGATCACCATCTTCCTGAACGGGTTCTCCTGCACTTAATCCAATTCGTACGAACATTTCCTCATCAGGTTCTTCTTTGTTATAGGCCTTGAACGATTCCTGTGTAAGTCTTTTAAATCTTTCGGACTTTTCATTTAAAAAGTTAAGGTGTACTT
>CAYFMT010000038.1:0-8620 GCA_964344305.1 uncultured bacterium | reverse complement strand
AAGTACACCTTAACTTTTTAAATGAAAAGTCCGAAAGATTTAAAAGACTTACAGTATGATCTCTCCTGAGCCATTTACTCCATTGCTGGCTCCGGCTGCAATGGCAATGTTCACATCAATAGTTCCGCCAGAAGAATCGTGGTCCACAAATGTGAAATCCTCCAGGCTGTCAGCCATCGTCTGCATGAGAAATGTGGATGTATCGGACCGGAAGAACATATCCAGCAATACAAAATCCATTGGATCGTATTCTACTATGGCATGGATTCCCATGAGATCAACCACATCGATTCCAACCACCGAAAGTACCAGTGATTCTCCTATCTCCACATTTGTGAAGCCCGGGGACAGGATCAGTCCCGGACCCTGCAGTGCATCCACTGTAAATCGTCTGAATTTTCCGGAACTTTCAATGATCCCTGTAGGGTACTTACAACGTACGGTAATAAGGTATTCACGATCCTCAAGATCCGTTAACTCGAAGGTGTGAATCCCGGTGGATGTATCAAAAGACCAGTAGGACAGAGAATCCAGAAGGAGTTCTCTTCCACTCTTGTACTCAGACCAGTTTCCCGAGTTAATTCTATAGGCAAATTCAACAGCTGCTGCAATCTGGTATCCGGATGAATCATTGGGCCAGTACTGGGATTTTGCATGACGCCACTGCAATGTGGCTTGGCTTTCATGGATGGTCCCATCCATGGTTGGACCACTGACAATCTGTGTTTCAGGCGGCAGGTAATTGGCACTTTCCGGATCAAATGGATTGTCGATTTCTGCAAAGATGTCAAAGGACCTGCAGGAAACCATGAACCCAACAGTCAGGATAAGTGCAATTCTGGATTGTATTTTCATCCGATCCATGATATCAAAATAAGTTAGGTCCTCTCCTTATACCGTGACACTTCTCACAGTTATTTTGCCGTGAGAGTCCAGACCCCATCCCAGTCTTTTTCAGGTGGATTTTCCTTGAGGTATTCACAGCGTTTTATATACACTTCGGAGGGGTTGGTTGACCGACCGGGAAACATATCCTCAAGTTTACTGGACTCCTGGAAACCGTTTAAAGCGTCATCCCATTGTTGGGCGAAATAATATTCCTGTGCCTTATGAAATGTATCGAGACAGGCTGAATATTCATCGCTCAGGTCTCCTTTCCCACAGATAAGCTCATAGGTCTTCACGGGGATGGTTTTACCCTTCACCTTTACGTAGTCCAGGAACCGGTATTCAAAATCATCCTTCGTATCCTCATAAATGTTTTCAGCGACCTGTATATATACACCGTACTGTTTTGCAGAGGATTCCAAGCGTGCTGCCAGATTTACCGTATCTCCCATCATCGTGTAGTTCATCCTCATGGTAGACCCCATGTTTCCTGTTACCATTTGCCCGGCATTCAGCCCAATTCTATGTTGCATATTGTGGACAATTTCTGGCCAGCCCTCTTCATTTCGCCATTTTTCACGCAGTTCATCCAGGCGCTTCTCCATATCCAGTGCAGCCTGGCAGGTGAGTTTCTCCTGATCTTCCACCTTGACCGGCGCACCCCAAAATGCAACAATGGCATCACCGATATATTTGTCCAGCGTACCTCTGTGTTCAAGGAGGATAGTTGTCATTTCAGTAAGGTATTCGTTCATTAGACTAACCATTTTTTCCGGTTCCAATACCTCAGAAAAAGATGAAAAACTCTGAATATCGGAAAAGAATGCTGTATGATACCCTGATTCTCCACCCAGTTTAGGCTGCTGTTTTTGTTCATACATCTGGTCGATAAGATCCGGTGAGATATAGGTACCAAATGTGGATTTAAGGAATTTTTTATCTCGCTGTTCCACAATGAATTTGTAAATAACATTGCTTGTATATGTCATGAATACCCCTACAATTGGTACAACCACTGGTAACATGGTGCTTTCACCAATCCCTGGTAGATCAGAGAAAAACATACCAGGATTATCCATAACGAAGCTTTCCGGAAAAACCCGACGCAGCGCTGCTTTTATCATCCAGAATGAATCGGCTGCAAACTGTCCACATGTGTACCCGAAATACACAAGCATTTCTACAAAGATGACTATTCCCGCCCAGACGGGATCCATATAGGACAGTGCCAGGTACGCGAGTACACATAAGATCAATGTGAGTAACCCATGACTGATCAAGATTCCCATTGTATTTCTATCCAGTTGAAGCTGGGTCAAGCGCCCCCCATAGACATCGATATAATTGCTGTGTATCAGGGTTTGCATGGCATTTGCGTGTGTTTCCATTCCCGGGGTGAGCTGTTGCAAACCAAAATAGTTGTAGTACGGGGTGGACTTGGTATCATGAATCACTTCCACAGCAACACCGATGACAACAATCTTATTGTAAAACGGTGAGCTTGTGATGTCGAAATCGTCGCCTAGCCCCATGATGGCCATCATTTCTTCACGTTCTGCAGGATCTTCAATAGCCTGAATCCAGTCAGGAATCACTCCAGGCATAAACTGATTCATCCAGTCTATGTCTTCTTCTGGACTGCGAAGGGTCACTTCATCAGTGTCCACAATGTATGCCAGCGAATATCGTGGAAATGTACCCCATGGTGGAAAATTTTCTTCCGATGGAATCTTATAACCGGAAGGTGGTCCATAATAGTTCACCAGAAAGTTATTGGTGGCTCCATAGGCATTAATGGTAAGTGGACCAAAATCCCAGGTCCTTTCTGCAGAATTAAATGAGGGAATGGTAGAATCAGGAAAGTCCAAAAATGCTGCAACACTTTCCATACCAAATGTGAGATAGGCTTTATCAGGTTGATGACCCATGATGCCATAGAGTGAATACTGTCTTGAGAAACCGTCCTCGTCCATCATATCGTTGATGAGTCCCGTAACTGGATCTGATGCAGTAATCACTTCATTTGGTTCAGCAATATATTCCGGGGGGATTCGCGTGGTTTCCTTCACCATTTTCGTAGAAATAACGACAGTGGTACCGCGTGCTTCTGCATCTCGAATGGCTCGGGCCAGTTCCTCATCTCCTTCGCGATACACATCAAACTGAATATCGAAAGCAATCACTTTGGCTCCTGCCCTGGACAAATTGTCAATGGTGTGAGACCATACTTCCCTGTGATATGGCCACTCATTCCACCCATTACCTTCGGGCATGAGTCTGTATGCTTCATCATCAACTTCTACCAGGACAATATCCGTTCCAAATTCATTGTAAGTAGAATCTATGGCTCGCCAACCTGTCAGTGGTCCCCGAACCGCATGAAATCGAAAATCATAACTTTTTAGTTCCAGAATATCGAAAGTCCCAAAAAAATGCAAAACAAGGACAATGAGAACGGAGCCCAAAGTCAGGCTGATTCCCACTATATGATTCTTAATGTATTTAATGATTTTTTCCATATTAAAACCTGTATCCTAAGGTTAATAAGATTCCATAACTATTCATGTCCCAGGACTCTAAAAACTCATCCACATCTCCATCCCCATCATTATCCTGACCATCATCTTTGAACTCCTGTGTATTCATGACACGAAGATTTGAGGACAGGTTCAATGTGAGATTTTCAATAATGGTCATGTCACAACCTGTCCGGAATCCTAGAATATTTGTGTGAACATCACCGTTACTGTGCATGAGGTTTAAACCACCAAGAATTCGTAAGTCCCAGCGTTGTAAGAGGTATGTACCGTTCGCACTTACAGCCGTCCATGTGTATGGTTTTTTCGTAATCTCGCCTGTGGTTGTGAATGTGGGCAAATACAGCTCGGTTATGCTTGCACTGACCACGGTTCGAAGCGATGAAGGAAATTTACTATTTACATTGACGGCATAGGACTTAGTATCTGTCTTCGGGAATAGATACCCCGGTAGTCGATCCTGTTCGAAAACATCAGAGTTTTTTATTGTATTGAAGTTAATAACAAAATTGTGAGTTGCTGTCGGAGTTGGAAACGGATAATTCAATGACATGGTTGTATTCACGGAACGGGAATTTTCCCTCAAGTCTACCCGCTCACTTCCAATGAGATCCAGCTCGGTTTTTTCGTTGTTCTTTCCAATGGATTGCACATCAAACATTAATGTCGGGGCATCCCCGCCGGGATTTAGTGTGAGACTGGCGAGCAGAGTATTGGTGTTCAAGGGATCAACAGTTGTTTTTAAAATCTTATTGTCCTTGTGTTTGTAACCAGCAGTAAGGATCAATTTATTATCCAGCAACCTCATCCTGTTTTTCATGGTGAATTCACGGATGTTGCTGGTAAGAAATGGATTGCCAAGTGAGACAAACTCGGGACCGACCTGATGGTATTCAACGGTGAAGTTGTTGATTCCATAATCCCCGACGAGCCTGATGGAATATGCAGACGCTGGCATGTTCACAATGGCTGCAACAGGTGAATCGCTGAAGGATGCAATATCAATTGGAAACAGCGGTACCATATTGGGATTGATGGTGAAAATATCTTCGTATTCCAGTGGATTCACAAGTGCAGTGGTATCAATAAGCATGGAACCGGGTTCAATGAGTCCATTTTCATCATAATTGGTGCCTATTAAACCATCAAGGCTGTCATCAAGGGCTGTATCAAGTTCTGCCAGTGACATGGCTCCATCCCAGATATTTCTGTTATGGACACTCAAATTCCAATCGAATTCAAACCGGAGATGCTCATCATCAAAGAGTGTCTTTATTTCAAATCCAGCCACCAGGTTATCCTGTGGATCCTCACCATTCCAGTTGGACTCTGGGAAATCCACCGTCCCTCCAAACTGGCTAACGGCGCTCCGAAATGAATTGTATGTGTAACTCCCTGCTTCCAGTAAGGAATCCACGGTAAACGTTGCATGGTCTTCAATAATATGATTTACTGAAGACCTATCATCCACTGCTTTCAGAAAATGAAGACCAAGTGAAAACCGCTTGATGGGTTGTACAAACAATTGGTATGCATTTACATCTCGCTTGAATGTGTACCCTGTGCGATCCAATGGAAATACAAATACGCCAGTGGTGTCGGTGGAAATATTCTGCGGATTGAAAATGTACCCTTCATTCTCTTCGCCGCCCCAATTTACTGCCCGGTTAATGGTGCCAGAGATGGAATGGAATTTCAACCATGGAAGTCGAATATGTACCCCCAATCCCCTGATACGCTTCCCGCTAATAGTGAAAGCATTAAGGGAAGGGAAATAATCACCCATTTTTATGGATAAATAATCACCAAAAAGCAATTCAAGGGAATATCGATTGTATGGTTGATAGTATTCTGTTTCCTTGGTTGTTAGGCGGAGGTTTGTTTTAGCACCCATCCAGGTAATACTTCCATTCAATTTTAATGTCGTTTCAGCAAGGTTAAGTGCTGAAGCCCCACTGTATTCCGATGACATTCGCGCATTCATGTCCCCACTATAGACAAGTTGCTCCATGATGTTGAATCCGGATTTCAAAACTGAAAAAGACCAGCTTACCGGTTTGATGGTGACGCCATAGACGGTTTTCATATAGATGGTAACCTGGTGAGAGCCTGGTTCAAGAGATTCCAACACCAGGTTAATGATACCATCAGAAACTATTGTTTCTGATGAATAGTCTTTTTTATCGATTTCGACCCTCACTGTGGAGGAATCAATATATGGAGCATGGAAAAAGGAAGCAGCAATGACTATGTCATTCGGTAAAACAGAAGCATTTCTTTCTGGAGATAAAATTAGTAGATCTGTTTCCAGCATATTTTCTGCAGCATACTGATCCGATCCTGGAAACCGACGACCCGTGTCGCTTGCAGGTGTAACAGAAACATGTGTTGGTGAATCAAATGGGTCATCCGTAGGAAATCCGATGGTTCCACCATTTGGGAGAAGGAGAATAATAGCATATTCCAATCCTTCCTCTGTAATGAATTCACCTGGAATGGTACCCACCCAGGACAGACCCGTATGGATCATGTGGGTTTCCCGATAACTGTGTTGTCCCGTAATGCGATAGAATAGTGTGGTTTCCTGAACTGGAATATTTTCAAACATGGAAACGGTTATTTCCAGGGATTCTCCTGCAGTTACATGATCGGGAGGTTTGTGGAAAACAGGGAGGGACTGTTGTCCAAATAGATAAGCAAACAGGAGGAGTACCCCAATCCATTTCCGAACAAGTTGGACAGACAGACGCAGTTGCATTGGAAAAGTTTATGGGAAATTCAAGAGGGAAAAAAGCCTTATTGATACTCGATGATCAGTGTCTTAATATTCCCATTTTCATCTTCAAATTTGATTTCCATAGTGCTTGTTTGTCCTTCATCTGTATCATCAGGATCTACAGGAACATCTGAAGGATTTGTTGATCCCATATCCAGACTTCCATCCTTACCTGCCATTCCGGTGAGGCCGGCTGTTACATCAATGGATAGACCTGACAGGATATTCGTGAATGCCACTGTGCCATCCAGACCATAAAGCTGGTCACCGGTTAGTGGATCAGAAACAAGCCAGAAATCTGTCCCTTTCACAGAGGCAACGGATGTAGGTGTTTGTATGACAAATTCGCTTTTTTTCTGCTCATTTATTCTTGCGCGTACCGTTCCGGCCTCCATTTCTATTTTCTTCGATATACTTGAGGCAGAACGCTGACCACCGATCTCCAGTTCACTGTTTTCTCGAATTTTCAGCGTGGATTTATCATCGATAAAAATGACTGCTGCAAACCCATTGGCACCTGTCCGTAGCAGGTCTCCATCTTCCAAAACTGTACCGGGTTTTAGGGATGTGAATTCATCCCCTAATGATTGTCGTAAAAATTCAGTTTTCCCTGTCACCTTTGTGGCCACAGCAATCTTACTTCCAGAGAATCCAATCCCAATTATCATCAGTATAAATATCAATCGTTTACACATCATTTTATTCCTCCACCTGTATAGACTGAATGTAGACATTCTGGTTTATGATCTGATTCAGGATAAATGCAATGCTGGACTCATCGACCGGTACACCATTGATGACAAATTCACCATTTGGCAGATACCCCTCCAGTTCCATCCCTGCTGACAACAGTTGGTCAAATTGCTCATCCCCTAACGCCTGTTGGAGCATTTGCAGAACTGGATGAGTAGTGGATGGAGTTGATGGGCCTTCCATATTCGAGATTTTAAACGCATGGATAGGGGATAATAATTCTTCCAGTCCTTCAGTAGTATACAATGTCTGTTTTACCTGCCAGACATAGACCATGCCAAATTCCAGCGGTCTTGCACCTGATAGCGGGTATTGAAATGTGTTAAAGGATCCTATGGATTCCCAATCACCACCTGAGTTAAAGGGCAGGGATAAATCATCTTCAATGGCTTCATCCACAGAAGAATGCTGTCCTGGGATAAATTCTGCCACACGAATATAGTTTTCACATCCCTGGCAGCTTTCAGAGAACCAGTTAAAAATAGGATAAGTAGTATAGAGCAACTGAGATGATGTGTCATCCAGTGCTCCTCCCGGGGATTCAAGAGACAGGGAGACTGGCGTATGGATATAGATAGTTTTATCAATTTCATCTGTGAGGGGAAGATTATAATGATTGGACCCGGAATAGAGTTTCAGAGAAAATGTGTATTCGCCATCCGCCAGTTTCCCACTCGTAATGACTGAACTGAGGATTGCGTCAAACTGGGATGGGTTCATCACCTCCAGAATTTCTCCATGAATTTCAATGGCATTAGGGGGAGTGGACATATCGTAGATGATGTTTGACTCGTTTGAAATATCCCTGTTATCCAGCATGATCTGATTTTGAATCTGAAATGGATAGGTTTCTAACTCTACAATGGTGGATGGTTCTTCGATCCCAAGGCTTGGTGAGATCATTTCACCTTTGAAATAAAGCTTGATATAGGTTGGATAGGAGTCTGAAATAATGGTGAAATTGAAGAACTGTACATCAGACGAACCGGTTTGTAAATCAAAACTGCTGATGTAATAGGTTGCGTATTCATAAATCTGTCCTTCCAGATGTGCAGATTGTGGATACGCGGGACTCCACAGAAGTGATAATCCAATGACGAGTGCTAGAAATTTCTGTTTTATTACCATGGCTTGTTACTCCCCTATCTCTAAAATTTACCTGAGATAGACACCTTATTCAATTGTTAAAAGGTAATGGGTAGTACCTTGTGAAGTTTGTCAATTGGAAGTGGATACTATTGATGCACGATTGAATGGGGAGGTTATCATACAAAAAAACCCCAATATCCAATAGGGTATCGGGGTTTAAAAGATATCCGGCAACGACCTACTCTCCCACACTGGTCTCCCGTGCAGTACCATCGGCGCGATAGAGCTTAACTTCCGTGTTCGGGATGGGAACGGGTGTGACCTCTATGCTATAATCACCGGAAAATGAATTTTTTTGGAAATTGATACCTCAATTTTCAAAAATGAAAATTTGATAAAGCCGTTCGGCATATTAGTACCACTCGGCTGAAATCATTACTGATCTTACACCTGTGGCCTATCAACGTTGTAGTCTTCAACGAGCCTTATTACCTTATGGTAGAGAGATCTCATCTTGGGATGGGTTTCGCACTTATATGCTTTCAGCGCTTATCCTTTCCGAACATAGCTACCCAGC
>CAYFMT010000037.1:0-9643 GCA_964344305.1 uncultured bacterium | reverse complement strand
AATATGTTATGAAATCTTAACCACTAATGTGTAACCGAGGTCCTCGTACGTTCACTGGGACTCATCCCATGTCTGCGTATTTTGCCAGCCCTTGAAGCATATAAGGGCAAAACCATGACGGAGATCGAAGTCGCTGAAGGACTGCGCAAGTAGAATTTCTCCCGTTCTCATTTTTCTGGTTTTCTTCCTGTCATTTTCGTTTGGGGAAGCCACACCGGAAAAATTTGAGAGTCACGAATTATCAGAAGGAGATCGGCAACCATCCGGTCTCCTTTCTGATTACAGTCTGTTCTTGATTCGTATGTATCAGATATTTGTATCCACACAGGATGGCCCATCCTGTGTATTTGAACCTTCCTGCTCCCATTATGCCACAGGTGCCCTACATAAACATGGATTTATAAAGGGAATTCTTCTTACAAGCGATCGCTTATTACGGTGTCATACATTCTCTATTGACCATTACCCTTTTAACGGGAAAAAACTGGTCGATCCTATATAAAACAAACCTCGATTTCTGTGAAAAGATATTTCTTACCCTTCATACTTATCCTGTCATTGTGCATTGGACAAACCAACCTTGTAACCAATATGCTGAGCCCAACTGACATCAAAGCTTTTGGGATACATTTATACAATGAGGGTGATTATCGTCGCGCCATCGCTGAACTGGAGAGATATCAGTATCTCACTGAATCATTCAATGATACGGCTCAGTTCATCATTGGGGATTGTTATCAAAGGCTGAGTGACTATCAAATCGCCGCAGATCGTTTTTGGGAATTGTCTACAAGAACCGAGAATGAGGAATTAGTTTATTTTGCTGACCGAAAGAAGTTGGAGAATCTGTACCTGGCTAAGGACTGGGAAGCGCTGGCAGTCATATCGCCAGAGAATGATATTTCATTTTTTTACCATTATTATTCTCAATCAAGATTAGGGAATTCAATATCGGACAATACCATTCAGAAATTTGTCAAGGACAGTCTATTACTGGCACAATACCTTAGACTGAACCATCGTTCACTTTCAACGAAGTCACCCATTGTTGCAGGTGTATTATCGTCGGTAGTTCCAGGGCTTGGGAAAGTCTATCATGGTCGAGTAATGGATGGATTATATGCCTGTGTTTTTACAATTGGAGCCGGACTCGCCAGTTATTATTCAGAACAGGAAGGCAGGATATATTTCAGTGCCATTACTCGGATGATGACCCTTGGTTTCTATGCTGGGACTATCTATGGGAGCTATACCGGAGTAGAAAAATACAATGATCAGATTGAGGAAAACTGGTATAGAGACCTGGAGGAACTTCGACCTGAATCCATTCGGCTGGACTGGCTTAACTAATGCGTCACTATTTCATCTGTTTTTGTTTTTTAGGGTTATCACTTTCACAATCTGTAGGCGATTTCTTTCTTGAAAAGGGATTGTACTACGATGCCACAACTGAATACAAGCGAGCCATATTTCATAAAAATGGTGATCTGACCAAAAACTCCATTGGGCTGGCAACGGCACTCTATCACGAGGGAGAATTGTCAGAATCCGAATCACTTCTATTGGATCTATTGGCAAAACCCACTACCGTTTCAGACAGAAAAAATGCATTGACCCTGTTGGGCAACATACACTGGGACACATACAATTATGACGCATTTCGACAGGTATTGAATGAATTGGAGATGATGGGACTGGATCATGAAGCCCATCATGATATACAATACGTGCGGGCTTGGACATATTTCTATCAATCCGATTGGGATAATGGATTATCAGTTCTTGCTGAGGATTCAAGCTGTGTCACAAGTCAGTCTATCACTCAGGATATTCTGACTGTTAAATCTTACAAACACACAAATCCATTAAAGGCCAGATGGCTTTCCAGAATCATTCCAGGGTGGGGTCAATGGTACGCCGGTGACCGTAAAAATGCATCCATCTCGTTCTTGCTCGTTGGCGGAATTGGAGGAAGTATCCTCTGGGATGTTTACCAGAAGGCTTATGCAACAGCTACCATGAAATTTTTTCTATTATACACGCGATATGCCCCGGGGTCTATTTACCGTATGGAAACACAGATTCTTCGGGAGAATATTGATAGGACAGGGGATATGCTCCTGGAAATTGTGTCGAAACATCAGAAGCCCATAGATGTTTTTAATGATCTTTTTGATTGAAATGGTCTCAAGACCATTTCAATATTTATAAATAAATATTAATTAATTTTGAATCATCTGGATTTCTTAGTCCAGATGAAAAATATGGAATATAAAAGATGGGATTCCTATTCCATCGGAATTGGAGTATAATATGTATAGAAATTGGATTAAAAAATCAGACCGGCTCTATTTCATGACAAACACGGTATCTCGCTGGAAGAATATTTTTGTTTATAGTAAAGCAATTGAACTGGTATTGAATTCTTTTTCCTTTTATCAGAAAATCAACTATATCCATTTAAATCCATTTAAGAAAAATCTTGTCAAAGAAATAGTGGATTTTCCATTTTCGTCAGCATCGGAGAAAGGAAGAAAGATGATTCATTTAAATAAAATCAAATTTTGAAAAAAATAAATGATTGGGAAGAAATGATCAGGGGACCATTTCTTCGATTTATATATTTAAATTGTCCGGATCTCCCGATCCGGACTGAGAAATCTCAAAATTTGATTTGGTGGAGGTCTATCCCGAAATTTCCGCCCCCGATTCCATGAGTACACAAACCAGATCCATCGCATTTCACACACTGGGATGCAAATTGAATTTTTCTGAAACGGCCACCATTTCCAGGGATTTCTCTGAACGTGGTTATACCGTTGTAAACGAAAAAGAATCAGCAGATATCTATGTGGTGAACACCTGTACTGTCACAGAAAACGCTGACAGGGAATGCAGGAAAATCGTCCGACAGATGAAGCGAAGAAATCCAGATGCTTTGGTAGCCATGATTGGGTGCTATACACAACTAAAACCGGATGAAGTCGCTGATTCCACCGGTGCAGATATCATTCTGGGAACAGGAGAAAAATTCCAGTTAATGGATATTCTGGAATCGTCTGAAAAATTCGTAGAACAAAAAATTATCTCTACAAAAACTGAAGAATTAAACACATTTTTTCCATCCTTTTCTTCCCATGAGCGAACCCGTGTCTTCCTCAAAATTCAGGATGGGTGTGATTATCCCTGCACGTATTGCACCATTCCCATGGCAAGAGGGAAAAGCAGAAGCGGTTCCATTGCACAAACACTAGACCAGGCAAAAATAATCGCAGAATCAGGGGCCAAAGAGATTGTGCTCACAGGTGTTAATATTGGTGATTTTGGCAAGGACACAGGAGAATCATTTATATCCCTTATTCAACAGCTGGACACAATTACAGGCATTATACGTATTCGAATTTCATCCATAGAACCGAATTTGTTGACGGATGATATACTTTCATTCATAAAGGACTTGCGAACATTTGTACCACATTTTCATGTGCCCCTTCAGTCCGGGTCCAATAAAATACTGGGGGACATGAAAAGGCGATATCACCGGGAATTGTACTCCGATAGAGTACATACCATTAAGAAACTGTTTCCATCAGCCTGTATAGGGGCCGATGTGATTGTGGGGTTCCCAACAGAGACCGAAGTAGATTTTGAGGACACCTACCAGTTCATACTGGACCATGAATTGGATTATCTCCATGTTTTTTCATATTCAGAGCGGGATGGTACAGAAGCCGCAATGCTTACACAAAAAGTAAAACAGTCTGACATCATGGAAAGAAGCAAGCGCTTACGCATTCTTTCCGAAAAAAAGCGCAGTCATCTTCATGACAGGAATCGGAATCAGGTTAAAGACGTACTTGTAGAGACATCCCATGGGGAAATGCTCACAGGGCATACGGAAAACTATATTCAAGTACGATTCCCGGGTCCTGTTAGTTTTGTCAATGAAATCGTGCCTGTAAAGCTCATGGAAGATCGAGGAAGGGACATGACAGGGGAATGCTGGATAGACCATGATACGGTTTGAAGGTATTAAAAAATCATTTCCTGATAAGGAATTATTCAAATCCATCACCCTGACAATACGATCTGGAATGCGGGTTGGACTGGTCGGGGCCAATGGTACAGGAAAAACCACCCTGCTGAGGATGATCCTGAAGGAAGAAACACCGGACTCAGGTACCGTTATAGTGGACAAGGGTCAACGATTGGGATATTTGCCGCAGGACATCATTTCCGGTACAGGAAAAACCATCCTGCAGGAAGTACTGTCTGCCTGGCCCGAGGTCGGAACACTTGAAGAACAGATCTACCAGATTTCACAGGCAATTTCCCGTGACCCGGATAACAAAGAACTGCTGAAAAACCTTGGTCAGCTTCAGGCGAAATTCGAATCACTTGAGGGATGGGACCTTGAAGACAGGGCGAAGAAATATTTAAGTGGTCTGGGGTTCTCGACCGACGGATTTCATCAAACGATGGATACATTCAGTGGTGGCTGGCGAATGCGTGTTGCCCTTGCGGGGATATTGCTGAGACAACCGGATTTTCTACTTCTGGATGAACCCACCAACCACCTTGACCTGGATGCAACCATCTGGCTGGAGCGATTTTTACAGGACTGGAATGGCGGCCTCATCATGATTAGCCATGATCGTACGTTTCTGGATCAATCTGTGAATCATATTCTGGAACTGGAACGTGGGAATGCTACCCTCTATTCAGGGAATTTCGCTCGCTATCAGGAAGAAAAAACCAACCGAATGGAACTGCAGGCGTCCGCCTATAAAAATCAGCAGAAAAAAATAAAGGATACAGAACGATTCATTGAGCGGTTTCGATACAAGAATACGAAAGCCACTCAGGTTCAAAGCAGGATAAAGATGCTGGACAAGATGGAAAAAGTCGAGGCTCCAGAAGAAATTCGCTCATCCATTGCCGTCCGAATCCCCCAACCGAATCGAGGCCCATTAAAGGTGGCAGACCTGGTATCCGCCCATAAATCCTACGACACTGTTACGGTGTATACTGATTTGAACCTGTCCATTGAACGAGGAGAGAAGATTGGACTTGTTGGTGCCAATGGTGCTGGTAAGTCCACCCTGCTGAAAATCCTGGCAGAGGTGGAACCACTCACCGATGGAAAACTGGAATTTGGTCCTGAAATAACCCATGCCTATTTTGCCCAGCACCAGCTGGAAATCCTCAATCCGGACCACACCCTGTTGGAAGCCATCAGTTCAGTCTCCAGAGGATGGTCCGATCAGGAAGTGCGGTCCTATCTTGGTGGATTTTTATTCACGGGGGATTCTGTGGAAAAACTTGTGAAGGTGCTTTCTGGAGGAGAAAAATCCCGCCTTGCCCTTGCCAGAATGCTGGTTGACCCATCTCATTTGTTGTTGCTGGACGAGCCTACCAACCACCTGGATATGGTCTCCAGGGATGTTGTGGTCCGCGCCCTGACAGATTACCAGGGAACCATCGTCTGTATATCTCATGACAGGCATTTTCTCAATAGCGTCACAAATAAGACATTGGAAATAGGTGGAGATGAGCCTCAGGTATATAATGGGAATTATGATTACTATACATGGAAAAAATCTCAGGTTGAACCTGATCCAATAGACGCTCCAACCAGTCAGGAACCTGAACCCGGAATCAAGAAGACGCCAGGTTATCGGGAAATGAAACGAATGAAAAACCGTGTGAAAAGAATTCGCGAATTACTGGTAGAGCTGGAAAAAGAAATAGAAAAACTGGAGTCAGACCTGGTGTCGCCGGCCCTGGCCAGTGACTTTGAGAAACTCCAGGAAGCCATAGGGAACCGAAACAAGAAAGAAGAATCTTATTTTTCCCTAATGGAGGAGTTGGAATCCCTCGAAAAAACTCTCCCTAATTAGCTTAATAACGTTTTCCACACCATTGAATTCACTCTTTAGAGAAAAGATAGTCACTCGGAATCGTAATCCTCGATGGGGGGACACGAACACATGAGGTTCCTGTCACCATACGTGTTATCCACACGTGCCACTGCGGGCCAGAACTTGAATTCCTTCAATCCCACAATTGGATAAGCGGCCTTTTCCCGGGAATAGGAATGGCTCCAGTCATCACTGGCTACCATGGCGGCCGTGTGGGGTGCATGTTTCAACGGGTTGTCCTCCGGATCGCTAACCCCATCCTCAATGGCCTTAATTTCATTGCGAATTTCAATTAAAGCATCACAGAGACGATTCAACTCTTCGATTGATTCACTTTCCGTAGGTTCAATCATGAGGGTACCCGGAACGGGAAACGACATGGTGGGCGCATGGAACCCATAATCCATTAAACGTTTTGCCACATCTTCGTCTGTAATACCTGTGGTTTTCTTAAAGGGCCGTAAATCCAGGATGAATTCGTGTGCCACCCGACCATTTTCTCCACGGTATAAAACAGGATAATGTGATTCAAGCCTTTTGGCCATATAATTGGCATTCAGGATGGCGACACGGGACGCTTCAGTCAGCCCTTCACCGCCCATGAGTGCCATGTACATCCATGAGATGAGCAGAATATTGGCACTTCCCCAGGGGGCAGCAGACACGGATTCAATAGCGTGTTCACCACCGATATTCACCAGGGGATGTCCCGGGAGGAACGCTCTCAACTCATCCGTTACGCAAATAGGTCCCATACCCGGACCACCACCACCATGGGGGATGGCAAATGTCTTATGGAGATTGATGTGAATGACATCCGCACCAAAATCTCCCGGTTTACATAATCCTACCATGGCATTCAGGTTGGCACCATCCATGTAAACCAGTCCACCCCGTTCATGGATTATGGAGCAGGCATCCTTGATACCTTCTTCGAAAACGCCGTGGGTGGATGGGTAGGTGACCATGAATGCTGAAAGGTTTTGAGAATATTTCTCAGCTTTTTCTTTTAAATCTGCCAAATCTATGTTGCCGCTTTCATCGCATTTCACAATAACCACATCCATTCCTGCCATAATGGCGCTGGCGGGATTGGTCCCATGTGCGGAAGAAGGGATCAAACAGATGTTTCGATGATCATTCTTCTGTTGATGATGACATTCACGAATGACCATGAGTCCTGTGTATTCGCCCTGTGCCCCTGAATTGGGTTGCATGGATACATGAGGCAATCCTGTCATTTCACCGAGCCAGTTGGACAATTCTTTAATAATGGTGGCATATCCCTCAGCCTGGTTTAGTGGTGCAAACGGATGCATGTTTGAGAATTCTGACCAGGTAACAGGGGTCATTTCTGCAACGGCGTTGAGTTTCATGGTGCAGGATCCCAGAGGAATCATGCTGGTGTTTAATGACAGGTCACGGGACTCAAGTCGTCTTAAATACCGCATCATTTCTGTTTCCGTGTGGTACCGATTAAATACATCATGAGTGAGAATATCTGATTGTCTTACCAGTGCCGTCGGAATGGATGACTGTGATTGCCTCAATAATTCTTCTGGTGATTTCTTTATGTCGAAAATGTCGAGAAGGCGTTGAAATTTGTTCAGGTTGATGGTTTCTCCCAGGGATATCCCAAGGGAACCATCACTATAATAGAAAAAGTTGGTGTGATGGGATAATGCGCGATCCCTTATTACTTCAGTGTCAATTTCATTCAGTTTAACATGAATCGTGTCAAAGAAAGATGCATTCAGTATGTCATGCCCCCTTTGCCTCAAGCCAAGAGCAAGCGCTGAAGTGAAATCACTGATTTCTTCAGCAATCGAAATGAGGTGCTTTGGCCCATGATACACAGCATACATCCCTGCCATGATTGCAAGGAGGACCTGGGCCGTACAGATATTGGATGTGGCTTTTTCCCGACGGATATGCTGCTCACGCGTTTGCAATGCCATTCTCAAGGCCCGGTTTCCTTCCCTGTCAACACTGACACCAATAATACGTCCAGGAACTTTTCGCTTGAAGGCATCTGTTGTGGCAAAATAAGCGGCATGTGGACCGCCGTAGCCCATGGGAACACCGAATCGTTGTGTGCTGCCTACCACCACGTCTGCACCTAATTCACCGGGTGAAGTCAGTAAAACAAGGCTCATAATATCCGCGCCAACCACAACATAAGAACCTGATTCATGAACTGCGGAGAACAGATCGGTATAATCCAGGATAGAACCTGACGCTGTAGGATACTGGACAAACAGACCAAAAAAGGATTCATCAAATAGTGCCTGGGCTGGATCACCTGTCACTATTTCAATTCCCAGTGGTTCTGCCCTTGTCAGGATCACGCTTTTGGTTTGTTCATAAACATCCTCTGCAACAAAGAACCTGTTCCCGGATGATCTCTTCTTGGATCGAAACAGCATGATCATGGCTTCTGCCGCTGCTGTAGCCTCGTCCAGGAGAGAAGCGTTAGCAATATCCATCCCTGTCAGGTCCATCACCATGGTCTGAAAATTCAGGAGAGCTTCCAGGCGACCCTGTGAGATTTCAGCCTGATAAGGTGTGTACTGGGTATACCACCCGGGATTTTCAAGGATGTTTCGTTGAATGACACCGGGCACTACCGTTTCGGAATACCCCCTACCGATGCAGGAGTAGAACACCCGGTTTTTGGAGGCGACTCCTCTCAGGTATTCCAGTAATTCATGTTCGTCCATGTCTGCATTCCAGGAAAGGGAATCTGATGAGCGAATACTTTCGGGAATAGTTTCGTCCAGTAACGCATCCATGGATGGAATATTCAGGTTATTTAACAGGACATCCTGCTGTTTCTGCGTTGATCCTATGTGTCGATAAGTAAAGGGTGTTTTCATGTGATGGGATGATATTTGGTTTACAGATTCCAGTTTATAAAGAGTGAAATTTACATGTAATTCATCTGCCTGCGCATACTTACAATGTAAGAATGTGTGCAGGACACCCCGTGACTACCCGGGGAGGCTCAATTTCATTTTTGACAGGGGTTTACGGATGATTTCATGAAATAGATTATGTAAATTGTAACCGAGGAGAGAAAAAATGAGAGACCACATCTTAATTATCGATGATGACGAGCAGTTTGTAAAACAGATATCCCATTATTTAATTGACGCTGGATATAATATCACATCCTTCGGTGGTGAAAATGACCTGAAGCAATTGATGGACAAAGTATTTCAGTTATCCCCCGATTTAATCCTGTCTGATATCGTCATGAAACCGGACGGATTCGATTTTCTCAAAGCGGTGAAGCGGGACAGCCGCATGCGGATGATCCCGTTTATTTTCGTTACTGCGGTAGAGTCTGACACAAACATGATCAAGGCTTATACAGGTGGGGCTGATAATTTTATTATGAAACCTATCCGATACGAAGAACTACTGGCGAAAGTGAGTGGCGTTCTGAATCGCCAGAAAGAACTGAGCAAAGCCATGTACCTTGAACGTCCTAGGACATTGGTAACACTTTTCATTTAGTGTTTGTTGTTATAACATATTTCGTTTAAGTCTACCAAGATCATCCTCGATCCTTAGTTTTGATTCATCAAGATAACCCAATTTCACATTACAATACCATACACAATAAAAGCCGTCATCAAGTTCTTCAAGTCCAACATATTGATTTGGTGTAAGTCTTTTAAATCTTTCGGACTTTTCATTTAAAAAGTTAAGGTGTACTT
>CAYFMT010000036.1:0-10371 GCA_964344305.1 uncultured bacterium | reverse complement strand
ATGTGTTACCTTTGTATTGACATTCCTGTGTTACCCATGTCTTGAAACCGTACCAAAGGGGCTGCGAGAGCCCCTTTTTTATTGGTTCGTATGGTGAATCAGACCACGCCCTGGTCCAGCATGGAATCAGCAACCTTAATGAATCCGGCAATGTTGGCACCTTTTACATAATCTATGTAATCACCTTCTTTACCGTATTTCACACAGGATTCATGAATGCTCTTCATGATATTGTGGAGTTTTTCATCCACTTCTTTGCGACTCCAACCAATGCGCATGGAATTCTGGCTCATTTCGAGTCCAGATACTGCCACACCACCTGCGTTGGCAGCTTTGCCTAATCCATACAGGATTTTTGCATTCTGATAGATCTCTATGGCTTCCGGTTCGGAAGGCATATTGGCACCCTCTGACACACAAATACATCCATTGGCAATGAGTGTCCTGGCTTCTTCCTCATTTACTTCATTCTGAGTTGCACAAGGAAGCGCTACATCACATTTAATATTCCATGGACGCTGACCTTCAAAGTATTCTACACCTTCGTATTTGTCGGCGTATTCCTTGATGCGTCCACGTTTGATGTTTTTTAGATCCATGACGTAAGCAAGTTTTTCACGATCAATGCCATTGGGATCATATATAGTTCCAGTCGAATCAGAGAGTGTGACAGGTTTGCCACCAAGGTCCAGGACTTTTTCAACGGCGTATTGGGCCACATTTCCTGAGCCGGAAACTGTCACTACCTTATCTTTAATGGAATCACCGCGGGTTTTCAGCATTTCCTCTGCAAAATACACAGTTCCGTATCCCGTGGCTTCGGGACGAATCAGGCTGCCGCCCCAGTTTAGTCCCTTACCAGTCAATACACCGGTAAACTCATTTCTGATTCTTTTGTATTGTCCAAAGAGAAAACCAATTTCGCGTCCACCGACACCAATGTCGCCAGCTGGGACATCCGTATCAGGACCGATATGGCGCTGGAGTTCGGTAATAAATGACTGACAGAAACTCATGACTTCGTTGTCTGATTTACCTTTTGGATCAAAATCTGATCCGCCTTTTCCCCCGCCCATTGGAAGTGTTGTGAGACTGTTTTTAAAAACCTGTTCAAAACCCAGGAATTTTAAAATACCCAGATTGACAGAAGGGTGGAATCTCAAACCACCTTTATATGGTCCAATTGCTGAATTGAATTCAACACGGAAGCCCTTGTTTACTTCGATTTCGCCTCGATCATTTCTCCATGGGACGCGGAACATAATCACACGTTCAGGTTCAACTATGCGTTCGAGGATTTTTGCATGCATATAATGAGGATGCTCTTGCAGGAAATCCCACAGGGATTCCACAACTTCATGCACAGCCTGGTGGAATTCTTTTTCACCGGGATTCTTCGTAATCACCATGTCCATAAAGGACTGTACGGAGTCGTACATCACTCTATCTCCTTTTTTATTTATTAAAACGTTGACGAACCCTCTGGTTACGTCCGCAAAAATTACATCTTCAATGCCATATAAGTCGCTGAATATTTGTACTTAAGACTGAAAAAATTTTTGGATATTGTAGTTATACTTTCAAGTTGGTTTCCATCACCATGAACGGTTAATTTCCCCCGCTTTTTTAGCATTCTATTGGCGGAGTATCCATATACGTCCTCCGGACTACGATGGACAAGGCTCATTGATTTTGAAAATTGTTCGAAATTATGGCGGAGTAGCTCAGTTGGTTAGAGCAGCGGAATCATAATCCGCGTGTCGGGGGTTCGAGTCCCTCCTCCGCTACACCTCTACGCTTGTAGACTCGCTACGAGGTGCAGGCTTATTTTATAAACAATCTGCAGTCAGGCATTAATGTGGTATGTATACATTATTAAATCAGAAGAAGGTTTGATCTATACTGGAATTACCAAGGATATAACCCGAAGAATCCTTGAACATAATGAACGAAAATCAACATGGACAAAGCGAGGGAGCAACTGGAAACTTGTCCATTCTGAATCCTATCCGTCAGTCAAACAAGCTCGTGTCCGTGAGAAGTATTTCAAGAATAATTCAGGTAAGGAGTGGCTGAAAAGACGCGGTTTAATCTGAACTCCTATCCAATTCAAATGTTTAAATAATTACTTTCCGCCCTGCCAATCGTATGTCTGTGGAAAACAGGCCGAAGATTGGTACACCTCTACGCTTGTAGACACACTACGAGGTGCAGGCAATTTAATTACCCATCGAAAGATGGGTTTTTTATTTCTGGTTGACAACGAACAGGTAATCTATAAAAGATAATCTTTTATGAAACAAATGAATAATATTTCCATTTAATTTCACCATTCAACAAAGGAATCATTTTATGCTTTTGCGGAACATCTTCATTCTTTTCATATCCATGTCCATCCTGTTTTCTCAAACTCCCACGTTATCCAAAGGCTTGGGTGTAGCAGCAGGGTTACTGTCTGGCACAGGTTTATCCTACAGAAATGTGGGCGAAAATATGGGGACTCAAATCACTTTTGGGATCATGTCTTTTCCACACTACGATGATGAACTGTATTATAGGGATGTTGAATCTGGAGAGTATAATTCTGACTGGTGGATTCCAGATACAACTCAAATATATCATCATTACAATTATGATGGTGGCGAAATGTATGGAAATTTGGGTTTAATGATATTGAAACCATTGCATCGTGCCGAGAAATCCATGTTTTACATGATGGGTGGTGCCAGTGTCTATTTTGATTCCTGGAAGAGTTCCTATATCGAATACAAATACACCATAACCTCTGATTCTACATACACTTATGCTCCTGTTACCGGTGAGGAGAAAAATGAATCTACATTCGACTACAAGTTGCGTTTCGGAGTTGGTATAGGGCTGGAATACATGCTAACAGAGAACATTCGATTCTCTCTGGACCTGCCGCTCACCGTTTCCGATGAAGCAGAAATCACCATGATCGTACCGGAAGCAGCGCTATACTACTATTTCAAATAATTAAAGATCAAGAGTAAGCTGGGATTCCTTGTTTACGAGGGCGGACACACCCACACCCAATAGCCGAAGCGGTACCTGTGAATTCCAGTGATTTATAAACAATCTCGATGCTGTTTTAAAAATATCGTGCTCCATGTCCGTTCCATGCCCAACGGATTGTTGCCTGGTGAGGGTTTGAAAATCTGCATATCTGATTTTAATGGTTACAATCTTCGCCAAAAATCCCTTATCCACCAGTTGCTGAGACACTGATTTTGACATGGATTCAAGCCTATTCAGAAGTATCCCTTCATCCTGAATATCGGTTGAAAATGTCCTTTCCTGACTGATGGATTTCCTCTCGTGTTCCTCAGTTAAAGTACGTTTGTCTATGGCATTGGACCATCTCGCCATTTGAACACCGTACTTCCCAAATCGATCCATGAGTGTTTTTTCCGGTGTATCACGCATGTCCTGGACAGTGTAGATTCCCATGTCATTCAACCTAGCTGTGGTCTGCTTTCCAATACCTGAGATTTTCTGAACAGCCAGCGGTGACAAGAAAGCCAGTTCTTCCCCCGGAGGCACAATGGTAAAACCATCCGGTTTGTCATGATCCGATGCGATTTTTGCAATCATTTTATTGGTGCTGCAACCAATGCTTGCTGTGAGTCCGATATCCCTGGAAATCTTATTTTTTATTCCCAGGGAAATATTCACACCTTCCTGCCATTCCTGGATTTGGTCCGTCAATTCAAAATAGGCTTCATCGATGCTTACCTGCTGCATGATATTTGATGCATCCTGGATAATACCCATGATGATGCGGGAGTATGTTTTATAGGATTTAAATCCATGGGATATAATGATCAGGTCCTCGCAACGTCTCACGGCTTCGGCCATGGGCATGGCGGAATGAATACCATACTTTCTTGCAGGGTAGGAAGCTGCAGCCACCACTCCCCTGTTTTCCGGACGTCCCCCTACAACGATTGGTTTCCCTTTTAAACCAGGGTCTTTCAGGACTTCTACTGCACAGAAGAATGCATCCAAATCCAGATGGGCAACAAATCGATCTGTGGACATGGGCTTTGGGTTATTTGAGAATGGTGAGTTTTCTTGTTTGGGACTGATCGAGGGAGGTTAACCGATATAAATAAATACCGGAGGGTATGTGTTCAGAATTCCAGCGAATTTCATGGAGTCCCGAATTCTGATAACCGCTGTACAAGGTTACCACATGTCTCCCGGTTAAATCATAAATGGATAAGTCTACTATAGAATCATTTTGCAAAGTGAACCGGAATGTTGTCTCAGAGTTGAATGGATTAGGATAATTTGGGTACAGTGTTACTGATTCCGGTGTATGATGGTATTCGTTGTGGTTTTGAAGGTAGTGATTTTCAAGGTAGTCATTTATCCCATGTAAAATAGCATCCGCAGATTGATCAAACTGACCTGCATTTGCATTATTCCAGTCTTCATACGTCAGTGCCATTACATTTTCAGCGTGGTTGAACCACCACCAGCTTTCGGGATACTGGTCTGCGGTACCGGATGTCCATGATACAGCTGTATCCCAGGGGCCGATCCCGGAGAAATATCCATGGATGTATCCAATGAATTCCTGTTCAAGTTGAGCATAGAGAGATGATGTACCATTTTCATGATGGTACCAGAAATAGCGAGGATTTGCCCCATAGGCTGAATGCATATTCAGGGCAATACGAATTGGCTCATCACTATTCATCAATTCAATGAACCGGTTCTTTAGAACAATGGGTTCTGGTTCCATTGGGTCATCATCCCAGTTGCTTTCAATATCAATTCCATTGGCATTTTGTCTCCCATAACCCAATTCAACCCCATCTGGATTGTACATGGGTACAATATGGAACGTACATTTACTTCGCATGTCAATGGCAAATGGATCATCTGACAGAAGTATGTTGATGAATTCATCCGCTACCCAGAAAGATTGAATTTCATTGGGATGAGTCCTCACATGCATGTAGACAGTTTCTTTTGGGCCATCCATGGTGTGGGTAATGGTTAACTCCCAGATGGCACGATTCTGGACGCTGGCACCAAGGCTGTCAATGGAAACCCATGGGCTTTGCCCCCAAGTATAAAGATCACTCAATAAATCGGCATATCCATATCCCCAATTAGAGTCATCCGCAAAACCAGAAGTGATGAGAATAGAAACGATAATAAATATTCGAGTAATCATAAAACCCTATACTATAGTCTGAATTGAATGGGCACGGTGATCCATACACCGATGGGTTCACCATTCTTTTTCGCCGGGACAAAATGCACGCGTTTCACCGCTTCAACGGCAGCCTGATCCAACCCGGTTTTAGGCATACCCTTTACAATCTCCGTTTCTGTAACACGGCCCTTTTCATTGACGAAAGCATTAACAATGATCAATCCTTCAATACCTGAGGCTCTGGCAAACTGTGGGTATTCAGGTACTATTTTTTCCAGAGGATCCGGGGGCTCGTCGTATGTATCAATCTTGTATTTTGTCTGGCCGGGTGATGCCAGGGATTTTTGCATCTCCACAAGTTTTTGAAATTCTTCATCAATCCTGGCCTTTTTCTTCGCCAGATCGATCTGCTCATGGGTTTCACCAATTAGTATAGCAATTCTGTCACCGCGTTCGATTAAAAATGGAAGTTCATTCATGAGGCTGGATCGAAGATTTGCCGTATCAATGGAAGCTTCCTCAATAGTAATCTGGACTTCCATCTTTTCAATAAACTCGTTATAGAGCTTCTTCATATCATCCCAGCGCATTTTTTCATAGGCCAGATCGTTTTTATTTTCATCTGTGAGTGGTTTAAGCGTAGTCTTAACCTCGATGTCTGATGACAGGATATCATAATCCATGGACAGAACAAATGCAATTCGCCTTTCCAGTTCCTGTTTCATCTTGAGTTCATGGGGTTCCTGGGCATGGAGGTCAGCAAAAATTGTGACAATTGCGAATACTAGTCTTTTTTTCATTTTTTTATTATGATTTGTTTTCGATTCAGTTGAACAACCAAGCAAATAATATCCCATTTTTACCTGACTTTCCATCACTTTCTTGATGGATTAGAAAAGGTAGACCGTATGATAGTCCCTTTTATATGATATTCTTTGGAATTACTCCTTAATTTCACCCTACTTGCGGGCGTCGTATAATGGTTATTACCCGAGCTTCCCAAGCTCGTGACGTGAGTTCGATTCTCATCGCCCGCTCAATACCCATCTCAATGATGGGTTTTTACTAATTCCAAAATGAATAAGACACCAGTCATCGCTATTGTTGGACGCCCAAACGTTGGGAAATCCACGTTTTTCAATCGTGTTCTCAGCACGAGAAAAGCCATTGTGGATCCCATTGAGGGCATTACACGAGATCGAATCTATGGCTCCATGGATTGGGTCGGCTATCGCATGATGTTTATTGATACCGGTGGTTACATCCCTGAAGATATCGATGTATTCAATGCAGCCACACGAAGACAGGCTCAAATGGCCATCGAAGAAGCGGATTTCATCCTGTTCATGGTGGATGGACGAGAAGACCCAACTTCCAGTGACATTACCCTTGCACAATTTGTGAGAGAATCAGGGAAACCGCATTTTCTTGTAGTCAACAAATGTGATTCCCTGAAGCAGGATGCCTTTATACATCGATTTCATGAGCTGGGCATTCCGGACATTTACAGTATTTCATCACTAAATGGCCGGTCCTCTGGTGATTTGCTGGATGGCATTGTACAGGCTCTACACCTTGAACGGTTTGATGAGGAAGATCAAAATGAATCCCTGCTCCTGGCCATCGTAGGGATGCCAAATGTTGGAAAATCATCCCTGGTGAATGCACTCTTGCAGAAAGAACAGACCATTGTCACCAATATTGCCGGTACAACCAGGGATGCCATTGACACAAACCTGAAATGGTACGGGAAAGATATCACCATCATTGATACAGCGGGGTTGCGAAAGAAGACAAAAGTAGCAGATTCTATTGAATATTACTCCAATGTCCGGTCTATTCAGAGCATTGAACGAGCGGATATTGTTCTCGCCGTGATTGATGCAGAGAAGGGATTTGGGAAACAGGATAAAACCATTATTGACCAGGTTATCACCAAAGGAAAGGGATTAATGATCCTTGTGAACAAATGGGATCTGGTGGAAAAAGATTCTTCTACCATGTCCGCATTTACCCGTGAGATCGAACGGCAGTTCAAGTCCCTATCACATTACCCAATCATGTACATTTCTGCAAAAACAAGACAGCGGGTATCAAAAATCCTTGATTCAGTATGGATGGTTTATGAACGAAGCAAAGCAACATTCTCAACCTCACAATTAAATAACTGGCTCGACACTGCTACCCGTCAATTACCACCACCTGCAGAAAAAGGCAAGGTCATTCGCCTGAAATACATGACCCAGGTATCAACAAAACCCATGATCTTTGCACTCTTTTGCAATTACCCGGATTTGATTCCAGTAGCGTACCAGAGATATCTCGAAAACCAGTTGCGTGAGTTTCTTGATTTACAGGGAATTCCCATCCGTTTATCCTTTAGGAAAAAGTGACAAAAACCCCCAGGGATATCACCAGCGCATCTCTGAGAATTAACCGATCTACGTTTACAGGGATTCTCATTCCCATATCATCCATTGATAACCTAACTTTATTACTGAAAAACAAGAAGAAAGAATTTTCGAAGGCACGACACTTTTGCTGGGCCTATAGATTGACAATAGATGGATATCTAATGGAGAATTCCAGCGACGCCGGCGAGCCATCTGGTACAGCTGGACTACCTATCCTGCATGCCCTTCAAAGACATTCACTGATGCAGTGTGGATTAATTGTGATTAGAGTTTTTGGTGGCATTAAGCTGGGAAAACGTGGTCTTATTGATGCATACGGAGACACAGCAACTACCGTCATACATAGCAGCAGATTTATTCAATGGATTGAGTATAAATCCTATTGTCTTGTGGGTGATCAAAAATCCTATGGTGAGTACTTTCGGATATTAGAAAACCATGGTGGGAAACTGGTAAAGGATATGTCTGAGAGTGAGTTGAAATGGATAATCAACATACCATTAAAGACCTCAGAATCTTACACAAGGGAAATGAATATTAATTTTATGTGTAAATTAAATCCTTGGAGAGAGGAGTGAGCTGAACCAAACCAAGGAGGTAATAGGAGGGTATTTGAAGGAGTTGGCAATTCCATGCTCAGCCCACTCGCAGATACAAACCATTATAGCCATAGAAAGTTCCAGTAATTATGAAGAAATCCATTTTTATTATTATTGTATCCATTTTCACCACTATCAGTGGCCAGAATTCCTCGATTGAAGCCATAACCTGCGCTTTCTGGAATGCAGAAAACCTATTTGATTTGTACGACGATTCAGAAAAATCCGATGAAGAATTTGCACTTGGTGGTCGGAAGAATTGTACACAGGAAATATTTGATCTTAAGCTAAAAAATTTAACCGAAGTTTTATCTGATTTAAATGCAGACATACTAGGTCTTTGCGAGGTGGAAAATCGGTTTGTCCTCGATCAATTGAATGCATCGTATACTGGCAGGGATTATTCAATCGTGCACATGGATTCCCCTGATGAACGTGGTATTGATGTTGCGCTTCTATACGATCCTGAAATGATCAGGGTGTTATCCACCGAAGCCATTCATGTTAACTTACCAGATGGTGGTGCTACCAGGGATATCCTTTATGTACGAGGTATGAAAGCTGAGCATGAGCTTCATCTTTTTGTGAATCACTGGCCATCAAAATACGGTGGAGTGGAAAAAACAATTCCGTTGAGGGCTGCTACAGCAGAAACCCTCAGAGGTTTTATCGATGGCATTTTTGAAAATGACATAAATGCTGATATTATCATCATGGGCGACTTGAATGACGAGCCTTTTGAACCATCCATTGTGGAACATCTTGGTGCAGAACTGTTCAGGGATCAACAGACTGATTCTTTCGTCCTCACAAATCTCATGACCCAAATTCATGATGATCCACAATCGGGCACCTATATGTGGCGTGGAGAACATGATGTCATTGATCACATAGTTGTAAGCAGAGGAATCTTAGATAAATCCGGATGGTTCAGCTCCATTGACAATGTATCGGTTCTGGACAAGCCCAAATATAGGCAACAGGAAGGGAACTATAAGGATTACCCATTTCGATTCTGGGCCGGGAATAACCTACTGGGTGGCTATTCTGATCACATGGCGATTCAGATTAAACTATATATAGAGAACTAATTATCTATTACATAGCTGGTATGTGATATGGCAGTAGAAAACACATTTGTGATGTTTGGGGAGCAACATCTTTGGGGAGTTGTTGGAAACCTTGGGTTTGGTTTGATTCTCATTGTTCTCGGTGTTTTGTTGAAAGAAACAAAATTCGAGTGGTATATACGATTGATTATTATTGTATCACTTTGGTTTATCTGGGTGTATTTACGTATATGGCGTATACAGCATGATATGTTCAGTGTCAGTGAAAATCTTCCTATCCATCTCTGTGGGTTTTCCTCTTTACTAATTCCATTTATGCTTATAAATAGAAATCATAAGTTTTACGAAGTGATGTATTACTGGGGTATGGGAGGTGCTACGCAATCCATGCTGACCCCAACGGTTGAGAGAGGGTTTCCCCATTTTCTTTATTTTGAATTCTTTTTTACTCACGGCATGATAATCGCAGGAGTCCTGTATGCCACATTTGTTTTTCGCTTCTCTCCAACTTTCAAAGGACTGGTTAGAACCTGGGTTATCACGGCATTGCTTCTTATACCAATTGGATTGATTAATATGGTATTAGATTCCAATTATTTCTTTGTAGCAGGGAAGCCAGATACTCCTTCCCTTTTAGATTTTCTGGGTCCATGGCCCTGGTACCTTATCCCCCTCTCAGGTGTGGCATTTATCATGTTTATTGTGTTTTGGATACCCTTCCCGGTACGCAGACTTATTAAAGCACGGATTGGCAATTGACAGAGGGGAATTCCGTCGGTAACTTTCCCCGCTTTTTTTACAGAATAAATGATCGCGGGGTGGAGCAGTCTGGTAGCTCGTCGGGCTCATAACCCGAAGGTCGTTGGTTCGAATCCAATCCCCGCTACTATAATCGAAAAAGTCCCATCAGGGGCTTTTTTGTTTGTAAACGATTTCTTGATGTCTATTAGACTAATATGTAAGATATATCACTGACGAATCAAATCTATTGAACTATCAAAATTTAATTGATAACATTTATTGATATTATTAGACATAGGCGATGGTCAAGTCCAAAAAGTTCTGTAAAAGTGCATTAGGCAGCCACAGTTTTCTTG
>CAYFMT010000035.1:0-11646 GCA_964344305.1 uncultured bacterium | reverse complement strand
AGAGAAAACTATGGCCCCTCTTTCAAAAGTACAGAAACTTATGGACTCAACTTAAAAATTGGATACATATAGTAAAAAAATATGTGCACTACAACTGAATGTACTTTAATAACATCCTGTAAATATATTTATTACTATACATAACAATATTTTATCACTGATTGAAACTGGTGAATATATCCACCCATTGTATGACCGGGATGCGTAAACTTGAAACAGCATTTGGGGATAAAATGATTAAAAAAGTTCTATTTTTGTTGATGCTTGCTTCTGGCATCACAGTTTTTATTTTTGTACAACACTCTGAGATAACACAATCCAAAGCCGCTCCACCTCCAACTGAAATCGCAGAGAATAAAGCAAACAGAAAAGAGAAGAAAAGACTGCGGACTGAATGGATGGAAAACATGCATCGTACTGCACCGGATGTTGATTGGAAGGAAATGGATATTGCCACCAGAAAAAATCGCGTGACAAAAATAATGAATCAACGAAGGTTGCTCCAGGAAAATGGAGAATTGTCGGATGTTCTCTCACGCTCCGAGCGCATTGGATCCAGAGACATATCGGGTGTCTGGAACGAACGCGGCAGTAACAATCTGTCAGGCAGAATCCGAACTGCAGACATCAGTTTTGAAAACAATACCATCTACTGTGCCAGTTCCGGAGGTCAAATCTGGAAGGGAAATCTTGATGGGTCTGAATGGGTATCCCTAACTGATTATATCCGAATTCCAGGCATTTCATTTCTTCGCCATGTTGAATTCGAAACTCACGATAGACTATTTATCGGCGCAGGTAATGGTTTCTATTTTACGGATGATGATGGTGTAACACTGACTGAAGCCACAGGATTATCGTACGCGGATGACTGGGGTGACGCCAAGCGTTACATCCTTAAAATGGGGGCTAACCCGGTACTATATGCCCTTGCCCAGGAATGGGATTATGATAACTGGAATTCAGTCGTTAGAATATATCGATCAACTGACATGGGTATTTCCTTCTCATTATTTTATCAGTTTGATGCAAGCCTGGGCAATGATAATGACTACGATATCTGGACGTCAAGGTATAGCGATAGTCCAGTATATGCTCTGCGTAACAATGAATTTTACGAAGTGAGTGAAACAACACTTAATCTCATCTCAACCATCAGCACAACTTCAACAGGTGGAACACTGCTATCAGGTGGTTTTGACGGAATGAATCATTTCCTGTTTTGTCGACTTGGAGATCAAGTATTTAAAAGTATGGACAGCGGTAGTTCATGGTCCTTCATGGGAACCCAACCCACATCAACATTCATGGTCAATAGCTTCAACTCATCGAATATTGACCCTGATATTCTCGCCATTGGACAGGTGGATGCCTACAGGTCAGTTGATGGTGGCGCGTCCTGGGAACTCATCAATAACTGGTGGGAGTATTATGGAAATGAAGCAACAATGCTCCATGCCGATATTCCAGAGATCAGATGGTTCATCGATCCAAATGGAGAAGAAATCATATTGATTTCGACTGATGGTGGTCTATATAAGTCCTACGATAACCTGGAAACCGTTGAAAATATTTCATTAAGTGGATTAGGGGTCAGTCAATATTATTCAACCCTGACAAAGCAATTCCAGCCATACAGCATTTTTGCAGGATCCCAGGATCAGGGTTTTCAACGGTCCTTAGTGGATATGGAAGGTGTGCTGGATTTTGAACAATCTATCTCAGGAGATTATGGTCATATTGTATCTGGAGATAGTGGATCAACACTCTGGACTAATTATCCTGGTTTTACTATGTATTATCCAAATCCTGAAACAGATGCATGGGGACTTACGCTTGATTTTCCCGGTACTGGTTTTTTATGGTTGGCTCCACTTGCCTATGAACCTGGGTCACCGGAAATCGCCTATCTTGGTGGAGGTGGTATATCGGGAGGCAATCATGTGATAAAACTGACAGTTAATGGGAATTCAATCACGCCCAGTGAAATCAGCCAGGATTTTGACTCACGGGTCTCAGCCATGGCTAAATCGCCCATCACACCTGCTACCTTCTATGTTCTTTCCGAAGATGGTCATTTCTACTGGAGTCACAATAATGGACTGTTAACCTGGGATGAAACCCAGGCATTTACCGGTCCTGGTGCGCATTATTTTTATGGTTCAGATATACTTCCATCTTCACTCGAATATGGTAAAGTGTGGATTTGCGGAAGCGGATACTCCAATCCAGGAGTCTATGTGTCAGAAAACCATGGTGAATCATTTGTCCCCCTTACCACTGGACTACCCAACACCATGGTTTATGGATTGGCTACAAATCCAGATGAATCGCTTTTATTTGCAGCAACTGAAGTTGGGCCCTACATGCTTGATGACAGTAATGAATGGTCCTATATGGGTGAGTTAACAGCCCCTGATCAGGTTTACTGGTCTGTTGAGTATGTGTCTGACCTGCACATCGTCAGATTTGGGACGTACGGTAGAGGAATCTGGGATTTTGAAATTGAATACGATCCGTGCGATGTTGTGGGAGACTTTAATGCAGACGGCACACTGAATATCACAGACTTGGTCCTGCTGGTTCAACTGGTGTTGAACAATGATGAAGGTAATGAGCATGAGATATGCACATCTGACCTTGATCAAAATACTCAATTGGACATATTTGATATCCTGCTATTGGCAGATCAGTTGTAGATCGGAAAAATCTAGAAGTAAATCTTATCTTGCCGGTTTGCTACACGCATACCTTCTTCTTCATTTACCGTTCTCAATAGGAACCCACCTACGATAAAGAACGCAAGCACAATGGAAACTCCGGCGCGTTGAGATTGGAACGCTGATGTGAGTATTCCAAGAAGCATAGGACCTAAAAATGCCGTAGCCTTCCCTGAAAACGCATAAAATCCATAAAATTCGTTTTCTTTTTCATGAGGTACAAACCGACCAAGAAGTGATCTGCTTGCAGCCTGATTTGGACCGGAGAAAATGCCCACGAGAATCCCTGCAACCCAAAACAGCGTTTTCGTAGGAGCCAGTACAGCGAGAAGCGTGGCAAAACCCAGCGCCCAGATGGAAGCATTGACTGTCTTTTTCCCACCTATCCTGTCATCCATAAATCCCATGAAAAATGCACCAATCCCTGCTGTAATGTTCAGCACAATACCAAACATCATGATTTCCTGAAACGTAAAACCGAAGGTTCCGGCTGCATAGATTCCCCCGAATGCAAAAATAGTGACAAGACCGTCGTTATAGATCAATCTCGCTATGAGGAACTTTACAATTTCACCGTAATGTTTTATCTCATGAAATGTTTTATACAATTGTGAAAAACTCTGATTGACAATGGGCGAACCTTTAGGACTCATGGCTGATTTATCCTCACGGACAAACAGGAATATTGGTATACTGAACAGGGCAAACCAGATAGATACTAAAATATTTGTGGCTCGAATATTATTGCCCACATTTTTTGCCATCTGAACAACATCCTTATTGATGGAACCCGATATGTCCTTAACTGCCTTCACTGTTAATGTTAATATCTCTCCCTTTTCGTTCAGGAGCTTCACACCATTCACTGCCCCATCATCATCAAGCGAGAGTCCCCTCACTTCGTATCGCTGTCCATTGTATTGAAATACCTGGTATCCTGTCTCTTGATTTATACTCGCTTCCGTCATGGCAGTCCATTCTGGCAAAGCACCAGATTCCGGCATTGGACTGGTTTGGACCTGGTCAAAAGCAGGTTTTGCTGGATTTACAAATAATATCATGGCGAGAAACATAGCACCAAGGCCCCCTACATATCCCAGGGACCATCCATACCCTGAAATACGTCCAATTTGCTTTTGTGGAGCAATATCCGGTAGAAATGCATTGTAAAACACGCCGCCGATTTCAAAGGCAATGTTTCCAATTGTAAACCATACCAGTGCTTTTACCATTTCACCGGGATAAGCCCAGTATAATGCCGCTGAACCAATTACGGCCACTGCAGTAAAGAAAAACAAAAACAGTTTTCTAAATCCACCTCTATCAGCCATTGCTCCCATTATGGGAGACAGTATCGCGACTGCAATAGCCGTAATTGAAACGGCTCTGGACCACATGGTCGTCCCGATAATCTCATCCGGTGCAATGGATTTTGCAAAATAGGTGGCGTAAATAAAAGTCACCACCAGTGTTGTAAATGCAGAATTGGCAAAATCATACATGGCCCATGAGAAAATTGCAGATTTGTGGGATTTATACATTCATTGTCTCCATTAATAATTACCAACCCTGTACATAGGTTGTAAGCGTAACTCTGGCTCCTGTCAATCGATAATGATTGCGAGTGAATATAGGCGCATAACCAACGACATTCAATTCAAATAAACCGGGCAATTTCTTTCGTAAGGGATGAAGATTTGTAAATCGTATCCCCAATAAAAGAACCAGTGAGGATTGTTGAGTATCGAATCCGTTGTGATGTCTCATCCATCTATCCCATTCCTCGCTCTTGGACCAGAAATAGTCTCTACCTTTATAATAGAAATCTCCACCAGCTAATACTTCCAGCATTTCCCTCAACACCTCGTATTGCATATTGATAGAGCCCCCTATACTCAACCCACGCTTATATAGATATGTATCCCCAAGAAATCCCGGGATGGAGTCATGATGCATGAGGGGCGTAGATAGAAAACTCATTGGGGTCGGCAGGGATGTTTTCTGTGATAACCCTACTTTCACCGAATAAGTGGTAATATTTCGCCTGTTGAAACGAGTAGTATAATTTGAACCGGACACCATAAACATCCATGTATTCACACCTTTACCAATAGACATCTGATTTGCCTGACTAAGCTTTTCACCAAAAATGGTGGAACCAGGTTCGTACTTACCAATTATTGATCCCAGTGGAATCACCAGGGAGATGGTCCCGAATAATTCCATACCCTCTTCTTTTATTTCCCATGATGGTCTGCCCAGTATGCGGAAGGATGCACCTATTGTCACATCTCCAAGTCCACTTGCTGATCGATTTTCTGGATAGTAAAAGTCCAAAAGGTCATCCAGGGAAATACCCACTGTATCAGATACATGATATGGATTGTACTCCTGACCATAGATCCCCGTTTCAATGGGGTCCTCACCACCAGCCAGGGCCCACAATACTGAATAGTCACTATCCCAGGTATAAAGTTTCTCATACACATCTTCCAGTTTGGACATAAATGGATCGTCCAGGGTCGAATCAGAAAGTATCTGTTCGAATGTCTGTTTTGCATAATCATGTTGGGCCAATAAATCAGCGATACCTGGGATGGTATGACCATCCCATGAAAATGAGCGTTTTTCTTCCAGGGTGTAATGCGGAATAATTATATAACCGGTTATCCTTTTGGTGATACCGTAGGACAGGTTAAATGTGGTTTCGGATTTCTTAATGGAACGAAATTCATCCAGATTTCCGCTAACAGAAATGGTGTCCTCACCGAAAAAATCATCCCAGGAATAATCTGGAATTGAATCAAGATTATTAGCCGGGGCAAACACGTTATTGTAATAACGCATGACATCACCAATCGTGTTGAATCCATCCACATACAGGGTATCTAAATCATAAAGATCATAAGGATTTGCATAATAACCATTTACCCTGAAATCATGGTCAAAATAGCGCTTACCATATGAATCAATTGAAAATCGCTGATTCAGGATTCCATTGTGAGATCCATCCCCAATCCAATTTCCCTGGAAACGTGCTGTTTCAACCGATAGTCTCCATACATGTTCAGGAAGTGTGTATTTGGTCTGACCATTCAACATACTGATTGAGGTCAGGAGAAGAATTAAGAATAGTATTGTACGGTTAGTACAGAAGGAATTGTTTTCTGAATTCATTAAACCTGATAACATCATGAAACCACAAAGGTGGTAGGTATTCTGGAGGTTTACCCTGTGCGGAAAATGTCCTTAACATTTCATGTCCAAATAATTTATCTATATACCCATCCCCTGTCCATTCAAATTCCCTGGGATACAATTGCTGGACAGTCAGAATGATGGTCACAGCAGTTGCAATTGGATCGTATTCCAGGCGGTCAGTTATGCGTATTTCAATCCCACTGCACTCTTCATTCTGGTACAGGGGAACATTTGATTCACCCTGCTTCATTCTTGGTGTATACCGTATGCGAGTGAATGCCACGCCACTTAGATTTGCTGCTTCCAGTTTTTCTAGTATATGTTCACTGGATATCCAGGGCGCCCCAAATCGCAAGTAGGGCTTTTCAG
The DNA here is from genome assembly GCA_964344305.1 of uncultured bacterium. Taxonomy (GTDB): domain Bacteria; phylum Fidelibacterota; class Marinisomatia; order Marinisomatales; family JABMOV01; genus JABMOV01. The sequence goes on along the minus strand of CAYFMT010000035.1, from coordinate 5,356 downwards.
TCCCATGTCCATTGTTCAGGTTTGTCCCCTTCAGTAATCCCATTCCACAGAATGCCAGGTGAGATTCCAATGAGACAATGTCAGGTTCTGAAGGTAAATAGGGTATCTTTGTATTGTCCTGCCACATGCCACGTTTCCAGTTCACCAGAGGAATCACAGTTAATTTTGCTCTTCCCAGTTCCTTTACCCAGCCTGATTCATTCACCATGATGGCGTATTCACCAACTGTCATCCCATGTCGAATTGGGATTAGATGGTACCCTTCGAAGGACTGGAATGCTGGTCGAACCACTGGTCCATCTACAATCAAACCACCAAGTGGGTTTGGTCGATCAAGAACCATAACGGGGATTTCACCAGGAGATGATGCTTCGATAATTTTCGTTAGAGACGTCATGAATGTGGTGAACCTGATCCCTGAATCAGGTAAATCAATCAGGATGAGGTCTATTTCCTCCAATGCCCACTTTGGTGGCAGTACGTAACGACCAAAAATATCTATTAATCGAGCACCTGTCACCGGGTCATAGGTCTCAGCTCCAATGATCTTCTGTCGTGAATCATCTTTGCCAAAAAGTCCATGTTCAGGGACAAAAATGTACTTGATGGTTATATCTGGATGGGATTGCAATAGATCAAGGATATGCCTGCCATTTCTATTTAGGGATCCCGGACTGACGCAGACTGCGATGGTTTTTCCTTTGATGGGTGAAAAATCCATTTGTTCAAGCATATCCAAACCTGTAAACACAGTTCCCATGAACGTAAGATTTGGTACATCAAGGACGGTGGAGTAATCAAATTCCCTATCTTGAGAGATGGTAAATGATACTAGAATGAGTACCAGGATGTATCGGTATTTAACCATTCAATTTCCTGCTGAATAATGGGTTTACTGCAAATGCGAGTATCAGGTTCATGGCTACAGCACAACCAATATACCAGGTCCACGCGAGTCCAGTCTGTTTCAATACAAGCACGATAAGTAAACTACCAATCAACCCTATAATCAAACTGCCGGAATGAAATTGCTTATCTAACCTGCTTAGTAGAAATAGACCAAGGAGCCCGCCATAGGTGAATGATGCAATTTGGAGTCCAAGGATGACGATGGATGTATTTCCTTCATCAAAAATGAGAGCCATTGCCATAAGAACCATGGCCCAGGCAAACGAGATGATTCGAGAATTTTTCAAGGAGTCATTTAACCCCCAATCGGAGATAGTAGATGATGCCAGTGAGTTAATACTGCTACTCAATGTTGACATGGCTGCCGATAGGACACCGGCAAACAATATCCCTTTCACGCCTACAGGTAGTACTTCAACAATGAATGTTGCGAATTCACGGTCCTTATCCATAGGCAATCCATTGAAGTAAATGTAAATGATGGAACCAGCCAGCAGAAATACGGCAAATTGAATTGTTACAAACAACCCGCTGCCAATCATGGCCTTTTTTGCCGAAGAAAGACTGTTGGTCCCTAACACACGCTGGACCATCATGTGATCTGCACCGTGGGAAGCAAAGGACAAAAATGCACCTCCTGCTAATGCACTGAGAAAGAAATAGGAATCAGAGAATAGATTTCCGTGGAATTGGAATAATTGCAGTTTACCCAGTGATGTCAGGGTTGCGTAGGCACTGGGTACCGACATGGGGAGGTAAATTACTCCGAATATGACTGTTAGCAATCCCCCACCCAGATAGAGAAGAAACTGAAATGAGTCAATCCATACAACAGTTCTTATTCCTCCAAGGATGGTATAGAATATGGTAACAATACCAATGATCAAAATAGCAAGAGGAAGTGACCAGCCGCTTATGACATGGACAATGGTTGCTGTGGCCAGGAACCTAATTCCGTCAGCAAGGATTCTTGTCACAAGGAAAACTGCAGATGCAGTCTTTTGGATTCCGGGACCGTATTGACTACCAAGCACCTGGTAAATGGATACAATTGGGTTTTTGAAGTATTGAGGAAGGAGAATAAAGGAAACAAGTACACGACCAAGGATATATCCGAATGCCAACTGAAGGAAGGTCCAGTTACCCTGGTATGCCAGCCCAGGAACGCTGATAAAGGTCAATACAGATGTTTCTGTTGCCACAATAGAGAACATGGCAACAGGCCACGGAATATTTCGTGATGCGATAAAGAAATCTTCTGAGGTCTTATTAAATCGGCTTTGTCGCCAACCATAGATCATCATCCCTGCAAGAAATACAAAAATGATGGCGAAATCAATCCAGTTAATATGGCCCTCCTGAATGGTTTGTATCAGAAATTTTGAGGGGAATAATATACTTAACCCGCCGGTTCAATTCTGAACACAATTTCGAGGAAAGACTTGTTTTAATGTAAATAAAAAACCCCATCATCCGATGGGGTCTAAAGATTGAAGTATTTATGAGTGCCTAAGGAGAGTCTATATTTTTCTCCAATTGCAGTTCCTGCTCGAGCTTTGTGATGGACTTTCTCATCTCAACCATTCGCAGTTCTCTATCAATGATAATTTTATAGTACCGCTCCAGCTCTTCCAGTCTTTCAGCAAGGTCAGTGTCATGTTCACTAACATCCTCCAGTTGATATATCATTTTCCGAACATGTTCTATAAGATTACTGTGTTTATGCTGAAGTGGATCCATATTAAGTCAGCCCCCTGATATATTTTAACTGATTCAGAATCACATCCTTGCTGGCAGGTTTCATAACAACATTATCTGCACCTGAGTCCAGGATAACCTGTTTTTCAGTGTTGGCGTAGGAACTCACTGCAATGATTGGATTTGTGAATCCTGTAGAACGGATTTTTTTCATGGAAGTCACACCATCCATTACAGGCATGACAATGTCCATGAGAATCATTTCCGGCTGGTGCTTTTGGCACATTTCCACCGCTTCAAGTCCGTTCTCAGCAAAAAGGAATTTTCCGTCATAGTCTGTTCTTAGTATAAAATGAAACAGACGCTTGATATTGTAATCATCATCAACGATCAATATGGATTTGGATGAATGATTCATGAAATATGTCCGTCGTGACCGGGAAAAGAAACGAAGTTAACCACGGTATTTGAGAGGAGAGATTAAGAGTTCCGGATCTGCCTTTGCAAAGGGGGAAACTCTGCACAGGTATCAGCATTTCCGGAATCGGTACTGATGGTGTTCCTTTTAGCCAGGAACACGACGGAATGGTTTATAAAGGTGATCATGATTCCATTCTCACCCTGGATGTCTTTTGTACAACAGAGGCATAGGAAACACCCAATGCTTCTGCAAGTTTTTTCTTATTAAACTGGTAATGGCTCAGAAGATGAGAATACAAATCGTTTTCAAACTTTCCATTAGCCTCTTTCCAGGTGAAAGGAACAAGTGATTCAAGATACTGATCAAAATATGGATTACTATTTTCATAGAGATCGTAACCGCGTTTTATTCCCAGTTTTTTCTGGTAATTAAAATAGGTTCTCTGATCAAAACCAAGTTGATTGCAAAGCAGTGACGTATCAGGATATCGTTGGAGTTGTTTTGACAGGAGAGCTTTCTGAAAGAACTTTCGAATCTCCTTAAACTGTTTATCTTTGGTGAAATCAAATATCTTTTCATTCAAATTCACGTTTGGATTACTTTGATTGTCCTGGAGGAACAGAACATAGTTATCCAGCAATAATTTGCGATAATTCATTAATTTTAAGCCAAGATTGATCTCTTTTTGCAACTCACGATAACCTTCTCTGTAAAAATAATCAGCGAGACCAATTTCACCCAGATGGTTATAACTTTTTCCCAGTTTAAAGTAATCTTCGAAAAGCATATCACGTATGTCCTGTTCACGAGTAATTCGCAGGGACTGACTATGATATTCTATGGCTGACTTAAAGTCATGTTTTTCGTAGGCGATGTACCCCAGGTTTTGGAGGGCAAGTGATTTAGAAAATGGAGATAGTTTCCTGTTTAAAAGATCTTTATAAATACTGATTGCTTTCTCATAATCTTTTTGAACCACGTAGAGCCAGCCAATATCATTTTTGCAGGAACTAAAATGATCGTCTAAATCGTTGGCCACGGCAATGGCCAATGCTTCATTAATATAGGCTTCAGCCTTTTTAAAGTCATTTTCTTCAATATAGATGAGTCCAGTATGACGCAATACCGTACAGAGTCTAACATCATCCTCTGTTTCCCGATAGAAATTCTCTGAATCGCTGAGGTAGTTGAGAGCTGTATTATTATCAACGGCCCTATAACATAGACCCATATAGGTATTAATTCGATATATCAGTTTAATGTTCTGGGTCAATGAGTGGGCTTCATTCAGAATCGAAATCGATTCATGATGATAATTCAATTTTCGCATCAGGTTTGAAATTTCGATATACAGATACGCTTTTGAATCGTTGTGCAACTGTTTATCAAATGCAATATTGAAGGCACTGAATGCTTCTCGATAATTGCCATTAAACGTATGAATTCCCCCTAATGTTGCCCAGGCGACACCGCTGATATTGTCATCAGTGCTCTGAATACTTGTACTCACATCATTGATGGCCATTTCCGGTGAAATAAGGTTTAGCTTATAGATTTCCTCGGTACGGTCCAGGTATTGAGCAACCTGAGTACGATTTAAAACATCGTTCTCTGGAAGTAACGTATCCGGTCTTGGAAACAAATCCCGGATATCATGGGGAATAAGGTTAGCCATTGCTGTTCCCGCCTGATCCATCTTCAACAATTATCTGACTGGATGTGGTGACACTGGCACTACCATTCCCTGTAGTTTTTAGTGCGGTCACATTATAGACGCCAGCTTCATCAACATTGTACCAGTTGTCCGATCCCGGTACTTGCATCTTCAATCCAACCGGTTCATTAATTTCAACAAGTGAGCCTGTTTCATCCAGTGTGAATTCATGTGATGGTTTTAATTCTACTGTGTAGGCTTCCCCTTCTGTATTGGCCACATAATGTGTGACTATTATACCTTCGCCATTTGTACATTCATGGACTGCATCACTGGTACATTCGTAAATAGTTCCTTCTGGTGTATCAGTGACTTCTGCACCTACATCCCCGCGAAAAGAAGAAAGATTATGGTCACATAATTCTGCTGGTGTAGTGGAAATACCCAAATCGTTGGTTTCTAGAAATGTCTGCTGATCAGGTCCGCTTGTCAGTGGACCTACATTACAGCCTACAAGCAATACTAGTGCAATTAAAATGCTAAGGTGTGTCTTGTTCATGCTTATCTCCAGTTTCGTTACGGGAGAGTTTATATGAAAATATTTATCTAGAACAAGTATATTGGTCAAGTCCAAAAAGTTCTGTAAAAGTGCATTAGGCAGCCACAGTTTTCTT
>CAYFMT010000034.1:0-12246 GCA_964344305.1 uncultured bacterium | reverse complement strand
AAATATGTTATGAAATCTTAACCACTAATGTGTAACCGAGGTCCTCGTACGTTCATATGGCTCAACCATTGAAGCCAATTTCAGTTACTCACGAATCAGCCTCCTCGATCGTGGATTTATTACTGTCATTGCTCATCCTCGTGGCGGAGGGTATTTAGGCAGACCCTGGTATGAAGACGGGAAAATGCTAAACAAGAAAAACACCTTCACAGATTTCATTTCATGCGCAGAATTTCTTATTGAGGAAGGCTACACAAATCCGGAGTTGATCACCACATCCGGTGGCAGTGCCGGCGGGCTTCTCATGGGTGCCATTCTCAATATGCGTCCTGACTTGTTCAAGGTTGCTGTGGCGCGTGTACCATTCGTGGATGTGATCAACACCATGTTGGATGAAAGCATACCGCTTACGGTCATTGAATTCGATGAATGGGGAAATCCCAAGGAAAAAGAGTATTACGACTACATGTTGTCCTATTCTCCATACGACAATGTTGAAGCGAAGGATTACAATCATATCCTTATTACGGCAGGATTGAATGATCCTCGGGTGCAATACTGGGAACTTGCGAAATGGACGGCAAAACTCCGTGAAATGAAAACAGATGATAACACGCTTCTGTTGAAAACCAACATGGGAGCCGGTCACGGTGGTGCATCAGGACGTTATGACTATCTGAAAGAAGTGGCCTTCAATTATGCATTTATCCTGGACAAGTTGAACATGAAATAGGGATGTCCTTTCTGACATCAATCAACCCTGCCAATGGACAGGAAATCGCCCGGTATTCTATTCCTGATACGGATGCCATCACAGAATCAATTGTAAATACGCATAACACCTGGCTGGACTGGCGCCATACTGATTTTTCGTTACGGGCAAAGCTGCTGCTGAAAGCGGCAGACACCCTGGAACACAATAAGGAATCCTTTGGGAGGACCATGAGCCTGGAAATGGGGAAACCTTATTCGCAATCCCAGGCCGAAGTGGAGAAATGCGCCTGGGTGTGCAGGTACTATGCTGAAACCGGGGAATCTCATTTAAAGGATGAAGAGATTCCCACTGAGATGACCCGTAGTTTTGTCACCTACAATCCTTTAGGTGTTATCCTTGCTGTCATGCCATGGAATTTTCCATTCTGGCAGGTATTTCGTTTTGCTGCCCCAGCGATCATGGCAGGAAACGCCGGGTTGTTGAAGCATGCATCCAATGTGCAGGGATGTGCGAATGAGATTGAAAGTGTATTCCTTGAGGCTGGTTTCCCGGATCACCTGTTCACCAATCTATCCATTCCATCGAAGGATGTGGGAATAGTTATAGAACATCCTCTGGTGAAAGCTGTTACACTCACTGGCAGCACACCAGCGGGAACGGCTGTGGCAAAGAAGGCAGGATCCGTACTAAAAAAAACCGTACTGGAACTTGGAGGCAACGATCCATATATCATCCTGGAAGATGCGGATATCGATAATTCGGTGGAGGCATGTACCGTGGGGCGATTGCTGAATACGGGACAAAGCTGCATTGCAGCGAAACGTTTTATCGTGGTTGAGACGGTGTATGATGAATTTTTAAAGAAGCTGGTTCAACGGTTTCAGCAAATTTCATACGGAGATCAATTTTCAGATGCATTTCTTGGTCCCATGGTGAATGTGTCTGCCAGGGATGAACTCCATCGCCATGTTGTGGAGAGTATCAACGCCGGTGCCGTGTGCGTATGTGGTGGAAAAGTACCAGATTCGGAGGGCGCTTATTATCCTGCAACGATCCTCAAGGATGTTCAGCCCGGTATGCCTGCCTTTGACGATGAGTTATTCGGTCCTGTGGCTGCCATCATCCCGGCCAGGGATGTGGAGGAGGCCATCACTCTTGCCAATACATCGGTGTTTGGCCTTGGGGGAGCAGTTTTCACGGAAAATATTGACCATGGAACCAGGCTTGCAGCAGAATCTGTGGATTCCGGAAGCGTTTTTGTAAATGATTTTGTAAAATCGGACCCTCGATTGCCTTTTGGTGGCATTAAGGAGTCCGGATATGGAAGAGAATTATCCCGGGCAGGTATCAGGGAATTTGTGAATATGAAAACCATTGTGGTGAAATAGTGAAAAGATATATTGTATTGATATGCATGCTTATTGGTCTTGGATTTTCCCAGCAGAATCGCCTGTTCTGGGATGGTGGCGATTGGAAGCATGTGGAGAAAAAAGCAAACCATCAACCGGAAGTGGTCTATCAGGTAAAAGCAGCCTATGTGAACGGTGTCATGGATGGTCGATTATATGACTATCTGAAGACATGGAATGTGGATCAGGACATTGCAGACAGTCTTTACAATGAGATCAGCGATTATATGTCCACGCGAGAACTAGTGAAGGCACTGGATTATTTTTACGAGGATGCCTACAACCTGACTATTCCGCTACCGTCCGCTATTGTCATAGCCACCATGTATGCAGAGCAGATGCCCCTGAATACCATAGATCATTATATCAAGCAATCCAGGTTCTGGATCAATCGTTTGACTCTGGATATGCAAAATCGTGATCCATCCGATCTCTACGACAGCAAGCTGGAAAAACACTATAAAAAACTGAGGAAAAATTAGTCTATTCGAATCAACCCCACCGCCGGGTGGTACGTGTATAACCTGTAATCTCCCTGGAACCGTATTTTATTGATATGAAACAGGAAGTTCGCCTGTCCAAATGTTTTATAGGGGAATGTCTTACTGTCAGAAATACTTGAGTGGAACGCAAACACAGGATCCGTGGACTGAACCACTTGCATACGGACTTCTTTTATGATGTTTCCACCATTGTCGATGATAGTGAGGAAACCTTCCAGTAATTCAATGTTCCTGTCAGAGGCATTTTCGATCTGGACCATCACTTTTAACAGGTCATCTTGAAAAAGGGATTTTCGAACGTCCACTTCAATGGGATGAACAGGGTTGGTGGGTTGAGAGAACAGGAGAGGAAGGATGAGAGGGAGTAACACTAGTTTTTTCATACAGGAAGTTCGATAATCTGGATCAAATATGGAAACCGGATTTAGGATTATTGCCATACAAAATTCAATACTCTGATTTTTATCTATAGGATTTATCGAACTCTTACAGATATCTGTACAGCATCCCACAAGTATTTTAGTATTGAATAGTTTCAGATTCTGTACAATAAATGTTTTTATAATTCTTTTGTCTTGAAACAAAAGAATCAAAAATTCAAGACTGGACATCGCCTGGATATATAAAGCTGGCCTGAAAAGAAACAAACTCGGACGCCAGTGGCGTCCATCAGACAAGTTTCTTTTTAATCAGTCCAATTTTCATATCCTTATCGGCTCATATCATCATGTCATTTTTAATTATTTCGGCATGATTCATTTTAGCAGAAAAATTGTGAAAAAATTGTAGTTGGGAAATTATTGTCTGAGTCTCGACTTCATGTCGAGACGAGTTTTAATTTTCCTGGAATTTTTCACTTTTTCTGCGTTAAGAAATGAATCCTGGCCGTGATTTTTTGTGTACTTTTTCATCCAGGAAAAAGTACGTCTTCATAAAGCGGATTACATGGTTATGAGTGATATGATTTGAAGTAGAATCCTCAAAGGAACCATTTGAGCCCTTTACTGTAGTACAGTAGATTATTTGCCATGAACGAAACGGAATTCAAGTCAATCCTCACCTCCCTGGATGGTATTTTTCACCCCCAGCGCATTGGATATTCTGAAGGAACCTGGATTACCTCAGGTAGGATCATGGATGGGCATTCCATGGAAGAATTATCACATAAGCTGAAAGAGTCTGATGCCAGGATTGATGTAAAGGGTGACAGTGAGAATCTCTATATCCGGGTGGAAGATAAAGACGATATATTGTTTCGGATTCCGAAAATCTCCCGAACCCATTCCGTACTTTTTCTCCTCACAGTATTAACGACATTGCTTGCAGGCGCCCTCATGGAAGGTGCCAATATATTTACCGATCCATTGTCCATTATCCAGGGAATTCCATTTTCATTTACACTGATGCTCATCCTTGGTACCCACGAATTCGGTCATTATTATTATGCGCAGAAGCACAGGGTAGATGCTACACTGCCGTATTTCATTCCTGCCCCCACATTTATTGGCACATTCGGTGCCTTTATAAAGATCAAATCACCTATCTATAGAAAACGTGCTCTCCTGCAGATTGGGGCAGCAGGACCCATTGCCGGTTTCCTTGTGGCGCTCCCTGCACTTATCATCGGGTTCTATTTATCTGAAGTGGTGACCATAACCGACCCTGTGTCAGGGATATCCCTTGGTGACTCCATACTCGTCAATATTGTTTCTTTTATGACACATCCTGGACTGCAGTCACACCAGGATATTTTGCTCCATCCCGTGGCATTTGCAGGATGGATTGGTCTGCTGGTGACCATGCTGAATTTGTTGCCTATCGGACAGCTGGACGGCGGGCATATTGCGTACGCCATCCTTGGGAGAAACCACGAAAAAGTCGCTCTCTTGGCGTTCCTGGCATTGATTCCCTTGAGTTTTCTGTCCATAAACTGGCTGGTATGGGGAATCCTGATCATTGTGCTTATGCGAACGGTTAAACACCCACCGGTCATGGATGTGGATTCACCATTGTCCCGTGAAGATAAATGGATCGGGTACGTTTGTCTTGCCATTTTCATCCTTTGTTTCATACCAAACCCATTCCCCATGTCATGATTCGACTCCTTACCATACTGATATCGTTGATTCAGATTCTCCTGTCCCAATCCATTATTGGTGAATGGGAATCCCACACGTCACCACTGGAAAACAACGATATAGTACGTGATGGTAACACTATATATACTGCAACATATGGTGGACTATTAAAGTATGACATTAATAACAATCTGTTTGATACTTATACGAATATTCACGGAATCACAAATACATCCATTACAAAGATCGCCCGGGACAGTACAGGCATCATTTGGCTCGGTGGTGGAAACCCAAATGGGACAATCCAATTGTACCATGATGGAGAAAGTGTTCACGTCTTTGACTTTGAATTGACGGAGATTTTGGATATTCAGGCCGGTGATTCACTGGTATTCGTTGCTTTCAAGATGAACCAGGATTTTGGAATCATGGAATTCCGACTCCGGGAAAATGGTTGGATTTACAAGGATGCCTACCAGAACTGGCCCTTGAGTATCCAGCAAATCGTAGGTATTGGGTTTATTGACAAATATTTGTTCCTGGCTACAGATCGAGGGATACTATCAGCAGATTATTACCATGATAACCTGAAAAATCCCTCATCATGGAGTATTTATGAGGAATTCGAGTCGCCTGTACAGTCATGTTATTTTGCCAATCATGGGTTCTATTTCCAGACGGATAACGATATCCATGGAATAAAACCCGAATCCGGTCTGGAATCCATTCATGATTACTTTAATTACGGATTCAAGCAAATGGCTGTGAGCGATAGCGGCATTGTTTGGGGAACACTGTCAAACAAACTCATTCGCCTCGGTGAAACGCATAAGGAAGAAGAGATTGTCATCGCTTCCAATTCATCATTGAGCCTTGATATCATGGAAAACGGGTTACCAATCCTTGGGACAAAAAATGGTGTTGGCATTTACGAAGAGTCTACGTTGATTTTTGCTCGACCCAACGCACCTCTCACCAATGATTTTTCGTCCATAAAGGTGCTGTCTGATGGGAGAATCCTTGGAGGGTCAAAGAAAGGACTCGCCATTAAGGAGGATTGGGGATGGAGGAATATCATTGGCACTACCTCAAATGATACCATTGTCCATGAATCATTTACTCCGGGATTATTCGCTGCAGATACCATTCCCGTTCATTTTGGTGATTATATCGCCGATATTGAAGAAGGTCCAGATGGTTTGGTTTATCTCGCCATTCGCGGCACGTACCCCGAACCCATCCGCCATGGGGGTGGAATCGTCATTCTCGACATTGATAATCCGACCAACTACACACTTATCGATACGGCTTACCTCGATCACTGGTTTACCGGCGGAAATGCGAACCCGTATCTCGTGGTTCAGGACATCACGTTTGACTCCAGAGGATATCTATGGGTCGCTGATACCTACGCGCGACGAAATCACAATTCCGTAACAGTTCTCGATGGTAACATGAACCAGATTTCATTCAGCGCAGACATGTATCCTGCTTTGAGCCTTACATCAACTACCGTTGAAGTGGATGCCTGGGGCCGTGCATGGGTCGGTGCTTTTGAAGGAGAGGAAAACGGCAGTTATACGAATGGTGGATTTGTCATGATCAACCTGGATGGAAACGATTTACCATCCAGCACCGTGTCTGTCCATGCGAAAACCATTAATCCGCCCGGTGAGGATGGGGTGAGCAGAACCATTTGGGACATGGCCATCACATCCGATAATAGACTGTATGCAGTGACACCAACAGGACTGGAATATGTGGATTTGCAATCATCTGACTCTGACCCTATTCGGGCCTACAGCACCTTCACATATTTCCCCAATATTGCTTTTACGCAATTTTCAAAAGTTGAACTCGATGCAGAAGAAAATGCCTGGACCTCATCACCGGTGGATGGCATCCACGTACTGTTGAAGAATGCTTCTTTCTGGCCCGATTACGATCCGGATCTTGTGGTAGAATCCATCAATACAGAAACAAGTCATTTATTGTCAAATACGGTTACAGATATTGCCTTTGATCATGAGAAAGGGCTGGCAGTGATTTCCACAAATCGCGGGATCAGCACACTGAAAATCCCCTTCGTTGAGGCAGATAACGATTATGAATCCGTCAGGGTGTTTCCCAGTCCATTTGTTTTATCGAAGCACTCCCATGTCATATTTGATGGACTCATGGGCAACTCATCGGCCCAGGTATTATCTCTGGATGGACGTGTATTGAAAAAGCTGAAACATGTTGAACTGGGTATCCATGGGAACCAGATTCGATGGGATGGTCGTTTGGAGAATGGCGATCTTGCAGGCAGCGGTGTATATCTAATATCACTTTACGATGAATCAGGCAATCAATCCTTCGAAAAACTGACGATTATTCGCTAATTCTTCTGCTCAATAAACTCTGGTAAGAGTCCGAATTCCTGTTCCAGTTCCTCCGCAATGGATTTTGTCATTTCCTTCCGGACATTATGGGGGAGAAAAGCGCTTTTCATGGCTGTTATAATGAATTTTCTCAAGTCGTGAAGTGTAAACCCATAGAGTTCATGGGCCAGCGCGTATTCCTGTGTTAGAGTGGTGTTGGAGATGGTCCGATTATCCGTATTCAATGTCACCCTCAACCCTTCATCCGCATAATACTTTATGGGGTGGTATTTCAAGGATCGAACAGAATGTGTGTGAAAGTTTGATGTGAGGCAGATTTCCAGCGGGATCCGATGATTGTTAATATATCTCATCAGGTCGAGATCTTCCTTTAACCTTGTCCCGTGTCCGATTCGATGGGCACCACAATAATGCAGCGCCTGATGGATGGATGATGGTCCAAAAGCTTCTCCTGCATGGATAGTGGCATTGATATTATGATTGAGGATCATGTAGAATGATTCACGATGATCCTTGGCAGGGAAGTTTTCCTCAGCACCGGCCAGATCAAACCCAACGACGCCTTTCCCTTTGTATCGCACGGTGAGGTCCGCAAGCTTCAGGGATGCATCCGGGGGGATATTTCTAATACCGCAGACAATTATTCCCGACTTTACATTGAAATCCTGCTCTCCACGTTTTAATCCAGCTTTCACGGCATCAACAGATTCATCAATGGTCATTCCTTTTTCCGTGTGCAGGATAGGGGAATACCTTACCTCGATGTACCGTGTATTTTCCTTTGCGATATCTTCAATAAGCTCATAGGAAACGCGCTCAAGTGAATCCGGGTCCTGTAGCACACTGAGGATAATGGGAAACCGCTCAAGATAATCGTTTAGTGTTCCACGATTCTTGCCAATTTGGAGGATGTTTGTGAGTGTATCCACATCCATGGAAGGCAGATCAACGTTTTGTGATTCTGCCAGGTCAATCATGGTTTGTGGACGTACACTGCCATCGAGATGGCAGTGCAGTTCCACTTTCGGAAGTCTTTTTAAGATGTTTTGTTTAATGGTCATGCATTCTTCTTGGCGATGGAATAGAGCCAATAACAGACGCCAAGGAGAAGGAGTACTCCTGGCCATGCGCCAAACGGTGCTACTTCAAATACAGTGAATTCGCTTGGAATTCCCCAGTTATACAGTTCGTTGAGCATGAGTGGAACCGCCAGGAGAATGCCAATGAGTGCTTCACCGGTAATGAGTCCAGATGCAAACAGTAATCCATTCTGGTTGATGTCTTCCTCTCCGTGTGTCACTACTTTTCCGGACGTGAAATAATTCACCAGTCCACCTATGAAAATAGGGGTAGCAAGGTGGAATGGCAGGTAAAGACCTACTGCCACTGCCAGGATGGGAGTACGAAACGCAGAGCCACGGTATTCAAGCATTTTATCCACGATGATAATGAGAACGGCGATAAAGGCTCCGATACCGATCAATCCCCATGGGAGGTCCTGGTTGAACACACCGTTGGCGATATTAGCCATGAGGCTGGCCTGTGGTGCTTCAAGGACGTTCCCCTGCATGTCTGCGGCTAAATGTGTATCGGTACCAATTCCGTAACGCTGATGGAGCATCCAGAGAACGGGCATCATCACAAATGCAGCGGAAACCACACCAACAGCCTGCATGATCTGCTGTTTGTATGGCGTGGCACCAACAATATGTCCGGTTTTTAAATCCTGAAGGTTGTCGCCACCGATTGCAGCAGCACAGCACACCACAGCGCCAATGAAAATGGCTGCTGCAGGTCCAACATCCGCGCCACCTTTATGCAGAATGAAAAGGAGGATGGAAGAGGAAAGTACCGTTGCAATGGTAACACCACTGATGGGGTTATTTGATGATCCCACAAGACCAGCCATGTAGGAAGCCACTGCTGCGAAGATGAATCCTGCTATGAGCATGATAACGGCCATGATGGCAGAGAGAACCACGCCCTTCACGACAGTGAGGTAAATGGCGAAAATGGGGATCACGCTGAAAATAAGGGCAATGCCAACCCATTTGATGGGAACATCCATGTCTTTACGTTCAATATTTTTCGTGCCTTCAGCCTGAATCTTCTTATACACTTCAATTCCGGAGCGAATACCTTTTACGAGGGAGCTGCGAAGGTTGATCAATGCCCAGAGCCCACCGACGATCATGGATCCAACCCCAATATATTTAATGACATTATTGTGGATCCAGTTGACGGAATCACCGGCACTGGCCATGGCTTCAGGTGGGAGTTGATCGATATAGGATGGTGCAAGGATTGGAAGGGCGATCCAGCGACCTATGACCCCACCAGCAAAAACGAGGACAGCGATGTTGAGTCCAACGATATACCCGACGGAAATGAGTGCCGGGGAAAGGTTCAGTTGAAAGCTGGCGAATGTATTGCCAAGTCTTGAGGCACCACTGAGGATTCCACTCCAGAGGTTCATGGCCTCGGATCCAATTTTCAGGATAGCGCCGGTGATGCTGGCATGAACGAGGTATTTTATGCCTGTTGCACCTGATTGTCCGGATTTCAGTACCTCTGCCGTGGCAATACCTTCAGGGAATTGAAGTTCTTCCTCGATGATCAAAGCCCGACGGAGAGGGATGGTGAACAGGACACCAATGAGTCCACCTGTGGCAGCGATCCCTGTGATAGTCCAGTATTGCTCAAACCCGAATCCGCCCCAGTAGTTCATGAGGATAAGTGCAGGGATGGTGAAAATCACACCGGCTGCCAGGGATTCGCCTGCAGAGGCTGCAGTCTGGACGATGTTATTCTCAAGGATATTGGTTGTACGAAAGAGTCGTAGTACACCCATGCTGATAACGGCAGCAGGGATGGAGGCGGATACGGTCATTCCGGCGAAGAGGCCAAGGTAGGCATTGGCGCCGGCAAGGATGACGGATAGAACAACGCCCAGAACGAGGGCTTTCAGGGTGATTTCGGGTAACGCTCTATTGGACATGGATTTCCTCAGTTTATTAACACGAAAGGTAAAAATGTTTGGTGGTTAAGAAAATAGGTTTTGGTGGGAGATTGCTTCATCCTGACACTATGTGTACGGGACTTACAAAGACAAACAGTAGAGTTGCTGAATGAAATCGGGTCGAATAAACACCCTTAATTTGTCATCACGAACGACTCGACCATCGTAGGTCTGGTTTACCAGAACGTAAATGGTAGTGAAGTGATCTCTTAAGGTTGTGAGATTGCTTCGTATGCTCACAATGACAATGAAGTGTAATCTACCAATCCCAATCTTCAGATAAGTCTCTCCAATCAGGGTTCATGGACTCTATCAAGTCGATTTTCTTTCTTCTAGATCCAGCCTTGATTCTCTTTTCAGCCTCGATAGCATCTATTATGTAAGGCGTAGACTGGAAGTACACCAGTTTTCGACATTTATATTTTGATGTGAATCGGCCATCGATCCCATTCCTGTGTTCGTACACACGGCGCATGAGGTTGTTGGTAACTCCTGTGTACAGTACAGTGTTAATTTTATTGGTCATGATATAAACATAGTATTCGCGCATATTTTATTACTGGTAAATGAGATTGCTTCTCCCGATAAATCGGGATCGCAATGACAAGATAAATTGAGATTGCCGCGTCATCGTTTACGACTCCTCGCAATAACATTCTGATGATTAGTGTTGCATAGTATTGATTTGTCAATACGGGCATTAATATCAAATTTGGGGATATTCTCAGAATGAGTTTTTACTGGTATTTAGATATTTGGTATATCACATAAACTTTACCTGTCATCACGAGGACCAAAGGGACGACGTGATCTCTACTGGTTATGAGATTGCTTCGTCACTGCGTTTCTCGCAATGACACAGAGAAGATGAGAGATTCGTCCTTATGGGACTCGCAATTACAAGGATAGGATGAGATTGCTTCGGCACTACGTTTCTCGCAATGACAAATTAGGAAGTCAATCCACATCCAGGGGGCTGATGACACCAAGAGGGCCTTTATTCATGACGTGTGTATAGATCATGGTGGTGCGCACGTCTTTGTGTCCAAGAAGATCCTGCACGGTACGGATATCGTATCCATTTTCCAGAAGATGCGTGGCGAAGCTATGACGGAGCGTATGACAGCTACCGCCTTTCAGTATCCCTGCCTGCTTTATGGCTCGTTTCACTGCCCGCTGGATGACCTGCTCCGATACATGATGACGCTGCATGACACCGGTGCTGGTATCCACTGAGATTTTATCCGCAGGGAATACCCATTGCCAGATGTACTGATGTTCGGATCCGGGGTATTTTCTGGCAAGGGCATAAGGCATGGATACAGAACCATATCCATCTTTGGTATCCTGCAGATGGACGGTTTTTACATACGTCATCTGTTTGCGCAACGCATCCCGGACATCCCTGGGGAGCAGCGTAACACGATCCTTGAAACCTTTGCCATCGCGAACGATAATCTGATTCTGATTGAAATCGATATCCTTGATGCGGAGGCGAATGCATTCTGTAACACGGAGACCGGCACCATAGAGAAGGGACGCCATGAGCCATGGGCGTCCTGTAAGGTTGTTCAGTACTTTGGATACTTCCGGTTTTGAGAAGACAACAGGGATATGCTCGGACCGCGATGCGCGGATCATGGAGATTTCGGTATTGATTGGTAGATTGAGAACTTCTTTATAGAGGAAGAGAATTGCACTCAAGGCCTGGTTTTGAGTGGAGGCAGATACTTTTTCTTTGGTGGCGAGGTAGGTGAGATAGTATCCGATATTTTCCTGATTTGTATGGGTGCGATCACGGTAATCAAGGAATTTGAGATACCGATGGACCCAGGACAGATAGGTTTTTTCTGTCCGTTTTGAGTAGTGTTTGGTTTGTATTACAGCTCGCAATTTGGTGGCAATGGTGGATTGGTTAAATCGTGCTTTATTCATATAGACAACTTTCTTTATATTTAAGTAATTCGCGGGAGAATTTATATGTTATACATTAATATTAATATATTTATTAATATGGTTGACCAAAATCAGGTCCATTGGGGAGACCCCAAAAAATACACGTCACATTTAACGTCCATTTACTGTTAGAAAGCCAAAATGAATTAAGGAGAAAACTAATGACAAAATACATTTTACTA
>CAYFMT010000033.1:0-13628 GCA_964344305.1 uncultured bacterium | reverse complement strand
AGTGTAACCTATGTCCTCGTACA
The DNA here is from genome assembly GCA_964344305.1 of uncultured bacterium. GTDB lineage: Bacteria > Fidelibacterota > Marinisomatia > Marinisomatales > JABMOV01 > JABMOV01. The sequence continues at coordinate 13,605 of CAYFMT010000033.1, read as the reverse complement.
TTTTGTAACCTATGTCTATGTACTGTACCCCAGCCATTCTTTTGTTCGAATCTTCCGTTCGCCGTATTCCTGTCCAACCCTTGGTCCAAGGAAGTAACTGGCAAGTGCTCCCTCTACACCGTTGGTGGTATATCCCAGCATATAGGCCATGTATAATTGTCCTGCAGTGGGTATGATATAATGAACACTGGCAAGGAATTGGCTTCCTACGTATATCCATTCTTCCGTTTGAACGGGCATGCCCTCATTCATTTCTAATCCAACCCGGGGGCCAATACAGCAACTGGCAATGCACGGCTTTATACCGCCTGCATCCAGATTAGCAGGCATCGAATCCTGAGCAAACACCACGGTGAGCATGAGGAGTATGGTAATTATCGATTTCATTTTCCCTCCTGATAATGAAATAAAACTTGATGAAAATAGTCTGAATAAAGAAACGGGTCAACCCTTTAAGTGGAAAAGAGCATGGGTTTATCCGTCTTTTTTTGATTGTTGCCAGCTGAACTTTATAGTGTGCTTGTGAGCGATTCGCTAATGGACCAAAGTCGTTCCTGACAATCTTTTTGATAGGATGCAGGGCTGCTTTTCTTCTCCTGGCATTTATAGAAATACTTTCCTGAAACCCCATTCACCTCATTGGATGTCATAAGATAAATGCTTGTTTCACTTCCTTTCATCAGTCCAATGGCTGCCACAGCTTTTGCTATTTTCAAACCCATACCGATGAGACCGGAGTTATTATCCCCAAACTTTGTTTTCACAAAACCGGGGTGAAGGCAATTGGCTGTGATGCTTGTGTCAGATAGCCTTGAAGCCAGTTCATACGTGAATAGAATATTCATGAGTTTTGACCGACCATATGAGGTCCATCCTTTATATCCTGACTCTCCATGGACATTATCCCAATCCATCGTATGTCCCTGGTGAGCCTCCGATGACACATTGACAATGCGTGCAGAATCAGCCACTTTTAATAATGGAAGAAGCTCAGTCACCATGATGAAATAACTCATATGGTTTAAGGCAAATGTGTATTCCAAACCTTCAGACGTTATCTTGTGATCCGCAAAATACCCGCCTGCATTATTTAGCAACCCATCAATGCCTGAAACATTCTTTGCGATTTGTTGGCATATGCCTTTTGTTTCACTCATGATGGAAAGATCCGCCTGGTAAAAATGAATACGATCATTCCGGGTCGTTGATTTCAATTCATCCATGACCCGTAGTCCTTTGTTTTTATCCCTGGAAACCAGCACACATGTTGCCCCTGTTTTGGCCAACTCCATGGCGGATATTTTCCCAATACCATCCGTTGCCCCTGTGATGACAAATGTTTTATCCATGGTAATCCTGTAACGCTCTCACTTCTATAGGCCTTTTGTTTCTCATGGCACGGATCGCTGCCTGTGCCCCGGATAAAGTGGTGATGGCATTGACACCTTTCTTGATACAGGCCTGACCGATGGCCTCTTCATCGTACCGGGATTGTTTGCCCAGAGGTGTATTTATCACAAGGTGTATCTCACCGTTTTTAATCCCATCCACTACATTGGGCCTTCCTTCGCCCACTTTGAAAACCGGTGAAGCATCAATCCCATTTCTTACTAACTCTCGAGCTGTACCGGATGTTGCCACAATGGTAAACCCTAACTCGAACAAATCCCGGGCAATAGGAATGGCATTCAACTTATCATGTTCATTAACCGATAGGAAGACGGTGCCCCCATCCGGGAGGTTATTTCCTGCCGATATGGATGCCCTGCCGTAGGAATCACCCAACCCCCGTGAAATCCCCATGACTTCTCCAGTGGATTTCATTTCCGGACCGAGAAACAGGCTTTCTTCCGGGAATTTGTTAAAAGGCAGTACTGCCTCTTTTACTGCAATATGACGATGGGTATCCCATGGTGGTAAATCCATTTCCTTCAATGTTGCCCCTGTGGCAATCTTGGCTGCAAGACGAGCCAGTGGAACATTGGTGGTTTTGCTCACGAACGGCACGGTACGGCTGGCACGTGGGTTCACTTCTAAAACATAAAGTGTGTCATTTCTATAGGCGAATTGGAGATTGATCAATCCTTTTACATTCAGTTCCAGTGCCAGACGCTCTGTGATGCGCACAATATCCTCAAGGGTGCTGGATCGGATTCTGTATGGTGGTAGTACGCAGGCAGAATCGCCGGAGTGAATCCCGGCTTCTTCAATGTGCTGCATCACACCGCCGATGTGAACCGTTTCACCGTCACAAAGAGCATCCACATCAAATTCAAAAGCATCCTCCAAAAACGCATCCACCAGAATAGGATGCCCACGGGTCACATCGGCGGACCGTGCCACATAGTCCACAAGCTGATCTGTGGAATACACAATTTCCATGGCTCGTCCACCCAGCACATAACTGGGCCGCACCAGAACTGGATATCCAATTTCTTCCGCCACCTTTTTCACTTCTTCGAGTGATTTACCTGTTCCGTATCTCGGGGCATTTATTTCCAGTCTATCCAGAATGGCCCCGAATTTTTCACGATCCTCCGCCAGGTCAATACTGCCAGGGGATGTCCCCCAGATGGGTACACCGGCCGCCTGAAGTGCCTTCGCAATTTTTAACGGTGTCTGTCCACCAAATTGAACCAGTACTCCATCGGGCTGTTCGAAATCCACAATATTCAACACATCTTCCAGCGTGATGGGCTCAAAATAGAGGCGATCTGCCAGATCAAAATCCGTAGAAACCGTTTCAGGATTGCAGTTCACCATGATGGTCTTGAATCCCATTTCCTGCAAGCCGAATACAGCCTGGACACAACAATAATCAAACTCGATTCCCTGTCCGATGCGATTTGGACCTCCCCCAAGAATCATGACCTTTTTACCGGAAAGTGGGTCCACATCATGCTCTTCTTCATATGATGAATAGCAATAGGGTGTCTTCGCTTCAAATTCAGCCGCACATGTGTCAACCGTCTTATAAACCGGTGTAATCTGATTCTCCATGCGGAATTTCCTTACATCCTGCACAGGCTTATCCAGGATGCATTCCACCTGACTATCAGAAAAACCATTTTGCTTGAGAGCCTGGATGTCCTGTGTGTCCTTAGGCATGAGGGCAATGGATTGCATCTGTTTCAGGAACCACGGATCAATACCCGTCATATCGAACACTTCATCCACGGTTCTTCCTTCAAGAAATGCCTGCCTGATTTTTAGAAAACGAAATGTGGTAGCATACCTCAGCGTTTTCATATCAAGTGCCCTTCCGCGACTCACATCAGGATCCCCTTCTGCGACAGGCTTGGGTTCCAGTCCTTCTAATCCCACTTCCAGCGATCGAAATGCTTTCTGCAGGGATTCCCGGAATGTGCGTCCAATGGACATAACCTCTCCTACAGATTGCATTTGGACCCCGAGGTGACCGGAAGCGGATGGGAATTTTTCAAAATCAAATCTTGGAATTTTCGTAACGATGTAATCAATGACCGGCTCAAAAGCGGCCAGCGTTTCACCTGTAATTTCATTGGGCAGTTCATCCAGTGTGTACCCCACGGCAAGTTTGGCAGCCACTTTCGCAATGGGGAATCCTGTGGCTTTGGAAGCCAGTGCAGAGGATCGACTGACGCGTGGATTCATTTCAATAACAATCGTTCTTCCATTGGCGGGATTCACAGCAAACTGAACATTGGATCCACCGGTCTCAACGCCGATTTCCCTTAAACATTGAATCGACCAGTTTCTCATCTGCTGATATTCTTTGTCCGAGAGGGTCATAGCGGGAGCTACAGTTATTGAGTCCCCGGTGTGAACCCCCATGGGATCAATATTTTCGATGGAACACACAATGATGGCATTGTCTGCCTTGTCCCGAATCACCTCAAGCTCGAATTCTTTCCACCCCAGCAGAGATTCTTCGATCAGGACTTCTGAAATAGGACTGGCATGAAGTCCATTTTCAAGCAGGGATTGAAATTCATCCGCGTTGTAGGCTGTTGCTCCTCCTGAACCACCAAGTGTAAAAGATGGACGAATGATCACCGGGAACTCCATGCTTTCCATGAGGGAGTGTGCTTCAGATACGGATCGTACAAATCCACCTCGAGCAGTTGGAATGCCCACCTTATCCATGGCTTCCTTGAATTTCTCTCTGTCCTCTGCCTTTTCAATGGCATCCACCTGTGCACCAATGAGACTCACTTTGTATTTCTCAAGCACACCGGTTTTTCGTAAATCCATGGCGAGATTCAGCGCCGTTTGACCACCCACTGTTGGCAGAATGGCATCGGGTCTTTCTTTTTCAATAATAGCGGTGACATACTCCACCGAAAGCGGTTCTATATAAGTTCGATCTGCCAATTCCGGATCTGTCATGATGGTTGCAGGATTGGAATTCACGAGGATGACTCTGTATCCCTCTTCTTTCAATGCCCGGATCGCCTGCGTGCCTGAATAGTCAAATTCACAGGCTTGTCCAATGACAATTGGACCTGCGCCTATGATTAAAATGGATTCAATATCAGTTCGTTTTGGCATAAATCCTCAATAGAACTTGTTTAGGATATGGACTTCCGAATACACTGGGTACAGATTAAAATACTTTATCCGCTTCATTGAAGAATGAGTCTCTGATACCTTTGTTCACCCTGTATTTTGAGTAATGGATGGTTATCCGTCCTTTATTCCCGGGATCCTTTGTCATTTCCAACGCCTGTGCTGCACCACCCGAAAAATCATGTTCAAAATCCGGAAATGATAATTCAATATCGGTTTCAATTGGAAGCCAGATATCCGTTTCAATTTCCTTGTATTCAGATGTAATGGAGAAAACGGTGACGGTATCCAGCCTGGCTTCCACAGCGTCAATCACCCAGGGATCAGCATGGACGTGAACCTCGATACTCACCTGGGTTGAATCATCTGCCCCTGAAACAGGAAAATCCAGGGAGTCAGCCGCTACAAATCCCTGCACAATATAGCCTGTCTCATCCCTGCGAATAGTCATCTTGTCAATATGGCTTAAAAACATGTCCGGTGACATGGTGAGCCCGGAACGCGGGACCACAGCAAACCCATCCGATTCGATTTTCAATTTGTCCGGCTTTTTGAAATACATATCGATTCGTTTTCTTGGCATTCGAAACATGGGCATTTCCACCGACATTTTTACCCGGACTGAATAATCATCAATTCTGCTGTAATGCGATGAAATATTGTCAAGGATTGTCTCAATAGACATATCATCCTGTGAAAAAACAGGGACGAAAAATATGAGGATTAAAAGATGCTTTTTCATCAGGTCAGAATATCCTTTTTTATAAACAGGTAAATGCTGATGTAGAGGAATAGAAATGTGTGTCCTGTTAGGACCAGAACATCCAGTCCTATATCTCCCCATGGGATTGGATCAAAAAACGCCTTTTTCCACACATCAAGGTAGGATGTGAAGAGGTAGGGTCTTATAGTCTCGAAGAATGTCAGAGGGATATTTGCCACTGCTAACCCTATGATGAGAACTGCCATGCCACCGATGATGGGACCGATTCCATTGTTCACCATGGATGAAAACAGGAAACACAGTGTGCTTACGGTCATCATTGCGAACATGACCAACCAAAACGAGAGAGCAAACCTCTGCAATGCCATATCCCATGGAAGAATCAGAATCCCCTCATGAAACACGACCAGGTCACCTATCCCCAGCCAGATGGTTCCAAGTCCCAGGCTCATGATTGCCGCAAAAGCCATTAATAAAAATACATATACAAGGGTGGACAACCATTTGGCCAGAATGATTTTGCTCCTGGATATTGAACGAGTCAGGTAGATTCTAAATGTGCCTGATTGACCCTCGCCTGCAATTATATCTCCAGAAACCAGCATGATAAGAAATGGAACGTGTACCCAGAGGAAATTCATCACAAACCATGTGGCAAGAAATCCGTTGACTATGGACCCAACAACAATGAAAGAATCGGACATCTGCCTTAAGTGATCTTCCTGGAATTCTGATCCGCCGACTGAAAATCCCCAGAGAATGAGAGGCATGAGTATGGCAATAAGTATAAACCCAAGGAATGATCGCCATTTTCCTGCCATTTTCAGGATTTCATTGTGAATTAACCGAATCATTTACAATTCATCCTCAGAAACGATGGACAAATAATATTCTTCCAGGGAGGTTCTTGGCATAAAACGTGTAACGGATAGTCCATTTTCAACAAGCAGTTTGTTCACACTGCCCAACAAATCCTTTTCCGTCCTGCACTGGATACCTTCATCCTTTGCTTCCACTTCAGTAACATGGGGTTGTTGTTTAAGAAGCGTTATTGCCTTCTTCATATTATCCACATGGATGGTCAAAGATGTACCTCGATCCTTATCCATAAGGTTTTTTAGTGGTCCAGTGATCTTCAACTGTCCATGGTTTACAATAGCGACAGTGCTGCAAACCAGTTCAACTTCATGGAGAAGATGGGACGAAAGAAAAATGGTCATACCACGATCCTTTAGTTCAAGGATAAGATCCCTGATCTGCTTCATGCGTTTGGGATCCAGCCCAGATGTAGGTTCATCCAGCACAAGAAGCCGGGGTGACTTCAGTAAGGCCTGGGCAATGCCGAGCCTCTGTTTCATGCCATGGGAATAGGCCTTAACCTTATCCTGGGATCGATCTGCAAGTCCCACCCATTCCAGTACTTCATCCACCCGTTTGAAATCCACGTTCTCCATACGAGCAAGCATTTCAAGGTTTTTCTTTGCTGACAGGTGTTTATAGAAATCCGGCTCTTCCACCAGTGCGCCAATACTGGATAGTGCTGCATTACCTGTTTTTGATACAGATTGACCATGAATGATGATATCACCGGAATCTGGCTTGATAAGGTTCAACATCATGCGAATCGTTGTGGACTTGCCAGCCCCGTTCGGGCCCAGAAATCCAAACACATCACCTTCCATTACATTGAAGGATAATTGATGTACAGCTTTTAAGGTTCCAAATGATTTAGAGATATTCTGTATATCAAGAATCGGTTGACTCATGACTGGCGAAAATCCTCCATAGCATCGGTAAACGCCTTGAATAAGTACCGTGAGTCATGGGGTCCCGGGCTTGACTCCGGGTGATACTGGACAGAAAATGCAGGGTGTTCTTTGCTGCGAATTCCCTCACAGGTATTATCATTTAAATTGATGTGGGTAGATTCGATTGATTCCGGAAGCGAATCAATATCCACTGCAAACCCATGATTTTGACTGGTAATCTCTATTTGACCTGTCTCCAGTCGCTTCACCGGGTGGTTTAACCCTCGGTGTCCAAATTTGAGTTTGTAGGTTTTTGCTCCCAGGGATAACGCCAGAATCTGGTGCCCGAGACAGATCCCAAACATGGGCAATCTGCCCAGGAGTTTTTGTACGGTATCAATGGCATAGGTAACGGCTGCCGGATCCCCTGGACCGTTTGAAAGAAAAAGACCGTCTGGGTTTCTTTCAATCAATTCTTCTGCTGAGGTATTGGCTGGGTAGACTGTCACATCACAACCCGCTTCGTCAAGTAAACGGAGAATATTCCATTTGATACCAAAATCAAGGGCTGAAATTTTATACGGTTTGTCTGTCTTGCCCATTAATCCGGGTATGTCAGACATATGATATGAGGATGTGGTAGAGACGTCCCTCGCCAGGTCTAAACCAGTCATGGAGGGTGTGGCTTCCAGTTTTGTTTTCAGACTTTTATGGTCAAAGTCGATCGTGGAAATAATCCCATTCTGAGCACCATGATTTCGAAGATGCTTCGTGAGCGCACGTGTATCAATCCCCTGTATGCCAACGATGCTGTTTTCTAGCAGGAACTCTCCTATTGAACCGGTTGATTGCCAGTTAGAAGGGATGATTGTCTCCTCTTTGATGACAAATCCTGCTACCTGGATGCGACTGGATTCAACATCATCCGCATTAACCCCATAGTTCCCGATATGGGGACTGGTCATGGTCACGATTTGCCTGCAATAGGATGGGTCTGTGAGGATTTCCTGATAACCGGTCATGCCGGTGTTAAAACATAATTCACCGGTGGTTTCACCGGCTGCGCCAAAACGATATCCTGAAAAAAACCGACCATCCTCGAGATATAGAATGGCCGGTTGATAATTTTGCATGGCAGAATTTGGGGTTAAGATATTTTAGAATAAAACCATTATTTAAGTCGATCATGTCCTAGTCCTTAAAGCCTAACATTTTTCTCATATTTTCGATTTAGATTTCCCTTCAAAACAAGTTGGAAAAATGAAGAAAAAAGTAATTTTTATCTGCACAGGAAATTCCTGCCGCTCACAGATGGCACATGGCATCCTTAAGGATTTGGCAGGAGATCGATTTGAGGTGTTCAGTGCCGGTTCCCACCCCAGTCGAGTCCACCCTGCATCTATTATTGTGATGGATGAATGGGGCGTTGATATCAGCCACCATACATCTGACCTTATCGATGATTATATCAATACAGGAATTGATATTGCCATCACAGTGTGTGACAATGCCCAAAAAGCCTGCCCCACCTTTCCAGGAGACGTTGAAAGGATTCACTGGAGTATAGATGATCCATTCCATGGATGGGATACAAAAGAAGAATTTCTTCCAAGATACCGTGAAACACGTGATGAATTAAAAGAAAGAATTGAGAGTTTTCTGAAATCGCATTAAGATTGTCCGTTAAGTTTAATGGGCAAATATGGTTTATAGGTTTTTCTTTATACTTCTTTTAATACAGCAAATTGCTTTTGACCAGATCATTATTACGGAAATCATGTACGATCTGGATGGCACGGATTCACCAAATGAATTCATCGAGATTTATAATGATTCTCCAGACACAATTTCTCTCTCTGGATGGTCAATAAAGGATAAATCGTCTGAAGATTTTTTGATCGATTCTTCTGGTGTGTACCATTTGGTCCCTGAATCCTATGCCATCATCCTGGAAGGCGATTATTCTGTGGTAAGCGGTATTTATGCTGATATTGTTCCACCAAATGTACCCGTCTACTTCGTGGATGATGCGTCCATTGGTAACGGGCTTTCAACCACAGATTCATTATGGATAATGGATTCGTCAGGGATTGTAGTTGATTTCACCGGATGGGATGATATTGCAACTGATGGGTATTCCATAGAACGTGTGAGGCTCGATTCACCATTTCATGGATCAAACATGTTACAAAGCCTTGACAGCCTCGGCACTCCAGGAAATATAAACAGTGTATTCCCGCACTCAATCGATGGAAAAATCATTGTACCGGAAACATGGACTATAAATGACACTCTGGCGAATTTTGACTCCCTACACCTCCACGTATCCCTGTCAAACATAGGACTACTGCCATTAATGGGACACGTAAACTTCATTTGGGAAAATGATACTATTCATACTATGTCGTTGCCTGAAATTTTCCCGCTGGACACTTTAGCGTTGGATATAACCCTTGGTCCATTCTCTTCAGGACTTCATACATTATTGTGTTTTTTATCCATACCTGGTGATGAAAACAATTCCAACAACTTCCTTAGTGTTGACTTTGGGGTTCGCTTTGATCCCTGGACTATAACACTAAACGAGTTTCTACCAATACCGGTTTCCGGAGGTTCAGAATTCATTGAAGTATTGAATGTTTCAAACGAACCGATACGATTAAAGAACTGGAAAGTGATGGACGCTACCCAAGCAGTTTACAGACTCCCAGATAGTATTATTGTTTCTAATCAGTATTGTGTCTTGACAGAGAGTGATAATCTTATCGTACCCGATTCTTCTTTGAATGTGATACCAGACCAGGGATTGCCCTCTTTGAATAACACAGGGGATGTTATTCGAATATTTGATCCATTTGGCACTCTCATTGATTCTCTTCACTACAACATTGACTGGGGTTATTCAGAGGGAATTTCCATGGAAAAATACCAGGTACAGGACAGTTCATGGGATGCATCATCATGGGCACCATCTAATCATAATTTTGGTTCTACTCCTGGATACAGAAACTCCATTATGCCATACCAGATTGATGGTGGTCTCGTTGAGTATTCAATGTCAAGTATCCCAAGGATTCCCGGTCATCTTGAACCATTCACTATACAGATGTCTGTCCACAATCCTGGATTGAATCCGATCACCCAGATGTCTGTCTCACTATTGATACAATCAAATCTTTTGACTATTCCCGTCAATGAGTCTTTAATACCAGGGGATACGATCAGTGTAGAATCATCACTGGATGGATTACCTGCCGGGAGTTATCCGTGCATGGCTGCACTTTATCTGGAAAACGATGGAAATCCATTAAACAATGTTATTCAGGATACGATTCATATATCCTATCCCTTTGGCAGTGTATCCATCAATGAATTTTTATCTGCACCTAACAATGACCAAAGCGAATTTGTTGAGTTGGTGGCGCATGATACCATCCAGTTTCGTGGATGGACTTTGCACGATTCCAGATCCGGTTCATCCCCCTTCCCGTCTATGGAAATCACACCATATCATTATATAACCATTGCCAGTGATTCCATAGCAGGGTTCGAAAACCCCTACCCCATCATTTTCGATGATGCCTTTCCCTCCCTGAACAATTCTGGAGATATCATTCGAATTCTTGATCATACAGGGACCACCATCGATTCACTCGACTACACTTCAGACTGGGACATAGAGCCAGAAATATCTCTGGAAAAGCTTCATCCGGATTTATTGTCCTCTGAACCTTCACACTGGATGCCCTGTACGGCCATGGATCAGATGACACCAGGCACACTCAACTCGGTGACTCTTTTGAGAAAGAATGGTACCATTGTGTCCATGGATATCTCCCCACTTTATCCGGAAAACCACGAAGCTATCAGCATCACAATGGTGGTGACCAACAATGGTCAGAATGATATATCAGGTGTCATGACTATTGAGACTGACGATAAGGAAATTGGGGAAATTTCAATACCTATTTTGTCCTGGCGGGACAGTTGCACTGTGTCCACAACCATCGAACCACTTGAATCCGGTGTCCATCCTGTGGTGGCTTTTCTATTTGTTCATCAGGAAGAGTTTTACGCAGACAATGTTTTTTCAGATACCGTGCGAGTTTCTTATCCGTTTGGTGCCGCCTCAATAAACGAGTTTCTTGCAATTCCAAATCTGGATCAATGTGAATTTGTTGAGATTTTTAATCCAGATAGAATTCACCTTAACGGATGGGGAATCGGCGATAATACTGGCTCTATTTCTGTCCTTTCAACCAATCATGACTCAGAATACGTCACCATCATGGCTGATTCTTCGTTGATAACTATCGCGGATAATATTCATTGGGAAGTCCCAAAATCCGGATTGCCCTCACTCAATAATTCGGAAGACAGTATTATTCTGCACGATATGACTGGCAGGATCATTGATTCATTGGACTATTCAGACAATTGGCCTCTTGAACCAGGTCGGTCCCTGGAAAAATTTCGTCCTGATTACCTGTCCGCTTCTAAGGTAAACTGGGCCCTGAACATTGAAATCGATGGCATAAGTCCTGGAGAGCAGAATTCGGTGCATGTGGGGTCATTAAGTTCCGCTGGAGAGATTGACCTATCACCTGATCCATTTTCCCCTGATGGTGATGGACAGGATGACGTGTTAACAATCCATTACAAGACGCCGTTTATGTCCCCAATTGCCAGAATTCGATGCTTTGATATCCTTGGTAGACCTGTGAGGGCACTCCTTTGGGATCAGCCAACTCCACAGGAACACACCCTGTTCTGGGATGGTCGTGATGATCAGAATCAGATGAGTCGAATTGGGATATATTTAATAGAGTTCAAGTTTAAGGATCAAGTCACAGGACAATACTGGGATGGTCTTCGTCCTGTCGTTCTTGCAAGACCGCTATAAAACAAAAGTCCCGACATTTTCATGTCGGGACTTTTTGGATTGATTTTGGTTTTTCTTACCTTAAAGTAAGCCCAACGCCCAAATTAAATGTATTGAATTCTCCTACATTATAATCAGCATTGATGGTCAGGAGGAACAGTTTCAAACGCGCACCAACAATGGTCCTGAATGAGTTTTCTCCATCGAGGCTGAATTCAATCGGTAGCGTCGTACCTGTTAATTCATCCACATATTCGTATTTTACTTCCATGGAAGAACTTTCCATTCCAACACCACCATAGACGGTGAGGAAAGGAATACTTTTACTGGCTTGAACCGTTAAAATACTATTCTGTGCATTAAGCAAATCCCCGATACCAAGATTTGTCATATAATACCCAACTGCAATTCGAGGAATGGCAATATTAGGAATTGGAATAAACTGGTTTAGTCCGATTTTTCCACCAAATCCATAGAATGAGAATTTGCCAATGTCACCCATATCTGCTTCAGGAAATCCTCTGAGGGTTAACTCAATGCTCATGGGCAGGCCGACAGAAATCTGTGGCATCACCATTGGGAATACCGGAAGATCAAATCCCGTTGGTGTCATGATGGCTGGAATATTTCCAGAAATAGCTGAACTGATTTCTGAACCAAAATTGCTCTCAATCTGGGCAGCAGTCATAAGTCCACCTGATTGACTGGCAATCTGAGCTGCAATAACATCTACAGCTGCAGCACCATCTACTTCAATAGCATTAGACTCATTGGGTCCAAACAAAGTTGATGATTCCCTGTCAGATTCATATACATCATTGGGGTTGATGGATAAATTGAAGTTCTGGGATCCTTGTCCCGGTACCAGCTCAAGAGCCATAACAAAATCTATGTTCGCATCTGGAAGAGCAAAATCATAGTTTTGGCCAACATCTGTAACAGTGGTGGCTGCCACATTCAATTTCACATCAAATCCCAGCATTTTATGTGGTTTTGCTGTGTGGAATGTTCCGCTATTCACTCCCATTCCAAATGCAGTGACAACAGGTCCTAAATACCCTCTGGCGTTATCTTTGGCCATTTGCTCAAGGGTTTCTTCGAGAGATTGTGCAAACCCAAGACTTAAAATAATGACACCGATAAGCAATATTCGTCGATACATGTCAACGTACTCCTTTGTATGAATGTAAAGTAATTCTTAACTCTCTCCCGTTAAAGGCAGGTTCGTGAATTTAATGGGTTTCATGTTTTTTTCAATGCGCTAAATTTTATGCTGGAACACACATCACATTGGGTCGTATATCCCAAAAAAATGGAGAAACTATGAATCGTGTTATCTTTTTGTCCCTTCTTGTTTTTGGTTTCGCTTTTGGCCAACAAAAACAAGTTATGGTAAAAAAATATAAAATGTCCGATACTGAGTCCGTCAAGGATGTGGATGTTGAAGTGGACGACAAGGAAATCACCATCAAACTGAATATTGACGGCGAAGAAAAAGTATTTAAAGCCAACCCCGAAAATGAAGAAGAAATGACTGCCCTCAAGGAAATGCTGGCAGAAATGGATGTGAAAGTAAACATGTTTGATGGCGGAGGTGATCACGCTATGAAATTCATGCACAAGTCCGGCGGGTATCTTGGCGTGCATATTTGAACGTACGAGGACCTCGGTTACACATTAGTGGTTAAGATTTCATAACATAT
>CAYFMT010000032.1:0-13991 GCA_964344305.1 uncultured bacterium | reverse complement strand
ACAGTGTTACCTATGTTCTGAAACTAATCTGTTACCCATGTATTGGTTTTACAATGTCAAATTAGAATCTGATACCTGTGAACTGACAACTGACAACTAAAATCTATTCCCTGTCCCCAGGACTTTGTTTTCTACAAACCTAAAATATCACTGTAATTTCTTAGTCTGTTATACAAAGGATTACTATGATATCTTCACTTAAAGAAAAATACATTAACCATGACGCAAGGATTGGCGTTATTGGACTCGGTTATGTTGGACTGCCCCTGGCCATGGAATTTTCCAAAGCTGGTTTTGATGTGGTGGGCATTGATGTGAACCAAAACCGGGTGGATATCCTCAATGAGGGGAAGAATTATATTCAGGATGTAAACGATGACGAATTGAAGTCCTCCGTGGAATCAGGGAAATTTTCTGCCACAATAGACTTTGCCGTCATTGAATCCCTGGATGCCATCTCAATTTGTGTGCCTACACCACTCAATAAATTGAAAGACCCGGATGTATCCTACATCATCAGCGTCATGGATGAAGTGGTGAAGGTCCAGCATGAAAACCTACTCATTGTTCTAGAAAGCACAACCTATCCCGGGACCACCAGGGATCTTATTCTACCTCGTCTGGAAGAAACAGGCTACAAAGTTGGTGAAACGGTCTTCCTGTGCTTTTCTCCTGAGCGAATTGATCCAGGAAATCCTGTTTATGGCACCCACAATACTCCAAAAGTCCTGGGTGGTGTCACGGATAACTGCATTGAACTAGGGAAAACCCTTTATGAGCAGATCATAGAATCCATTGTTCCGGTTTCATCACCGGAAGCGGCTGAAATGGTCAAGCTTTTGGAAAACACATTCCGCTCCATCAATATAGGACTTGCCAACGAAGTAGCCATCATGTGCGAAAAGCTGGGCATTGATGTGTGGGAAGTCATTGATGCCGCTGCCACAAAACCTTTTGGTTTTATGAAATTTACTCCGGGTCCGGGTCTAGGTGGGCATTGTATTCCCATTGATCCTCACTACCTTGCATGGAAAATGAAAACACTGGATTACCGTGCCCGATTCATCGAACTGGCAGGGGAAATCAACACCAACATGCCTTACCATGTCATTGAATTGATATCAGATGGGCTCAATCGTGAGAAAAAATCACTTAACGGTAGCAGTGTTCTGGTTGTTGGAGTCGCCTACAAACCGGATATTGATGATGTCCGCGAATCTCCGGCATTGGATGTCATGAAACTCCTTGAAAATCAGGGAGCAAACGTGGATTATTTCGATCCCCATGTGTCCGCAATTAGGTGGAATGGGACACTTATTGAATCCCTGGCATCCTTGGAGAATATTGCTGACTACGATGCCGTTGCCGTCCTTACCAATCACAAATCCATTGATTTTGATTTTGTAAAGAAACATTCCAAACTCATTGTGGATACTCGCAACGTGTACACAAAACACAAGGATAAGAAGGTCGTTCGGCTGGGAGTTGGATGAAGAGGTAAATCGTGATGCGTAATGCGAGATGAGTAATGTGGGAAATTGGAGACGGGAATCGGGAGTCAGGGGACCGGAATCTGGAATGAATTATAAAATTGTGACAAGTGACGGGTGACTAGTGACAGGTAAAATACAAACTCACAGGGATTTAGATTGTTGGAAACAATCAATGTCTCTTGTAAAGATGATTTACGATTTAACAAAAACATTTCCTGATTCAGAGCGATTTGGGTTAGTCTCACAATTAAAACGTTCGGCGGTGTCCATTCCATCTAATATCGCAGAAGGAGCTGCAAGAAGGGGTACAAAAGAATTCATCAATTTTCTATATATCTCATTGGGTTCTTTGTCGGAATTAGAAACCCAACTCGAAATTGCCCTGGATCTTGGTTACTATAAAAGAAATGACTTCGAAATGAGTATTGTTACCGAAATTCGAAGAATGATTCAAGGCCTCATAAGATCACTGCAGCGCAAATGAAGCATTCCACTCGTCACTCGTCACCTGTCACGAGTCACCACAAGCCATGAAATATGATCTTACCATAATCGGAGCCGGAGTTGTAGGGCTCAACACCGCTTATGAATACCAGAAGAGATATCCGCATCATTCTATAGCAGTCATAGAAAAAGAAGGAAAACCTGGTGCTCATCAGACGGGTAATAATAGCGGTGTCATTCATTCCGGTATCTACTACAAACCCGGGAGTCAAAAAGCCAGCAACTGTCGTCTTGGGATTAAAAATCTGCAGTCCTTTGCTCGCGAACATGAGATTCCATTCGAAACCTGCGGAAAACTAATCGTCGCCACAAATCAGGACGAAATTCCACGTCTGGATACATTGTATAACAGGGGATTGGCCAATGGACTTCAAGGGCTGAAACCCGTTGGAAGATCAGAAATTCAGGAAGTCGAACCACACGTAACAGGCATGAGGGCACTTTTCGTGCCGGAGACTGGAATTATTGATTACACACAGGTTGCTAACTTTCTAAAGAATGTACTCATTGAAAAGGGATGCGATCTTTTCTTTGATAAAATTGCATTGGACATCCATGAATCATCAAATGAGGTAGTGATCACCACAAACCGTAATGATATCCAAACAAAAACGCTGGTGAATTGTGGCGGGTTGTATTCTGATCGAATCGCAAAATGGACTGAAAAGGTCCTTGATGTAAAAATTATCCCATTCCGAGGAGAATACTGGACCCTGAAACCAGGAAGTCGACATCTGGTAAAAAACCTGATTTATCCGGTTCCTGATCCTCGGTTTCCCTTTCTTGGTGTTCATTTTACAAGACGGATGAACGGAGAGGTGGAAGCAGGTCCCAATGCTGTTCTGGCCATGGCACGTGAAGGGTATGAGAGAAGTGTTGTTAGTTTAAAGGATATATCAGAAATGATGTTTTATCCCGGGCTCTGGCGTATGGCTGGGAAATACTGGAAAACAGGGTTTGGGGAACAATGGCGCTCATTTGTAAATCCGGCTTTTGTAAAAGCACTCCAGAAATTGATTCCGGAAGTCACGTCTAATGATCTTGCGCCAGGTGGTTCTGGTGTTCGAGCCCAGGCCGTCACCAGAGGTGGAAAACTGGTGGACGATTTCATGTTTAGATCTTCGGAGAAAGTGCTTCATGTCCTGAATGCACCATCCCCGGCAGCTACCGCAAGCTTTGCCATTGCCGAGACCATTGTGAACCAACTATCAGGTGACATTCATCACGGACAAGGAAATGAGTTAATACGTTATTAACAGTATTCCTTACGCCTTAACACTTAATACTTCCCCCTTCCTCCTTCCTCCATTTTCCTTAATCCTTCATCCTTCTCGAAAGATGCTGGCTCACCGTCCATAAAAAACGTATTTTCCATGCTGGTTTGAGAAAGCCAAAAACACGGATGGATTACCATCTGAAAGTCAAATTATGAACTATAAATACAAGCAGATGATATTTCTAAATCAGTTTCAATATGGGACTGACCTGGCGAAGCCTCGCCTCTTAGTGAAATAAAAATGAAAAATTATAAATCAAAAATTTTTCCAAAACTCACCGTTTGTCATTGCGAGGAGGAGTTCACGACGACGTGGCAATCTATTTCAGACTTTGAGATTGCTTCGTCATCATTACATTCTTCCTCGCAATGACAGGTAGTGTAAAACCTGAACCAATATCCACTGAAGATCCAGACGAAGTTGGGATGTAGGTGGTCTGGCAACTATAAACTGAAAACTGAGAACTGAACCATGAAAGGTATTATTTTAGCAGGCGGGAGCGGCACCCGCCTTTTTCCTGTTACCAAAGCCGTTGTAAAACAATTACTACCCATATACGATAAACCCATGGTGTATTATCCTCTGTCGGTACTCATGTTGGCAGGGATACGGGATATCCTCATCATATCCACACCACAGGACACGCACAAATTCCAGGATCTGTTTGGAGACGGTCATGAACTTGGATTAAATATTAAGTACAAAATCCAACCATCACCGGATGGGATTGCCCAGGCATTCATCCTTGGAGAAGAATTCATTGGGGACGATGACGTTTGCCTCATCCTTGGAGACAATCTCTTTTTCGGACATGGATTAAGTGAGATCCTTGAAAGCAGTGTACAAAGGGTTGAAGAAAAAGAAGAAGCCGTGGTGTTCGGGTATTATGTAAATGACCCTGAGCGATATGGAGTGGTGGCATTTGATGAGCAACAGAAAGCCATTTCTATTGAAGAAAAGCCGGATAAGCCCGCAAGCAATTACGCTGTTGTTGGGCTTTATTTTTACCCAAACTCTGTGGTGAATGTAGCAAAAAGCATTAAACCATCAGCCAGAGGCGAACTGGAAATCACAACAGTGAATCAGGACTATCTTGAGAAGGGTCGACTTAGTGTGGAGCTCATGGGAAGGGGATACGCATGGCTTGATACCGGAACTCATGAATCCCTTATGGAAGCGTCGTCGTTCATTGAAACCATCGAAAAGCGCCAGGGTCTCAAAATCGGTTGTATCGAAGAAATCGCTCATCAAAAGGGATGGATCGACCATGACCAACTCCGATCCCTTGCAGAAGGTTATGGGAAGAGTGACTACAGGAAATACCTTCTGGGGCTTGTGGAAGATCGTAATTCGTAACCCGTGATTCGTAAATTGTAATCTGAAAATCGTGATTTATAAAGAGAGAGAGAAACAAATGAAAACGCATAAAGACCTGAATGTATGGAAAAAATCTATGTCACTCGTATCTGAGATTTACACCATAACGAAATCGTTTCCAGAGTATGAGAAATATGGAATTACTTCACAGTTGAGACGTTCAGCAATCTCAATACCTTCCAATATTGCAGAAGGTTCGGCTAGACGAGGTAACAAAGAATTTGTTCAGTTCTTGTATATTGCATTAGGGTCAGCGACCGAATTGGACACCCAAGTATTGATCGCAAAAGACTTGGGGTATTTAATTGATTCAGATACAACTGATCAAATCGAAGATATTAGGAAGATGTTGGTCGGATTGATAAAACACCAAAAATCGCTAGCATGAATATACCATCATATATTTCTATTACAGATTACGCCTTACGCATTGCGACTCACGCCTCACAGCTCACGACTCACAGTTCACGATTAACGAATTAACTCTACATGATAGACTTCCACAACCACATTCTCCCAAACGCCGACGACGGCTCCGTCTCCATGGAGATGACCCTCTCCATGCTCCGAACCGCAGCTGATCAGGGCATCACCGATGTGGTGAACACAATTCATTATCAGCATCCAAAAGTGGAGGGGATGGATATTCACTATGAGGGCACGAAGAGATTGCTTGATGAGGTAAAGTCTAAGGCTGAGGCGGAAGGGATTGAGATTGATCTGCATATTGGAGCAGAAGTGTTTTACCTCCCAAACCTCATGGATTTGAAAACCAATCCTTTGTGCACATTTGAACATGGAAAATACATGCTGGTTGAGTTTCAGGTGCATCAATTTCCACCACGATATGAAGATTTGTTTTTCAAGCTGAAAATGTCCGGTACAACTCCCATCATTGCCCATCCTGAACGGTACAAACCTATTCAGCGCGATATTCAAATTCTTGAGAAATTGGTCCAATCCGGGTGTGTGGTGCAGATAGATGCCGGGAGCATTTGTGGTACATTAGGATCTTCGGCGAAAGAATCATCCTTGGAAATTCTGAAAGCAGGGCTCTGTCACATCATTGGCTCTGACTCGCATGATGACAAACGTCGCAACTTTTGTTTACAGGAAGCAGTGGAGATCACTCGGGGTTTGATTGGCGATGGTGTGGATATCATGGTAAATGAAAACCCAAGAAATGTCATCGAAGGCAAACCAATCGATACTGAGATTCCCATCAGGATTGAAGAACCTACGAGATCGTTAATTGATAAAATAAAAACGAGGATTTCTTCAAGATCGTAATGCGTGAACGGTGAATCATAAATCGTAAGCTGTAAATAGTGAAATGTAAAGAGAAAGATTCAAATGAAGACGCATAAAGACTTAGATGTGTGGAAGAAATCGATGGCATTGGTGACTGGGATTTATACTCTCACAAAATCATTCCCAGATGATGAAAAATTTGGAATTACTTCACAGATGAGACGTTCCGCAATTTCAATTCCTTCGAATATTGCGGAAGGTTCTGCAAGAAGAGGCAACAAAGAATTCGTTCAATTTTTGTATATAGCTTTAGGCTCAGCCACTGAGTTGGATACACAAATTTTGATTGCAAAAAACCTTGGATATCAAGTTGAATCAGAGGTTTTAATGGAAATTGAAAATATTCGAAAGATGTTAATAGGATTAATAAAACACCAAAAATCTGTACCATGAACATACCATCATATATTTCTATCCCAGTTCACGCCTCACGACTCACGCTTCACGACTCACGCTTCACGACTTACGCCTCACAGCTCACGATTCACAATTCACACATCACAGATTACGGATTTCGCATCACGATTCGGGGTTCCACGGTCTCCCAACTCCGGTTCTACATTATTATAAATGATTAAAATCCTTACAAAACGCATACTACACGATGAGTTAATCCAACTTTGTGATGAGTCATTTGTGACCTTCGTAAAAATAGTGGTGGATGTGGACAAAAATATTCTTGCGATTGGTGGGGAACTCCATGCCGATGCTGAAGCAATCCTGATAAACCAGGGTTCAAAGCAATCGAATATATGGGGTGCGAATTATTATCCATATAAGGAAGAAGTTGAAAGGTTGGAATACACTGCATTGATCAATATCCGTCCCAGGGATGACAATCCTGATATGGAAATTTTATCGGAAGAAGTACGGAAAACAATTCGAAGCCTGTGTCATCGATATCTTTTGCAGGAGAGTGAATCTCCATTAGGAAAAGAGGGTTGAGTCGCATGACAGTGTGGCACAAAACACTTGAAAATCGCTTCAACTCCTTCACGGCAGAACAACAGATACTAATGGTGTGCAACGAACTGAATCGTGCACAAAACAACATACAGGATAATCAGGAATATCAAAACTGTCTGGAACGAGCATTGGAATTACTGGACTTGAGAATACGGTCGATGAAAGGCGCGACGTTATTGAAGGAAACATTACGGGCACGGGATTTAATTGCGAAAGCATACCTGTCTAAACCTGCTCCTACTGCCAATCTTCAGAAAATGCTCATCATGCTTGAACCAAAAGCATGGAAAATGTTAAATGAGCGATATGAGTAATGCGTGATGAGGGATGAGTATTGAAGATGTACGAAGGCGGGAGTCAGACATGGAGCAAGTTTATATGTGGAGAAAAATGTATGCCCGGTTTGCAGGATAATCCTAAACACTTCTTTGTCATCACGAGGACGCAGGACGAAGTGATCTCGAAAAGAACGGTTTTGAGATTGCCACGCCCTTAAACCGGGCTCGCAATGACAGGGAGTGTTAATTGATTGCGAATGACTACTTACTATTCACGCATTGCGGATATCGCATCATGATTCACGTATGACACACCATATTTACGCACAATTACGTAACGCATAGTTGCGTAATAGGACAGACAAAACCGACCCTTTTGTCATCACAAAGAGTCCAAGAATTGGACGACGCGGTGATCTCCTTACATGAAGCTGAGATTGGTTCGTCCAATTTGACAGGCTCATTGTCCTCACAATGACAGGGGGTGTTTATTGACCACGTATAACACATCACGGATTTCAGATATCGCATTTCGACTCACGACTCACGCATCACGCATTTACACATTACGCATCACGTTCAGGCTTGTCACCGGTCACATGTCACGTGTCACTATCAATATGAAACAAATCATTCAATCCACCGTAATCCAAACTTAAATTTCTTACCGAGTTTTTATAATTCATAAAAGGTAATATGAGACAAAATTTCTTTTCTAAGGCTGTGGTCGTTTTGCTCATTGTGGTTTTTCTAACTCCAGCATTTTCACAAAATCAATATCAGAAACCTCTGGTGTACGGTGAACAAACGTATCCACAGAGTGGTGAACGCTACATTACAGATGAACACGGTGTCATCCGCATGTGGGTGAATGTTTTGGGGTGGGTGAATAAACCCGGAAGTATCTTGGTTTATGACGGTATTGATATCGTTACAATACTTGCAAAAGTAGGTGGTTACCAAAGAGGCGCTAACTTAAAAAAGATTCGTGTATTTCGAGAGCAACCAGATGACAATGGTCAAATTGTTTATGTAATAAATCTAAATAAATACCTTAAAACAGGTAATAGAGAAGATTTCATAAAAATATTACCGAATGACACTATCATCGTTCCACAAACATTTCCATCCTATGTTTTATCTTATTCTGGAACAGTATCAACGATAATTAATATTTTGTATTGGATTACGATCATAAATACAAGATGATGAAATAAAAGACAATTCATAGTTATAAAGCAAAAGTATCATGCCAGAATTACATATTTCTCCTGCGCTCAGTCAACTAGAAGAAGATATTAGCATAAAAGACCTCTACTTCATACTGCGACGAAATTTGAAGCAAATATTGGTGATTGTATCAGTTGTTTTATTAATTACAGTTATATATACCTTGCTTCAAACTCCCGAATACGTTGCAACATCCACAATTATGGTGGAAGAGCCCAATCAAAGCCTTTCCGTATTTGATATGGGTTTTGGTGAAGAAATGAACATGCTCAACAATGAAATGGAAATTCTAAAATCTAGGTCTTTGGCAGAATCCGTTGTTAAACATCTTTGGGAATCTGACCATCGAAATCATTTATTTTTATTCGGTACAGCAACATATCAACCCACGGGATTAAGACTAAATACACGAAAGATTCTATCATTGGGTTTGTGGTCGAGTGATAAAAATGCCTTGCCAACTTTTACAGGTGCAATATCAGATTCAATTTTCCATAATGCCGTTGTTAAAGTTAGGTCATCATTAAATGTAACCAATAAGAGGAACACGAATATTATTTCTGTATCTATTAAGTCAACGGATAAAAATGAGGCAGCTTTAATAGCGAACACCATTACAGACTTATATAGAAAATGGGATCGAGAATTGTCTACTGGTGAGATAATAAACTTAACTGAATTTCTTAAAAACCAAGCAGAAAAAGTAGAGTTGGATTTATCAATTGTAGAAGATTCATTAAGAATGTTCCAGGAAAAGGAACAGATTTATGGGCTTGAGGGGAATGCGGACCTCTGGTTAAATCAACTTACTGATGTAGAATCTCGTTACTACACTATTAATGCAAATATCAATATAATTAGAGAACGTAAGAAGTATGTTTCAGATCAATTATCAAGTGAGGAGAAACAGTTAACAAAAAATTTATTAAATACGATCAACGACCGTGTTTTCGCATTGAGAGCACAAATAGCCCAGGAAGAAGGCGATCTAGTACGTCAAGAAAGTCTCCATGGTGAAAACCATGAAATTGTAAAGTCCAAGCGCGAAGAAGTAATAAAATTAAAAAATGAACTCGCCAAACAAACTGAAGAGTTAATTGAAAAGGGGATTGCAGTAACAGATCCTGTAAAATATCGTCAGTCTTTAATTGACACACTGTTGGTTTTTGAGGGCCAAGAATCAGGATTAATATTCCGGGCTAAAGAATATAAGAAACTGGTTGACCAGTATGCCTCTCGATTGAACCAACTTCCTGAGAAATCTTTGAAGTTTGCTCGTCTGGAACGTGATCGTACTGTACTTGCTGAAACATATATGCTTATGCGCCAAAAACTTGAAGAAGCAAAAATAACACAAGCTTCCCAATTAGGGAAGGTTAGAATTGTTGATAAAGCCCTTCCTCCGAATAATCGAGAAAAACCAAATTCAAAATTAAATGTATTAATGGGTTTCATTTTTGGTTTAGGTATGGGTGTCGGGTTTGCATTTATTATGGAATATCTTGATAATACAATCAAATCTGTTGAGGAATTAGAGCGAAAAGGGTTAACAGTATTGGGTATAATTCCATCAATTGGAGAGGCAAAGTACCAGAAGAGGGCAAAAAGAAAAAAGCAACAGGATTCTGAAGAAGCATCTAAGCAGCAAAACATCAAGCATATGCAACGACGCCTTATCACTCAAGAGGACCCAAAATCACCTATTTCTGAAGCGTATCGAAGCTTGCGAACCAGCATCATGTATTCTTCTCCAGACAAAGAAATAAAATCCATTGTTGTGAGTAGTGCTGGCCCAGGTGAAGGGAAAACTACCACTATCTCTAACCTTGCTATAACATATGCCAATCTTGGTAAAAAAACCCTATTAATTGATGCTGATTTGCGAAGACCCGTGGTACATCGTGTCTTTGGACTGGATAAGGATAATGGATTAACACGATATCTCGCAAGTGGACTGGATGAATATCATTCGTTGATTCAAAAAACAGATGTTCCAAATTTATATGTAATTACCGCAGGTATTGTACCCCCAAATCCATCAGAACTTCTTGGGTCGAAGAAAATGGCGGAGTTGATAGATTCTTTAGAGCAAGAGTTTGATATGGTTTGTCTCGATTCTCCACCTCTCGTTGCAGTTACTGATGCCACACTAATTTCAAAAGAAATTGATGAGCTTATTTTGGTTGCCAAATCTGGTGGCACGGATAAAAATGCATTCGCACGAACACTTCAAGCATTAAATAATGTAGATGTACCATTGGCAGGTATAGTATTAAATGGTGTTACATCACGTAATAGTTATGGCAGTTACTATTATTATTATCAGTACTATCATTATTACGGTGATAAAAAATAAAAAATCTTTAGATATTAGATCTGCTAGCGATTCAGCCAGAATAATGATTTTCACTTCAATTATAAATAGCGATGTCAAATGTATTTTGTGCTTTATGTAAATCTTATGAATAATTCAAAAATAAATTCTTATTTCATTGACCAAAACAAGGACAGAAAAAATGGTTAGGGCAATCATTCAGGCAAGAATGCTTAGTAATAGATTGAGAGGAAAATCTTTAATGGGATTAAATGAATTGCCTCTATTAAGCTGGGTTATAGTCAATGCAAGATCCTTGGATTTTGTTGATGAAATCATGGTCGCAACTACAACTCAAACTGCCGATGATCCAATTGTCGCCTTTGCTGAGAAACAAGAGGTATCAGTTTTTCGGGGTAGCGCATATGATGTTTTAGGACGATATGCTGAAGCTTGCAAAGATATGGATGAATCGGACACAATAGTGCGTATCACCGCTGATAATCCATTGATGGATTATAAAAAGGCATCGGATGTATACAACGAGTATGTTGAACAAGCCTGTGATTATGCTCATATAAAAAATTTATCACATATTGTGCCAGAGTTTATAAAAGTATATGCGATTAGAGAGGCGAACAAATTAGCAGATACATCATTTGATAAAGAACATGTGACTCCATTTTTCAGAAAGAATAAAGAATTATTTAAAATTCTTGAGTTGGAAAGCAATTTTAACGGTTTGAGGCCAGAACATGACAAATATTTAACTATTGATACTATTGAGCAATTGCATTCTGTGGAGCAAATGCTAAAAACTATTAAAGCTTCACCTGGAACAAATTTGATCGAACAATGCTATGAATTTCTTGATAAAAATTATACAAAGGAATTGAGTGAGAGTGATTTACACATTAGTCTGAATGATATTCCCATTGGAGTGAATTATCCAACATTCATTATTGCTGAGATTGGGCAGAATCACAATGGTGATATTGAACTTGCTAAGCAATTGATTGATATGGCCGTTGAGTGTGGTTCTTCAGCTGTAAAATTCCAAAAACGAGATATTCCTTCTGAATTAACAACGGAGGCATATAATAAGCCATATGATAATCAGAACTCATTTGGTAAAACTTATGGTGAGCACCGTGAATTTTTGGAGTTGAGCGAGGAGGAACATAGGATATTAAAAGAGTACTCCTCTATGAGAGGAATTACATATTTCGTCACACCCTGCGACATTCCCTCCGTTGATATGATGGAACGTTTGGATGTGCCTTTTTATAAGGTGGCTTCTAGGGATCTTACAAACATACCATTGCTGGAAAGACTCAAGAAAACAGGGAAACCAGTCATAATCTCTACGGGAATGGCAGATATTGAAGACATAGACAATGCTTTGAATGCTCTAGGAGAAGATAGGGTAGACATCATTATTATGCAGTGTACATCTCAATATCCTGCTGACTTAGAAAATATTAATTTACGTGGAATGTTGACGCTTAAAGATAAGTACAAAAAACTTGTGGGTTTATCAGATCACCATAGTGGGATTATTACATCTGTTGCTGCCTCTGTCATGGGAGCTGTCGTTATTGAAAAGCATATAACGATATCTAGAGCGATGAAGGGT
The DNA here is from genome assembly GCA_964344305.1 of uncultured bacterium. GTDB lineage: Bacteria > Fidelibacterota > Marinisomatia > Marinisomatales > JABMOV01 > JABMOV01. The sequence continues at coordinate 1,605 of CAYFMT010000032.1, read as the reverse complement.
TCTGATCATGCAGGTTCTTTAGAAAAATCAGGTCTACAGAAATTGATTAATTATATTCGAGCATCTGAGATAGCTATGGGGGATGGTGTGACTGAATTTAATCCTGTTGCTCAAATTGCTAAAAGTAAGCTTTCTAGGAGTCTAACTTCAAAAATAAATATCAATGTAGGGGATACTTTGACAGATGAAATGCTTATTCTGAAAAGCCCTGGAACCGGCCTGAAGTGGTCAGAAAGAGAAATGATACTAAATAAGAAAGCAAAAATTAATATTCCTGCAGATACTACTCTCAGGCAATCTGATTTCGAATAATAGCTTATGAGTAAGATAAAAATTTTCTTCTCAGACATTGATGGTGTCTGGACAAACGGAGGAATGTATTATACAAATCGGGGTGATGAGTTTAAAAAATTCAATACAAAGGATTCTGCAGGGATCTTATTGTTGCGAGAGCTTAATATAGAAACTGTTATAATTACTGGTGAAAATACCCGTATTGTAAAAAATCGTGCGGAAAAGTTAGGTATCAGGAATATTTTTTTGGGAATAAAAGATAAGCTAAAGGTGGCAAAAAAATTTCTTTCCACAAATAATCTAACTCTAGATGAATGTGCTTATATAGGCGATGATTATGCGGATTTGGAATTATTGAATTCAGTTGGCTTGAGTGCATGTCCTGCTGATGCTGTTTCGGGAATTATTGAAGTTGTAGACTGGGTTTTGGAAACAAAAGGTGGCGATGGTGTATATAGAGAATTTGTTGAAAAGTATATCAGTGAGATTGTTCAAATTCCAATTGAATCTCTTTACAAACAAATATATTCTAGAAATGAGTAATTTCTTGATAAGCCCAGATCATAAGTAAAGAATAATTGTTTCTGATATTATTGCAGGAGATAAAATTCTATGCTGGACTTAAATAACTTATTTGATCGATTATATCCATTAAACAGAAGTATTCTGGGGAACGGCTATCGGCAAAGTCTCGATATAATCTCTGAATATATGGACCTAGATAAAAAATATGTTCCGTCAGGTAAAAAAGTGTTTGATTGGGAAGTGCCTAAAGAGTGGGTGATCGAATGTGCAACATTGATCGGTCCAGATGGCCGCAACTATATTAATTATGAATCAAATAACCTTTCTGTTTTGAATTATTCAGACTCTATAGATATAGAAATTGAAAAGGCGAAACTAGCAAAAAATGTTTTTACACTTCCGAATTTGCCAACAGCAGTTCCTTATGTAACCTCGTATTATAAACGGAACTGGGGATTTTGCTTAGCTCACGAGGAGTGGGAAAAAATGCCAGTGGGTAAATACCATGCTAATATCAGAACCAGATTTGTTGATGGTCAACTTGTGTACGGTCATTCAATATTGCAGGGTAAAACAGATAAATTAATACTCCTTAGCTCTTACCTATGTCATCCCTCCCTTGCAAATAATGAGCTGAGTGGTCCACTTGTTCTTGCTGAGCTTTACAATCGTATCTCACAGTGGGATAATCGCAACTATACGTATAAGTGTTTAGTTTTTTAATTAGCCGGACTGTTTAGTTTTTTAATTAGCCGGACTATTTTGATGTAAAAGCTAAGGTGATAC
>CAYFMT010000031.1:0-14668 GCA_964344305.1 uncultured bacterium | reverse complement strand
AGTATCACCTTAGCTTTTACATCAAAATAGTCCGGCTAATTAAAAAACTAAACAAGATCTTCCCCCCAAACGGCAACCCGTTTTCCAACCCGGGATTATACTTGGTTTATCAAAAAGACACTATCAATACTGCAATATTGATGCCAAACAACTCCACAGGATGGGTGTGAGGGGATTGAACTAAATCAAGAATATCAGTGTATTATTTTGAAACAGGTCGAGATATTTAGAAACAGTATTAGATAGCAAAATACAGGAAAATAAATAGAAGACCAATTCCCAGGGAAAGGAACCCAAAAAAGATCCTCTTGGCTAGAATAATAGCATCTGTATACCAGAATTGATTCAAAAAATGGCCCATTCGATCGAGGATATGGGGCGCAAACAGCGTGAGCAACCCTGTAACAGTTGAAACCACCCCGGTGAAGAATAAAAATTTGTTCATAGTCAAGTCTATGGATTTAAATCATCGATATCAACGATGAATGTTTCTTTTCGTGTCCAGTCCAGTATTTCCACACGATTGTTATGTATACTTAGAACCCGTGCATATCGAAAACGTGCAAGGTCTGTATGGAAGTATTTCACTATCTCCCCAACACGTATCCGTTCTCTGTTTTGTATGATCACCCCTGGTGGAAGTAAATCCAGATCCACGACGTAAGGAATGTCAGAAATTTGTTCGTAATACAACAGGAGAGCTCTCAACATGGTTCCCATTGTTTCAGGACCGATTTTCCCATCCACTCGTATTCTGTGTTCACGCTGGAATCGTTTAACCACACCTGCGTTTGCCGGTGTCCATAACGGGTCTTGCACTTCCATTGGATATCCAAGAATCTGCATCATCATTTTAAACAGCATTCTCTCTTCAGGGAGGTATTGCTCATGCCACAGGATGCTTTGAATCGCATCCGGTTGAATATCTGGATAATTGGCTATATGCTCTGGTAGATTCCTGTTATTCATATCCACAGGCTGCGCGGATAAAAAAACGGTCGAGTATAATAATATGGGGAGTAGAAATAGTGTTGCTCTCATGATATTCTATAATACAATGGATTCATACAATAAGAATACACCACCTAATGTGAGAATACATCCAATCAGGTATCGATTAATCCTGGATCGATTTCCAGAACGTAATGTCTGGTTGGAAAATTCAGACAATTTGATCAACAGCTTGGGATAAAACAAAAGCAAAATACCAAACAGACAGGCTACCTGTCCAACAATGAAAAGCAAGACTTCCAATATTTACCTCCGGTTAAAACTCGTTTAAAGTGCCTTCCACGACCTCATAACTTAATCCTTCAAAATAGTAGATGGGTACCTGATGATGCAGATTCATGTATCCATTGACGAATTTATCATGAGGATTGTCAACATGATCCACATAAATGGCCCCTTCAAAAAAAGCATTGGGATCATTGAATGAAAACATACCGCTTGTCCATATGACCCCATGTGCATTCCCATATAACTTAATATGAGCAGGACTGATAATCTGTGCCCATACATCTGCATTATGATAAATATGTATCAAGTCATTGGAGTATATCAGGTTGACTGTTGGTGGTCGTTGGTCAGGTTGCAACGAGGAATAGTTGGTGCCATATTGGGTATTATTTTGAATTTTAATATCACTGTCCGAAATCAGGATTATATTATCATCGAAGACAGTTCGTTGCTGACCAAGATTCTTTAATTCTGTTTTCCCTGTTACCACAATTTTACCTGGATGAATAATCGTTCCACCGGTGACATGGACACCCTTCAGAGTCAATTTTCCTTTTACATAGAAAGTGTGATCTTCATAAGAGCTCAAATCAATGGAACCACTGGATTGTGTGAAATTCCCAAGGTACTTATTATCGGCTGTTTCAGTGATGGCATAGGATGAGTCGATATGCTCAGCATAGGGAGATAAGTCCAATACAGGAATCATTTGTGGTGTTGTTGTAGACCACCCAAAATGGGAATTAAAATTCCCTGATACAGATTTACCTATTGGAACGTATAGGGTTGTTGGGAGTCCGGGTGGTGGACCAATATTTTCACAATCATCGTCATCGTCATCATCATCGTCGTCGTCGTCATCACCACCATGTCCCTGTCCACCATGATTGCAGCGACCACCACACTGGACGTCTACATCCCCACCAATATAAAGTGATCCATTCATGCTGTAGTGTTGATGAATATCAAAATCACCGGTTTCATTTTCAAGGTCCTGTATGATACTCAGTTCAGGCCAGAAATCCTGATTGTACACAACTTCAAACAACGTTTCCAAGCGACGGTAGGTATTTCCATGCGTTCCAATAGATATCAATCGGTTATATCCTTCCGGAAGCGGAGACCCATTGTTGGCATTTGGTGATGTTGCCAGTGTTACCGTCCCATGGTAATAATTATATGTCCCGTCCAGGTCCTCAAGATTTAGTGAATTGTCAATGGCATATTCTACCCCAGACAACGCTGCCCAGTAGGACTGACTCCCGGAATATGTATCAGCAGTCTGAACGATATTAATGGATTGGGATCTCGTTAAATATGCAATGGCGATTCCCAGAATCACCGCTACCACAATAGCCGCTGATACGAATACGAATCCTTCTTCCCTCTTGGATTTATTCAGACCGTTCATGCCTAGATCTCAACATTATGATTTACATGAAGATTTTTAGGAAAAACTGTGGCACTAAATGGTATGGTTTCAGCATGGTGAACCATGACCAGAGTCATATTGATAACCCAAACCTGTCCTCTTTCTTCTAGAGAGAGAGGAACTGATGTCAATCCGGTCATCTCATTGTTAAAATATTGAAAAACACTATTCGCATCGTTAACATTTTTTGCAAGGATATGTGGAGCGTATTGACCAACAATGGTTCTATATAGATACCCGTTTGATATCTGGTATTCAATGGTTTGATCTGTGGGCGTTTTAAATCGAACCCTCTTGGACTCTGCAACTAAAAGAGACTCAGAATCCTTCATTAGACTTACATCCCTTCGAAACATCTCAGAGGCATGTGTTCCATCAATGACAATAACTTTTCGTCTTTGTGAATGCTCCACGGACTGGAATGCAGATGCAATAACAAAACTGATAACTCCGGCTATGATAGTAATGAGAGTCATCGTGATAATCAGCTCGATAAGCGTAACGCCCAATTGGGATGAAACCTGGTAATGATTGAATCTGTTTTTTCTCGCTAACTGCATGGACCCATATCCTGCCAGTTCACACCATCAGATGGTTCACTATTTTTATTGTTTCGTCGTGCTTTCCACATCCGGGAATCGTGTTTGACCTGATCATTTCGCTTATAATTCTTATTTGATTTCCATGCTTTCAATCCATAACAGTATTCATCGTCATCATCATCATCGTCTCCACCCTGGTTGTTGCCACCATCGTCATCATCATCATCGTCTCCACCCTGGTTGTTGCCACCATCATCATCATCATCATCGTCATCATCACCACCCTGGTTGTTGCCACCATCATCATCATCGTCATCATCACCACCCTGGTTATTACCGCCACCATCATCGTCATCATCATCGTCTCCACCCTGGTTGTTGCCACCATCATCGTCATCATCATCGTCTCCACCCTGGTTGTTGCCACCATCGTCGTCATCATCATCGTCATCATCACCACCCTGGTTATTACCGCCACCATCATCATCGTCATCATCTCCACCCTGGTTATTGCCACCACCATCATCATCGTCATCATCGCCACCCTGGTTATTGCCGCCACCATCATCACATGGTCCAATAGTATCTCCATGACCCAGATGACCGGCCCAGGCTGAAACAGGAATGGTCATGGTTTGCTCTGCAGGTGTCCCTGGTTTATGACAAATGACCATGGTTTCTTCGTTATCATCATCGTCATCATCGTCGTCGTCACCAATGAGTCCAAACAATAATTGTCCCGCTGAAACAGTTGTTTTTAGAACAACAGGAACATCCAATTCCTGGTGAGTAACCGTCACGGTTATTGTTTTTAATGATGTGGGGATCTGAGAGGATGACACCCAATCCTGTTCAGAAACAAACTGCACAATGGTAACACCTGAATAGCCAGGTAAGCCAGGATCAGTCCAATTTAAATTGTGGAAATCATCCACATCATCAAATTCTGCAAAGTTTCCTTCTTCAGGACCAAGTGCAATACTCCAAGGGAGTTCCATGTTTTCATCAAATCGATTATGCACGACAGTTTCCAGGATATTATTGGCATAATTCGTGGCACGGGACAAGAGTTCAACATTGACGGATTTTGCTTCAATATTGGCCAGGGATACCATGGCACCAACCAGAGCAATACTTACCACAACAATTCCCAGAGCCAGCTCAATAAGACTGAACCCTTTCTGGGATCTAATGCTCTGCATAGAGTGATGTCTCATGGTGCCGGAGGTCCATCTAAACTTGTGGATTCATAAATGTAGCCGGATCCTTCTGTTACATGGATGACACGCTGTCCATTCAGAATGATATTCCCTCCTGTGCTTGGACTGCCATACCAGTCAAAATATATTTCATTTGAGCCCCCGAAATTCACCTGGGACATATATATGCCATTGAACATGTCTCCAATGTTCACAACGGCATCCCTGTTGGTCGATGGGTCTCGAATGAGTTGCCTTGACCCTTGACTGGGACCATTATACAAGGCATAGGAATTACTGTTGATATTAAATACTATCCATGTTGTATCATGGTGACTGATGGCCATGTTTCCGATATACCGTAAATCATCCAGTAGCTTTTCTCGAGCTGCTTTCATTTCCATTGCGGTTAAAAGACCTGTTACCCGAGGAGCAGAAATCGCTGCAAGGATACCAAAAATTAGGATTACAATAACGAGTTCCATTAATGTAAACCCTTTATTATTATTTATTTCGGTTAGATGCACTTTCATCCTGATATAAACACAAAAGGAGGTGTTCCCACCTCCTCCTGTTTATTGTGAAATTATCTGCCTTTTATGGGTTTAGGATATTATCCGGTCCTGCAATAACCTGGAATGTATAGCTGTCATCCCCGGCACTTTGATACTGTAGGATTGTATATGGATCTGTCAAGTCATAGACAAATTTTACACGATTGTTTCCATCAGTCTCTACAGACCAGCTATCAGGAACTTCATCCAGAAGAATAGGAAATCCTTCGGTCTCAAAATCATCGGCATCTGGATAACTGCGGTAACCTGTTTGTACCATTTGATCAGCAGCATACATGGACAAGGAAGATTTAAAGTTTCCCATAAATGCATCTACAGATGCCTTGTGCGCATCGGATGTGAAATCAAAAAACCTTGGTACAATCACAGCTGCCAGAATACCCAGGATCACAATGACCATAATAAGTTCAATCAGTGTAAATCCTTTTTCATTTCGCTTCATCATAAAAGCTCCTAATTAATTGCTTTGCTCCCCTCAGTCTGCTGAAATATAACAAATATCATGCCAACTGCCAGCCTTCGGTAAATCTATTCTTATTTGATCATTGATGGTAGAAAAATGTTACGATTTATTACAGAGTGTATATTTTTATTACAATGAAGTTCTATCCACCGCTGCCCATCATGCTCCACATGGGCAGCATTATTCCCAGAACAAGCATGACAACGAATGCACCCATGACCACCGTCATGATCGGCTCAATGGCGGAGGATAAGCGTCCAATTCTCGCTTCAACCTCTGCATCATACTGTTTCCCAAGCGTTTCCAGCATTTTCTCAAGGGCACCGGACTTTTCTCCAATGGCAATCATTTTTACTGTCAAACTCGGAATCCACTTGCTTTTTCCCAGTGACTCAGCCAGACTGACACCCTGTTCAACATTTTCTCGAGCTTTTCGGATATCCCTGGAAATAACCTTGTTCCCTACTGTTCCTTCTGCTGTTTCCAGTGAACGCACAATCTGGACACCACCATGGATCAGCGTTTCCAGCATATTGGTGAACCGAGCCAGTACAGCATGCAATTCAATATTCTTAAATATGGGTACTCTCAGTTTAAATAAATCCAGAAGGAATGAACCCTGCTTGGTGGATGTGGCATATTTAAACCCATAAATGAAACCCATCAGAACCGCTATGGCCGCCCACCAATAGTTGATAAAGAAGTCGCTCAACCCCATGAGAATTTTTGTTGGGAGTGGTAACTCCATATCCTGGCTTTCAAACATGGGAACGAATTTCGGAATAATGAATACTGTTGCACCAACTATGGCAGCTGCCAGTGCTCCACCAACCATTTTAGGATATCGTAATGCTTTTTTTATATTTTTTGCGGTTTCCATGTCCCGTTGAATAAACCCTGCAAGTCTTCTGAGAATCTCATCCAGGACACCTGCTGTCTCACCAGCCCTAACCATGTTCACGTACATAGTGTTGAAGACACCTGGGAAGGCTGCAATACTATCACTCAGGGGTAAACCTCCATTCACCCTGTCAACCACACCCTGCACAACTTTTTTCATTGCCGCAGTTTCTACCTGGTCGATCATAGCATCGAGGGCGGTGATCAGTGGAATCCCAGAATCAATAAGCACTGATAACTGAGTTGTAAACCCTTCAAGCTCCTCAGGTTTTACTTTTTTCCTTGCATTCAAGAGATCCGACAGTTTCACGGGTTTTTTGTACGGTTTGACAGATAACACCATTTCATTTCGGCTATCTGCTTCATCGTAAATGGCGAACTTCGATTCCGCTTCAAGGACCGACTCAACAATGATGCCATCCTCACCGACTATTCTGCAAGTATATTTACCCATTGGATTGCCTAATTCTCCTGAAAATCTATCTCATATTTCTTCAATTTTCTATAGAGTGTCACACGGGAAATTTCCAGCAGAGATGAGACTTTGCTGATATTGCCATCCAGTTTATCCAGCGCATGTTCAATGGCATATTTCTCCATTTCCCAAAGTGGTATGATATCCCCATTTCCTTCGGGCATATTTATGGTTACAGGTTCGGTCTGCTCTTTAACAGGATCATGAATATGCTCCCGTCCAATTTCTTTTCCGTCTGAATTAAACACAATCCGAGTCAAAACATTTTCCAATTCGCGGACATTCCCTTTGATATCCTGAGACTTCAAATCTTCAATGAGGTCCCAGCTGATGGATTCAACAGAATTGAAACTGTCCTTGATAATGTTATTCAGGAGAAAAAGTGACAGCAATAGGATATCATCCTCACGGTTGGACAGTGGCGCAAGATTGATGGGAATGACATTCATCCTAAAATGAAGGTCGGAACGGAATGTCCCATCCTCCACCATTTGAACCAGATCCTGGTTGGTAGCGGCCAGGAGTCGAAAATCCACTTTCTTCCCTTTTGTGCTTCCAAGCCTTTCAACAATGCTATCTTCCAGGACTCTCAGCAGTTTAGCCTGAAGAGGTAAGGCCATATCACCTACTTCATCCAGGAAGATCGTTCCTGTGTCCGCCAGTTCAAATTTTCCCGGTTTAGACTGGTTGGCACTTGTGAATGCACCTTTTTCAAATCCGAATAGCTCACTTTCCAGAAGATTCTCAGGGATGGCAGCGCAATTAACGCTTACAAATGGCTTGTCTGAACGCTGGCATACTTCATGGATCGTCTTGGCCACCAGCTCCTTACCACTTCCACTTTCACCAAGGATCAAAACAGTAAAATTGGTCCCAGCTACTTTTGCGAGTTGCTTATACATTTTCAGCATTGGAACTGAATTTCCAATAAAGTAGCCAAAACCATTGGGTCTTAGATGTACTTTTAATGCATCAGGTATTTTATCAAATATGTCTTTATAGAGCTTTAACCGAATAAAAACTTCTTTTGCATTTTCTACTGCTCTGGAAGTATGTACAATAGAAAAAACACTCGTGAGATTTTTTGCAATATCAATATTGACATGTTTATCACCGGTAACAATCACCAGAGGTGTATGAGGAGAGTATTTTGCAAGGTGTTTGTTGAAAGCCGGGAAAACATCCCTTAATAAATCCCAGTCAACCCAGATACTATCGTAATCTTCAACTGACACATAACTCATTCCCGATTTCGCATCACGGGTTACGGTTGTGTCGCTCCCAACTTCTTTTATAAACTGTCTCAGGTCTGTGGGAAACCTGTTTTTTTTATCCGTACTTCTTACGGGGGCTATCATCAGGAATTTCATTAATTACCCCAGAGTAATCCTGAATACTTCATCAACCGATGATGCACCTGATGTAACATACTCAATGGCTGCTTTTCGAAGGGAAATCATTCCCTTCTGCTCAGCCAGGTCCTGGATGGCAGTGGCACTTTCTCCCTTGTTAACCATGGCTTCTATTTCTTCATCTGCTACCAGCAATTCATAGACACCACCCCGACCAGAATAACCGGAATTTCTGCAATGGACACAGCCCACCGGTTCATAGAATGTAAAACTATCGGCATCACCTTCCATTTTCAAACTTCTGAGGATGTCATCCGTGGGTGTATAGGGTTTTTTACACTTGGTACATAATTTTCGAATTAGTCGTTGAGCAAGAATCCCGCGTATGGTAGAACTTACCATATAAGGATCCAGTCCCATATCTGTTAACCGTGAATAACTTGCAGCTGCACTGTTTGTATGAATCGTACTGAAAACGAGGTGTCCAGTAAGGGCTGCACGGATGGCAAGCTCCACTGTCTCCACATCACGCATCTCACCAACCATGATGATATCCGGGTCCTGCCTCAGCATGGATCGAAGAGCAGCAGCAAATGTCATCCCTGCCTTTACGTTTAGCATCCCCTGGTTAATATTATCCAGCTGGTATTCAATAGGATCTTCAATGGTCATTATGTTTACATCGGTCGTATTGATGACGTGAATGGTGGCATACAGCGTTGTTGTTTTACCGCTTCCTGTTGGTCCAGACACTAGTATGATTCCATTTGGAAGGCGAATCAATCGCCTCTAATCTTCCAGGATACCGCTCTGAAACCCCATTTTGTGTAATTCAATCTTGCTTTTATCCTGATCCAGGATACGCATAACCGCTACTTCACCATTTGGCGTCGGATACATGGATGCACGAACATCCACTTTTTTTGTGCCTAGACTGTGAGAGAAACGTCCATCCTGCGGTTTTCTCGATTCGGCAATATCCATATCAGAGAGTACTTTTATTCGTGACAACAGGGGCGCCATGGAGCTTTTGGGCACCGTATAATGCTGCTGAAGGACTCCATCCACGCGAAATCTGATACGTACATCTTTTTCACGGGGTTCGACATGGACGTCACTGGCACCTACTTTTATGGCTTCATTAAACAGCATATTCACTGCTTCGATAATCTCAGTATCCTGGGCAATCTGACGAGATTTAACTCGAGTTTCACCTGATCCCGGGTCAAAAACAGCAGCCCCATAGAAGAGATCAATTGTTTTAGTTATATCAGACTCTGGAGCGAGGACAAGGTTGATTTCCATATCTGTTTCCAATGCCAGATCGTCAACCATTTGCACATTGAGTGGGTCCGCTGTTGCAACCGTAAGGGAATCACCAATGAGGAAAAGCGGCATGATTTTATATCGCTCAGCAAAGTCCTGATCCATCAGACTCAGAACTTCCCTGTCAATTTCGTAATTACGAATGTCCAGGTAGGGAATCCCAAGCTGCCCGCTTAATGTCTCAACCAGTTCTTTTTCTGTAAGGAATCCCATAGATGTGATTGCCTTACCAAGATAGACCTGATGCTCATCCTTGTAACCCAGTGCTTCCTGGAGTTGTTCTTCTGTTATTTTTCCTGACTCCAGGAGTATATCACCTATGCGTCTCTTGGCTGTGACTGCTGTGACCATTTCTTATCCGTATAAATATCCTAAATACCAGTTAATAATAGGGTCATACCAGAACAAAGCCAACAGGGTACCTACACTCATATAGGGACCGAATGGAATTCTCTGACCCACATTGGCTTTACCAATAATAAAAAGGATGAGTATGATGGCTGCAGCAGAAAAGAATGCCAGTGCCATGGCAACGATGCCTGCCTTCCAACCGAGGATTAATCCAATCAATGCTGCATATTTCACATCACCCATGCCCATGGCTTCTTTTTTAAAAAGGAGTAAACCAATCCATGCAATGGCATAGAAACCAAACCCCAAACCCAAACCTCCAGTGAGATAGAGGGACCAGGATGAAAACCCATCACGAATCCAGGGCCAGATCCCCGGTATTAACCCCCATAACAATAGAATATTGGGAATGATCTGATGATCGAAATCAATGAAGGTAATGGCAATGATGAGTGATATGAAAAAGGAATACATGAATAAATCCACTGAAAATCCGGTGTGAGTGTATGTCACCCAGAATAGAAGTGCTGTGATGATTTCCACAATCATGTACCTTGGGGAGATTTTTACTTTACAGTTTGAGCACTTTCCACCCAGAAAAAGATAACTGAAAACGGGGATATTCTCCATAGCGGTGATCTGATGATCGCAGTGAGGACAACGAGATCTGGGTTTTACAACAGAAAGTCCCGCAGGTATCCGATAGATACATACATTAAGAAATGAACCAATAATCAATCCGTATATAATGATAAATACGTCCATACTATGCCGCTATGAGTTTTGAAATCTCACCGATCAATTCACTCGGATTCAGTGGTTTTGTCATATAGGAGTCGGCACCGCTTTTAATCCCCAGTTCCTTGTCTCGTTCTGTATCCTTCGCTGTTACAATCATGACTGGAATGCTCTTAAATTTGTCATCAAACTTCAGCAAACGGCAAATTTGATACCCATCAATGCCCGGAAGCATGAGGTCCAGCATGATCAAGTCCGGTTTTACATCTCTTGCTTTTTGCAATCCTGCCATCCCATCATTAGCGACGAATATTTCGAAGCCATTTCGTTCCAAGAGAATTTTAATTGGTTGAATAAAGAATTCTTCATCGTCAACGATTAATATTTTGTTATTCATCGATCATTTCTTCCCCAAATCTTCCAGATGAATGTCATCCGTGGTTGTGGTTGGTTTCTCTGCTCTCAATTTAAGACTTAAATCTGTTGGTCTGTCCGCACATCGGATAGCAATATCCTCATCAATGATGTTGTCCATAACCAATTTAAAAAGATGTTGATCAAACAATTGCATGCCTTCATTTTTGGATGTTTGAATTGTATGACGCAACACATCCAGATCTCCCCGGTGAATAACATCTCTCACCCTAGATGTTTGCAGCATAACCTCAAGGGCTGCAACACGATTTCCATCCAATGATGGAACGAGTCTTTGTGCCACAATCGCTTTCAGGTTTTGGCTCAGTTGTAGCCTGATCATTTCATGTTCATTCACATTGTAAAAACTCATAACCCTTTCAATGGTCTGGTAAGTATTGTTTGCATGAAGGGTGCTCAATACCAGGTGACCGGTTTCTGCAAAATTTAGTGCCGCAGACATGGATTCTTTATCACGGATTTCACCAATGAGGAGCATGGTAGGAGCCTCTCTCAGGGCACTCTTCAATGCATCCATGTATGATTCCGTATCCTGTCCCACTTCGCGCTGGTTAACAATCCCTTTTTTGTGGGAGTGTAAAAATTCGATGGGGTCTTCAAGCGTAAGAATATGAGATGTTTTATTTGAGTTGCAGTAATCCACCATGGCGGCCAGGGTGGTGGATTTTCCACTCCCGGTTCCTCCTACGACAAATACCAGTCCTCGTTCTTCCAATGCCAGTTTGGTGAGGATGGATGGTAGACCCAATTCTTCTATGGTCATAATTTTTGAAATGATTCGTCGCACCACGAATGCTACCGAGTTTCTCTGACGGAAAAAGTTCACCCTGAAACGACCCACTCCGGGTAAACTGTATGTAAAATCCAGTTCTTTGTTTTTTATAAATTTTTCATTCTGTTTTTCAGTGAGCATTTCCGCCTGCAGACTTCGAACTGTATCTGGAATCACCTTTTCCTTCTCAAGAGGAAGGATTTTGCCACTGATCTTCAACATGGGATAGGCTCCCAGTGTAATAAACAGGTCAGAAGCATTTGCTTCGACCATGACATTCAGAAGGTCATTTATCTTATACATCAGCCATGAATCAGTTTCTTGAATTCATTTGCATCATCCACGACTTCCAGTGCATCCCGTGGGTCAATTTCCTTATCCTTGATCAACTGTAGGAGAGATTGCTCCATAGTTGTCATGCCAATATTTGCACCTGTCTGAAGAATCGATGGCAACTGGAATGTCTTGTTTTCTCGAATCAAATTTGCCACAGCACCGGTTCCGATGAGGATTTCAAAGGCTGCTACACGTCCACCGCTTTTTTTCTTCAGGAGAACCTGAGAAATGATACCGAGTATTGATTCACTCAGCATCACGCGTATCTGTGTCTGTTGCGTAGAAGGAAATTGATCGATCACTCTGTCCAGGGTTTTCGTGGCATTAACCGTATGCAGTGTCCCAAATACAAGGTGACCCGTTTCTGCAGCCGTGATCGCCAGCGATGTGGTTTCCAGATCCCTCATTTCCCCCACCACTATCACATCTGGATCTTCTCTCAAGGCACTGCGTAGGGCACGAGTAAATGATTTTGTATTGCTGCCGATTTCTCGATGCCGTATGAGGGACTTTTTGCTGTCATGAATAAATTCGACCGGATCTTCGACAGTAATAATGTGCTTTCGTTTATTCACATTTATATAATCTATCAGCGTATTCAATGTGGTGGATTTCCCACTGCCAGTTGGACCTGTAACCAGGATCAGACCTTTTTCATGGAACACCAGATCCTTCAACACGGATGGGAGCCCTAGTTCATTGAAACTGTATACTTTCTTGGAGACAGATCGAAAAACAGCAGAATCTCCGTACAATTCCTTAAACACATTGACACGATACCTTCCCATGGCCTTGATTTCCACGGAAAAATCCAACTCCAGTTCTTCCTCGTAAATCCGTCGCTGTTCATCATTCATGATATCATAGATCAGGGTGTGAACATCCTCTGGGAGGAGAATGGGAAGCTCCGTTTTTCTCAGTTCACCATCCACACGGAGAATGGGAGGAGAATTGGCAGAAAGGTGCAGGTCTGACGCATCTGCCTTTCGCATAAAACTCAACAGATCATATATTTCTACCTGACTTGCCATTTAGGATAGTTTTACAATATTGGGAGTAATAAATATAAGCAATTCTGTTTGTTCGGATGTAGTAATACTGTGCCGAAACAGGTGTTTGATAAGTGGAATTTTTCCAAGGACCGGAGTGACAGTTTCAGTTTCAACAAACTGGTCGTAAATCAATCCACCGATCAACAGGGTTTCACCGTCCCGGACCGTTATCTGCGTGTTGGTCTGCCTGTTTGAGATGATGGGTCTGTCATTGTTGGGACCCGTAAATCCCGTGATGGCCTCAATCTGGGCATCTATGGACATGGACACAAATCTATCTTCATTAATGCGGGGCATTACATTCAGTGTGACACTCACTTCCTCATCCTGGAATTGATAGGGCTGGGTACCAAAATTGCCACCTTCTGCCTGTGGTATGAGAATGGGGATGGTTGTACCGACATTGACTGTGGCAAGCGCATTGTTTTGGGCCGTAACCTGAGGTTCCTGCAATAATCGTGTGCTTCCATCATTTGAGAAGACTTCAAGCAGTGCTGAAAATATTGGTAGAGAAAGAGTGGCAACTTTTAATCCCTGACGCCATTTCCCCAATTCCAGCAGGGATGACGCAGCAGTAGCGGTTGTGGTGGTGGCAGTTGTTGCCGTGGTTCCAGTGGTCCCCGTGCCCCCTACAGACCCCGCTGTCGTTTGTGAGGTTTGTCCCGGGGCGTCCAGTTTTGTTCTGGCCGACCAGTTAATACCCATACGCTCATCAATGGTAAGTTTTGTTTCAATGAATTTCACAGAAATATTGATTTGTGGAATGGGTTGATCCAGGGCAAAAATGATTTCTTCAATATTTGCAAAATTGTAGTGAACATCTGTAACCAGGATTACATCCGCATTCATCTGTCCCTGACCTCCGGCAGCACCGCCTGCACCGGTTGCCTGTGATCCTTCAGCGCCACCTTGACCACCAATTCCGCCCAGCAACCCTGATAGCCCCGCTGATGCTGCATTTCCGGCACCCTGCGCACTTCCAGAACCTCCAATGATTCCTCCAGTATTACTATTTTGACCTCCACTGGATGCGGTAGCACCCAGTTGATTCTGCTGTGTGGCGGAGAATATTTGTACTTTCCCTTTTTTTGTTAGAACATTGGATATGGCCGTTGCCACAGCAGAAGCACCCACATACTCTAATTTATATATTTTAGTTTCTGTAGACCCTTCCATGGTCTGTTCTATGGGTTTAATAACCAGAATGTTATCCTGCATAAACCAATCGTACCCATTCACCTTCAATACCACATCCAGAGCAGTGCCAAGATTCACATCATTTAGCCCTACGGTTACTTTTCCTTTTACCTCTGATCCTGCAATGATATTCAGATTGTTTTGGGCTTGCAATAATCTCAACACATCAATCAGGGGTGCATCCTTGAAATTCAATGAAACAGTGGATTCCATGCTGGAAATCCGTTGGGTGAACGTACGAGGACCTCGGTTACACATTAGTGGTTAAGATTTCATAACATATT
>CAYFMT010000030.1:0-16841 GCA_964344305.1 uncultured bacterium | reverse complement strand
CCAAGAAAACTGTGGCTGCCTAATGCACTTTTACAGAACTTTTTGGACTTGACCAGAAGTACACCTTAACTTTTTAAATGAAAAGTCCGAAAGATTTAAAAGACTTACACATAAATTATTCATATATTTAAGAGCCTTAATTCTTAAATAGAAGATTCTTCTGCAAATGAAACCCAAACCATATTAGGAGGAACCAATGAATCGCTTCATGCAAACTGTTCCAGCTTTCCTCATCATTATACTGTTTAGTGCCTGTAATTCTGGAGATGGTTCTTCAGCAGGTAACGTCACAGATTTACCGGACAACACACCTCTAGGTCAAGCAAGCGTCATTGATGACGTGTCGAACAAAGATATCTTGAAAGTAGCTATTGGATCAAAAGATCATTCCACACTAGTTGCTGCAGTTCAGGCGGCACGTATAGAGCATGTGTTATCAAATGCAGGCCCACTAACTGTTTTTGCACCCGTAAACGCGGCATTTGATAAGCTGCCTCCTGGAACTGTAGAAACACTACTTAGACCAGAAAATGTTGGTGACCTGACAACCATATTGACCCGTCATGCTGCTCCAGGATCTTTCGATATTGAAAAGCTGAAGAAAGAAGCCAGAAAGGGAAGGAAACTCTATATGGCAACAGGCGATTATCTTGAGGTTACTGCAACTGGAGATGATGTATTCATTCATGGGATTAAGGTATTGGCATCTGTGCCGACATCCAATGGGATAATTAATGTAATTGATCAGGTAATTCTACCATAAAAGGAAGTTATGCATCATGAATGTATGGAAATTATATGGACTTATTCTTCTCTCGGTGATGATCGGATGCTCTGGCTCTACGGATGAAACTGGTAAAACAAATGAAACGGAAGTTGAAACCAAATATGATCCTATGACTGACAAGGGTATAGGTCCAATTAGCTCCATGGATCTTCCAGCGACTATTGATCCTGCTCTAGCTGTAGAAGGAGACACACTTTTTGTAAATAAATGCACCGCTTGTCATAAGGTGTATGAAAGAAAGATTGGTCCTCCGGTGGCAGGTGTGACAAAGAATCGATCCCCAGAGTGGATTATGAATATGATTCTGAATCCTGAAGAGATGGTGATGAAGAATGAAGCCGCTAAACAGCTACTAATGGAATATATTGCTCCCATGGCAAATCAATCCCTCACCGAACATGAGGCTCGTGCCATACTGGAATATTTTAGGTCTATTGATGCAGAACAAATTCAAAATAATAACTAAAGGAATAGTACAATGAAAAAAATTATACATATTCTACTGGTCTTCACTATGTCAATCCTGATTGTCAGTTGCGGTTCAGGAAATAGTGGTGGCAACGCAGGGGTCATGAGTGGCAGTGTTGCAGAAAAGGCCTATGTTGCACCAGGTGAGAAAGATGAGTTTTACGCTTTTATTTCTGGTGGTTTTAGTGGGCAATTGGCTGTCCACGGATTGCCATCCGGACGTCTTTTCAAAGTAATACCGGTATTCTCTGTTGATGCAGAGAAAGCATACGGATTTAGCGAAGAAACCAAACCCATGCTAAATACGTCGTATGGATATGTGCCATGGGGCGATGCTCACCATCCAGATCTATCCCAGACGGATGGTGTCATTGATGGAAGATGGTGTTTCCTAAATGAGAACAACACACCGCGTGTTGCCAGAATTGACTTAACCACGTTTGAAACAGTTGAAATAATTGAGCTACCAAATTCAGCAGGAAACCATAGTTCACCCTACGTGACAGACAATACAGAATATGTTGTTGCAGGTACACGGTTTGGTGTGCCGGTTCCTCAACGCGATATGTCTATTGATGACTATAAAGGGAATTTCAAAGGAGCACTGTCGTTTATCAAAGTTGACCCAAATGACGGGGCTATGAATCTTGAGTTTCAGGTGTTGATGCCTGGATTCGATTATGATAAGGCTCACCCGGGCAGAGGCAAATCCCACGGCTGGATGTTCTTTACCACATACAATGCGGAAGAAGCAAACACGCTACTTGAGGTGAATGCATCCCAGCTTGATAAAGACTTCATTGCAGCGGTGAATTGGAAAAAAGCAGAAGAGTATATCCAACAAGGTAAATTCAAAACAATGAAAACTG
The DNA here is from genome assembly GCA_964344305.1 of uncultured bacterium. Classification (GTDB taxonomy): domain Bacteria; phylum Fidelibacterota; class Marinisomatia; order Marinisomatales; family JABMOV01; genus JABMOV01. The sequence goes on along the minus strand of CAYFMT010000030.1, from coordinate 14,717 downwards.
AATATGCTCATAATGTCTACGATGAGCATACCCACATGGCAACATCTACCATGGTGAAAACGGTAAGGGTAATCGATCCGGCGGAGTGTCCAGGGGTCGTGTATTTTATGCCAATGCCAAAATCACCACATGGATGTGATGTTGATCCCAGCGGAGAATATATCGTTGGAAGCGGAAAACTATCTGCAAATGTTACCGTTCATTCATATACCAATATGATGAAGGCGATTGAGAACGAAGATTTTGATGGAGATCGCTACGGTATCCCTGTTCTTAACTTTGAATCAGTACTGGCAGGTGTTGTTCAACAACCGGGTCTTGGACCATTGCACACGGAGTTTGATGGAAAAGGGTATGCCTATACATCATTCTTCATATCATCGGAGGTTGTAAAGTGGAAACTTGGTACATGGGAAGTCGTGGATCGCAAACCGACTTACTACTCCGTTGGTCACTTGATGATTCCCGGGGGAAATTCACAACAACCATTTGGAAAATATCTGGTTGCCATGAACAAGATTACCAAAGATCGTTTCCTGCCAACAGGTCCTGAAGTATGCCAATCAGCACAGCTATATGATATCTCTGGGGACAAGATGCAATTGTTACTGGATTTCCCAACACTGGGAGAACCACACTATGCAGCAGGAGCCCCGGCTGACTTGATTGCACCTAATTCCAGAAAAATATACAAACTGGAAGAAAACAATCACCCTTATGTGACAAAAAATGAAAAGAAAGCACGGGTAGTCAGGGATGGAAACATTGTTCATGTATATATGACCATGATTCGCAGTCACTTTGCTCCGGACAATATAGAAGGCATCAAGGAAGGGGATAAGGTCTACTTCCATGTGACCAACCTCGAACAGGATTATGATGTACCACATGGCATCAGTATGATTGGAGCCAATACAGCAGAATTGCTTATCATGCCCGGTCAGACTGAATCGTTTCTGTGGGAACCAAAATCTGCAGGTGTATGGCCATTTTATTGTACAGACTTCTGTTCAGCTCTTCATCAGGAGATGCAAGGCTATGTTCGTGTCTCACCCAGAGATTCAGATGTAAAGCTCAGCTGGTCTCTTGATGGTGAATAGGGCAGAGTAATCCATGTCAATGGATTCATAATAGTTAAGGCGGGTGCTTGGCATCCGCCTTTTTCATAGAACTAACCATCAACAATTTCTGGATCTGATTGATGAAAAAATCACAAATCTTCATGCTGACAGCCTCCGCGCTTATTCTCATGCTATTCTTCCTTCCATTATGGGAGATCACGTTAAATGCACCACAGTATCCGATCCCTCTTGGCATCAAAATCTATATGAATAAACTTGCAGGAGCCAATGAAGGGGATATAAAAAACATCGACCTCCTTAATCATTATATTGGTATGCAAGAATTACCAAAGGAAATGGTAGAGTTCACTGTATTTCCAATTGTCATAGTCTTCATGGCAATTTTTGGTATAATAATTGGCATGGTTGGTAAAAGAAAACTTTATTTGGTCTGGTTCATCATAATCTGCCTTTTAGGAATAGCAGGGATGTATGATTTTTATATCTGGTTATATGACTATGGACATAACCTTGATTCTCGAGCAGCAATTCAAATCCCGGGTCAGGCGTATCAACCACCCGTTTTTGGCACAAAAAATATTATGAACTTTGAGGTGGACTCTTATCCTGCCATTGGTGGCTATATTCTCTTTATTGGTATCGCAATGTCCGCACTGGCTTACTGGTGGGAAAGAAAAAATGAGAACGGTAACTCATAAACACATTCTACTACTAATCATATTTTTTCTAATATCTGGGTGTACGGTGAAAAAACGTGACATTCGGTATGGGATCGATGCCTGCAATTACTGCAAGATGATCATTGTTGATAATAAGTTTGCGGCTGAAACTGTATCTCGAAAAGGAAAAGTACTAGTCTATGACGCCGCTGAATGCATGTTGAATATGATGAACTCAATGGATGAGTCCACAATAGAACTGATGTATGTGACAGATTATCTAACCCCAGGAAGTTTGATAGATGCAACCCAGGCATACTACATAATATCAGAAAATGTACCTAGTCCCATGGGGGATAATATTTCCGCATATTCTGAATTGGAAGAGGCCCATTCAATGATGAATAGAAAAGGTGGTAAACAAATTCATTGGGAAGAATTGCATCATCAGTATGTGAACATCGACTGACGTGGTAAGGTATGACATTTTTTACCAACATGTGCAAAGCCGGGCACAAAAATACTAAATACATATATCTTGTTTTCCTCCTTTCTAAAATATATCCCAACCATATTGACGTTTGCGAGTCCTGTGATATTTCAGGTATTAAAGAAGCAATAACCATAGCCTCGCCAGGAGATTCCATTATTGTTGAACCTGGGATTTATTACGAATCAAATCTAAGGATTGATAAATCCCTGAATATTATTGGTAATAATGTGGTTATTGATGCAAAAGGAAAGGGTGGAATATTCACAATCATGCATGATGATGTAAACTTAATAGGCTTTACATTAAAAAACCCCGGTGTGAGTTATACCGATGACATTGCTGCCATACATGTACGGAATACAAAGGGATTTCGAATTGAAAATACTACAATTGAGAATTCCCAATTTGCTATCTTAGTTCACAAATCAGAAAATGGATATATCCTTAATAACAGGGTTATAGGCTATACACAGTCAGAAGCAGAGGGTGGCAATGGAATTCACTTATGGCACTCAAAAGATATTGTAGTAAGAGAAAACCATGTAACGGGTATGCGAGATGGTATATACTTCGAGTTTGTGGATGAGAGTGAAATAGAAAACAATATTGCCGAAAACAATGTTCGATATGGATTACATTTCATGTTCTCCAATAATAATGTGTATAGACAAAATATTTTTAAAGACAATGGAGCCGGTGTTGCTGTCATGTTTTCAAAACACATAATAATGGAGTATAATACCTTTGAACAAAACTGGGGTAATGCCGCATATGGTGTACTGTTAAAAGAGATATATGATAGCGAATTAACCAGTAATAAGTTTGTTCAGAATACAATTGGGGTGTATGCTGAAGGATCCACAAGAATTCAGTATAAGGACAACATATTCATGAAAAATGGCTGGGCAGTGAAAATTGCAGGTGGGTGTTACGAAAATGTTTTTACTCAAAATGATTTTATCAGCAACACATTTGATGTATCATATTTTGGTGGTACAAATGACAATGAATTTTCCAGCAATTATTGGAGTGAGTATACGGGATATGACCTGAATAAGGATGGTGTAGGCGATGTCGAGCACCACCCTGTAAAGCTGTTTTCGGTAATTGTAAGCAAGACACCAGAATCCATCATTCTAATGCGAAGTATGTTTATTGAGCTTTTAAATTTCTCTGAGCGGGTAGCACCTATGTTTAGTCCGGATCATGTAAAAGATGAGCAACCTCAGATGAAGGCTGTTACTACGATACACTATGATAAGTATTAATAATATTCACAAACGATTCAACAGGGTCAAAGCACTGGATGATATCCATATGGATATCGGAGATAAAGGAATCTATGCGATCCTTGGTCCCAATGGGTCAGGGAAAACAACTCTAATAAAATGTATCTTGGGCATGGTCATTCCTGACTCAGGCTCTATAACCGTAAACAACTCCGATGTATATAGACAGTGGCTTTACCGTGATGATATAGCCTATATGCCTCAATCTGCCCAGTTTCCACCAAACTTAAAGGTTGTGGAATTAATAAAAATGATGAATTCTTTTCGCGATGGAAGCAGAAGGGTGAATGAGTTAATGGAACGATTTGAACTCCCAAGCTCACGTAACAAAAAGATAAATCATTTGTCAGGAGGTACAAAACAACGGGTGAATATCATCCTTACCTTTATGGTTAATGCACCAATCATCATTTTAGATGAACCAACATCCGGGTTGGATCCAGTTGCCCTGGTAAGGTTAAAGGAATTGATTCAGGAGGAAAAATCAAAGGGAAAGCTAATCCTTGTGACATCCCACAGCTTATCTTTTGTAAATGAGATTGCTGACGAGATTTTATTTCTTCTGGATGGCTCAGTCCACTTCAGGGGCACCATAGACAGCCTGAAGGATCAAACGGGCATGAGCAACCTGGAAAACGCAATTGTTCAACTGCTGAGCGATCCTCATGTTTAAAATTCTAAAATACAGTATTCTGGACCTGCTGAGAAGCCACTGGAGCACTGTATATTTTCTTTTCTACATTACTCTGGGTTACTCTTTGTTATTCTTCAATAGTGATTTGTCAAAGACAGTTATCACATTGACAAATGTCATTATTGTTCTTACTCCATTGATCGGGACACTTCTCGGCGTCATGTATTACTATCATTCCAGGGAGTTTACAACCCTGCTCCTGTCACAACCGATAAAGCGCAGCACCATATTTATTGGGCAGTACCTTGGACTATCCATTTCACTTTCCATAAGCTTATTGGTGGGTCTAGGTATACCATTTTTATCCTTTGGTCTTTTCAGGTCTAACGAAAGTGCAAACCTGATAGCGGTTTTATCAGCAGGCATTTTTCTCTCGTTTATTTTTTGTGCAATAGCCATGAACATCGCTATTGCCAATACTGACAGGATTAAAGGATTTGGTTATTCAATTTTGAGTTGGCTTTTCCTGGCAGTTATCTATGATGGAATTTTCGTTCTCCTTCTCATTTCCTTTTCTGACTACCCATTAGAGAGGTTTACCCTGGCAGCGACACTATTGAACCCAATTGATCTCTCCAGAATATTCATTATCCTAAATCTGGATATTGCAGCATTGCTTGGATACACCGGTGCTGTTTTATACAAGTATTTTGGCGGTTTCAGTGGAAAGATAATCTCATTATCCGTGATGATTCTATGGGTGGTTTTACCTGTGATTAGCCTAAAAAAGCTGTCTGACAGGAAAGATTTTTAATCTATAGCTAGACTTTAATCTTTTTCCCCGAATGCATGAACGCGATGGCCAGAATCGTAAAGATCATCGTCAGTAGGAATCCCATGCCAAAACTCCACCAGGGATTTGAATCTGCAATCCCAAGGATGGTGTAACGGATACCATTGATCATGTAATAAATAGGATTCACATGACTGATAACCTGAGCCCAGCCAGGGAGCATGGATATAGAATAGAAAATTCCCCCAAGAAAACTCAACGGTGTCAGAATGAAATTCTGCATCATGGCAAGATTATCCCAGGAATCTGCCAGCTGCCCCAGCATGAGTCCCATGCTTGAAAATGCCCACGATACCATAAAAATGAACGCCACGGATTGTAATGGATGCTGGACGGTCATGCCAATCATCAGTACCCCGAGAATCATGATCAAAACCCCATTTACAAAACCTCGGACTGTCCCACCGATTATGTACGCGATGGAAATTTCAACACTGGACAGGGGAGCAGTAAGTAAGTCCGGGATTTGCTGAAGAAGCTTCATCTGGAGCATGGATGATGCCGTGTTAGCGGTTGCGTTGGTGATGGTGTTCATCATGATAAGCCCGGGAATAATGAACAAGGTATAGGAAATACCATTGATCTCTGAAATTCTCTGCTGAAGAGTATACCCGAAAATGAGAATGTAAAGAGCACTGGAAATGAGCCCGGGAATAATGGTTTGACGATACACAGCAAAAAAACGTCCCACTTCTCGTCCTGTTAAGGTCCTGAGTCCGACCCAGTTCATGCCGCTCATTCGTTTATTCCTTTTCCGGTGAGGGTGAGGAAGACATCCTCGAGAGAGCTTTTTTCAGTCTCGATGGATTGAATATGGCACTCATGAGCAACAAGGATTTTGATAATATCAGGGAGCGCTTTATCAGGATCATTGACAGTAAAGTGCAGTCGATTTTCTTCCTGGGTAAACGTGTAGTCTTTCAGGGCATCATGAATGCGATCAGGAGAACCGGACAAATGAATGGAAATCCCTGCTTTTCCCAATTGTTGAGTTAAGGCTTTTGGCGAATCCTGGGCAATGACTTTTCCCAGATCAATAATGGCCACCTGCTCACAGAGCATTTCTGCTTCCTCGATATAATGGGTGGTAAGGAGGATGGTCTTTCCCTGTTTGTGGAGATCTCGAAGCAATCCCCACAGTTCGTGTCGCAATTCCACATCCACACCGGCAGTGGGTTCATCCAGGATAATAATCTCTGGATCGTGGACCAGGGCCTTGGCAAGCTGGAACCGACGTTTCATCCCACCGGACAACTGTCTCAAGCGCGCGGATTTTTTTTCTTCCAGTCCCAATCGTTTCAACAGATAATCAACACGTGGTTTTGCTTCCTTTTTTATGATGCCATAATAACCGGCGTGGAAATAGAGGAGTTTCTCGATTGAAAAAAACCAGTCAACAGATAATTCTTGCGCTGCAATACCTATTTTGGACCGTGTAAATCGAAATTCCCTGTCCGTATCTTTACCAAATACAGCTGTGCTTCCTCCTTCTCGAAGAACAAGACCTGTTAATATATTGATGGTGGTGGTTTTTCCGGCGCCATTTGGACCAAGTAGGCCGAAAAAGCACCCTTCCGGTATGGTAAGGGAGACACCCCGTAAGGCAGTCACGTCACCATAGTGCTTGGTGAGATTCTCGATTTGGATGGCAGGATTACTCATCCACGTCAAATCCAATATGGGGTTTGAAAGGGTTTGGGAAGTCGAATCCCTCTACTCCAGGAAAGTGGACGACACTGACAATAAATGCCCAGGCTATGAGAACGGATGCTGTCACGGGTTTAGTGGATGGTTTGGATTTGCCATCCTCATCTTCAGAGAGTACAGGGACGTTAAACTGAGGGTGCTCAATCCAGATACCATTCTCATCGTACCCCACGATTTTGGCATAAATTCCTTTTTGTGTGATTCCCAGTTCCTTTAACGGTTCATGGTTGTCGAGCATGAGCAATACAATATCACCCACTATGTTTTCGATGGACATCATCGGGTATTCCTCCAAATATGGCAGGGAAATTACATAAATCCACATAAGATGCAGAATGGAAGGCATTGATGAGACACTGGAGACGATTCGCACACTGCAATTGAGTGTGAAATATTATAAATTCACATCACATCAAAAAGCAGCCACACCATGAAACAATTCTTTATTACTCTTTGTCTTGTTGGAATCGTCATCGCCGGATCCTATCAGGATTCTACGTACCAGAAACTGCCAGTTGCTGTTTTAACCCTTGACGCAAAAGGTGTTTCTCAGCAGGAAGCAGATATCCTCACAGAGCGACTAAGATCTGCTTTTGTACAGGACGGCCGCTACCAGGTGGTGGAACGAAGCCAGATGGAATCCATCCTTGAAGAGCAGGGATTCCAGCAAACAGGATGTACTACCAACGAATGCCTTGTTCAGGCTGGAATGATTCTTGGTGTACAAAATATGGTTGGAGGATCTGTTGGGAAAATAGGTGAACGATTTGCAGTGGATATTCGACTCTTTGATGTTGAATCTACCAGGATTATTAAGGCCGTATCTAAAAATGTCCATGGTACCGTTGATCGCCTTCTGGATGTGATGCCAGAGATTGCCAGGGAATTGTCCAATGCATCTCCAACCGGTCCTATTCAGAATGGTTTATACCGTTCTGAGAAAATACGAGTTGGAAACACAGATCTTGATGATGGATTGGAAGCGGTAGGCGATGCCATTGAGTATGCAGCTGAGCAGGTATCACAATCCCTGGAAAATGCGGGTGTGGCAGCAGGTGGCGTTATTGAAAAAGTGATTAACCCTGATGGGGATAAAAGCGAGGAATATCTTAGGGGTCGAAAAGAGGGCAAACTGGCCGCTCATGACATTGATTGGAAGCAAACCTGGATGAGTATTCCAGCCGGGATGGGATTTGTGTCTGCTGTGAGCAATGGCAGTATTTGGAGTGGATTGATTCTCGGGTGGGTCACCAAGCAGGTTCAATTAAATGTGGAAGGATCGCCAAAGCTTCCCCCATCGCTGACAAAAAAGATTGATTCTGAGCACGTAGATTATAAAGAAGCATTTACAAGAGCCTATATACAGGAACGAAATAAAATCCGTGAAAACAAAATGGATATTGGCTGCTGGGCAGGGGCAGTCATAGGTGCGTTGATTATATAACAATCACTGATTTGCGAAATAGGTTCCAACAACACATCCAATAACGGCTCCGGCCAACACATCTCCAAGGTAGTGATTACCAACATAGATCTGGCTGTACCCTGTTAGCAGGGTCATGGCCACCATTACGGGTGTGGTCTCAGGGTAGGTGTTGGACATGAAAGCCGCATAGGTTGCAAACGATGCCGTATGCCCGGATGGAAATGATGGTGTAATTCTGGTATTCCACATTCTTGGTTTGTATTGCCGTTTTGGACGTTCACGCTGAAGACTGTATTTTAATCCCATGGCTGTGAGTCCTGTAGATATCAACGACAGAGACAAATGCATACCCTCGTTTGTTTGATTCATGGATAGAAGTGTCAGGGCTGTCCCAATCTCGAAGGCTGGTGTACCTAATGCCCAGGTTTCCATACTTATATCCAGGATAGGGCGCGAGTTGTCTCCCTGGAGATGGTGGCTGATGGAATAATCCCATTGGGTTATTTGTGATGTGAGACTACGTTCAGGGATAGTCTGGATATCTTGAGCGATTAGAGAACCAAGGTAGAACAGAAAAATAAAAACCCTGGAATGAATCAATAGTACAACACCCAGAATAAAAAGGGAATGATAAGCCCTATTCCGGTTAACCATGCCCCGCGACCTGTGATTCCTTTTTTCCCCTTCAAAACAAATAATCCTGTTATAGCCAGAATACCAAGTGTGACAGCATAAATATCAGCCATCCATGTCCAGATAGCCTTTGGATGATTCAGATGAAGAAAATTCATGGGATAGAGAACAGGACGCTCTGTGATTTTTTCTTCAAACACATACCCGGTAGCCAATTCAAGTTCAATGGTGTGATCTTCCATGAAGATGTGAACCTCCTGGGGACTGGGATAAAAGACATTTTTAATATTCCCACCTGCATTTAACTGCTTGAGGATACTGCCAATCTGCTCATCTGTTAGGATTTTTCCCTCTTCAAATGGGGAAATCTGGGATTCGGATGTGACAATTTTATAATTGGGGTTCCAGTCTGCCACATGGTTTACTGCCACACCGGATATGGCATAGACGATGGTGAGGCCAAAGGCAAGATACCCGAGATCACGGTGAAATATATTATTCCATTTGCGCCACTTAAAGGCCATGTAACTATTCCTTAATGATGGCGCCGAGTCCTTTAATACGGTAAATGGTGCGTTCCTTGATTTCAGGATCATTGGGATCAAACTCTTCACCGGCTTCTTCTGCCTGATGTTTCTTGATCTCCAAAACCTCCTCTTTGGTCCAGTGAAGTTTTTCAACCACACCTTCCACAATGGCATCGTGACCCTTTGCTGTCATGGGAAAGACAATTTCGCCATCATTTACTTTTACTGTAATCATCTCAAAGGGCTTGTCACTGCCAATGTCAATCCAGCAGCCACGGTGGGCACATACATCCACAACCGGACCTTCAATTCGGACAGTTTTTCCGATATAGGCATCTGGGTCAGCAAGGATGTGTGAGACTTTTGTGGCATCCGTTAATGTAATGGGTTTGCCCAGGTTTGAATCCGATGCAAAAAGGAATGAGAGAACAAGTAAGGAAATGATCAGGGCTGATTTTTTCATGTAGATCTCCAGGTAGTACAAGTGTAAGAAGGTTAAAATTACTGAGGATTTAGATCATTTGGAAAATCAGATTTTTAAAAGAAAACCCCCGGCAGCGAGGTCGGGGGAATTATATCAACTGCGGGATCTTATCCCTTATTGTGATAAGCCCTCAAAGTCAGGTTTATACGGAAAAAAATACAAGAATTCATTATATTGTGGCAATATATTTTTAAGTAACCGATAGTTAGGATGTTATCGTGAGTAGAGTATTAGGTTTAGATATTGGAACAAACTCCATTGGGTGGACAATAATCGACGATGATAAGCATGGGATAATTGGAAGCGGTGTCCGCATTTTTGAGGAAGGGTTGAACAGGAAAGGGGGACGGGAAGAATCAAAAAATGCCACCCGGAGAACTGCAAGGCAATCCCGTAGACAAAATGCTCGATGGAAAGCAAGACGAAACAAACTGGTATATATACTTATAGATGCAGGAATGTATCCGGAGACACAATCACCCCCGGGAAGATACTTTTCACAAAATCCCTATCTTCTCAGAAAAAAAGCGTTGGATGAAAAATTGACACTGTACGAATTGGGAAGGGTTTTCTATCACCTTAATCAGCGAAGAGGATTTCTGTCCAATCGAAAAACGGACAGTGACAATGAAAACAGCGTGATTTTCAAGGGGAAAGATGAGAAAACCGGTATCGATGAAACCAGTCTTGGTATTCAGGAAGGAAGATTTAGAACCCTTGGTGAATACCTTGCCAGCCTTGACCCGCATGAACAAAGACAGCGCAATCGGTACACACTACGCTCCATGTACAAGACTGAGTTTGATACTATCTGGGAAGCCCAAGCACCACATTATCCTGAAACATTGACGGCTGAATTGTATAACATCGTGTACGAGACGATTTTTTATCAACGGAGGTTGAAATCCCAAAAATCTACGGTTGCATTTTGTTCTTTTGAAAAAAACAAAAGAGTTGCACCGAAAAGCTCACCAATTTTTCAGGAATTCAGGATACTAGAGCAGTTATCCCGGGTTCGCTTGTCGGATGAGAATCAACTAAACCGCCCTCTTTCTGAAAATGAATACACCATACTCCTATCCGTGTTGATGGAAAAGGATTCCATGACGTTTAAGCAGATTATCAAACTGCTAACACTTCCTGAAGACACACATATAAACCTCACCAGTCAGGATAAACTAATTGGCCACCGTACAAATGCAGCCTTCATAAAAGTATTTGGTAAAAGGCAATGGCAAATTTTTCCGAAATCAAAGCAATACGAAATCTGGCACACGCTTCATTTTTATAATGATCCACCAGATAATGAGCACTGGTTGGAAAACCACGCAATGAAAAAATGGAATCTAGACGAAGATCAAATAGAAAAATTGAAAAAGATCCGTCTTGAACCGGCATACTGCAATTTGAGTAATAGGGTGTTGACAAAAATCATTGAAGAATGGAGTAATCCAATTGATGATGATGGAAAGATCCTACAATATGACAAGGTTATGGACAGAGCCGGTTATCATCACAGTGTGATTGAGCGATATAAATCCGGTCAGGAACGATTACCGGCTCCGGATGATCTGCGAAACCCGATTGTTCAGCAGGCACTCTTCGAGTGCAGGACTGTGGTGAACGCCATTCTGGATGAATTTGGAAAACCTGATCTGGTAAAGGTGGAACTTGTCCGTGATGCAAAACAACCCAAGTGGATGAGAACGGGTATCCAAAAATTGAACTTTGCCCGTAATAAGTATCATGAGGAGATCAAAGCTATTCTGATTGAGAGTGGGATTCCCAAACCAAATCGTAGCGATATAATCAAATATAAACTCTGGGAAGAATGTAATCGTCAGTGCCCATTTACAGGGAACCATATATCCTTTGCACAGCTATTCAAAACCGCTGAATACCAGGTTGAGCATATAATTCCATACTCTCGTTCCCTGGATGATTCTTTTGCGAACAAGACTCTATGTCATCATGCAGAAAACAGAATGAAAAATAATCAGACACCTTTTGAAGCATATGGCCATGACAGAGGACAATTTGAAGCCATTCTGAACCGGGTTCAAAAATTCCAGGAAGCACCGGGATTGATAAAAAGATCCAGCCCCTCGGGACCGGTCGGGGTTGTAGTGAACAAGAAAAACAGGAAGATAGAGAAATTCCAACTTGAGAATGCGGATGAAGTTATATCAAGTGATTTCATTCATTCACAATTGAACGATACGGCCTATATCAGTCGGGAAGTCCGTCACTATCTGGAAGCAATATGTGAAAAGGTATATGTAGTCTCTGGAACAGCCACTGGCCGATTGCGTCATCTCTGGGGGTTGAACGGAATTTTATCCGGAGATGTGAATGTGAAACAAAGGGAAGATCATCGACACCACGCTGTGGATGCCATGGTTGTTGCAAACACTGATTTTAGTACCATCAATCGTCTGAGTCGATATAATACACTTGAGAAAGATGTAACCCTTGAAGCATTTCCACCACCCTGGGAGAATTTCTATTCTGATGTGTTTGATTCAGTGAACAATATACTCGTTTCACACCGAGTAAAAAACCGGGCAAGGGGGCCACTGCATGAAGAAACCAATTACGGTCGAATAATTTCTCCAGATGGCAACCCTACTTATGTTTCCCGTGTTCCTATCGAATCACTAAATAATCAGAATAAAATCCACCATATTATTGATCCTGTGGTACGATTGACAATAGAATCCAGGCTTCGGGAACAGGGCGTTGATACATCTGCAGCCAAGTACACGATCCCAAAAGAAGCATGGGTAGAGCCTGTGTTCCTGCCGGGGAATCAGTATCCCATAAAAAAAGTCAGGATTGCAACAGCAACCAAAAACATGCTTCAATTGTACCCGGATAAAAAACTGTTCGTGGAGTATGGGAAAAACCATCACATGGAAATCTTTGAAAATGAGAACGGAAAAAGGTCATTCAGAACGGTCTCCATCTATGAGGCAGTCCACCGAGCGAAATCAGGGCTGCCGCTGGTGGATAAATCACCACCGGATGATGAAGGTCATTTCATCATGTCCCTCGCCATCAATGAATTAATTCTTCTGGATGTGAATGAGGATGATATTGATTGGGAAGACCCTCCTGAGGTAAGAGGTTTTGGAGCTCAGCTTTACAGAGTGCAAAAAATGGATGTGAATGGAAACATAATATTCCGACATCATACTGTTTCTACAGTGACAGATAGTATTGGGTATTTTAGAAAAACATATAACTCATTTGCAGGGTTAAAAGTAACAATCGATTCTATAGGCAGGCTTTCACCTGAGATCTCATGATCAAGAAAACCCTTCTGTTTGAGAATCCAGCTCATCTTTCTACGAAACATGATCAATTGATCATAAGGAAAAAGGAAGATACGGATAGAACCATTCCCATTGAAGATATTGGTGTAATATTGCTGGATCACTATGGGATATCCATCTCACAGCCCCTTTTGGGAAAGCTTATGGAAAATAACACTGTAGTCATTACTACGGATACAAAGCATATGCCCAATGGGTTGCTCTTGCCCATAAGCGGTAACTCAACACAAAGCGAATCCATCCGTAATCAGTTGGCAGTATCTGTCCCACTTAAGAAACAGCTGTGGAAACAGACGGTGGAGGCGAAGATAAAAAACCAAAAAATTCTGCTGGATCAGCAGGGGATTGAATCCAAAACTCTGAAACGATTAGTAGAAAAAGTTAGGTCAGGAGATCCGGATAACTTCGAAGGACAGGCGGCAAAATACTACTGGCCGCGCCTATTTTCTCCATTTACTTTCAATCGAAAACGATTCGGTGACCCACCCAATAATTTATTGAACTACGGGTATGCGATTCTTCGTTCAGTCATTACCCGAAGCATCGTCAGTTCTGGGTTACTGCCAAACATCGGTATCCATCATCGAAACAAATACAATGCATTTCCTCTGGCGGATGATATCATGGAACCATACCGCCCATTTGTGGATGAGCTTGTTTTGAATATTCTTTTTCGTGATGAATCTGTTGAAGAACTCACAACAGAGTTGAAGAAGGAATTGTTATCCATACCCCACTTGTCTGTAAAAATGAAAAGCGAAACAAGACCTCTTATGATCGCCGCATCTCGAACAACCGCATCATTAGACCGTTGCTTCAAGAGGGAGCAAAAAATAATTCATTATCCTGAAATATGGAACTGAATGCCTATCGCATTATGTGGCTACTGGTTTTGTTCGATTTACCCACCAAAACAAAAACTGACATAAAAAATTACACAGCCTTTAGGAAAAAACTTCTTAAGGATGGATTTACCCACATGCAGCATTCCGTTTATCTGCGACACTGTGCCAGCAGAGAAAATGCGGAGATGCATGTAAAACGTGTACGGTCGTTTCTACCTCCGAAAGGAACCATCAGTATTATTCGGATTACGGACAAGCAATTTGGACTTATCGAATCATTCTATAAGGCAAAACCAATCCCACCACCTCTGGAACCCCACCAATTAGAAATATTTTAATGGGATCAACAACCCAGTTCTGTACCTGAACACATCGGTTTTCGGCGCTAAGAAGGCTCTCAAGTGCACATATTGTTATGGTTGTAGCTGACGTAATTTATTTCACCTGACTTTGAGAGCAAACCACAACTCGATAATCTTCTACCCTTTTGGGTCTTGGAATTTATTTCACCTGACTTTGAGAGCAAACCACAACTACATACAATGCTTTAGATGCAGGTTCATAAATTTATTTCACCTGACTTTGAGAGCAAACCACAACTATACTACGGCTTCGGGTAATGTGGTGATAATTTATTTCACCTGACTTTGAGAGCAAACCACAACATTGCTTCACCCTTGATGTTACTATTGGTTAATTTATTTCACCTGACTTTGAGAGCAAACCACAACCTGTATTTCGAGCAATATT
>CAYFMT010000029.1:0-17160 GCA_964344305.1 uncultured bacterium | reverse complement strand
AGAGAAAACTATGGCCCCTCTTTCAAAAGTACAGAAACTTATGGACTCAACTTAATAACCTCCAATATTGGGTTTCTTTTTATGTTTTTAGTGTAACTATTATCTCATGAGATTATGTAATGTGCGATATTAGCAGATACAAAAACACGAAACAAGATAATTCAGTCCGATATTCCAGAATTCTGTATTGATCGGTTGAGAAAAGGTGTATGATGTGACGAGTATCAATAGAGTCTCACTTCCACCTTATTGAACGTATTCTAATTCCGGAGAGGTTTCCCTTTCTTCAACATGTAAGCAATTCGATCATGGGTCAGGGGTTCACCAGCCAGGGAAATAAAGGCTTCCCGTTCGATATCCAGTAAATACTGTTCGTCCACTTTTTTTGTTAACCCAGCCTTGTCACTGCCGGTGAGAACGTAGGCAAGCTTTTTCCCAATCTTTTCATCATGATCGGAGATTTTCCCCTGGGCCTTGAATCCTTTCAATGCCATGAGCATGGCGGTTCGACCACCGGCGCCCGGAAGCTTGATATCGTCTCGATATTCAGGTAGGGTATAGTCAGCAGACAATTCCATGGCTTTATGTTTTGCATGCCAGAGAAGCTGATCCCGATTCATGACCACTGTGTCTGTTTTTAACAGGTACCCCATGGATTGGGCATGATTGGCGCTGGTTGCCACCTTACCAAAGCCAATGGTTTCAAATGCTTTCTGCACTATAGGAAAGACATTTAATGCACCTGATTTTCCTGAATTTGCCATAAGATTGAAAATGAGACGAAGATTTCCACCTGCACCGGGGATAAGTCCAACACCCACTTCCACTGCACCGATGTAGAGCTCAGATGCTGCTACACGATGGGCAGCCGGGCCAATAAACTCAAATCCTCCACCGAGAGCGAGGTGGAACGGGGCAGCCACAATGGGTGCCTTGCTGAACCGGATTCTCTGTGTGAGATCCTGGAACGTTTTTACTGTTTTTTCCAGTCCATCGTAATCACCTTTTTCGCAGAAATTGAGAATTCCGGCGAGGTTGGCACCGGCACAAAAGTGCTGACCATGATGTCCAAGAACAAGGGAAGTGAATTGACCCTCATCCAGGAGATCCAGCGCCTTGATAAGCATATCGATGACGGATCCATCGATGGGATTCAGGGCAGGCTGTAAAACTGAGTGAAACTCCAGATTCAGAACACCATCTCCCAGATCATTGAGGCTTGCGCTCCAATCCTTCTGGACAAGATTTCCTTTTGATTTTTCCAGTGCCAGGTGAATGGTTTGAAACTCATCTGCCTGTGGAATCATTTCCAGTGAACCCTGGTCGAAATAATAGCGTGATCCATCTTTGATTTCATAAAAATGTGAATGGCCCGTATCGAGCATTTTCTGGATCCATTTCGGGATCGGTTTTCCTTCATTTTTCATACGGGTGACGGATCGCTCCAGTCCAATGGCATCCCAGGTTTCAAATGGACCCATTTCCCACCCAAAACCCCATTTCAGTGCATTATCCACGTTAATAATGTCATCGCTTATTTCCGGAATGCGATTGGCAGCATAGATGAGGGTTTTGGACAGGATTTCCCAGAAGAATTTCCCACCCCTGTCATCGCTGTAGGCTAGGGCTGCAATTTTGTCACCGGTTTTCTGATGGTCTTTTGCAAGACGATAGGCATCGAACCGAACCTGTTTCTGTGGGGAATAGTCTCCCGTTGAAAAATCGAGAGATAGAATATCCTTCCCGACTTTCTGGTAAAAACCTGCTTTTGTCTTGGCACCGAGATGTCCTTTTTCCAACAGATCATTCAATACATCCGGGATCGTAAACATATCCCTTTCTTCATCGTTTTCACCATGATCATAGCTTGTGTTGGCCACATGCACCAGTGTATCGAGTCCAACAACATCTGCGGTGCGAAACGTGGCACTTTTCATTCGTCCTGAAATGGTTCCTGTGAGTTTATCCACTTCTTCCACTGTGAGACCCATCTCGATGGCCTTTTGCATGGTGACCATCAAACCATAGACGCCAATTCGATTACCAATGAAATTGGGTGTGTCTTTTGCATGGACGATACCTTTCCCAAGAATATCCCTGCCAAATGTGGTCATGGTTTCGTAGACATCATCATCGGTTTTCTCGCCCTTGATAAGTTCCAGCAGACGCATATATCGAGGTGGGTTGAAGAAGTGCGTTATCATGAATCGTTTTTGCACCGACTCATCAAAAGCGGCGGCTAAATCCGCTAGAGGTATACCGGACGTATTGGAGGTGATAATCACATGATCGTTGAAATAGGGGCTAATCATGTTAAATACATCCAGTTTGATGTCCAGCCGCTCAGCCACCGCTTCAATTATCCAGTCCACGTCTTTCAGATTTTCCAGGTGGTCTTCATAGGTACATGGCGTGATCAATTCAGAAAATTTTGGATTATACAGTGGGGCAGGTTTGAGTTTTGATAACATCTCAATCCCTTTGTCTGCCAGCCCCTGTGATATGTCATATAGGTAGGATTTAATACCTGCATTGGCAAGATGTCCCGCAATTTGTGCCCCCATAACTCCGGCTCCCAGGACTGCGACTTTTTCTATTTTCTGTGACATGGTTTTACTCCTGAATAATTTTCATTTTCTACAGTGATATAGTGGTCCAAGAGACCGCAAAAATTAGTGGATTCAATTCTGTTAGTCCGAACATTCCCCACACGCATGAACACATTAGCACTTGAACACTTTGTCATCCTAACACCCTAACACCCTCATCCTTCACACTTAAACCTTCAACTTTCGACCCTTACACCATATCAGCTATATACCTGTACATGAGCCAGAAATGAGCCCCGCTCCCAAGCATAACAAGGATATGGAAAAGGTCATGTGCTCCAAATACGTTTGGCCACAATCTTGGTTTTTCAATGGCATAGATGATGGCACCCACTGAATAAAAGATACCGCCCAGAAATAACCAGATGAGTGCGGGAACCTGAAGCCTGGATACCAGTGGTACAATGGCGATCAACGCCATCCAGCCAAGCCCAACATAGATGGTGGCTGCCAGCCAGTCGGGTGCGTGTATATAAAATACTTTGAACAGGATGCCCAGAATGGCAATTCCCCAGACCACCCCAAAGATGGACCACCCCCATCCACCGCGGAGGGGAATAAGGCATACGGGTGTATAGGATGCAGCAATGAGGACAAAAATCATGATATGATCCAGCCGTCTCAGGATTCTTTCTCCTCTTCCATGGATTGGAATCCAGTGATAGAGTGTGCTGGCCAGGTACAATAGAATTAATCCCGACCCAAAAATGGAATAGGTGACAATATGCCAAGGGCTATTGATCTTCACGCCTTTCACAATAAGAACCACAAGTGCAGCAATGGAGAGGAGGAAACCGATGAAGTGGGTTAAACCTGACATGGGGTCTTTGAGGCGGGATGGGAAATGGGAGATGGAAAATGGGAGAAGTCTTAAGGGGGTGGGTGATTTTTTGTTCATTATTGTCTGTTGTCTCCAGAATAGGTTTTTTCTCTTATCGTAATAACTGTTTTTAAGAATTCATGATTCATGGCTCGTTTAACTTGCTTCAATATTCATTTTCCTAACCGCGCCATACTAAAACACCCTAACACTGTAACACCTTAACACCTTCACACTCTCCTAATTATCGTCGCAATTCCCTGTCCGGTTCCAATACACATGGTGGCGAGACCGAGGTGTGTATCCCGGGTTTCCATGACATTGATGAGAGTGGTCAAAATCCTTGCTCCTGAGCATCCCAGCGGATGCCCAAGTGCGATGGCACCACCATGAAGATTGATTTTGGATGTATCCCAGCCTCCTTCACGGATGACATAAAGTGACTGTGCTGCAAAGGCCTCGTTCAGCTCGATGGTTTCTATTTCATCCATGGTTAAACCTGCATTTGACAGCGCTTTTTCTGTGGCGGGGAGAGGGCCCATGCCCATGCGAGTCCAATCCACACCGGCCACAGCTCGTGATACAATTTCTGCCCTTACTTTCAAGCCATGTTTTTCTGCATACGCTTCGCTGGTAATGAGGAGGGCAGACGCACCGATAGAAATGGGCGAGCTTGTGGCAGCCGTTATGGTTCCACCTTCCATGAAGGCAGGCCGGAGGCTCTTGATTTTATCCACATCCGGTTCACGTGGACCTTCATCCCGATCCACGTTGTGTTCTCCGTAAACATCAATGGGAATCACCTCTTTGTCAAAATGTCCCGCATCGTAAGCTGCAAGGGCTTTTTTATGAGAATCGATTGCAAAAGCATCCTGGTCCTCCCGTGATATTTTTCCATCCTGTGCCAGGTTTTCTGCCGTTTCACCCATACCAATGTAAAATTCCTGTTCAGCAAGCTCCGGGTGAAAATCAGGGGCAAAACCGCCCATTGGGACAGAAAACATGTCTTCCACTCCTGCGGCAATCGCCACATTCAGATCTCCTGCTTCAATGGCAGTGGATATTTGATGTACTGCATCCATGCTGGATCCGCAAAATCGATTTACAACCTTGCCGGGTACGGTTTTAGGAAGTCCTGCCAGCACGCCTACGGAACGAGCCATGAGCATCCCCTGGGGTCCTTCTGGAAAGGCACATCCAAGGACAAGATCCTCAATATCATTTTGATCCAGAGATGAGTTTCTATTCAAAAGTCCCTTCACAACCTGAGCTGTTAGGTCATCGGGACGTATGCCAATAAGGTTTCCATTTTTGATTCCGATGGGTGAACGAACCGCATCGATAATGACTGATTTATGTGTTCCCATGATAATCTCCCGGGGTTAGTATGGATATTTTTTCAGGTTGTAAACAGCCTCGGATATTTGTCGTTTTAGACCAATAATATCTGTGCGAGGCAGCATGCGGGCCTGGAAGGATCGAAGGTAATTGATAATGGTTTCAGGTAAGTGTCCATGATGAATACCATTGAATCCTGTCAGCACCCAGTTCATCAGACGAATGGACGATTCAGCGGTCTGGACACGAGCTATGGCTAGCACCGTGGGATCATAATCTCCAGAATCCATCCGCAAAAGCATGCGTGACAGGACACTCTCAGTTGTGTAAATATCCGTAAACATATTTGCCAAAATTTCTGTCAATTGCTGTTCATGGCGGAGATCCTGTCCAAATTCACAAATGGCTTCATGGAAAAGATAGAGAGCCAGTTTCTTCCCGGTTTCCATGGCCTGTATTTCATGTTCAATGGCATCAGGCACGTCAAAATCAGGAGGGTTTACCATGAAATCATCGATACCTCGAATAGCCTCTCGAACAGGGAGCTCTTCCGTCAATGCTTTCTTCAGCATGTAACCGGAAATGATCTGACGATTGATCTCATTGGTCCCTTCCCAGATTCGATCGATGCGTGTATCACGGTAAGCTTTTGCCATGGGATATTCCTCAATAAACCCATACCCGCCAAAGATCTGGATTCCATGATCAGTGGTAAACCCCAGCGTCTCACTTCCATAGACTTTTGCCATGGATGCTTCAATGGCGTACTGTTCCATGGCTTTCCCCATTTCCAGGTAATAATCATCTGTGGTGGTGTCAAGTTCGTCAATGGCCGACTGAATGGACCCAATCGTGCGGTACACCATGCTGTCGGCAGCAAATGTCCGGATGGTTATGTCAGCGATTTTTCCACGGATCACATCAAAATTGGCAATGGATTGGCCAAACTGTTTTCGTTCAAGTGCATATTTTACGGCTTCAGCAAGGAGGACCTTCGATCCGCCCAGATCTGAGGCAGCCAGTTTGAAGCGACCCATGTTCAGGGCATTGAAGGCAATGGCGGCGCCTTTTCCAATCTCGTAGAGGAGATTCTCTGCCGGGACTTTTGCATCTTTGAATATCAGGGATGTGGTGGAGGATCCCTTGATCCCGATTTTTTTCTCTTCCGGACCTATGGAAAATCCCGGTGTGTCCCGATCAACAATGAATGCGCTGAATTTGGACCCATCCACCTGGGCAAAAATGATGTACACATCTGCCCAGGCACCATTGGTGATGAATTGTTTTTCACCATTCAATACATAACGCTTGCCGTCATCAGAAAGAACAGCAGTGGTCTTGGCATTCAGGGCGTCAGAACCGGAGGATGGTTCTGTTAAACCATAGGCACCAATCCATTCACCAGAAACCAGTTTGGGCAGGTATTTTTCTTTTTGTTCCTTTGTGCCAAACCAGACGATGGGAAGGCATCCAATACCAGTTTGAACAGACCATGTGGTGGTGAAGGAAGCGCTCAGACCTGTGGACATGGATTCAGCCACAATAGCAGTGGTGATCTTGTCTAATTCCATTCCGCCATACTGTTCGGGAACATCCACGCCCAGAAGTCCCAATTCTCCCATTTCAGAAATAAGGGACAGACTGAGTTCCTTGTCGAATTTCTCAATGGCATCGGCATTTTCCCTGATCCGTTCCATGGTGAATTCCTGTACCATGGATTCAATGTCCCGATGTTCTTCGGTAAACTGTTCCCTGGAGTAGACGGGAGATGTCCCGATAGACTCCACAAGAAACCGTCCCCCGGTTTTTAAGTGTGATTTGCTCATAATGGATCCTTTTCAGGAGAGGTTAATCCTGCAACGATGAACCGATACACGGTTTCCATATAGTTGCGGACGGTAATGTTGTTGACATCAAACAGGGTGAACCAGATAATCCCTTCAATATTGATCATGATGGACAGGGCAGCAGTCTGGACATCTTCAATCTGGAATTCACCGGTAGAGGTACCATGGGAGAGGGTGGTTTCTATGAGGGCCATGAATTCGGAGTAAACCCGCTGGACTTTTTGATGGAAATCCTCATCCCTTCCGGCCAGGGCCCAGAATTCTACCATGGCTTTGGTCACGGAGGGGTCGGATTCGTACTGGTCCACAAAGAATTGGATAAGGGAATGGAGCTGTTCCGTGGCGGATGATTCTTCTTCGGCAATGTGATTCAAGGTTACGCTGTACTGAATCACCCAGTGGTTCACCAGTTCAAGGTAGATATCTTTTTTGGAATTAAAATACCAGTAGATGGCTCCCTTGCTGAGCCCGGATGCATGAACAATATCATCTACCCGGCTTTGGTCGTATCCTTTTTCCACAATAACAGCAAGGGCTGCATCAAGGATCTGTGTTTTACGGATGTCTTGCTTTGATTCTGCCATAAACTAGACTGACCAGTCGGTTTAGTTTACAGGTTTAAAATCCTACATTCAATATTTTCTCGTGAGTGTGGATAAATTAATTGCACACAATCTATGCGATTGCCTTGACATCACACTTAACCATATCACCTGTAACCATATCAGATGCAGAAGATATCGTTCGTCTCCTGAATCCCATCATTCAGGATGGGTCATTCACATCTATGTCAGTTCCCATTTCGGTCAGTGAACAGAAACAATTCATTAATTCTATCCATACTCAAGGTCATTACATTAAAGCTGTAAATGAATCAGTGGAGATCGTTGGGATTCAGGACGTACTTCCCTCTGAGGATGACGGAAGCGTTGGACTCATAAGCACATTTATACGAATGGATTGTTTGAGGCAGGGAGTAGGGTCGAGTTTAACTCAACATACAATCACACTCTTGAAAGAATCACATTTCACAATGATTCGTGCCATCATCCGCAAGGTGAATCAGGGGGCCATCCATTTTTATAAAAACATGGGGTTTGTCCATACCAATTACAGTGAAAGTTCAGAAAAGGAACAGGTGATACTGGAATTTAACTTATAATTGAATTAAAAGAATTGTAACCGTCAGTCAATTCTCACATCCAAACTGAAAATGAGCCATTAGAAAGTAGAACCTGCTTCTACTTACTCACAAAAAGGGCACTGTTTGGGTTTCAGGTGCCCTTTTTTTCTAACTCATCCAGAAAATCTACCGCCCGACGCATGTGGGGAATCACGATGGAACCACCTACCACAAGTCCAATGTTCAATGCTTCCATAAAACCATTCCGTGAAAGACCGGAATCATGACATTGAATAATATGATAACGAATGCAATCATCACAGCGGAGAACCAGGCTGGCCACCAATCCCATGAGTTCTTTCGTTGATCGAGGCAATTCACCATCCTCATACACCCGTGAATCCAGTCCAAAAAATCGTTTTGTTTCCAGGTTGCCGGTTTCCAGGATTCTGTCATTCATCCTGGATCGAAACTCGTTAAAATCCTTTATAGAATCGTTCATAAATCCCTGCCTTTAATTATTGTAATCTACAAATCTGATCTGTTCAACACAGGATGGTTCGTTGTAAGTTTTGTACCAGTTTTAAGATATTTACCTCATAAATGAAGAAAAAGTATAACAGGAAGCATTATCCCTGGACCATCAGAAACGGTGTCCAGCTTGCAATTTTTATTATTACCATTATCATTGGAATTCAATTCTATCTCTATGTAAACCAGGTCGGTGGCACAGGTGACGTTACCATGACTCGCCCACCTGGGGTGGAAGGATTTCTACCAATTGGGTCCCTCATGGCATGGAAGTATTTCATTCTCACAGGGGAATGGGATATGATACATCCTGCAGGGATGGTCATCATTGGATTTGCCATTCTCATTTCCTGGGTACTTAGAAAATCTTTCTGCGGCTGGTTTTGTCCCGTGGGTACCTTATCTGAATGGCTTTGGCGATTGGGACAAAAAATATTCGGACGAAATTTTAAGCCTCCTGCATGGATCGATAACGGGTTAAGGAGCCTGAAATATATATTAATGGCATTCTTTATGTATTTTGCGGTCCTCACTGCATCCAAATCCTATATCAGGGAGTTTCTGGATACCCGGTACTGGAAAATCGCTGATATCAAAATGATGTATTTTTTCACTGATATGACTCTGTTAACGGCCATTGTATTGATACTGCTGGCTATTGGATCCCTGTTTATACGGAATTTCTGGTGCCGCTACCTGTGTCCCTACGGTGCCCTCATGGGCATTTTTTCAATGGCAAGCCCAACACGGGTTGTGAGGAATCAAGAAACGTGCAATAGTTGTGGTCTTTGTACGAAAGTCTGCCCGGCCTACCTGCCAGTGGACAAAAAACCCGCCATCCAAAGTGCGGAATGCACCGGATGCATGGCCTGCACAGACGTGTGTCCACTTAATCAGACAATGACCATGCGAACAGTAGGAGTGAAATCCTCATTCTGGACCATGAAGAAAATGGGAATTGCTGTTGCAGGGTCGTTTATTATTCTAGTTGTAGCCGCACGAATCCTGGGTCTCTGGGAAACCACCGTGACACTGGAAGAAATTCGAAAAATCTTCCCCATCATTCCATTCCTGCGTCACGCATAAAGTATTTCTTTTACCTATCACCGGTATTGGTGTAATTTATTATTGAGAAACGGTCTCAATAACAACAGTATAAGGTAAAAGATGAAACCCACAGTGTTAATTATGATTGTTCTTTCTGTGCTTCTGGCAGATACACGTTCATTTGTATGGACATATGAATACGCAACCATGCCGGCAGGAGTGGCAGAGATTGAACATTATATGACTCTCGAAATAAACGACTCAGAGATGTTGGAAAACAATGTTACAACCAAACATGATATTGAAGTAGAGATTGGAATGAATGACAGATTTGATATCGGTATTTATCAATCGTTTAAACAATCACCCAATATGCCATTTGAGTATACCGGGTTTAAGATAAGGGGAAGGTATAGGATTGGTGAGGAAAACCAATGGATAATGGACCCGTTACTATACTTTGAGTATAAAAGCACACCTGATTTTCATCATCAAACCATTGAAAGTAAAATTATTCTTGCCAAAAAGCTGGGAAGAGTCCAGTTGGCTTTAAACCCTGTCTATGAGTTGGAATTTGAAGACAGAGAGTCAGAAAGTGAGTTTGGGTATAGTGCAGGGATCGCCTGGGAATTCTCTCAGTTGTTTAAACTTGGATCGGAATTCAAGGGGAACAGCGAAAAACTTTACTGGGGACCCACAATATCCCATGGGAAGGATGGAATGTATATCGCTGTTGGTTATTTAAATAGCATGTCGGGTTCAACAAACTCTGGTCCTGAAGCCATGGTTAGGGTTTTGATGGGAATAGAACTCTAAATTTCGTTACATAGAAAAGCAGGAAATCCACCTGGGATTCATTTCACAGGTGGATTTTTTTATCCCTAAACTTATTCATGCTCAGGGTAACGAAATGATTCTCATCATTGATAACTATGATTCATTTACCTATAACCTGGTCCAGCAGGTAGAACGGATTGGTTACACCACCATTGTTGCACTTAATGATCAACTCACAAGTGATGAACTTGACAGGATCAATCCAGAGGGGATTATCATTTCCCCTGGACCAGGAAAACCAAAGGACGCGGGATTTTCCGGAAAGGTTATCGAGAAATATTTTGAAACCATTCCCATTTTGGGTGTGTGTCTTGGACACCAATGTATAGGTGAATTGTTTGGGGCACAGGTTGTGTCTGCCAAAACCATGATGCATGGGAAGACAACACAAATAACCCATGATGAGACTATGCTTTTTCATGGATGTCCCGATCCAATGGTTGTGGCACGTTATCATTCACTCGTACTGGATAGAATTCCCGACGGGTTTCATGTAACCTCCAACAGTCCGGATGGAGATATCATGTCCATGGAACACGACAATTTTCCTCTATACGGTGTCCAGTTTCATCCAGAGTCCTTTCTTACACCTGAAGGGGACCAGATCATGAACAATTTTTTATCGTGCACGGGAAATAGATGATGGATATGGACCAAATCAGACTGATGTTTTCATCCAAAAACTCTACAGGATGGGATCCAACATTTCTGAGCCAACCGGTGGCTGTACTTGAAGGGGATTTATCCATGGATCCTGACAACATTGTGGACTTCTTTAAAACCCACAATGGCCGAATAATTACCGGATTCCTCAGCTACGAATATGGCGTGGCACAATTGGGGGTAGAACCAACAACCCGGAAATTGATGGATATCCCTGATGTCTATTTTGTGGCATTCGATGGATCATCAGACGAAGAACAATATTCTCTACAGAAACCAACCTATCACTCACCATTGTTATCATCCATTGTCTCAGAAAATCTGTATAAAAGGGATATAGACACTATTATCGATCACATAAAAAACGGAGATGTTTACCAGGTCAATTATACACAGCCATTAACTGGGGAATTCCAAGGAGTTCCATTTGATTTGTTTCAATTATATCTGTCACAAAATCAGGTCGAATTCTCTGCATTTTTCCAGCATCCGGAATTCTCTATCCTCAGTTTATCACCGGAACGGTTTCTGAAAGTCCGAGGCAGAACACTCTTAACTGAACCCATCAAAGGCACTCATCCTAGAGGCCAAAATGAGGACGAGGATAATCAAAATCGAGATGCACTTCTGGCAAGCGAAAAAGAGGAAGCGGAATTAAACATGATTACGGATCTCCTGCGAAATGATCTGGGAAAAATCAGTGAAACAGGCACGGTTCATGTGGAGAAACATCGCGACATTCTTGGTCTGGAAAAGGTGTGGCACACACGGTCCCTCGTTTCCGGCATACTGAAGGAGTCATTGTCTCCAATCGAAGCCATACTATCCATGATCCCCGGAGGATCCATCTCCGGATGTCCAAAGAAACGGGCGGTGGAGATCATTGATTCATTAGAAATTTACAGACGGGGTATATACACAGGGACCATCGGCATCCAGTATCCCAACGGTGATTCTGATTGGAGCATTGCCATCCGCACTGCTGTGGTATCAAAAGGAGAGATTTACCTCGGTGTTGGCGGGGGTATCACCCTCGACTCTGATTCTTGCGGCGAATACCTCGAATCTCTGGCAAAAGCAAAATCATTTACGGAAATTCCGCCATGATCATTTTGTGGAATAACCAATGGAAAACTGCTGATGAAGCAGTGATACCTCTTCAGTCCGAAGCGGTGATGTTTGGTTTGGGAGCCTTTGAAACGCTTCGGGCAAATTTGGGTGGACAACTGATTCAAGCGGAAGCGCATATTGAAAGGTTACTGGACTCATTGTATGCCATGGATCTTAATGTATCCTATTCCTCGTCGGAACTTCTCACTATGTTGGAAAAAGTGGCATATACTGGAAAAGACACCATTCAAAGGATGAAAATCATTGTGGTGCCAGAAGGTGTGGCAGTGATCAGTGAACCATTAAACATTGATTCGAATGTTTATAATGGTGTATCCTTGAAATCCGTGATCCAGCATCGGTCCTTACCGGAGATCAAATCGTTATCCTATCTTGAATGCCTCCTGAGTTATCGGGATGCACAAAGCAATGGTTATTTCGAAGCCCTCATGGTGAGCAAAACCGGTGAAGTCTATGAAGGATCGAGGTCCAATATTTTCTGGTTTGAAGGGGAGACCCTGGTCACCCGTGAAAGTGGAATTTTGCCAGGTATCACACGACAGCTTGTTCTGGATCATGCCCCATTTGACACTAGGTTCTCAGGAATTACGCTGCATGAGCTGGTAAAAAAGGACGAAGTATTTATGACAAGTACCACTCTTGGAGTTGTGCCCGTAAACCGCATTGATAAATTTGAAAATGTTGGAGAGAAATCACACAGAAATACAAAAAAAGTGTGGGATATAATTCGTAAGAAATTTTACGTGTGACAATATGATTGGAGTATAAATGCAGTTGAAGAAGCCAATTTCGTTAGGACGATTTGATATTCAATCCATTCGTCTGATAGAGTACAAAAGAATTCTGGAAAACAGCGACATCCAGTTTCATCTTGGCAAAAGGGTGAATGTGGGAAGGTTTGGACACAATACACCCTCGAAAGAACTGTTTATTGAAGAATCAGAGATGGATCGTGTGAAACCACTTCTGGAGTCTGTGGATGCCACCGTTGATAATAGCCGTCACCGTTTTTGTCCAAATTGTGATGGGCTCAATATCGATATCAATAAACCCTCAGGTATGTTTCGAGCGTTTAAGTACGAAACCTATTCCTGCAGGGATTGTGATCATTCCTGGCGGTAGTCTGCTGAAGAACTACTGGACGCTTCGCAGTTCAGAATACCTGTAACAATCCACCGTATGATCATTCACAACACCGGCTGCCTGGAGAAATGCATACACAATGGTGGTGCCGACGAATTTGAATCCCTGTTTCTTTAGTTCCTTGCTGACTTTATCACTCAGAGGGGTGGATGCTGGAATGTCTGAAAGGATTTTCCATTCATTATGGATGGTCTTTCCTTCCGTAAACTGCCAGATAAAAGCATCAAAACTGCCAAATTCTTTCTGGACAGCCAAAAATGCTATCGCATTGGTGACGGTTGCCTGAATCTTCAATCGATTGCGTATTATGGCTGGATTCTGTCTTAGCGATTCAAGTTTTTCTTCATCATAATTGGCAATTTTAACAGGATCAAACCCATCAAATGCAGACCTGAATCCTTCCCGCTTATTGATAACAATCTGCCAGCTCAATCCTGCCTGGAACGCATCCAGTGTGATATACTCAAACCATCGATGATCATCATGACAGGGTACACCCCATTCATGATCATGATACTGCAGCATGAGTTCATTGTTTCCAGGCCAGGGACACCGGGTCCTATCCATGGTTAGTCACCTGATTCTGGCAGGATACCAAGCTGCTGATATTTCTTTGTGTATTTTGAATACAGAGTTTTATGACGGTCATTCAGATCGATGTCTGCACCGCTGATAAATGCTCGTTCCACATTTGTTGTGATCTCAAGAATATGACCATCGGATAAGAACAGGGACGCATCTTTGCCTACTTCCAGGGATCCAATTTTATCTCCCACACCCAATATGTCCGCAGCGGATTGGGTTATGGATTTCAGTGCTTCATCAAATGGCAACCCATACGCAGACGCCATGGCGGCATGGTTTGGTAAATCCCTGACATGTGCCGCCTGGAAAGCATTCCCTGCTGAGGAGATACAAAATGACACACCTGCGTCATGGAGCCTTTTCGGCAGGGTATAGGATTCCTGGTAATGACTGTGTCTACGCCAGGGCAATCGCAGTACACTTTCAATGACAACAGGTACATCATGGGATGTTAAAACATCCGGAATTCTCCATGCGTCCCAGCCACCCACGATGGCAATCTTCATGTCATGCTTTTTTGCCCAATAGACAGCAGACTCGATCTGCCTAACATCAAATGCATGCACGAAAATCGGCTTATCACCATTCACATAAGGTATCATGGATTCTAATCGGAGATCACGATATTCATCATGCGATCTTGTTTTGCTTCCATAGGATTTGGATTGCTCATATCGCCTGACTTTATCCACGAATTCATCCAGTTTGGTGATGAACTCCTGTTGCTCCTTTTCCTGATCCTTTACGGATTTCTTGCTTTTTGGGTTTGTGTTGATCCACATGTCCGGCCAATTCAGATGAAGAGCCGTCGGATGCTGGAATGTGGCATCTTCCCATGTCCAGCCATCCATCTTCATCAGGGATGACTGACCTGGAATCCGACCACCAGCAGGCATGGAATTCACAAACAACACACCATTGGATCTCGTAACAGGGATCAGTTCTGAGTCGGGATTATAACTGACATTCGCCCGGACTTCCGGCGTCATGTCACCTGCTTCATTGTAATCAACGGAGGCTCGCATGGCGTTCACTTCCACAAGTCCAAGAGTGGATACACTGACGATCAATCCTGGAAAAATGTGTTTACCGTCTGCAGTGATCACCTCCATGTTCGGAGTAGCAGAAATGGATTCTTCAATACGAGTGATCTTCCCATTTTCAAAAAGGATGTCGTAACCCTCAAGTACCCCGTTTGTCACGGTATGCAGGGTGCCATCTTTAATGAGTATGGGGTGATCCTGAGCCGGTGCGGGAATCTGATCCGATGCAAATACAAACAGGGAAAATATAACTGTAAAAATAGTACCTCTCATTGGTTGCCTCCTTCCCAGGTTATATCATCATGGTCGAGACAATGGTGATCATCTCCTTTCTTAACCGGTGCAGGTTTCATGTCCGGGTTATTGGAATCAGGGCTGGAAAGAATTTTCTGGATGAGATCCTGTCTGATGGATTGATCCCTGCGATAGAGTGCTTCATCTGTTTCGAGGCTAAAATACTGTCGACCATCTACCCAGGTCTGTTCGCAGATGGATTGGGTGGATAGAGGATGACCGCTCCACACAACGAAGTCCGCATCTTTACCCACTTCAAGGGAACCCACCCATTTGTCAATTTTTAATTGCTTGGCAGGATTGATGGTAACGGTATTCAGGGCATCGATCTCAGACATTCCACCATATTTCACACCCTTGGCGGCTTCGAGGTTCATACGTCGCGCTAATTCATCCGAATCGCTGTTGAAGGAAACGACCACACCCACATCATGCATAAGGGTTCCGTTATAAGGGATGGCATCGTACACCTCGAATTTGTAAGCCCACCAATCTGTAAATGTGGAAGCACCTGCACCATGCTCGGCAATGCGATCTGCCACCTTGTATCCTTCGAGGACATGTTGAAATGTCCCAACGGTAAACCCAAAATCATCTGCTACACGCGAGAGGGATAAGATTTCGTCCTGACGATAAGAATGGCAATGTATTAATCGTTCACCTTCCAGAATTTCCACCAGGGCATCCAGTTCCAAATCCTTTCGTGGTGGAATCAGTGTTTTTTGTGCCTTCCCATTTTTTGTGTATGCCATCCAGTTTTTTCGATAGTCTTCAGCACGGGTAAAGGCATCCCTGAGAATTTGCTCCACTCCCATGCGTGTCTGTGGATATCGTGTTCTGAAATCATCACCCCAGTTGGATTGCTTTACATTCTCCCCCAGGGCAAACTTGATCCCTTTTGGAGCCTGCTTGAATAACATATCATTTGCACTGGATCCCCAACGAAGTTTGAGAACAGCATTCTGGCCACCAATAGTGTTGGCAGAGCCATGAAGAATATTGATGGTGGTTAATCCCCCGGCTAATTCCCTGTAGATAGCGATATCATCTGGGTCCAAAACATCCTGAATCCTGACTTCAGATGTAACGCTCTGTGTGCCCTCATTGATGGAGACAGCAGCGGAATGACTGTGAGCATCGATAAGGCCTGCAGTAATGTGTTTCCCATTCCCATCGATGACCACCGCACTGTTTCGTGGAATCTTAATGTCCTGGGCAATTTTATCTATTTTACCGTCGACGATGAGCATATCCCAATCTTTCAGGATGCCTTGTGGACCTGATGTCCAGATAGTGGCGTCATTGATAAAAACGGAGTAGGGCTGATCAGGAATCGCTGATAGTCCATACGCTCCTTCAGGGTAAACCACTGTGAGATCGCTGGGGGATTCCTCAGCCAATTCTTTTTCTTTTTTCTCTGCAGGTTGAAAATTTGATGCGGACCAAACAAAGTGATCGCCTTTCCCGGTCAAACCCAGACCGGTTATTTTCCCCTTGGTGATACTCCCGGTAAACTGAGTGACATCATCTTCCTCCATTGTAAATGTAATTCTATTCCCTGAAAGATTAACATTGGATAATGACAGGGTGGAATCCAAAGTAACAGTGGCATTCTTGAGCTGAGTATCGAGAGTCAGAGTACCGTTCTGGTCATGCAATTGAATATCCCAGTTCCCGGCATAGTCGAACTCCGGTTTTGGATTTACTGGGTATTCACGCCCATGGATCCATACAGCTCGAATTGGGTTATCTTCATTGAAGTAAGACCCATCCACTACAATGAGATTTGCCTGGTACCCTTCCTGGATTTTTCCATGTGTAGAGGCCAGTCCAAATCGTTTTGCAGGTGTTGTGGTGAGAGCTGCCAGAGCATCCTGTTCACTTAGACCACGTTTCACGGCAGATATGAGATTAGTTCTAAATTGCTTTTTATCCTTGAGTCCATTGCTGGTGAAAGCAAATTGAAATCCCTGGTTCTGGAGTTTTGCAGGATTATCAGGAGCCATATCCCAATGACGGAGCTGGTCTGTGGTATACTGGTTGGCCCTGTACGGGTCGGCTACATCCGGTTTGCCTGGAAAGTTCAATGGAAGGATGGTACAGTACATAGACATAGGTTACAAAATGTACGAGGACATAGGTTACACTT
>CAYFMT010000028.1:0-17826 GCA_964344305.1 uncultured bacterium | reverse complement strand
TTTTTCAAAGAGTCAGGTCAGTGAGATTAGTAAGAAGCTTGATAAAGAGATCCAATCGTACTCTATGCTGATGATACACAAACGGTAGACTTTGGTGGTAACAACAATGCTTGTGCCGTATGTCACCAACATCGTCGTGATTATTCAGCCTACGATGAAACACCAACAGATGCTACAGACTCCGTGAGAATTTCCAGCTCCCATGCCGGTCCTCACCATGGTCCAGCAGCATCCATTCTCTTTGGTCTTGTAGGTGATAACAGGAATGGCACCACATTTACTATTGAAGCACATTCCCCTCATAGCACCTATGCTTGTATGGGCTGTCACATGTATGATTCAAATCATTCATTTGAACCATCCGTCGATGGCTGTAACCAATCCGGTTGTCATACTGGTCTGACGGACTTTGATAAAAACGGTGTTCAAACAGCTGTACAGG
Organism: uncultured bacterium; assembly: GCA_964344305.1. Classification (GTDB taxonomy): domain Bacteria; phylum Fidelibacterota; class Marinisomatia; order Marinisomatales; family JABMOV01; genus JABMOV01. Next base: position 17,384 of record CAYFMT010000028.1, on the reverse strand, counting down.
CAGATCTTGACATGATTGGTGCAGCTCTTGTAGATGTCCATGCACTTTCCGTGGATACTCTGGAAGATGGATCACTGGAATATCATCCTCATGTTGGCACAGTATCCGGTCCCGAATTCTCTGCATTCTGGAACTTCATGATTGCTCTGGAAGACAAGAGTCTCGGTGTTCACAATCCTGTGTTAATTCAAGCCATGCTTGATAATGCAAAGGAAAATCTGGGTCTGTAAGAACAACAGATTCATTTCGATTAAAAAGGGGAACCATCAAGTTCCCCTTTTTTTATATATTCCACAATTATATCTCTAATTTCTCCCCGCTTCACACAATGTTGACGCCATGTTAAAACGACTCTTCCATATTATCAATTCCTGGGATGTGCTGTTATTTTTTACCGTGTCACACCGGTTTGAAAAAAACGTGTTCCTTCACCGAATCCTCGTTGTCATGTCAAAATCCGGTGATGGATTGCTGTTTGGCACAACAGCCATCTTTATCATCTACCTTTCACCGGGTTGGGGACGGAATTTCCTTCTCGTATCCCTGGGCGCTTTATTCATTCAATTCCCCATCTATTATCTACTGAAAAACACGGTAAAACGACTTCGACCTTACTCAGCCTTTTCTTTTGTGTCCCCCATTATAAAACCACCGGACAAATACAGTTTTCCGTCCGGGCATACGTCCACGGCATTTTTACTTGCCACCATCCTGTCTTTTTACATCCCGGTCCTGGCATGGCCCATGTACATATGGTCCACCCTTGTTGGGATATCACGCATGTACCTGGGACTTCACTACCCATCGGACATCACAGCAGGAATTGTGCTGGGCATTGGATCCGCCCACTTGAGTTTTCGTCTGTTTTTATGACGTTGGGATCAAGGATTTAAAAATTATTATGAGCAATCTAACATGTTTCTAATAGTTCCCATGTAATCTTCGCCCTTTACAGGAAGAAAAAGATGAAGAACATATTGATCATCGAAGACGAAGAAGACATACTTGAATTAATGTCCTATAACCTGTCTACAGCTGGTTTTGCAGTAGATGGCTCCACCCATGGGGAAAAGGGTCTGGCTAAGGCAAGAACCTCTCATCCCGATTTATTAATCCTTGACATTATGCTGCCGGGAATCAACGGTGTGGATATATGTCGCATCCTTAAATCTGACTCCTCCACGGAGGATATACCCATTATCATGGTTACGGCCAAGGGCGAGGAATCAGACATTGTAAAAGGACTTGAAACGGGCGCAGATGATTATATCACAAAACCATTTAGTCCAAAAGTCCTCGTAGCACGTGTAAAAGCACTTATGCGACGCAGACGTTCTGATGCCATGGATGATGATATTATTAACATCGAAGGCATCCACATTCATTTGAAAAAACGTACTGTGCAGATCGATGGTATCGAGGTTGATTTAACCTATTCGGAATTCCAGATCCTTACCCTTCTCGCGTCACACCCAGGTTGGGTCTATACCCGGAATCAGATCATTAAGCATGTTCATGGGGATTTTTACCCCGTCACTGATCGATCCGTTGATGTACAGATTGTTGGATTAAGAAAGAAAATATTAAACAAAGGAGAATTGATTCAAACTGTGAGAGGTGTCGGTTATAAATTCAAGCATGAAAAGTTCTAGGCCCCTCCTTTTTCAACTCTTCCCACTCTTTTTACTCCTCTCCGTTCTCTCTGTCATACTGCTTGGTATGTTAAGTACCAGGACCATTAGTGATTATGCCCAGACGTCTGTCCTGAACAATCTTCTTTCCAACGCACAAATCATCCGTCACCACATCAGCGGTTATGATCTAAATGATCCTGACTTGAAACCAGACATTCTGAAAATCCACAGTGAAACGGGTATAAGGATTACCCTTATTAACCCTGGAGGCAAAGTAATTATTGACACCAATGAGGATCCGGGGAAAATGGATAATCATGGAGACCGCCCGGAAATCATTGAAGCATTTAAAGGTGGTACAGGAAGTATTACACGGTACAGCTTCACCATCGAAACGCCCATGCTGTATGTGGCCATCCCCATTTACCAGAACGATGCCATAACAAGTGTTGTCAGAACTTCCATTGCCCTTAGCGATGTACAGGCATTGAACAATCAACTGAAAAACCGTATCTGGATCAGTGCGGTGATCATCGTTCTTTTTTCTGCTCTGCTCAGTTACATTTTTTCGAAACGGATCACCATACCATTGAAGAGGATGATTGCCGGTGCTTCTCGCTATTCCCATGAAGATTTCTCTGAAAAAATTCCTGCTCACAATACTGAAGAGATAGGAGGGTTAGCCGAGTCTCTAAATAACATGGCGGAGCAGCTTCATGATCGAATTGAGATTGTACGAAATCAGCGCAATGAGCTTGAAGCCGTTTTGACAAGCATGATAGAGGGTGTCCTTGCTGTAGACCTCACACATAGAATTATTCGGATTAATTCTACTGCAAAAGACCTCCTGGATATACAGGAGGACATGACTGATCATGTTCCGGTACACGAGGCTATTCGTCACTCAGAACTCTTAACCTTCATAGAAGATGTCCTCAACAGCGATGAAACACTGGAAACAGACCTGATTGTACATCGGGAAAGGGATTATTTTCTCCAGGTGACAGGTACGCCTCTTATTGGAAATAATGATGAAAAACTGGGGGCATTATTTGTGCTGAATGATATAAGCAGAATCAGGAAACTTGAGCAGATTCGCAGTGATTTCGTAGCCAATGTATCACACGAGTTGAAGACACCTATTACTTCCATCCAGGGATTTGTTGAAACCTTGAAGGATGGTGCCATTCACGATACGGATAATGCAGGGAAATTCGTAGATATTATTGACAGACAATCAACGCGATTGGGAGCCATCATAGATGATCTTCTTCAGCTATCACGTATAGAACGTGAATACGATGAAGGAATCATTGAATTGGAAAAAGCCTCTATTCTGCCATTACTCAAATCTGCCGTTCGAGATTTTGAAACGAAATCAAAAGGCAAAAAAATAGCAGTACAAGTGGATTGCACAGATGATATAAAGGCCACAATCAATCTTCGTCTCATGCAGAATGCCATTAACAACCTGGTAGATAATGCCATTAAGTACAGTGATTCGAATAAAACCGTTACCTTGTCAGCATGGCAAACAGCAAGTCATGTCTTTATCAAAGTGAAAGATGAAGGAAACGGAATCGCATCTGAACATCTTCCAAGACTTTATGAACGCTTTTATCGGGTAGATAAAGGTCGTAGTCGAGCCATGGGCGGTACCGGCCTGGGTCTTGCAATTGTAAAGCACATAGTACTTGCTCACCAGGGGAAAATATCCGTTGAAAGTCAAATGAATGAGGGAAGCGAGTTCATCATCTCCCTCCCGGTTTAGCTCATACTATTTATTTTCTAGCGTTATTCTAATCTTTTCCTAACACTCTCCAGTTAACCTTCCACCTTGTTTAATTAAAAAAAATAATAATCAGGAGATAGAATGAAACTGACAAAATATCTTTTCATTTTGATTACAGTGCTTGGTGTACTGCTTGCACAGGAAACCAAAATAAGTGGACTAACTTTTTTTGAATACCGGATGGATGACACAAACTCCGAGTTTGAGATTAACCGTGCTTACTTTACGTTTGAGCGGAATGTGTCAGACAACGTGGATTTTAAATTTCAATTAGATGCAGGTCGCGAGAAAGTAGCATCAAAAATTGATACAAGTGATTTCAGCTTTTCAAAAAAAGAAACCCGACTTTATTCCTATATCAAAAACGCAAAGCTGACCTGGAAAACAGGATTTGGAAAATTGATATTTGGTATGCAGGGTATGAACATGTTTTCGGTCCAGGAAAAAAACTGGGGTTACCGATTTATTGAGAAATCAGCCATAGATGCAAACAAGTTCTCCAGTTCTGCCGACATGGGTATTGGATTCAGCACAAAACTGGGTCCTGTAAGCACCAGCGTTTTATACACCAATGGAGCAGGGTATAAATATCCCGAATCTGATGAACACAAGAAGGTGTCTGTCAATGCATTTCTTGGTGAGAAAAAACTGGGGAAAGGCAATGGGTATAATGCCGGTGCCGTATTCTCTTCCGAGCCAACGGACACCGACCCAACGATGGTTTATGGTGCATTTGCTGCTACCCAAATGGGTGCAATACGTGTTGGTGGAGAATATGATGTCATGTCATCCGGCGATGAAACTGAATCACTCATATCTGTTTATGGAAATTTCCGTGCCCTTGATGGTGTAGAGATATTTGGACGTATGGATACCATGGATGAAACGAATTCCTTACTAGCCGGGTTCAATTATAAGCCCGAATCATCCCTGTCCATTGCACCGGTCATCCGCATGGCAAAGGATGGTGATGAAACCACTACCATCTATACGGTTAACTTTCAATTCAAGATATAATCTTTCAAAACCGATCACAAAAAATATTTGAATCCTAACAATCAACTAATATTCAGTAGATAGTTTTACACGATAACATTATAGTGATCAATAATAAGGAACTTCACATGAGGAATCATCTCTTAATAGCACTTTCCAGTATGCTTATTCTGGCAGGCTGCGGTGGAAACAGCAATAAATCAACTGTTTCATATATTACAATAAAAGGATCTGATACCATGGTCCATCTGGCCAGCAACTGGGCAGAATCCTACATGAATTCAAACAACACCATAGATATATCAGTTACTGGCGGTGGATCTGGAACCGGAATTGCTGCACTCCTTAATGGCACAACGGATATCTGTATTGCTTCCAGGAAAATCAAGGATAAGGAAGTCAAGCAGGCTGAGAATTCAGGTATTCAGGTGAATGAATTGGCTGTTGCTCGCGATGGTATTGCTATCGTGGTTCATCCTGAGAACCCCGTATCTGAACTAAGCATTGAACAGATTGGTAAAATGTATACAGGGGCATACACAAACTGGAGTCAGGTTGGTGGACCAGATGAGCCTATTCTCATCCTCTCCCGTGAATCCAGCTCAGGCACGTATGTCTTTTTCCAGAAGCGTGTTATGAGTAAAAAGGACTACTCACCAAATGCCATGCTTATGCCGTCAACCTCAGCCATCGTCCAATCTGTATCTCAGGATAAATGGGCTATTGGATACATTGGACTTGGGTATGCAGCAGAATCTGCAGACCGCGTTAAACCACTTAAGGTTATTGACAAAGAAGGCATGGATGCGGTAGATGCCTGTGTCGAATCCGTGAAAAGCGGTGCTTACCCTGTTGCAAGACCCCTCCATTTCTATACAAATGGTGAACCCACCGGTCTTGTAAAAGAATTTATCGATTTCTGCCTCTCCGATGGCGGTCAGAAAATCGTCCTTGAAACGGGATACGTTCCCGTTAACTAACAGGACGTTGTTCTATGTGGAAGGATAGGGTTATACGACAGGTATTGCTCTGGTCAGCGGCCATGAGCATCCTTGTGGTAGCTCTCATATTTATTTTCCTTGGAAAGGAAGCCCTGTCCTTCTTACAGGAACCGGGTATTGGCAGTCTATTCAGCACCAAATGGATTCCTGTTTCCTTTACACTGGAACAATTTGGATTATACCCGCTCATTGTCGGCTCATTCCTTGTCACAATACTTGCCACCATTATCATGATCCCCTTTGGGGTTGTGGGTGCCATATACATAGCAGAATTCGCAAGCAATACCGAACGAGAGTTTCTTAAACCATTTATAGAAATACTGGCTGGAATTCCATCAGTTGTCATTGGTTTCTTTGGTTTAATTGTACTCAGTCCGGTGGTGAAAAATTTGTTCGGACTTGATACAGGACTGACAGCTATAACCGGTGCATTGCTGCTTGCCCTCATGGCCATACCCACTGTTATCTCCATTTCAGAAGATGCCATACAAAGTGTGCCATCTGCCTTTAAGGAAGCCAGTCTTGCCCTTGGTGCCAGTCAAATGCAAACATCGTTTCGCGTGGTGGTCCCGGCGGCCTTACCTGGAATCGTGGCGGCTGTCATGCTGGGCATGGGACGGGTCGTTGGAGAAACCATGGTGGTCCTTATGGTAACAGGAAATGCGGCAAAAATGACAGTGTCGCCCTTTGATTCGGTTCGAACCATGACAGCAACCATTGCAGCTGAAATGGGTGAAGTGGCCTTTGGAAGCACACATTATGCAGCTCTGTTCTGGGTAGGAATTGTGCTCATGCTGACCACATTCGGATTGAACATGATCGCCCAAAAAGTGCTAAAGAAATACCAGATGCGCTGATGGGTTCGCAAGTTAAAAGTGAATTGGCCATTCGCTGGCTCATCAGGCTTATTACCTACAGTATTGTGGTTATCATCGGCTACATTGTGTTGGATATTGTCCTGAAAGGAAGTCCTTCACTGACATGGGAGTTCCTGTCACAGGTCCCAAGACGCAGCGGTGCAGAGGGTGGAATACTTCCTGCCATTGTAGGTACAATCTATCTTGTTTTGGGAGCCATCATTGTTGCTATCCCCCTGGGAATGGCAACAGCCATCTATTTAACAGAATATGCAAAACAGGATAGATTTAACCGAACGGTTCGTCTAGCCATTGTAACCCTCGCCGGGGTTCCTTCAATTGTGTTTGGATTGTTTGGTCTCGGACTCTTTGTTATCTTTTTTGGATTTGGTGCATCCATTCTTTCCGGTAGTCTTACGCTTGCATTTATGATTCTCCCTACCATTATCGTTTCAAGTGAAGAATCATTGAGAGCCGTTCCAATGTCCCTGCGAGAAGGGAGCCTGGCACTGGGTGCCACCAAGTGGCAAACCATCTATAAGAATGTGCTTCCATTTGCCTTACCGGGTATGTTCACGGGATCCATCCTTGGGATTGGTCGCGCTGCCGGAGAAACTGCACCGATTCTCCTAACAGCTGCGGCATTTTTCCTGCCTAGACTGCCTTCTTCAATCTTCGATCAGGTCATGGCTTTGCCCTATCACCTATATATCCTTGCGACACAGCACCCTGAAGTACACCTTGTCCTGCCAAAACAGTATGGAACCGCTCTGGTTCTCTTATTGCTGGTATTAATATTCAATTTGTCCGCAATTTTCCTGCGACGTCATTTTAGAAAGAAATATAAATGGTAAATGAAGCCATAAAACTCGAAGCGAGAAAACTGGATTTTTTCTATGGTGACACCCAGGCATTGTATGATATCAATCTGCAAATTCCTGAAAAACGTGTCACGGCCCTAATTGGTCCATCTGGATGTGGGAAATCCACTTTCCTCCGTATGTTCAACCGAATGAACGATATTATTCTTGGTACCCACCATACAGGGGATGTCCTTATTGATAATGAGGACATTTATAAAGATAGAACCGCCATGGATGTTGTGGCACTGCGTAAAAAGGTCGGTATGGTATTTCAAAAATCCAACCCATTCCCAAAACCGATCTGGGATAATATTGCCTACGGACCAAAAATTCATGGAGTTAAGGACAAAGCACAGCTGGACGACATAGTAGAGCGCAGCCTCAAAGGTGCTGCACTCTGGGATGAGGTTTCTGATCGGCTGGACCAGAATGCATTTGGACTATCCGGTGGTCAACAGCAGAGATTATGCATTGCACGTGCACTGGCAGTTGAACCGGATATCATTCTTATGGATGAACCGGCATCTGCTCTGGATCCAAAATCCACGGCGCGAATTGAGAATCTTATTCGTGAACTCAGAGAGAACTATACAATTGTTATTGTCACACATAACATGCAGCAGGCTGCTCGTATTTCTGACTATACATCTTTCTTTTATGAAGGGAAACTGATAGAATCAGGGGAAACTGAAACCATATTTACTAAACCAAACATCAAACAGACAGAAGACTATATAACCGGTCGGTTCGGGTAAAGGCGAGGCATTATGAATATTTTATTTGAACGCGAACTTGAAGAATTAAAGAAATCATTTCTTTTCCTTGGTACACTGGTAGAAGAAAGTGTCCAGAAAGCCATACGAAGCTTGGAAGAAATGGATATGGATCTTGCAAACAAAGTCATTGATGAAGATGAAAAAATAGATCGGAAGGAAATTGAAATAGAGGAAGAATGCCTGAAAATTCTTGCTCTTCATCAACCGGTGGCTGCTGATCTCCGTTTTATTGTGTCTGTGCTAAAAATCAATAATGATTTGGAACGTATTGGTGACCTGGCAACCAATGTAGCATCCAGGGCGCATTATTTAGCGAAACACCCACATATTAAGATTCCAAAAAGCATCTTTAAAATGGCGTCATACGTGCGGGCCATGTTAAAGGAATCTTTGGATGCTCTGGTCAACCAAAATGCAGATCTTGCAGAGCAGGTCATTGGTAGTGATATCGATGTGGACACCCTGCATAAAGGAATGTACTCTATCATTTATGAACAGCTGTCCCAGGATAATTGTCGTACCCCGGAATGGCTTCAGGTTTTAGCCATTTCCAGATATCTTGAACGGATGGCTGATCATGCCACAAACATTGCTGAAGATGTGATCTATCTTGTCAACGGTGAAATAGTTCGGCACACAAACATTTCTGATTAAAATATTTCTGAGGAATTATTAACAAAATAATTCCTCTAACTCCTACCATACTTCAGTTTTACCAATGTAATTTCGGACAACCTAATCCTCTTTAAAATGAGGGTTATGTACTTCTAACATACTAAAGGATTTTCCAAATGAATTCATCGCAGAAGCTCCCGGTGGCAAACAGGTGGTTTGTCGTTTTGGGGGCTATTATTATACAATTATGTCTCGGGGCCATTTATGCCTGGTCTGTTTTTACACCATCACTCGTCAATGATGGGTGGTCTAAAGCGCAGACTCAGGGTGTATTCAGCGTGGGTTTACTATTCTTCGCCATTGTCATGGTACTTGCCGGAAGAATCATGCCCATCTGGGGACCCAACAGGGTATCATTTTTCGGGGGAATAGTATTGGGACTGGGTTACGCCTGTGCCGGACTATTTGGGGGAACCAATTTCTTGCTCCTGCTCTTCTTCATTGGTGTGGTAGGAGGTTCCGGCATCGGACTAGCTTATGTGGTTCCTATTGCCGTGGGGATGCGCTGGTTTCCTGATAAAAAGGGACTGATTACCGGTCTGGCAGTTGCAGGCTTTGGTTTTGGTGCTACTCTATGGGTGAAACTGGCAGGTTCCTGGGGCTCACTTCTATCAACCTATGGGCTAAATACTACATTCACCATTTATGGTATTATTTTCTTCATTGCAGTCTCCATCGGTAGTATCTGGATGAAGTTTCCTCCGGAAGGATGGAAACCTGAAGGATATATCCCACCGGAAAATCGTGCCGATCAATCTGCAAAGGCAGAGGATTACAACAGCAAGGAAATGCTGAAAACACCACAGTTTCATTTTCTGTCCGCCACATTTGCTTTCGGAGCCAGTGCAGGACTCATGAGTATTGGTCTCATGAAATTATTTCCCATGACGGCGCTTACCGCCAACGGGTTCGATGCGGCCAGAGCCAGTGCTGTTGCAGGAACCGCCATGGCCATCTTTTTCAGTCTTGCCAATGGGATAGGCAGGATAGTCTGGGGAGCCATCAGCGATAAACTCGGTCGAAAACGATCCATCACTCTTATGATGGCCACACAGGGAATCTTTGTCATTGCCTTCCAATGGATGGCGGGAACCCCTGCTCTTCTCTATTTAGGTGCAACCCTCATTGGATTCAATTTTGGAGGCAATTTTGCCCTATTCCCTGCCATGACAGCTGACACATGGGGTACACGCTATGTGGGACAAAACTATGGTTGGATTTTCCTGGCGTATGGCTTTGGTGGAATACTGGGACCTATTATGGGTGGTTATCTCGGTGACATGGGGAATTTTCCACTCGCCTTTACCATTTGTGGTGTTCTGTGCTTAATGGCTGCAGGAATCATTTACACCTTTAAGCAGCCCCATCACACAACTGTATAACTCTTAAAACTTTGCGGGTGGGTCAACCTTCCGCAAAGTTTTATTTTTTAATACTCTAGCTCACACACATTTTGAATTAACTTCGCGCCCGGCTACGGCCATCAGTGACACAATTTCCTATACGAAAAGCACTCCAAAAACTCTCCTTTTCTATAAGAATCATTCCACAACCATTAAAACAAGAATATCAATGAACCAATTCATTGATGGACAAAACAATTATGAGTTCCTTTGAGACCACAGGATTAAGTACACCATTGCTTAAATCTATCAAACACCTTGGATTTGAGAATCCAACCCCTATTCAGGCTAAAACTATCCCTCACTTGCTTAGTTCTGATCAGGATGTTATTGCATTTGCGCAAACTGGCACAGGGAAAACAGCTGCGTTTGGTTTGCCTTCACTGCAATTAACAAACAGTGATAATCGTACCACTCAAACTCTGATTCTATGCCCGACTCGCGAACTTTGTGTGCAAATCACAAATGATATAACGAACTATGCCAAATACATTGAAGGGATGAATATAGTAGCAGTTTATGGGGGAGCCAGTATTGAATCCCAAATGCGCGAATTGAAGAAAGGCGCACATATCGTTGTGGGTACTCCCGGCCGAACACATGATTTGATCCGAAGAAAAAAGCTAAGAGTTGGATCCATTCAGAGGCTGGTTCTTGATGAAGCGGATGAAATGTTAACGATGGGATTTAAAGACGAATTGGATGCTATCCTTGACTCTACACCTGCTGAAAAACAAACCCTCCTTTTCTCTGCTACAATGTCCCAGGAGATTGCTCGCATCACAAAATCCTATATGAATAACCCCGTAAAGATATCAGCTACAAGGCAAAATACAGGTGCGGAAAATGTAAATCATACGTATTACATGGTACATGCGAAAGACAAGTACCGTGTACTAAAACGAATTGCTGATATTCATCCAAATATCTATGGAATAATATTCTGTCGTACACGTAGAGAAACAAAAGAGATTGCCAATAAACTGATGCATGATGGTTATAATGCTGATGCATTGCATGGAGATTTGTCTCAGGCTCAACGAGATGAGGCTATGGAAAAATTTCGCAAGGGACATTTGCAACTTCTTGTTGCCACTGATGTTGCTGCTCGAGGATTGGATGTAAACAATCTCTCACATATCATTAATTTTAATATCCCTGACAATCCTGAAGTATATATACATCGTAGTGGTCGGACTGGTCGCGCCGGTAAAAGTGGAACCTCCATTGCTATCATTCATACCCGCGAGATCAGAAAGATAAAAGATCTTGAAAGAAAGTTTAAGCTAGTATTCTCCAGAGAAATGGTACCCAGTGGGAGAGAAATCTGCACAAAACAACTATTTGCTTTAATTGACAAGGTTGAAAAAGTTGAAGTTGACGAAGAGCAAATTGCTCCATTCCTACCCCTGATATTTGAGAAACTTGAGTGGCTCGAAAGGGAAGAACTGATAAAACACTTTGTTTCTGCAGAATTTAACCGGTTTCTTGATTACTATAAGAATTCAAAAGATATAAATATCACGGATCGCAAAGAGAAGAAGAAACAACGACAAGGAAAATTCCAAAAAGATAATATTCAAAAATCCGACATTGCGTTTAAGAATCTGTATATCAATGTGGGTACCAAACAGGACATCGACCCTATAGGGTTAATCGCACTGATCAATCGTGGATTAAAGTCCGGTAATGTAGAAATTGGTCGAATTGAGATCATGAAGAAATTTTCATTTTTTGAGATTGATGCTAATTATTGCGATCAACTGATTTCCTCGCTTACAGGAAAAGTCATTAACGGTACTAAGCTGTTGGTTGAACAGGCAACAGAAAAACCTAAAGGGGCAAAAACGTCATCAACGAAAGAGTTAACAAGAAAAAATGATAGGAAGCCTCGAGGGAGAAAACGAAATCCTTTCAACAATAGAAAAGGCAAACGCAGGCGATAAATATGATCGCTCCTTTGGGTGTTAGAAACTATACGTAATCCCGCACCTTACATGTGAAAAGTCTTCCAGAGTGTTAAAAGGATACTCAGGATCATCTCCATTTCCGATAAACGATGTCATTCCACCGGAAATCTCCCATCCACTCCATGGGGAGTAATCGATCATTATTCCAAGCATCTTTCCCCGTTCATTCAAATCGTAGAATACATTACCCATAATCTCCAGGGAATTATCCAAAAGGGTTCCTTTTGCGCTGGCAGACATTCCGCGATCCGTAAAGATGGCGAAAGGTGTGCCCATACCAGGTTGAAATGTCTCCTTGTCAGGTATAGAAGACTGCAAATACAAAACATCAGTAGACCCTGATACCTCATGAATCTCACTGCCAATAAATTGACCGGAAAACTGGATGTCCCACAACTCTGTATATTCAAGCTGAACCACATGCTGTGAATAGGTTGCCTCCGTCTTTAATAACCAATCATCATCTTCAGTCCGGAAATATGCGCTTTCCAGACGATAGGTTACATCACCAAGAAACCCAACCACATCGGCACCAAACATATTCGTTTTTCTGTACCCAAATTCAGGGATAAATATTCCAAATGTGTTCTGCATATTTGTGAGGGAGAGACTATTATCATGACCATTGATATAGGATAGAGATATATCATTTTCTCCCACCATTGTTTTTAATCTGACTCCCACATCGTAATCCCGACTATTTTCAATGAGTTGATTGTCCTTGGGTTCAGGTAAAGGGATAATTGGAAAATCAGGTTCGTTGTATGGGACTCTGTTACCAAGATGTTCCGGGATAAAAACTGCTTCCATGGTTAACGCACCAATATACATGGTGAGGGCAACAGAAACTGTACCAATTTTTCGATCAGTGCCCGGTAAAAACATGAAGTAAAAATCGTACGGGTTCAGGTTATCTGTGGGATTATTCCCATCGGCTGCTCCCCAGGCGTGGATTTGTTTGCCAAGCTTCAATTCTCCTAATCGGTTATACCAGATACCATAAAACTCACGTACATCCCCTCTATACTCTCCGGAATTAATCCTGTGTTCGAGAGCCAGGGCAGTCCTTATATCTAAATCCCCCAGAGAATAACCCAAATCAGCGGAAATTAATCGGTAGGGTAGATCAAAGAGTTCCTGGTCTGATTGACGGATCATGACAGACGGAGCAATATCTCCTGATATATAAAATTGACCATAACCAGCGGTTAAGACAAATACACACATTAAAAATATTCTCATTTTTCTTCCTCTAAATCCCGTTTCCGGTCAATTAAACAGGGTTTACTTGCAATGCCATATCCAGATTGGTTTTACGAAAACTGGTTATGGCAAAATTCGTTAGTGAAGCAGTAGGGCAATTCTACTCCCTGATCATTACGAGCATCATTTTGAAATCTGTTTTAGCCTGAACCGCATGTGGGATGTTCGCGGGCATTATAATCCCTTCTCCTTCGGTCAGACAGAAATCCTTGCCATCAATCACAATAGTACCTTCTCCTTCAATCACCTGGACAAATGCATTAAATGGGGCTGTATGCTCGCTCAGACCCTGACCCTGATCAAATGCAAAAAAACTGATATTCCCTTTTTCTTTTTTCAGGACAGTGTTGCTTACAACGGAATCGGGTTGAGTATGTACTAATTCTGATAGCTTAACGACGGACGCATGTTTCATTTTGGCATTCTCTTCAAATTTCGTTCATGAAAAAGGGATTCTTCCACACCCGTATCCAGTTCAATCTCATCAAAGGTCAGACGTGTAGAGTGGTTTTTCTGTACATTGCGGACAAATATCTCCGTAGGAGTATCATAGTCCTTGAGTTTTTGCGATTGTATGGTCTTTGTCTTAAGCAGTTTTCCTGACCTATCAAAACTCTCTTCCTTCATCACAATGCTGTTTTCTACTGTTACCCAGGTACGATGTTCACTATAGGTACTTCTAAGCTCCGGCTTGGGAGTGGATACCAGGATATAACAGTCCACACCGTCCACTTCTTCTTTTCCATCAAGTGCATACTTAAAATCATTCAGGTTACGATTGGTCATATCTTCATAACTCATATCTGAGCCCATAAAAGCATCGCCTTTGCTGGATGATTTTATTCGACGCACTTTTTTAAATGCAGGGAGCCATAGCCGCATCTCATCGTCCATGTTGTCGTGTTCAATTTTTAGGAATGCCACTCCCTTGTCATCCGGTGGGGACAGGAACCAAATCATCTGTTTTTCACCACCATCATACGATACTGACCGAATAGAGGATGTTCGCGTTTTTCCTTTAGAATTTTCCAATACCATGGTGAGTGTGGCTTTCATATCCCTGGGGGTCTTTTTTACATCGATCATTTTTGCCACATCATAACCTGTTTGTGACCAAAGAAATTGGATTAGCAAACCTGCAAGAATTGTCTTTTTCATATTATGACCTGCTTGTTTTCAAGAGTTTGTGTTTCATGAGTTCCATTGCTGATGCAAGGATGGTCAGAGTACCAATTGATGTGGACACCATGGCAAATACCATGAGTCCGCCGATATACTGAATGGGAAGAAATGCAGAAAACAGAAGAGCAGCAAAACCCATATTGGACGCTGCATCCAATACAATGGGATAGCCCACATCTTTCATCACAACATGACTCAGTTCATTTTCTTTTCTCCCCCTTTCCCATAGATACCGGAATTGGGATGTATAGTGCACGGCAAAATCCACACCAACACCAATTATTATTGATGACAGCAATACGGTAACATGACTCAACCCTACACCAAATAGTCCCATAAAACCGAAATTAAGAATGACGGCTACCGTTAGTGGGATGACGCTTAGTAATCCATATTTCCATGATCGATAAAAGCTTCCAACAATAAGCGCAATGATGAAAATGGATACAATGATACTAATAGCTGAGGATGTGATCACCGCAATGATCAGATCACGAAAGATCACAAGAATTCCGGATACAGTGACAGATTCTGCATGAGTAATATGTTCACTGGCATAGTGCTTAATACCATCTACCATCTTGATGATCTTGCTCGCCTCAATATTCCGCATCAGTGATGTGATCAAGCCTATTTCGTAATCGTAATCAACCAGCGCACTAAAATCATCAGGGTCACCGGACATGGAATAAAGGGTAAAAAGATTATTCACCTTTCCGCTTGAATCAGGAATGGTTTCGAAGTCAGGATCATCATCCATAACGGTGCGATGCATCTGCTTAATCACATCAGCAATGGAAATGGATGTGGTGACAGCCTCATCACTTTCAAGGTATTCCTGTATG
Source organism: uncultured bacterium (assembly GCA_964344305.1). Taxonomy (GTDB): domain Bacteria; phylum Fidelibacterota; class Marinisomatia; order Marinisomatales; family JABMOV01; genus JABMOV01. The sequence goes on along the minus strand of CAYFMT010000028.1, from coordinate 2,127 downwards.
TCCACCATTTCATTCAGCAATGTCGGGTCCTTCATATCCCCTTCCATGCGGATGAGAATATCAAATGTGCCCGCCATTTCCTCGTCCATGAAATCAAAACTGTCCCGGATTTCTGAACCCGGCTTGAAAAACGTCGCGATATTCACTTCTACCTTAAGAAGGAACATTCCAATTATACCCAATAAAACAAACACCATTCCCAGACTGAGGATTCGTTTTGGGAAACGCAGTACCTGGATTCCAAATTTGTCGATAAGTGACTCGAATAAACTCATTTTTGCTATGGCTTTTGAGTCTGGTTTCCATTTTTTTAAAGATATCATGGCTGGCAGCATGGTGGAAGAAAGCAGCCAGGCCCAAAGAATACCCACAGCAATGGATACACCAAATCCTGTGAGTTGTACAATGGGAGCAGAAATGAGCGTAAGAAATGCCGCTGCTGTGGTGATGCTCGTTAGAAAAATGGGGATAAGCAGGGAATCCATGGTGTGCTCTAAAGCGGGACGGACATCTTCATGCTTTCGGACTTCCCTGAAGAATTTAGTCAGGACATGAACACCATCAGAATTGGCTATGGTCAATAAAATGATGGGCATGGAGGAGTTCAGTACGGAAAACAAAAATTTGTCCGACCCAGTCACACCCATAATCCATCCCATGGTACCCATCATGGAAATAAGGGACATAATGATGACAGACAGGACCATAAAAACACCGGGAATGCTTCTCAGGTTTAATAATAAAATAACCACCATGACAATCATACCAACGCGCATGAGACCAAAGGCATCATTCCGAATCATTTCAGACATGGTACCTGTGATATAGGCATGACCACCAAATTTTATTTCATACCCATTCGAGTTTTCACGAACGGTATTTACAATTATTTTATTCACTACATCCTGTGGAATATCATTCACAGGGCGAACAGTAATATTCAGATAATCTTCATTTCGGCTGATAAACCGGGTTTTAAAATCAGGATTTTTATCCAGGTAGGATTTCATCTCATTGATTTCATCAGGATATAGATCCCTGGCCGGCTGCAGGTCCGACACCTCCATAAAACCCTCGTCGCTATCCATTCTCACAAGGGTAGTTATGGACATAACTTCATCTATTTCAGGTGCCAGTTCCAGGGATTCGGTAATATCCCAGGATGTACGGAGCAAGTCCGCATTGTAAATAGATTCACCCCTGTTTCCAATGGCTACATAGACAATTTCTGTGTTACCAAATTCCTCCCGGATTTTGTCCCATGTTTTCCTCGACTCCATTTCTGTGGGAAGGAGTTTCATGAAATCATCATCAATGATCACATTTGGAATACCCAAAGCAAATAAAAGGGTAATGAGAATATTGATAACAATGGTGCGCTTTGGATTGTCCAGCGCCTGTGTGATGAACCAGTGCTTAATGGTATGTTTCATTCAAATCCTGTTCTTTCCAGTTCTAGTCGACCTTTTTCAGTAACCAACCCTTTTATAATTAATCTGAAAAAGAGCTGGAAGAGTTCATAAAATGCTAAATTGTATTTCATAATGACATCCGGTTGGAATGTCTGGTTCATGAATACCACGATCATGGTGGAGAGTTCATCCGCATTCTTTTCTTTAAGGAAATATCCTTGATCCTGGCCTTCCTGAATAATGACTTGAAAATCACTTTTTCGATCCAGTCGAAACTGCTCTATCTTATTCCAGAGATCAGGATACCGTTCTTTGACTTCGGCAATTTTTTCAATTGAGATTTGACCATCAAGTGTTTTGAGCACTTTCTGGATATGCATCATTTTTATCAGTCCATTATCCTTGCTTTCCACAACCGTTCGAAACTTTCCCTCTATATGACTCATGACATGATCAAAGATGGCGAATATTATTTTATCCTTGTTAGGGAAATACTTATAGATGGTTTTCTTGCTCATCCGGAGTTTTTGAGCAAGGTATTCAACGGTAAAAAACCGGGGGCCCAGTTGTTTGATGATGTCGACCCCGGAATTCAGGATGATATCTTTTTTAGGATCATTATTCATGATGGAAACGAAATTAGTATATATCGTTTCCACTTTCAAGTTTCTTTCACAGGAAGCCCAGATTTTCCATGAGAACCCAATCACCTGTC
>CAYFMT010000027.1:0-18240 GCA_964344305.1 uncultured bacterium | reverse complement strand
GTATCACCTTAGCTTTTACATCAAAATAGTCCGGCTAATTAAAAAACTAAACAAAAACATCAAATACGCTTAATAGTCCAGATCAAAATCAACAGCTTCGTTCACACTGCTGAATGTTTTGGAGAAAATTTCCATGAGTTTCAGGTTTTGTTTTGATAGTGAAAGTGCATTTCCAACAATTGAATAGTAGAGGATGCTCAATCGAGTCTTTGATTCTTTTGATTTGATTCGATTAATCTGATCATGGTTCTGTTTATCGGCAATTTTCCGTAGTTGCTCATATTGATCAACAGCCGTTTCCATATCGCCTTTTTCTTTGCCTTTAAGAACCAGTTCTGTGTTTTTCAAAATACCCGTCATTAATTCATTCACCTGCTTCAGTTCAGCAATTTGGGAATCCAGCAAACCTTTGTGTTGATTACGAATATGCGAAAACGCACGTGATGTAATATCGCGGTGACCATCTGCAAGTTTTTGCAAACGTGTTATGGCGTTTCCATAGATTTTTGGCTTGATACTGTCTTCCTGCTGCATGAGTCTCATGGATTTGAACACATTGGCAATAATGGTATTGGTCCATTTTTGAATCTGCTTCGCTTTGGCATCTTCCTGTTTCAACACGTACTCATTTTGATTATACAATCCTGTGAGGGTCCGATCAATAGACTCACGGATTTCATGAAGCAGGATGCTCATATGTTCAAATGTAACGGATACTGTTTCATCCAAATCCTTGCATTTTTTCAAATTGAATACGAGAGCCCTGTCTTTTTCTTCTCTTCTCTCTTTATGTTTTGCATGTGTTCCACGGATAATGAGTGCTACTGCAATCACAAGTACAAGGACACCCCAGCCACCTGTAAAATAAATATAGACTGCAACAAGTGCTGAAATGGCAAATGCTGATATAGCTGTTAAAAACCAGCCACCTATTACTGTTAAGACACCAGTGATTCGATAGACTGCGCTATCTCTTCCCCAGGCAAGATCAGAGAACGCTGTTCCCATGGCCACCATAAACATGACATAGGTTGTGGAAAGTGGCAATTTCTGTGATGTAGCATAGGAGATAACCACACTGGCAACCATCATATTGACAGCCGCTCGCAACAGGTCAAATGACGGACGGTTGTCGCTGTCAGTATCTCCCACATATTTGCTGGTATCAAATCGGTTGGATAGGCCATTCAGAATAGAATTGGGAATTATTTTTTTCATAAAGTCTGAAAAACGAATAACAACCCTGACTATCCCACGCGAAAGCATGACAGAGTCAAATCTCTCCTCGTCCTCGGTTTGTTGTCCTAGGCTGATTTCTGTTTCCGTGACAGATCTTGCCTTTTTGGACACCCACAATGTGATGACCATAACGATCCCTGCAATGAGCAGCATGTAAGTCTCTGCCGGAACTTTAGCATCCAGCGCTCCCATGGTTGTGACCAGTGGATTGTCCGTTATCATAGCTGCTTTATAAGCATGCAGCCCTGCCATAGGAACACCGATGAAATTCATCAGATCATTGGCAGCGAAAGCCATGGCGAGGGCGAACGTCCCAACCAAGACGATGGGCTTTAGAATATTCACTTTCATGAACATGAGGATTTGAAGCAGAATTGAAGACACAATGAAGACAGCAAAAATGATTATGGCAGCGTTATGTTTAATCCATTCTGCATTCTCGGGGGTAATGAATGAAGCGCCTTTAGCTCCTTTTACAAGGATGAAGAATGTAATAAATGCCAGAGCCATGCCCCCCCAAAGGGATCCATACCTTCTCAATCGTTTTGCGTAATCGAATGTGAATAATAGTCGTGTCAAAAACATAACAATCATACCAAAGAGAAATGATACAATTACCGATAGTAAAATTCCCAGTATAATCACCATTGCTTTGCTTGAATTAATATATTGAGAAAGGTGGGCAATTGTCTCTCCAGCCTGCATAATCTTCAGGGTAGAAACGGCCACAGCTCCACCGAGCAATTCAAATACAATGGAAACAGTGGTTGAGGTGGGAAACCCGTATGTATTAAAGAGATCCAACAGGATAACATCTGTAATCATTACTGCCAGAAAGATGACAATGAGTTCTGGCATAGTGAAAAATTGAGGATGAAATATCCCTTTCCGAGCCACTTCCATCATTCCACTGGAAAACAGCACACCTGCCATGATACCAAGGCTGGCCACAATCATAATGATATAACGGGGTGCTACCCTGGAACCGATAGATGAATTGAGGAAGTTTACGGCATCATTGCTGACACCCACTACAAGGTCAAATATTGCCAGGCAGATCAATAGCCCAACGGCCATCATATAAATGTCCATACCTACCTATTATCCTTTCAGCAAAAATGGTGAAATGTATCTAGAAGTGAAGTGAAAATTATAATTCAGTTTTGTTAGATGCTTAATATTATTCATACAAATGTGATCTTTTCCGGGGGACAAAGAGGAGGTGTCAAGTTTTAAGGATGAAGGTTTAAAAATAGAGGTGTGAAAGTGTTAGAGTGTCAGGGTGCTAAGGTGTTTATGATTGTTCATTTTCCTTCACACTTAAAACTTAAACCTTGAACCTTCTTCAATACACACCCTGTCATTTCGATCCTGCACACTTTGTGTTGGGAGAAAAATCTTCATTTATATCTTTGAGTGTTTCAAACGATTTCATATTAGTTTGCGGATGAAAATCTCTCGCTAACATCGGGATGACAGTCTGTAGTTTAACAGTTATTGCAACAAGTAAGATAAACTACTAAAAAGGCGAATTAAATATCAGAAACTGACGACTGTTCCTTGTTCCTTAAGACTTACAACTTGAACCTTAAGCCTTAGTCCTTCTTCTCAGGTATGTAAAACTGATCCTGCTGAGGTGCGAGTGTACGTCCCATCCAAAGAGGACGTCGTAACCCACCTGGATGAGTTTCCTTATCTTTCGCCCATTGATTCCATTTCTTGAAATACTGGAAGGATACGCTCGTATCCACAAATACATCCCCGTATTTCTCATCAGGATCTGGTTTGGAAATACTCACCTTCTGTAACCAGCAATGGGCACCTGAAAGTGGATCAGGCTGTGCTGCATGGGTAATGTTCTGATGCACACCGCCATCACGCCACCAGACACGTTTTGAGTCGGGATCATCGCTCTTCCATGGTTCAACACCGGCAATGGTTTCCATTTTCCATTTTCCATCCCCCATGTTCCGTATCTCAACCGTGTTTGTCATCCATCGGTTTCCCTGATCCTGCTGACGTCTCCATCTGCCAATATGGTGGGAACAGGCTACCACATCGGGTTTGATGGCTTCTGTAACCCAGACTTTATCCACAAACCAGCCAATTTCTGTCGTGACTTTCAGCAAATCTCCGGTTTTCACCCCAATACGTTTCGCATCTATGGTGTTAATCCAGATGGGATTCCTGTGGGCGATTTCTGTAAGCCATTTTGCATTGGCGGATCGGCTGTGAATATGGGTTGGTAATCGGAAATTGGGTAACAATACACATTCATTGTTTGATGGATCTATATGGTCGCGATGAACATGAGATTTGATGTATCCGGGAATGGAATATTCCGGGTACCCAAAATCAACAATGGTCTGTGAGTAAAACTCCTGTTTCTTCGATGGGGTAGGAAATCCAGAATATGTTTTCCCATCGACCGCTACACCTTCCGATTTTCCATTTTGTCTTAAGTATCCAAAACTATCTGGTTCAATATCGGTATTTATTTCAGACTTATTCTTTTCATAGACTGAACCATCCACTTCAAAGGCACCAAATTTCCGCATGTATTCAAGAGGGGTTAATCCCTCTTCCTTCGCTTTCTCAGGTAATCCCTTCGTGTGTTCGAAGATGTACTGATAATACTCATCAATATTGATCTTTTCACCCTGGCGGTATGGACTTTTAAAATGCTTCCGTATCCCAAGGGATTCATCAGGGTCTATGCCCCAGGATAATTCAATCCAGAATTCATCCTCTTCCCATACCTCTCCAGGATTTACCTCATACGTAAACTCAAAATCCTTCCCATCACGACGTGCCTTTTCCCGCATAACCGGTTGGCGATAGGCAATCCACACACCGGAATAGGTTTCGTAGGAATTCAGGTCATGCCGCTCTGAAGCGTGTCCCATGGGCAACACGTAGTCCGCAAAAAATGCTGTTTCATTCCAGGTAGGGGTGAGAGCCACATGGCAGCCCACACTTTCTTCATTCTGTAGCATTTCGATCCAGGAAAATCCATCGGGATAAGTCCAGACCGGGTTAAAAACTCGAGTGAAATACACGTCCAGGTTACCACGACCATCCTTGATGAGATGTGGCAGGATCTGGCTCATTTCAAAATGGCACATGGTGTATTCCGGTGGAAAATGAAGCTCATTCCAGTTTGGAGGTGGTGGTGGTACGTCGAAAAACTCCGGATGGAACTTGTTCCACGCACTGGGACTCGTGCCTCCCACCGTCCCCACAGATCCAGTGAGTACATTCAGGAAATGCATGGTCCGAGACACTTGCCAGCCTCCAAGATTACCGATGGATGGTCCACGCCATACATGGGTTGACAGCTGCGTTCCTGCTGAGGCAATAAGTCTTGCAATGTCCACTATTTGTTCAGGTTTAATCCCTGCTTCATTGGCAGCAAATTCCGGAGTGAAATCAGCATATTCCTCAATCACTTTTTCAATAAATGTGTCGAATGTACATGGCGCATTAGGATGTTTCGCCTTCAGGTATTCATCCCAGTTCACCCAGTTCTCCAAATAATCCCGGTTGTACAGATTTTCCTCCAGGATGATTTTTGCCATGGCAAGGAATACAGCTGCTTCCGACCCGGGATAAGTTGGTAGCCAGTGATCCGCCATGGAGGCTGTATTGGATAATCTAGGATCCAATACAATAAGTTTTGCCCCCTTCATCATGCCTTCCATGATCCGTTGGGCATGGGGATTGAAATAGTGTCCCGTTTCCAGATGAGAGCTTGCAAGCAAAATAACTTTGGCATTGGTATGATCCGGGGATGGTCTATCGTATTTATGCCAGAGTGCATACCCGAAACGGGCACCGGCAGAACAGATATTTGTATGGGAATTATGACCATCTACCCCCCAGGCCTTCAGAACCCTTTCTGCATAACCTTCGTGTCCAGGACGTCCAACGTGGTAAACAACTTTGTCCCGTCTTTCCTTTTTCAGGGATTCCCGAATTTTCCCGGAAATTTCATCCAGTGCCTGATCCCAGGTAATGCGTTCCCACTTTCCTTCCCCTCTCTCTCCCGCTCTTTTGAGAGGATAAAGAATACGTTCGGGGTCCGTAATCTGATTGATGGTGGCAGGGCCTTTTGCACAGTTGCGTCCACGACTCCCGGGATGGTACGGATTCCCTTCAAACTTCTTTACTTCATTGTCATCCTTATCGATATAAGCAAGGAGACCACATGCTGATTCACAGTTAAAGCAAGTGGTAGGGACAATGGAAAAATGTCTTTCCTTTTTTTCTGGCCATGCGCCGGGATCGTAATCGGTATAATCCTCCCAGTCGTCGGGGTGTGGGTACTTGTCCAGGGATTTTGGTTCTTCCATGGGAGGAAACTCTGATGAATCCTCATGATGGGAAATTTTCGGAATCAGCCTGATTCCTTCTGCGAATGTTTCAATCCATGATCGTTTCATAGTCAAATCTCCCTTAACTCAACGGGATGAGTTGTGCCACACGAATGCGAACAAATTCTGTGAGATAAATCCCTGCAAATCCAAGTAATCCTGCCAGGTTGATGTAGTAGGATGTGGTGGGTGCAATAAGAAGCAGGATTGGTACCAGGTTTCCAAAAATGATACCCATGTAGAAGATCCGTGAGTAGTACCCGGTGGTCATGAGATGGACGGCTTTCTTAGCATCCACTGTGCCATGGGGTACAAATGTTTCTGCAGCTATGAAGAGTACATTCAGGGATAAACCATAGAGGAGCCATTGTCTCAGGGATTCAACCACTGTGTACTCGAAGAACGCAAAAATGGCCAATCCAGCAATCAATGAGTGTAATACCATGTGTAGGGGTCCCATGGGGTTTTGCCATAAATCCCGTCCCTTTGCCTGGGCCAGCAGAAACGCTGTGTAGATGGAAGCACCTACTGCTCCCAGGAAGATGGGAATGGACAGGTAGAACTCCATGGATAACTTGAAATAATAATTCAGCAACAAAAGCGTTACCAATCCACCAAAGATGGTGATGAGGTATCCTCCTCTCACCAACCAGGATGTCCAGTTTGGTCGCAATAGCACATAGTGAAATCTATCGGGACGATCCAGATCACGGATCAGTAATAATCCCGTAAGTCCCAAGAATAAAAGTGACGTGAGGGATCCGGACACCTGCGTGAGCCAATCCATGTTTCCGCCAAACCATGTCCACAACAACATGACCATGATTAATCCGGTGGATGCGGCTTTTGACCAGATATAAGCTGGGACTTCCCAACCCCAGAGCACACCTTTCGAAGGTACATCATAGGTGCGTTTGGTGCCCTCATTCTCCAGAGTTTCAATTTCACGCCGTACTTTCTCAATGGCCATTTCGTCCATGGATTGTCCTGTTCGGGCTTGAGCCTCCAATGCCATTTGGACCAGTAAATCACCTGTGGTTCCCTCCTGGTCGTGCTCAGCAAAATGACCGACACCTCCAGATTGTTCGGACCAGATATAATTATCCCGACGCTCAACTGTGGATGGTGAGAGCATATCGGAATCGCCTTCAATATAATACAGATTCGGACTCGTCCCTTTCTCAGGTTTCCTAACCACAGCCGCTTCTCGATTCAGCAGTGAAGAAATCTTTGATCCAGAATCATCAAGGTCACCACAGACGATGGCTTCTACCGGACATACTACCACACAGGATGGTTCAAGACTGTTTTCAATCCGATGCGCACAGTAGTTGCATTTCGCCGCTGTGTGTGTTTCAGGGTCTATATACAATGCATCGTAGGGACAGGCCTGCATGCAGGATTTGCATCCAATACAGCGATCGTTGTCAAAATCCACAATTCCATCTGTACGGGTGTAAAGAGCAGATGTGGGGCATATTTCTGTGCAGGGTGCATCGGCACAATGGTTGCATCGATGGACAGAAAATTTTCTAACTGAATTTGGAAACGTGCCCTTTTCGATGTATTTCACATGGGTCCGATTCACTCCTATGGAAACATTGTGTTCTGATTTACAGGCAACAGTACAGGCATGACAACCGATACATTTCCTGTTATCAATGACAAATCCGTAATTCATTTTGTATCCTATCTGGTTTCAGTGACGGATTGCATGAGGTCTTTGATATCACCAGGTGTGGACATGATCTTCCCAAATGTCATCATGGTCAAATCCGGAAAGGAAAGCGCGATTCTGTAACGACCATGTAGCATAACCGCTTCATCTCCCATGACAAGGATTTCATATGGGAGAAAGGCTGAATGTTTTGGTGATGTAATATCAATAATTGGTAAAAAGTGTTCTTCACCTGTTTCACCTGAAAGTCCAATACCATACAGTTTTAATTCCTGATCAGGAAAGGCAATAGAATAGACAAGGGAACAATTGTTCACACCAGAAGCAAGATTTTCATCCAGGGCTTTCACTGCATGATTGTAGCTGGAAAAAGATTTTAACGTCACAACGTCATCGAATTTTTCCATACCAAACATGTAGTTGTATCCGCGCAACTCCTTGGCAGACAATCCGTCTTCCGATCCAAAAGGCTCTTTCATCTCCGTACCAATCCCTGCCATTGATCGTGTGAGGAACGCAGCGGTGGTGGCATAATGACCAGAGACCTTGCTATAGTCATTTCCGAAATAAGCATTTCCAAGATAGATGGGATTCACATAGGCTACTTCGGTTTGATTCTCATTTTTTGTGACGCTGACCCTGATGGCTGCACCGAATCCTGTTAATCCACCCACCTTACTCACGGCGGATTTCAATTCATCATTGGTAACAACCAAAACATATCGGTTCATATCACCGGCAGGTGAGTATTCACCCAGAATAGTGAATTTGTTTTCTTCCAGGTTGGATTTCAGGTGATTGGTAGCCTTCTGTACCGATGCATCAGATATGGCACCCAGGATGTAAGGTTTCAGTGATTGAGAGAAAAGAAATGAGCAGGAAATGATGAGGAAAAATAACCGTATCATTTTAAGTACTCCCCCGCTTTAATGGTTAACTGTGTGAACTGGCAGCACATTCATTTTTACCAAGATCCATGGTGTCTCCTTCTTCAGTGTCTACTTCGAGGAAGCCTCCATTTACTTTTCGTATTTCACCATAGACATCCGGTTGTTTCCGCATGTTGTTCTTGATAAAATCCACAAATGATGCCTCTTCAGAAATGGAGTACACATCCTTATTGTGATCTATGACTGATTCCAGGGATTGCTGAAACACCATCCCTTCATTGGCTTCAGTCCAGGATATGAAATGTCCTGGTAACACCTGTACATCGGGATCCATGGGAAGGATTTTTTCCTGTAGGGTTCCAAATAGGGTTTTTGCCCATTCCACTGCTTTTCCACCAAGATCAGGTCGACCAACAGATTCTATGAACACAGTGTCCCCAGAAATCATATACCGATCATTGATCATGAATGTAGTGCTCCCGGGTGTATGTCCGGGGGTGTGGATAATCTTCACTTCTGGTCCACCACTTGGAATGGAAAATGTATCACCATCTTGTAGAGGGTTATACTGCACTTTTGTACCATGAAAATCTCCATCATGTGCATGGATTGTGCATCCTGTGGCTTTTGCCAGGTCAATGCTTCCAGAAATGTAGTCTGCCTGGAGATGAGTCTCAAAAGAATGTACAATTTTAATTCCATGCTCTCTGGCGAACTCTGAATAAAATGGTACATTTCGACTTGGATCGAACAGGATCATTTCATCTTTGTAGGTGATGATGTAATTGCAGGATGCCTTTCCGGGACGAATGCACTGGTACAGATCGAAACCATCTGTGCCGTTATTGATTTTGGTTGCTTCAAGCATATTTCCCCAGGAGACTATGCCACCTTCAAGATAGCCCACATCATCAAATCCATTGGAAGCGAGTATTTCCCCAACGTATTGAGCCGAGCCTTCTTTTGCACAGACAATACGGACAGGATATCCTTTGCTCACCTTTGCTAGGCTATCTGATTCATCCTCTATGAAATCAATATACGGAACGTTTTGCATCCGAATATCATAGGGTCCTTCCACCGGGAATCTGGAATGGTCTGTTTCATTCCGAACATCCAGTAATAAGAAATCTTCTTTCCCAACAAGAGCCTTATACAGGTCGTTGGCTGTATAACTATATAACCCCATTTCTACCTCCTTTTTTAAACAAACAATTGAATATCAGATTCAGCTGCAAACTCAAGGAATGTAGCAGCACCACCAATCTCAACTCCGTCTATGAATTCATCCCTTGAAAAACCAAATACATCCATAGTCATCTGGCAACCAATGAGCTTTACACCCATCTCCAGACAAATATCTCTCAATTCTTCTACGGTGGCGACACCCTTGTTCTTAAAGGTCTTTTTCATAAGGGAGGTGGCCATGGTTTCAAATCCTGGTACGTTCCCAGAAATGATATTCGGAATGGGCCAGGAAAAATTCTGAAATCCTTTGGGACCAAACGGCATTTTCATGGGCATGGCCGGATTTGCATGTGGGGCCACATTGGCACGGATATCCTTTTTCAAAAGTGTCAGACCATAAAACGTGAAAAATACCGATACTTCCATATCCATAGCGATGGCAGTGGATGCCAGAATGAAGGGTGGGTATGCCCAGTCCAGTGTACCCTGTGATGCAATCAATGCCATTTTCTTTGGTGTGGATTCACTCATAGTTTTCTCCTTATATAATGGGTCAGTCCGTTAGACTTTGCGGATGTAGTAAACGAAATCGGATCCTTCTTCCTGGGCATCCAGTATTTCGTTTCCCGTCCGATTCGACCAGGCTGTAATATCGTTTTTTGATCCGGGATCAGTGGAAATCATTTTTAGCACTTCTCCAGCAGTCATGGTATCCATCATTTTTTTTGTTTTCAGTACTGGTAACGGACAGTTTAATCCGCGACAATCCAATTCCTGATCAAATGCATGTTCGCTCATGGTTTACTCCTCTATCATTCTGTTTCTGCAGGAAACCCTATTTCTTTCATGTCCCATTCACCGGATTGAATTTTTCTCTCACAATTGGAAAAACAATTCAATAGATGTATTATGAATTCATTGGCAATCCGATAATGGTATGTGGTCCCCTGGCGACGGTAGGTTACAATTCCATCATGGTACATTCGGCGTAAATGCTGTGATGTGGTGGCTTGTTCAAGCCCAAGGTGGGATTGTATTTCAGTAACCGTTTTTTCTCCACCTTCGAGATATTTCACGGTCTCAAGTCTATGGGGATGTCCCAGTGTTTTTAACACCTTTGAGGCCCCAATTAAAAATTGAACGGATGTATTATCTTTGGCTTCTATATTCATTTTTTCATATATAGTGGATTTGGAATATTAAAAAAATTATATATAATTGCAAGAATATTTATTCTAACAAACATGAACAAAATTAAGAAAATCATATCTGTTTATCTTCATTTTTCATACCGTGTTAAGCAAAACTGTTACATTCTTAATTAAGCAATATGATTTTTCATCTTTCCCATCCAGTTGAGACAAAAAGTGAATGAGCAGCACCACTGAGAATGAAATCGTGAATCTCACTTTTCCCTATGGTTTCGTTTCCCGGTTACTTAGTTTTTTTACAATGGAAACAAATGAAATAGATCAAGTGGTGATTCTACCTGCTTCTCCTCAGGAAGTGTATCATGCCCTAACAGATCCAGAAATTCATGGACTGTTTACGAATACGGATGTGACTGGTGTTGCTATAGTCGGAGGCAAACTGGATGCTGGATCAGGTTACATTCAAGGTAAATACCTGGAATTAATTGAAAATAAGAAGATTATTATGGAATGGGGTACGGAAGATTTCCCGGAGGAAGCACCTCCTTCCATCCTCACTCTGACTTTTTCACCGCACAAAGACGGTACTGAACTTCATCTCACCCAGGTGAATACTCCACCGGGTCAGACGGAAATGTATGATCAGGGCTGGTGGGATTATTACTGGTTACCACTTATAGAGTACTTTGAGTCACATGGCTGAGTTTTCCTCCTTCATCCTTATTGGAGGGAAAAGCGAGCGATTCGGTTCTCCAAAATGGAGAATGAAATTTCATGGAAAACCTGTCCTGGATGGACTGATTGACCTGTGCAAATACTTTCATCAATCATCCACCATCGTATCCAAAAAGGGGATGGAAAACCCACAAGCCCAATCCATTATTTATGATCGGTATTCTTTTCACGCTCCCATAGCAGGGATTGCCACAGCCTTATCACACACCAAATCGCAATGGAATCTGATTCTATCCTGTGATTTACCTTTGATACGTCCATTAGTGGTTCGACGATTGATGGAATCCGTGGAGGAAGACTATGATATTGTTATTCCCCATTCCGGTAATGGCTTTGAGCCTCTCTGTGCATTATATGACAAATCAGTCTTGCCAGTGATTGAAAATCTGATTGAAAAGGAAGAGTTTGCATTATTCAAACTTCTTGAAAAGCTGAAGACGAAAATTGTGGAGTGCAGGGATTTGAAGGAGCAGTTTACAAACGTGAATCGTGTGGAAGATCTTGCTGGTATAAGGGACTAGTTGTCAGTTATCAGTTGCCAGTTGTCAGTTGGCCGGTTAGGCTGCTCTGCGGCGTAACCAATAAGTCAACGTCTACAATGAAGCCACGTTTTCTACTCCCATTGTAGCAATATATAGATACTTCTCCACCATCTACGTTCCGGTAATCCAGACCTGCGATGGTCGAAACGTTCGTAATGGGTATAAATGTGTGATTCCAAACAGAACGTCCTATAAATCGAGTTTATTTATCCGTCGTTCATGACGGTCACCTTCAAAAGGTTCATGGAGCCACATATCAATCACACAGAATGCTTTTTCAATGGAAAGAAACCGCGCACCAAGGGATAGAACATTCGCATTATTGTGGTGCCGGGATAATTTTACAATCTCCTCGGGACCATCGTAATACACAGCGGCACGAACCCCTTTTACACGATTGGCTGCCATGGCTTCTCCCTGTCCGGAACCACCAAAAATAATTCCCATGGCATGATCTGAATTCCCTACCACATGAGCAGCAGGAAGAATGAAATCAGGGTAATCATCTCCCCCATCATATTCATAGGCCCCAAAATCCTCAACAGTATACCCTTCCTCTTCCAGATGAGCCTTGACTTTTTCTTTTAAGTCAAAACCTGCGTGGTCTGTTGCAAGAACAATTTTATTTCTTTTTGGATCTGGTAACATTATTTCTCCTACAATAATCCTGCGATATGAGCTCTGATTTTTTCCTCTACTGACTCTGGAGTAAATCCAAAATATTCAGCCAGGTCTTTCCCGGGGGCGGATGCACCGAATCTGTCCAGTCCAATTGTCAACCCATTTGGTCCAACATGTTTATCCCATCCCATCGTAACACCGGCTTCAATGGAAACCCTTAAACAACCACGTTGAGGAATCAGGTTTTCACGATAATCATTTGGTTGATCATCAAATAATTCCATGGATGGCATGCTGACAACCCTGCAATTCTTATCCGACATATTTCGCGCTACATCCATGGCAAGGGATACTTCAGAACCGGTGGCAATTAGCACAATCTCCGGTGGCCCATCACAATCCCTCACGCAATAGGCACCCTGTAAAACACCTTCACGTATTTGCTCCATTTCCAGTTCCAGTATCGGCACATTTTGTCTCGTCAGCAATATGGCAGATGGTGTTCTACCTGAATCAATAGCCAAATGAAAACACGTCACAGCTTCTTTTGCATCAGCAGGACGGAATACATTCAGGTTCGGTATGGCCCGAAGTGCCATGGCATGCTCTACAGGCTGGTGGGTTGGACCATCCTCACCCACATAAAATGAGTCATGCGTGAATTCATGAATGGCACGGATTTTCTGAAGAGCTGCAAGACGAATGGCGGGACGACTGTAGTCGGCGAACACCAGGAATGTCCCACCAAATGGAATGATGCCTCCGTGCAATGCCAGACCATTCATGATGGCTCCCATAGGGAATTCCCTGACACCAAATGACAGGTTTCTTCCACCGGGATTTTCCCGGGAGAAATCCCCGTACCTTTTCGCAAAGCCGGCAGTGCAGTTGGACGGATCAAGGTCCGCTGATCCACCTACCATGGTTGGTAATTGCTCAGAAAATTTTTCCAGTGCTGTCCCAAAGGCTTTCCGTGTAGACAATGAATCGATCCCGTCAAATACAGGGTATTCCAGGTCATCCATATACCCATGAATGACTTTGTCCCAGTATGCATGGAACGCTTCATCTTCAATACCCTTAAAACGATGATCCCATCCATTGACTGTTTTCTTCAAATCACTGAAGCGCATTTGAAAATGATTCTTTACAATTTCTGGAGCATAAAACGGTTCGGTGGGTAAGCCCAGTTTTTCTTTGGTTGAATCAATTTCTTCCTGTGGCATGGGTGATCCATGGGTATCGGCACTTCCTTCCATCCCTGCTGACCCTTTTGCCATGGTTGTGTGTCCAATGATGAGGCTGGGTCCACTCTCATTTTGTGCATGAAGAATGGACTTTCGAATGGCATTGTGATCGTGACCATCAATTTCCACAACATTCCATTTTAAGGAACAAAACATCGCTGCAATATCCGTGGAATCTGATTTTGCAGTATCCCCTGTGATCTGGATTTTATTGCAGTCATAATACATGATGAGGTTTGACAATCCCCAGTGACCTGCCAGTGCTGCGGATCCCAACGCTACAGGCTCCTGGATATCTCCATCTCCGCATAAGATATACGTGAAATGATTCATCAATTCACTCGCCTCGGGCGCTAATTCTGAAAGTTGAGCTTTTAAGATGGCCTCCGCAACAGCCATACCAACACCCATACCTATACCCTGTCCCAGTGGACCTGTTGTGGCTTCTACGCCAGGAATCTCCACTTCAGGGTGTCCGGGTGTCCTGCTGTGGAGCTGACGGAATGCTTTTAGGTCATCCATGGAGAGCCATCCAACCTGATATAGCAGTGAATAGATGAGCATGGATTCATGCCCGGCAGATAGAACAAACCGATCCCTGTTTACCCAATCTGGATTATTTGGATCGAACTGTAAAAAATCCTTGAAAAGAATGGTGGCAAAATCTGCCGAGGACATTGGACCACCTGTATGCCCCGAATTTGCATGGCGGACCCCATCCATGATGAGTCCCTTTATAACATTAATAGTAAAATCATCTTTTTCACTGTCCGTCCATGTGGAAAAAGAATCAAGTTGTTGGTATGTTTTCATACATTATATCGATTTGAATTGTTGAATGGTTTGAACCGGGTCTGGCGTACCGAAAATAGCCGATCCTGCCACCAGAATGTCCGCACCTGCGGCAAGTACTTCACGTGCGTTGTCCAGTTTTACTCCTCCATCTACCTCAATCTGGATTTGATCTTCCAGACCCTGCTCATTGATCATCGTTCGGATCGCCTGAATTCTTTCGGAGGATCCTGGCAGGTATCCCTGGCCCCCGAATCCCGGCTCTACACTCATGATAAGGATTAAATCCAACTGGGATAGATAGGGTTCAAGAACATCCACGGGAGTGTTTGGCTTGATGGATATACCCACATCTTTTCCTGTAGATGTTATCTGCTCTAAAATATCTGATGGGTTCTCGGCCGCCTCAACATGAAATGTGATCCCATCTGCTCCGGCTTTGGCAAAAGGAGTCACTAGGTCTTCCGGATTGGTGACCATCATGTGTACATCAATATACATATCTGTGACGTTTCGCAGGGATTTCACCACCGGTGGTCCTATGGTGAGATTTGGTACAAAGTGCCCATCCATTACATCCACATGAATATAGTCGGCTCCACCTTTTTTACATTGATCCAGAGCCAGACGCAAATTGGAAAAATCTGCTGATAATATGGAGGGTGCTATCTTTGCTTTTTTACGCATGACGGTCATGTGAAATTAATCGCCTGCCGCATCCCTGAAAACACGTTTAAAATTTTCTCCCAGTATCTTTTTGATGTCGGACTCTGAATACCCTCTTTCAATCAGTTTTTCCGTAATCACCGGGAGTTTAGAGGCATCCTCTATTCCCCGTGGCAGAACAGACACACCATCGAAGTCCGAACCCAGTCCTACATGGTCCACTCCAATGAGATCAACCATATAATCTATATGATCAATGATCCTATCAACAGGTGGGGCAACGGACTGCATATCCTTGGCCATGAGTTCCATGGCTCCGTACCAGTAGGCATCGGAGTATTCACCCAGTTCTTCTTTCATTATTTCCAGCGTGTCTTTGTATGATTCACGTACTTTTGCCGCACGATCCTCATAAGCACTGTCCAGGTAACCAGGATAAAAATTGATAAACACCACACCATTGTTTTCTTTCATGGCAAACAGTTGCTCATCTGTGAGATTGCGATAATGGGGACAGAGAGTAAAGGAGCAGGAATGGGAAGCGATGATTGGTTTAGATGTTGTGTTGATGATATCCCAAAAGGTCTGGACACCGGCGTGGGACACATCAACTAGAACCCCCAGCTCATTGCATTTACGGACCACATCCCTGCCAAAATCCGTTAAACCAGTAAAGGCAAGTGAGTCCTTTGTGGCTTCATCCCTGGCGGAGGTTGCCCAGTCAGTGGAATTATTCCATGTCACACCAAGATAACGGGCACCACGCTGGTAGAAATGTTCAAGGTTCTCTAAGCTGTTTTCCAGTGGATGTCCGCCCTCAATACCGATCATGCCGGAAAGGATTCCATCTCTTTCATTCTTCTCAATATCATCAAAGGTGCGGATAATCCTGAGCTTCCCATTGGATTTTTCCACCAGGGATTCCAGGGAGTCAATCATGTCATTGCCCCGGTCATAGGATTGGGTCTCATCGAATTGGTACGGGTCCACCCAGATGACAAATACTTCCAAATCCATCCCCCCGGCATAGAGTCGAGGAATATCCGTGTGTCCTGATTCTGTAAGCACAGAGACATCCTCACCGTTCATTACCCGCAGCAATACGTCGTTGTGAGTATCTGCCACAAAGGATTCATGGTGAAGCCTGCCTGCCTGTGATGTGCATCCTGCAACCAGAAAAATGAATAATGCCAAAATCAGTGAACATATTAACCTAATCCCATTCAAAACCGATAACCTTTCCATTGTGTGGATCTATCTCCACTGAATTGTAATCCTGAATATTCTCATCATAATAGTACCATATTTTTACCCGATCATTTTCGTCCAACCATGTGGAATCAGGTGTGCCGAATGTGATCAATACGTCTTTTTCTGAGGGTGACTGTTTCAGAAATAAATATACATCATAGGTGTTCATGAGTCCCTGATCCAGGGCGGAAGGTCCATTCTCTCTTTCTTGAATTTCTGGGATGACCGGTAAGATTTCCGGTTCAGGGCTCGGACTTGGACTACAGGACCATACTATGAAAATCACAATTATCGAAACGATTCGCATAGAGGAAAATAGTAAAAGTGACAGTATCTGGAAATGCATCAATGTCGGAAAAGTAATCCACTATACCCATTACTCATTCTTGAGAAGCTTATGGCGGGATAGGTTTTGCAATTTGAAAAAAATTGATTTCCATTTAACCATTCATATACTCCGCACTCTAATTTTTTCGAATACGATTAAAATCAACAATTCAAATAATTGCGGAGGAAGAATGAAATTTAGAAACTTACTCATATTGCTGGCAGTATCCGGTAGTCTTTTGGTAGCTCAAGGCGGTGGACATGGAGGCGGACATCATGGGGGTGGTCACGGTGGTAACCATGGTGGAGGTCATGGTGGTGGTAACCACGGTGGCGGTCATCATGGAGGCGGACATGGCGGAGGTCATGGACACTTCCCAGGTTTCGCTGATACACTGGATGTATCAGGTCTTGTAGTGACATCACTTGACACCACGCCATGTGATGTTGTTACACAGTATGCACTGGATGTTGATATGGACGATACGACAGATTACCCAATCATGTTTGGACCTGAATGGTATTCTCCTGAAAGCGGTGCTGTTCGTCCAATGGATGGTGATACAATCTCTATTGTTGCTGGACTGATTCAACGACAAAACCACGATGTTCTTGTGGTTTTTGAACTAAATGGCCTCCAATGGATACCATTGAATGAAGATGGTGAATTTGAAGGTTATGGCCCACCACCAGCCGATGAAGAAATAACCGTAACAGGATTTATTCTTCTAGAATTTATTCAGGAAGGTCATCATCCTAGAGTTTTCCTTGATGAAGACAATGACGGGGGAGCCGACTATGGTTTAGGACTAAGAGGTTGGGCACATCATGATTCTACCGCATTTCAACCGGACTCAGGTCAGTATGTTGAGGTGACGGGTAACCTGAGGTCATGTGAATTCAATCAGGATAGAATTCATGTTACATCCATGGTGCTTCTTGAAGGTGCAAATGAAGGAGACGCCCTGGCCATAGGGGATAATACTCTGAATGAGTACAGGATTAAGCATAACAGCTATCCAAACCCATTTAACCCAACAGTTCAGATCACTTACGAAGTGAAGGATACGTCACCTGTTACTCTGTCCATTTATGATCTTCAGGGTAATCTTGTGAAAGAACTGGTTCGCGGACATTCCGGCGTGGGAGCACATCGTATCATTTGGGATGCAAAAGATTCCCATGGCAAGGAAGTCAGTACTGGAATGTATATTTACCGCATTCAGCAGGGACATGAGGTTTACAGCGGGAAACTTTCCTACCTGAAATAAACCAACCCCTATAATTACAATATAAAAAGTCCCGGTTTTCCGGGACTTTTTTATAATTGAAAATTTGAAATGGTTACGCCGCAGAGCAGCGTAACGAATAGTTAGTAGATCTCTCATTCCACTATAATATTTGGAACTTGAGATGATATGATTGTGCTTGTATTTATAAATATACATTGTACCCAATGACATATCCGATACGTGGCTGAGCCATAGGTACGGTTTCAAGACATGGGTAACACAGGAATGTCAATACAAAGGTAACACAT
>CAYFMT010000026.1:16916-18574 GCA_964344305.1 uncultured bacterium | reverse complement strand
GAAGTACACCTTAACTTTTTAAATGAAAAGTCCGAAAGATTTAAAAGACTTACAAGCGTCGTGAAGACATTCCTTCCATTGCGGACTTTCACCTTAACCGCTTTGCTAAACAATTGGGAAAAGAACGAACCCTCTCACCAGAAGCCCTGGCAATACTATCGCAGCATAACTGGCCTGGAAATATCCGTGAACTGGTGAATGTGCTGGAAAATGCCATCATTATGGAAAAGGACGATTCCATTTCACCTGCATCATTGCCTGACTATTTGCAGAAAAAAGATAATATGTCCGCTGGTACTGTCCAGGTGGATGGTGATTATCAAACCGCAAAAGACCATTTCGACAGAGTATACTACCATAACCTCATTCAACAGACAGATGGGAACATTACACAGGCTGCCAGACTGGCCAATGTGAGCCGACAGCATTTTCATCTTCGAATGAAACAACTGGAGTTATCCTGATATCGACCTATTGTGTGTGATGCAATTCACAATTATGGTAACTTAGCTTGACACCTGTCACATAAAAATGTCATATAAATCTTACACATTATCAATTAAATAATATATTCCGATCTTGTTTCATACATATTGTTAATACAGTAGTTATGTAGTACCTGACTTGTTTTGGCACAATGTTTGTCTTTAAATGGGCAAACAAAAAATTTATGAGCCAAGCAACGACACATAACTGGACCGAAACCATTGATCGATTTCAAATCGAACAGATTGATCTGAAATCTATCCATGTGTTTGACACATCCCTGGCATTGAGCATTTCAGAGGAAGTCTGCACACACCATGGTATTGTCCCCATTTCCATTGATGAAGGAAATGAGCTTGTTCTGGCCATGTCGAATCCATTCGATATCCTCACGCAGGAGCTGGTAAAAGCAAAAACAGGGTTCAATGTTCGTCCTGTTTTCAGTCCCAGGGATGAAGTGGATCTCGCCCTTGCCCATATTTTTTCAGACAAAGCAGATTTAGAGGATACACTTCAGGACCTGGTAGAGATCGAGGATGACAAGGATGAAACTGAAGCGGAAGAAGAAAGCATTGATCTCCTTCGTTCCCAGGCAACAGATGCTCCAGCCGTTGTCTTTGTCAACACACTCTTGATCCAGGCTGTGCAGGAACGTGCAAGCGATATCCATATTGAGCCACAGGAGTCTCATCTACGAATCCGGTTGAGGACCGATGGAATGCTCCGTGAATTCAAGCCTGCAAATAAACGATTGCAGCAGGGTGTCACCGCCAGGATAAAAATTCTGGCAGACCTTGATATATCTGAAAGAAGAATTCCCCAGGATGGTCGAGTCAAATTTAAGATTATGGGACGCAGTGTGGATGTCCGTGTGTCCACCATCCCCGGCATCTATGGAGAAAAGATCGTCATGCGAATTCTTGACCAGGGAAGCACATCCCTGAACATAGATGATCTTGGAATCGCTGACAGTTTTCTTACACCTTTTAAAACCGCAGCCAAGAAGACACAGGGAATGATACTGGTGACCGGTCCCACTGGTAGCGGTAAGACAACCACATTGTACTCCGTGTTGAACTATATCAACAGCCCATCACTGAACATTATTACCGTAGAAGATCCCGTTGAATATCGATTGAATGGAATAAACCAAGTGCAGGCGCGTCCAGGTG
>CAYFMT010000026.1:0-16906 GCA_964344305.1 uncultured bacterium | reverse complement strand
GCGTCTGCACTCCGTTCAATCCTTCGGCAGGACCCTGACATCGTCATGGTAGGTGAAGTCAGGGATTTTGAAACTGCAGAAATTGCTGTTAAAGCATCTTTGACGGGGCACCTTGTTCTATCCACTCTTCATACCAACAGTGCTATTTCCACTATAACACGGTTGTTGAACATGGGAGTCGACAAATTCCTTATTGTTTCTTCCCTTTCCGTTATTGTGGCGCAGCGCCTGGTGAGAAAAATCTGTGCAAACTGCAAAGAGCCCTATGATATCCCTGAAGAAATTCAAAACACCATCTTTGAACATCATACTGATCTCAAGGATTGTCAATTCTATCATGGTTCAGGATGTAAACAATGTGCAGGATCCGGCTTCAAGGGTCGAGCAGGGATTCACGAAGTGCTATTCCTTTCACCTGAATTGAAGCGATTGATCGTCGAGGAACGCTCTGAGGCGGAGATCCTTCAGCAGGCCATTTCAGAAGGCATGCATACGCTGAGCTCTGATGGATTGATCAAGGCATCAAAAGGGATAACCAGTCTTGAAGAAGTGCTGAGGGTATCCTGATGCCTGTGTACACCTATGCAGCCATTGCCCAGAATGGGAAACGAGAAGAAGGACGGATTGAAGCCATTACGCTCGGTCAGGCTGGTGCATTCGTCAAACAAATGGGCCTGCGGGTTGTGAACATCACTGAAGTGAAATCCAACGCAAACGTCAAGGAGAAGAAGAAACGCGCAAAACATGGGAAGGTCCCCATGGGAATGAAAATAATCTTCTTCCGTGAATTGGCAACTTTGACCGGTGCCGGTATCCAGCTGGTAGACGCATTACAGATTCTCAGTGTCCAGTTTAAGGAAAAGCAGGTCATCAAGATTATTGACCAGATTGCAGAGATGGTGAAAGCCGGTCATACATTTTCATCTGCACTCAGCATGTACCCAAAATTATTCTCTCCCATGGTTGTGTCACTGGTTCAAGCAGCAGAAGCCGGAGGCGGCCTGGATAAAATTTTAAAGCAGATTGCTTTCTACATCGAGTATGAGGAAAACACGAAAAAGAAACTTAAGTCCGCCACAAGTTACCCAAAATTCGTCATGGGATTCTTCGGACTTGTACTTGTGGGTGTTGTGTTTGGTCTGTTACCAAAATTCAAGGATATATTTGAAAGTTTTGGTGCGGAACTACCTCTACCGACTCAACTGATTTTAAGTGCCAGCAACTGGATACAATCCAATATACTAATTGTCATCATCCTTGCAGGCATGATGGCTGCAGGATTCAAGATGTTCAAACGAACGCAGACAGGTCGAAAACTCATTGATCAATTTGTATTTCGCATTCCACTGGCTGGATCCCTGCTCCAAAAATATATGCTAACCAGAATAGCCAGAACCATGGCTGTTCTACTGAACAGCGGTGTCACATTGACTGAAGCATTGAAGATCTCCGGCAACACCGCTGATAACGTTTACCTTGAAGGTGCCATTGAAAATATCAACCAGGAGGTAACTCAAGGTAAATCTCTGGCAACAGAGATGGAACGATATCCTGTCCTCTTTCCAAACATGGTTACGAGCATGATCACTGTAGGTGAAAAATCCGGAACCATGAGCATGATGCTGGAAAAAATCGCTGAATTCAATGACGAGGATTTTACCAGTGTGGTGGACAGGTTGTCCCAGGTTTTGGAACCCATGATGATGGGTGGGTTAGGTGTGATAATTCTCATCATTGTACTGGCCCTGTACTTACCCATATTCCAAATGTCCGGGGCCA
The DNA here is from genome assembly GCA_964344305.1 of uncultured bacterium. GTDB lineage: Bacteria > Fidelibacterota > Marinisomatia > Marinisomatales > JABMOV01 > JABMOV01. Next base: position 15,127 of record CAYFMT010000026.1, on the reverse strand, counting down.
TTCACTAAAAATGTCAATCAAACAACAAACAACAGTAACCCAGGAGGTTAACATGAACAAACTACGTAATAATCAAAACGGATTCTCACTTGTTGAGTTAATGATCGTTATCGTCATCATCGGCGTACTTGCTGCAGTGGCAGTTCCGGTGTACTCAAATAACGTGAAAAAAGCCAGAATGAGCGAAGCTGATGCTTCATTAGGTGCTATCCGCACAGAACTGCGTCTTTACTACGGCGCAAATGGTGAATACCCAACTGCTGCAACGGCCGAAGCTGTTGTAGGTGCATCCTGGAACGACATCAAGTCCGGTGAATTGACCGGTCAGTATTTCGCCGATGCATCCTTCACCTATCTGTCTGCTGATGGATCTGCATTTACCATCACCTGTGATGCCGGTGACGTTCTGGATTCAGATCGTACTATGTCCACAGACGGTACATTAGCAGGTGGTATCTAAGCAGTTAATGCTTAACTGTTAGGATAAACTATCATGTCTGCCAATCTTAAAAGAACTGAAGGATCGACGCTGATCGAAGTGCTCATCTCCGTCACCCTCTTAGGCATCATTTTCCTCGGAACTGTCCAATACTTCACCCTCAGTAACTGGCAAATTGAAAGAAGCACTCGCTCTCAACTTGCCTGGACATCCCTGGCATCCCGACTGGAATATGCTTACTCCCTGGATTATGATGCCCTGGCAGACAGCCTACCCGAATCTTCCACTTCCCTTACGGTGAATGGAAAACCCGGGTATAGAACAACCGTGGTCACCCCCATCGATGATGAATTCGATGGGGTGGCTCCGGCTGATACAACTGTACCGGACTACTACAATGTCAATGTGAAATTCGCATGGTTTGAGCCTGACAATCTCACAGACAGCATTGAGGTGGTCTTTAGCGAATACGGTTCCTGATGAATACTGCCTTACAGGATCAAAGGGGGTTTACCCTCATTGAATTCAATGTGGCCATGGTCTCCGGCGTGATCCTCATGCTGGGGTTTGCCACGCTGTTGTACTTCAGCAGGAAACACACGGAATCCTTAAGTCACAAAGTCCTGATGAACCAGGACATTGCTGTCTTCGAGGAACTGATCAATGACCAGCTTATGATGATGAAAAAGGATTCCCTGGATATCTATGCCAGTGAAAGCGATGAACAGAACGGAATTACCGGTACTACAGGAAGTATTTTTACCTCCTATTCCGCCAATAATACTCCGTTCAGACTGGGTGTTACGGACAATGTCATGGAATGGTCCTATGATGGATCTACCAATCGATTACTTGATGGAACTGTCCCATCCCTGGCCGTCACTCTACATCCTTCCTTCCTTATGGATATTTCCTATCAACTTGTTCATGGAACGGATACCCTGAATTATGATCGATCAATTTATATACGCAACTAATACTATTTTTACCCTGGTGGGTATGATTCTGATAGGAATCATATTTGCCACCATAAGCAATTTTATTGCTGACCGGGTAGCATCCAGACAATCTGTTTTTGGATTAAAGCCCTATTGCAAACACTGTGCTACACAACTGACATGGAAAGACATCATCCCTGTTTTCAGCTACCTGAGTCACCATGGATCCTGTCGCTACTGCGGCATGAAGCTGCCATTGCGATACCTTGTGACAGATGGAATTGCCATCACCTGGGTAGCCCTGTTCATTGCAAAGTATGGATGGAGTTATCATGGCATACTCATCCTTGTATTTGGTATGGCACTCATATCCTTTATCATCATGGAAATGGAGAATCACCGTATCAGTGATTCCCTGCTCATCATGATGATGTTCCTCAGTGTTATTTATTACCTGGCCTTTGAACCCATTCACCTCCCTGCAGCCATTTTCAGCATGATTGCAGCAGGGATTCTAGCACTCGTTTTCAATGAGATCAGCCGAATCCTGGATATCCGGAAAACCGACAATGGCGAAGCCATCCGTTTTGCGGCGACCCTGGGATTGTTTCTTGGATTTTTTTCCTTTTTCCTCTGCTACATTACCGCCCTTCTCGGGATTGGTGCATTTCATGTCTGGAAAACTCGGATACGTGGAAGTTCTGATAGAGTGAGGGCAAACCTTTCCCTCTCCCTTGCCATTTCTGCAATGGTTGTACTATTGTGGGGGCTGGATCTTAAAACACTTTATATGGGATTGATCTCCTGATGAGACTATCATTTAAAAGCGAATCAGGAACTATCCTTGGAATCGCACTGGTGTATTTCCTTGTTTTCAGTATAACAGGGCTTGGCGTCATTGCCTTATCCGGCTCTGATCGAGTCCGGACCGAAAATTCTGTTAGAAAAACAATGAACTATCATCATGCTGAATCGCTCATCAGTCAATCTCTATGGCGAGTCAGCATCAGTGGAGCCTCGAATGGAAATATTTCAGGAGAGTCCGGGACTGCCACGCTTGACTCCACCACAAATACATTAACAATTGTTACAGCCAAAGATGATACTCTCACTGTTACGACAGTGTCTGACAATCCCTTTAACTATATTTACAGTTACAGCTACCGTCATGAGGATCATTGCTGGTGGATGTGTCCTCATTTCTGTAATGGCCACGACCACGATAATGAGGACGACAGTGATGCGGATCATCCCGACCCACATGAGCATGAGGATGACGATCATGAACACTTTGATGATGATGATAACGATGGCTGTTACGAACCCATACCCAATATAGCTTTTTCCGATGACCACTCTCCACAGCCCTGGGATGAACTCCCTGAACCTGATGAACAATGGTTCAGGGATCATGCCACTGAGGTCTATGCTAATTGCAGTGTGACCTACCGGGATACGATTCCTCCGGGTATTCACTTCATTGAAAAATCTGGTAAAGTTATTTTAAAAAATCAATCCTATCTGCGAGGGACCTTCTTCGTCAAGGGAAACTTGAAAATTCTGGGAACCGGTGTTCGAATAGACGCAGGAACAGATTCTTCAGGTACTTTGTTACCGGCTCTCCTGGTTGAAGGACCTGACTCAAAGATATGGGGTTCGCCTAACCTTATTGTGAATGGTGCCATTTGGTCTAACCAGCATTTGTTTATCAAGGGTGGTGATTTCACAGGTCCTCTTGTGGCACCAAGTCTCGTTCCCAATCATAAAATAAGCCTGAATGATCAGGGCAGTGATACATATTACACCTGGCCGTCTGGATTTGGTTCAGTCACGGATTATGATTGGCCCCTTTCAATAAATGAAATTGTATGGAATTAAATATGACCCAGGAACCAAAACACAAGATTGGAATTGACATTGGCACCAGCAGCATAAAGGTGGTGGGTCTCCATAAAAACAAGCGAAAGAAAAAGTACCACTTTTTGAAAACTGATGATTTTTATGAAAAACCGGATTGCACCGTGCTGGATGGTTTGAACGAGAACAATATCTACAAAAGTCTGAAACGAATTTTTGATAAAGTCCCATCACGGCATGCCGCATTGAACGTATGTATCTCTCTGCCAATCAACAGTGTGTTCTTTCTGACGATCCCCGTAGTTCCAAAATCTGAATTGAAGCAGGTACTCTACTGGGAACTCATTCCCTACATATCTGGATCTATCGAAAATTATGATTTCGATTTTCGGGTGTTATCCCAGAATAACAAACAAAAACAAATGAAAGTGCTGGTGGGTACCATTGAAAAAGAACAGCTCCAGAGGATTCAAACTGTTTTCAAAAAGCTAAAAAAACCAATCTCCATTCTGGATACGGATTTGCTTGCTGTGCTTCAGTTATTCTGGCAGGAACACCAACCCTTTTCAGATACTACCGGACTCCTCTACCTGGGAGCTCATCACACACATTATGTTATTCTGTCACGGGATCATGCACCATATTGCACACAACTTGGATTTGGTGGTAACCATCTTAACAACCTCATTTCTTCCAGGATGGATTCATCATTTTCACAGTGCGAATCTTTAAGACGTGAACAGGTTGGACCTGATCCTGTGGATTCCCTGGATGAGACCAACATGGAAATAAAGTCAAATACAGTAGATATTCTTTCCAGTTTTCTTCAGCAAATTGAGATGGCCAACGCTCATTATTCTGGCACCACAAGTGAATCTGTTACTCAATTGTATATCAGTGGTGGTCTTGCAAATGATTACAATGTTCAGACATTTTTCCTTGTTGAATCTGATTCCGGGTTCCAATACCACTTATGGAATCCAGCCCAGTCCCATTTCCCTGTAGATTTATCGGATAAAACTCCCACTTTCCATTACACAGCCGCATTGGGGATGGCATTACGATGAACCAGAAATTCCAGCTTAATTTTCTCAATACCACGGCCGATGAGCAGAAACGTACCCGGGTTCGACGATACACAACTCTTGCGTATCTCGCCCTGGTGGTATTTACTGCTTCTATTGGTTACAATATGTATTCTACACAATCCTACGTCTCTGGAATTGTGGTGGAGCACAATCAAAAAGTATCTGAAAAAATCAGTGAGATAGAACCGGTAGTACTATTTCTTGAGCAGCAGATTCAACAACGCAACAAGGAATTAAAACATGCAGAAACCTATCTGCAGTCCGGTTCCAGACCCAGTGTATGGCAGTCACGATTGGCTGTCATAAGTGATGTGGTTCCAACGGATATTCTATTGTCACGAATTGAATATTCATCCCTGGATAAAAAAGCCGGGGATCCTCACTTGATTCTTGATGGCCAACTGGTCATACGCGACAACGAGGAAGACATTTATGCTGTTGATAATCTTCGTGAAGAACTGGAAAAACATCCTGTGTTTTCTCACCAGTTCTCCACGGTTCAGATTGAGAACAATCACGTCTACAAAGAAAAAGACGACTTAAAACTGTTATTCACATTGGGGTATTATCCATGAAGTCTACTCTGAAATACTGGTTTGAAACTATTGGGCTCCTGCGGTTTTTCCTCGCTTTTCTATTCTATGCAGGCAGTCTTGTGGCAGGTATAACCTTTATCATGGTGCCACAGGGAGAAGCTTACAACAACTCTGTCACCCTTAAGATGGATCTGGATAATACATACCTCAACCTTCAGGACCTAGATGTGGAATCAGCTGAAGAAGCGATCCGGACATCTATAGAGGATTTAAGTACAATTAAACAACAATTTGAAGAGCGTCTCTTTACAGGATCAAACATCAATCGTGTACTGCCGGATATTGACAAGATGTGCAGTCAACTGTCGTTAAGTGTCACAAGGCTTGAACCATTGGACTTGAATATTCCCTATGAATCCAGTTATACAAAAAATCATATCGGACTTTCTGTCAAAGGACAGTTTTCAAATTTCCTAAAGCTGTTGGGTGGGTTCGAAACATATAAAAACTGGATCGTCATTGACGAATTCAGTATTCAGCCCATACCCAAATCTCGCGAAACTCAATTCGATTTAACACTCTCCATTATCAGCAAAGGAGTCAGCGCATGATTCAACACGTTAAACTAACACTGAAGGCTGTGACATTTTTATCCGCTTCCAGTATCGCATCATTTGGTGTTGCACAGGGTTGGTTTCCATTCATCGGCCATGGCAATGAGAATGAGAATCCACCTGTAAACATAGACCAGATAACAGTTCAATCCATTTTATCAGCCGTGAATGAACCATCAGAATCGCAGACAGAATTCATGAGTATTATAGACTCCATGACAGAATCATTAGCCGTTGGGAAGGTCCGTAACCCCTTTTCTAACAAATCCCTGAATCCCATTGTACAAAAACCAAAGCCGGACATTAAAAAGGAAAAGAAAAAACCTGCCTACCGGCGACCCACCATCATGCTGAATGGGATTATCTGGGATGAAGACAGCCCATATGCCATCCTGAATGATGATGTGTACGGTGTGGGTGAAAGTGTAAATGGGTACACGGTGCAATCCATTTCGGATTCTCTGGTAGTGCTGTACAATGAATTTGATTTCTTTCCACTAAAATTTCATAATGACTGATGAGAAGTAGAACAATTCAAATCGTCATCATAACCTTACTGGCTTTGACCACCCTTGGGATAAGTCAGGATCAGGATGAAATCATTTCCGTATCCGTGAAGGATGCAAAACTGTCCCACGTCCTTAAAATCCTCAGTGAAAAAAGTGGACTGAAATTCATATCAGACCCTGCCATCAGCTCCAAACTTATCACACTGGATATCAAGGAAGTCCGGGCACTGGAGGCACTGGATATTCTGACAGAATTATACAATCTGGGTTTCAAGCAGCTAAGCACAACTGGTAAATATGTGGTGGCAGATAGAAATGATATGGAGATTCAGACGGAATTGGGATATCATCTCTGTGAGTTCTCACGGGCTGATGATCTTGCATCCACACTTGAGCGGTTTATGACACCGGGTGTGGGCACCATTTTTTCTGATCCAAGGACCAATGTGCTGGTTTTCCAGGATGATCCATCGAGACTTAATATGATCAAATCACTCATTGGTAAGCTGGACCAACCTGCACGACAGATCTTTATCAAAGGTGCCATTGCGGAAGTTAGCCTCACTGATGAGAACGAACGTGGAATTCAGTGGTTTACTAAAGAAAAAAATATTGTTTCCGGGACCAATTTCGGCCTGGGAGTTAATCCCCTGGAATTACCGGACGCTCCCTCCCTTCCCGATTTTTCATCTGGGTTAGGTATAGGAATCCTGGATGGAAATATAGATTTGGCCATTTCAATGCTTGCCAAAGTAAATGACCTGAATCTCTTATCCATGCCATACATTACCACACTGGATAATCAGGAAGCCATTATTGAAGTAGGTGATCAGATCCCATATCCAAAATTGAATGAGTTTGGTGTCACGTCCTATGAATTCAAGGATGCCACCATTCGCTTGAAAATCACCCCCCATATCAACAATGATTCCACCATCACTGTTATTCTCGAACCCCAGGCAAATTTCCAGCAGGGATTCACCCCGGACAATATACCAATCATCGCCAAGCGACGTGCTTCTTCGCAAGTTGTTGTTGCCAATGGTAAAACACTGGTTCTAGGGGGTCTCATGCGCGAATCCAATGTGGATAATATTTCCAAAGTTCCAATCCTGGGTAGTATTCCCTTCATCGGAGAATTGTTCAGGTTCAAGCGAACAACCAGGCAGAAAACAGAACTGGTGGTCATGCTTACCCCAACTATCGTCACTGGAAAAGATTCAGAAATAAACATGGGATATCTCGAGCGACTCCCAAAAAATATTAAAGATCAAATACAGTGAATATTCTTTCACAGGACAGCATTCGTGGACACCCACCGCGGATTCTCATTATTGACGATGAAGAAATTATCTGCGAACTTTTTAAAGATGTCTTTGAAGATTATCATGTAAAGGTGGATACTGCCACCAGCGGTGATATTGGACTTGAAAAAGTCCGTGAAAATGAATTCAATGTTATTTTCCTTGATGTAAAAATAGGGAATCAAAATGGTGTAGATGTTTTACGCAACATCATGAATATGAACCCCGCCAGCAACGTGATAATGATCTCTGGCTACCTCACGGATACTACCATTGATCAGATCAACGAACTCGGTGCTCGATCCTACTTGAACAAACCGCTCATGGTAAAGGATATTGTATCTGCAGCAGAAAAATATCTCAAATTTGAACCGAGGAAAGAAGAAACCCCTGTCCGCGTTCTCATTGCTGATGATGACGAGGCATTTCTCGATCAGTTAACGGGGTATCTCAAGGCATTTCATTACCAGGTGATTGGAAAAGCATCTTCCGTAGGACAGGTAGTGGATTTTGCCCTCCAGCTTAAACCCGATCTCATCCTGATGGACGTCATGATGGAATCCCCTCTCGCCGGGATCAATGCTACCAAGGCTATCACCAAATCCCTGGATGTTCCCATTGTGTATGTGTCAGGGATCGATGATGATGACGTCATTTCCCAGGCGTTGGAGACCAATCCTTATGGCTATATTCCAAAGCCAATTCGACCGGAATATCTAAAAACGTCCATCCGGTTAGCACTGATGAGACACAACTATGAAAAAATGATGAAAGATTATCAGTCTGCCCTTCAGGAAACAGAATCCCTGTTTCACGGTATCGTCCAAACTATGAACAGTGGTTTTTACCGCATGGATATGGATGGAAACATCCTCCTCACCAATTTAAAATTTGCCCAGATCCTTGGACTGAATTCTCCAGAGGAACTGGAAGGTAAATCTCTCCAGGGCCTTGGATTGTGGAGACAGGATGACTGGGAAACATTCATGTCTCATATCCAAGAATCAAGAACGGTGATCCCGGGTGAATTTCAATGGACAATTCCACAGGGGCATGTGATTACGATCCTCCATACCGGTAACGTTAGGTTCAATGGGAGCGAATCAGTTGACGATGTAAAGTACATTGACTGTAATATTCAGGATATAACCCGGATGAAAGACCTAGAAAGCCAGCTTCGCCATTCCCAGAAGCTGGAAGTAATCGGAACCCTCAGCAGCCGTCTTGCTCACGAGATCAACAACCGACTAACGGCTATTTTAGGGTACACGGATTTATCCATCAGCAAAGCCAAGGAAGATCATTTATCCCGATACCTGGAATCCATCCGACAGAATGCCATCACTGCCTCAGATTCTATTCGTCAATTATTGAATTTCAGCCGGAAGCAGCGAAATGAGCGTAAATGGATCAATTTGAATGAAGAAATCGGGAATATTGATGACTTAATCCGAAACATGGTTGGAAAGAATGTGGATGTTCGTTTCAATCTCTGTAATGAAGAATTAACCGTTTTTGCCGATCCTAAGCTGTTTGAACAGGTTGTTTTTAATCTCGTGATAAACTCCAAGGATGCCATGGCTGAAGGTGGAAAACTTGAGATCCAGACACAACTATTATCCAATGGAAAACACAGGGCAGTGGTTCATATAAAAGACACTGGACATGGTATCGAAGAAGAGAATATTGAAAAGGTTTTTGAACCGTTCTTCACCACGAAAGAGGAATCCCTCGGAACCGGATTGGGTCTATCTATTGTAAAAAGTATCATCAGGGAAAATGGCGGTGATATATTTGTGAACAGTGTGGTGGGAAAGGGTACAACCTTCACTCTGGCATTTACCCTGGCCAACGAATCCGCTAAAACGTAAATACTCCCTTAATATAATACATATCATTGGCATCGAACCGGCCAATCCAATGATCATTTTCCCCGCTCACCAGGTATAACCCTACAGTCCCCATGAGTTTCGGTGAATACATGTACACCAGCTCCAGTTTTCTCCAACCCCCTGCCCCATTCAAATCCTGAAGTGTATAGAAATCTATTCCTGCTGCCATACCGGGTATCCCAAGGGATGCCGACAGAATACCATATTGTTCAACTGCATTCCATGCATCTGATTTTGTATAGTCCAGAATCTCTTTTCTTATCCACTGTGCATTGATATCGAACCCAAATATCCCTGGTGTTTTGAGCCCCAGCATAGAGAGTATGCGAGAAGATGAAGCACGGTGATATTGATACTCTTCAGTTTCTGTATTGAATTCTTGTATCGTGTTATATGTAAAGGGCGTTTCGTATCCCAGTTCTCCCTCCATTGTGATCAAAAATATCGGCAGTTGAACATCCAGCCCATAATAGTGTTGCCTGTCCGTCTTGATCTGTGGGACCATCGTTCCTTCACCCACAGGATCCGGTTCCGTCAGCCAGGTGAAAGACGTGTAGTCTGTCCACACTTCATCCTGGTATCCATTGTACCACATGAGTCGATACTGAAGATGGTTTAGTTGCCCGGCAAGGCGTATTCCCCATTCATTATACAGATTATTATTCCGTTTCGTTTTTAACAATGTATAATGGTGCACATCAAAAAACGTGGCTGCAGGTTCTGTCTTCCAGGGGCCCTGTATTACCTCGGAGGTATAGACATATTTTGGTACCCAGATAGTTTCCATAAACAGTGGTGTTAGTAATAACCTTAGTCGCACCATATTAATGCCCATCCTTATATCATTCATGGGCTGAAGAAAATGCCATCTCAGGTCCTTTGGGTTGATTCTATCCGAAAGATACCACCCATTGACCAGTCCCCATTCCACCTTCTGCTTGCCAATCCGCATCGTGATAAAGGGCAGTGCAATTTCGCCAAATGCTTCGCGATTATTCCAGAACAAACCTGGATCACTTACCGTCTCCTGTACCAGTTCTCCTGAATAAAAAAGTGTGAAAATGTTTTTTTGGACTCGAAGATTAAACCTGACTTTGTCCTGCCGTTGAATTGAATCTGCTGAGGAAAATGGGACCATGTTCCAGTGTTCTGCCAGTCCGGTTATTTGACCGGTTACCTGTGTTGCCAGAAGGATAATGAGAATGACGGTTGGACGAATCATGGGGTAAAAATAGGGATGTGCCAAGACGAATCCTGTCAAATTCTGGCAAAGATTGATTCCTGCATCTCAATTCAGGCTGTTCTAATTTTAAACCAAAACTGGGTGAGAAAAGATGTCATTTTGTACAGTGATCAATTGCATGGACGGGCGGGTTCAACTCCCTGTAAATGAATACATGGTGAACAAATACCATGTCACCTTTGTGGATACCATTACAGAGCCGGGGCCTGTGGGTCTTCTTGCGGATCAATCCAACCCACATGTCATCGAATCCATTAAAACCAGGACCAACATTTCCATTGATAAGCACAGCTCCACCATTATTGCGGTAGTGGGTCACCATGATTGTGCTGGAAATCCTGTCCCAAAAGATATTCAACGCGACCAGATCAGTGAATCTGCACGTTACCTTCAGACCCTCTATCCTCATTGTAAGGTGATTGGGCTCTGGGTAAATGATTTGTGGTTGGTGGAAGAAGTATGACAGTCCAAAAGGGCGGATGATAGCCATGAGTAAATTCAAACATGCAAACCGGTGAACTATCTAACATACTGAAACCAAGACCTCGGAAATACCGAAACCTGGTAAGACATCTTTCTGAGTATGTTTTCACTGGTGATTCAGATGAATCGTCACTGAGTCAGGAGGATATATTCCAGGATCTATCCTCGTCTCGAGGAACCAGCCGGTTCCTTGGTTATTACAGCAAACGAGGCGTCTGGAGAAGGTTTGAACTTTTCGGGATTTTTGATCGACTCTCCCGGTTGGGTCTCAATAACCCAGAGTTAGATATTGATACCACTGATCCATTTTTACATAAGATGTCGCTTCATCATAACATCCAGGGAAAAAGATTGTTATCAGGGGAACTTCACGTTAGAAAAGCACCTATTACTCTCCCTGATACCGATCGAACACGAGTAGATTGCCTTGTGATAGAATGGTTTTTGCTACAGAACCCGTTGAAACCGTTTTCCCGCCGCCGTCCTCAATTGCCCGGTCAGGATCATCCCGGTCTGGGAATCGCCATGATCCTGTTTGAAATGTTTTACTGGATCGCACGACGATTTTCCCTGGATGGTGTTCTTTTTGTGCCAAACTATCTCCACACTGGCGTCCTGTATGGACGACAATGCGCCTTTATCAATCCAGAGCAGCAGGCACTCCTTCAGGAGTTAGGACACCTGCTGGAGAAAAAATCCCTGGATCAGCTTTCCTGGGCCTGTGCTGAAGGAAAATTGGTGAATAGAAATACCAATGAGGTTTTAGTGTGGACTCCTATGCCCATGGTTCTGCCTGTTTCGCGAAAAATGAAGGATTGGTTTTACAATGCAGACTATTCTCGACAGGTTCGGGAATCCAGAGAGAAAATTGATCTGATGATTTTTCCGGAATATAAAAAAGAGTATTCAAAAACGTGGATGGCCGAATGAAAGAGCCTGTGGTTATCGTCGCGAACGGATCATTCCCTGTTCATCCCCTGCCCTTATCCTTTATTGATTATGCCGGTACCCTAATCTGTACTGATGGTGCAGCAAAAAATGTCGTGTCCCATGGTAAACATCCAGATATTATTATTGGTGATATGGATAGTGTTCAGGATGACATCCCCGAGAACATTAAGATTGTTGAAGACATGGATCAGTATTCGAATGATCTTGATAAAGCCATCAAGTTCTGCATTTCAAGCGGTATTGGAACCGTAACCATCGTCGGGGCAACAGAACTACGGGATGATCACCACTTTGCCAATATCCTCTTGCTCCAGCATTATCATGCCCTCATAAACTGTACCATCGTGTCAGATCGGTATACCATTCTTGTTTCTCAGGGAGAACACACATACCTTTCGTTTGCAGGACAGACCATCTCCATCTTTTCCCCGTTCTCTACACCTATTTCCACTACAGATCTAAAATTCAACTTAAAAGGTGATATCCTGGATAGTCCATCTCGAGGTGTCAGCAACGAATCCCTGGGAAACAAGTTTTCCGTCCGCTCCGAAGAACCTGTTATTCTGATGCTCAGTCACGATCTTATTTCATGATACAGCTTCACTGGCTGGATAGCCTGGTCATTCTTACATACCTTGTGGCTCTGTTCACCGTTGGATTGATAAAATCCAGCAAAAATAATACTGAGCAAAACTATATTCTTGCAGGTCGGAGACTCAGTCTGCCGGGATTCGTCATGACGCTGGTGGCGACGTGGTATGGCGGCATCCTTGGAGTAGGTGAGAACACGTATTTATATGGTCTTCAAACCTGGGTAATATTTGGTCTCCCGTATTATCTGTTTGCCATTCTGTTTGCCATTTACATTGCGCCACGGATTCGAAAAGCCAATCTACTTTCCATTCCCGATCATTTTCACAGGAAATATGGGAAAACGCCATCCATCCTGAGTGCTGTGTTCATCCTGTTCTTATCCAGTCCTGCACCCTATGTTCTTAGTGTTGGAATCCTGATCCAGGCATTGACCGGACTTTCCTATCCTGTGTGCCTTTCCGTTGCCCTGATCGCCAGTCTCATTTACATTTGGAAGGGAGGATTTGGGGCTGTAGTCAGGACGGACATTCTCCAATTTATCCTCATGATTGCCGGATTCATTTTCCTCATAGGATTTGCCTGGACAGCGGTGGGATCTCCCCTGGCAGTATGGAATCAACTCCCGGACGTTCATCGCTCTCCATCGGGCGGGAATTCCTCTTCATATATCCTAGTGTGGTTTTTTATCGCTTTATGGACTTTCATTGATCCCGGTTTTTACCAGAGATCAGCTGCGGCAGAATCGGGCAGGATCGCCCGGAAAGGAATTATCCTGTCTGTCATTATCTGGTTTATATTTGATATGCTTACCCTGTTTTCGGGGTTTTACGCACGTGTAATCCTCCCTGACACCCAACCACTCATGGCTTTCCCTGCGCTAGGAGCTGAAGTACTACCGCCGTTTTTTCTCGGTCTATTTATCACTGGACTCCTCGCCACAATTATGTCCACAATCGATTCCCTTGGACTCATCAATGCTGTGACGTTTGGCAGGGATATCCTATGGCGTCTTCGCGATTCCATTCCAGGCTTATCCCGGTTGGACAGCATTGATCTAACTCGGTTGGGATTGTTGGTCATGGCCATAATCTCACTGATTCTTGCATGGACCATTCCGTCTGTTATCGGACTCTGGTATGTCATTGGGTCCATCGTAATTCCTGGATTGATCCTCCCATTTATACTATCCTTCTCTTCGTGGCAGGTAACGGAGAAGAAATCCATTATTCTAATGGGCTTTCCTGTAATCATACCTGTGTTGTGGTGGGGTCTGTCATACTGGGTTGGACCACCATTTTCATCCATCGAACCATTTTTCCCGGGGATCATCACTTCCCTGCTATTATTGGGACTGTTTTTAACACCGAAATACCGGTAACATTTCACCATGGGAACGGAAATAGAACGAAAATTTTTAGTAAAGGGTAACGAATGGCGAATAGGTGCATCAAAGATCTTTATCCGGCAGGGATATCTGTCCATTGATAAATACCGGGTGGTGCGTATTCGTGTCTCAGGGAATCAAGCCTGTATTACCATCAAGGGATTGACCCATCATGCCACACGGTCTGAGTTTGAATATCCCATCCCTGTGGAGGATGGTGAATACCTGCTGAATCAACTCTGTGTTACACCATTGATCGAGAAATACAGATACACCATTGTTTCCGAGGAATCGGAATGGACCGTGGATGAATTTCGGGGTGACAATGAAGGATTGATCCTGGCAGAAATTGAACTCTTTTCGGAGGAAGATACCATCAGGTTTCCTGACTGGGTTGGCGAGGAAGTCACAGATGATGTCCGCTATTTTAATTCTCAATTGATTCAAAAACCTTTTAAGGAATGGAATGAATAAACGATTATTGCCTATTGCTTTACTTACCATCGGATTTGGTTCCGAGATATCTGATTATCAATTCTGGCACTCTGAAAAACTGACAAGAAAACTGGGTGAAACATCCAGTTTATCATTGGAGCAAGACTACCGGATGAGAGACAACGCCAGTGAGTTGTACTATTTTCATGGAGATTTGAAATACAACAAAACCCTGTGGGAAGGTCTGGATGTGGCCATCAGTTTCCGGGAGATATATGGAAACAAAAATGATGTTTGGTCCAAGGAGCATCGACCCAATGCTGAAGTAAAGATCAGTTACCCATTGGGAAGCCAGACCGCCAGTGTTAGAAATCGACTTGAGTACAGAATACGAGGAGATGAAGGATCGTTTAGAAATAGAACATTGTTTACCGTATCCAAACCTGTCTCTCTGTTAGGTGGACGATCTGTATTCCTTCAGAATGAATATTTCTATGATTTTGAAAAAAGTGAAATGAATGCTGTTCGTCTTTTTTCAGGAGTCAAGCTCGGTGAATATTTTGGGGCTAAAATATCCGTTTACTCCATGTGGCAATGGAGTTTGTCTGATGGTGATTGGTCAATTTTTCAGGTATCGGGACTTAAATTCGGATTCTAAAACCAGATTTTATTTAAATACGTTTTCTTTTAACCAAACATATAACGGTTTCATTTCTGTCCAGATACCCAGGCAATAGCCAACCAGGTCTGAGGAATAAAACACATCCGGTATAGGCTGGGAATGTTTGAAATACATGGTGTTATAGAGTGTTTAGTTTTTTAATTAGCCGGACTATTTTGATGTAAAAGCTAAGGTGATA
>CAYFMT010000025.1:0-18675 GCA_964344305.1 uncultured bacterium | reverse complement strand
GAAGTACACCTTAACTTTTTAAATGAAAAGTCCGAAAGATTTAAAAGACTTACATTCCGTTTGAAAGCCGTGATGATGCCATAAAACAAGTTTTGAGACTGAATTCACTAGAACTGATTGCTGATAACGAATCCTTTCATCGCATGCTCACCGAAGGGATTAGTGTATCATACAATCATGATGGAGATGAAAGAGGTGATCTGGTTTGGCTGGTTGATTTTGATTGTCCTGAAAACAATGAATTCCTTGTCATAAATCAATTTACTGTCATTGAAAACAGTATTAATAAACGACCGGATATTGTCTTGTTTATCAATGGAATTCCCCTGGTTGTAATTGAACTAAAAAATCCTGTGGATGAACAGGCTACGATCCGATCTGCTTATAAACAGTTACAGACTTATAAAAGTAAAATCCCAACTTTGTTCACAACCAACAGTATTTTAGTTGTTTCTGACGGACTTGAAGCAAAAGCAGGTTCACTTTCCGCTGGATTCAGCCGTTTTATGAGTTGGAAAACATCTGATGGCCGGCAGGAAGCATCCCACCTGGTGAGCGAACTAGAAACCCTGATTAAGGGTATGTTAAATCAAAATACTCTTTTGGATCTCATCCGTCATTTCATTGTATTTGAAAAATCTAAAAAGGAAGATCTCAAAACCAATATTGTAACAATAGAGACTGTAAAAAAACTGGCTGCCTATCATCAATATTATGCTGTAAATAAAGCTGTAACAACGACCACGGATGCAGCTTCACAATCAGGTGATGGGAAAGGTGGTGTAGTCTGGCACACACAGGGCAGCGGTAAATCGTTATCCATGGTTTTTTATACCGGTAAAATCGTTTTGGCATTGGATAATCCTACCATTGTTGTTATCACCGATCGAAACGATCTGGATAATCAGTTGTTTGATACCTTTGCCGCCTCAAAGCAATTGTTACGACAGGATCCTATCCAGGCAGAAAACCGCGAACATTTGAAAGAATTATTAACAGTGGCTTCCGGTGGAGTTGTATTTACAACCATTCAAAAATTCCAGCCTGACAATGGGAATATTTATGAAATGCTATCTGACAGAAAGAATATCATTGTCATTGCCGATGAAGCTCACCGCACCCAATATGGCTTTAAGGCAAAGACCATTGATGATAAAGACGATGAAGGGAATGTGATTGGCAAAAAGACGGTTTATGGTTTCGCGAAATACATGCGAGATGCATTACCCAATGCTACCTATTTAGGCTTTACCGGAACACCCATTGAAAATACCGATGTTAACACACCGGCAGTTTTTGGTAATTATGTTGATGTATATGATATTGCCCAAGCCGTAGATGATGGCTCTACGGTTAGAATATATTACGAAAGCAGATTAGCCAAAATATCCCTGGGAGCTGAAGGGAAAAAACTGGTTGAGGAGCTTGATGAAGATTTAAAGAAAGGCGATTTGTCCGACACTCAAAAGGCAAAGGCAAAATGGACCCAACTTGAAGCTCTGGTGGGTAGCATAGATAGAATAAAACTCATTGCACAAGATGTAGTATCCCATTTCACACAGCGCCAGGAAGTATTTGAAGGTAAAGGAATGATCGTTGCCATGTCCCGACGAATTGCCGTTGATTTATACCATGAGATTATCAAGATTAAACCACAATGGCATAACGATGATCTAAGGAAAGGGGTACTCAAAGTAGTGATGACCGCTTCATCTTCCGATGGTCCAAAAATGTCAAATCATCATACTTCCAAGGATGAGAGACGAATACTGGCTGATAGAATGAAGGATGAAGAGGATGGGCTACAATTGGTGATTGTCCGAGATATGTGGTTAACTGGTTTTGATGTACCGTCATTGCATACGCTTTATATTGACAAACCGATGCAGGGACACAACCTGATGCAAGCCATTGCCAGGGTAAATCGTGTGTATAAAGATAAACCTGGTGGGTTAATTGTCGATTATCTTGGTATTGCATCCGATCTTAAAAAAGCATTGTCATTTTATTCTGATAGTGGTGGGAAGGGCGATCCAGCCATTGCACAGGAAAAAGCAGTTCAGCTAATGCTTGAAAAACTTGAAATTGTTTCTCAAATGTTTTTAGAGAAACCTTCCAAGGATTATTCCCATGAGTTGCAATCAATGATAAAAGATCCCGCCGTACCGTATATTGGGAAGGACAAGGGTCTATTATACGAGGAATATTTTACAGCTGATACTTCAACAAAACTGAAGATTATCCTTACAGCTGAAGAGCATATTTTAAGTTTGGAAAATGGAAAAAAACGATTTGTAGATGAAGTCACAGCATTATCCAGAACGTTCGCAATAGCAATTCCCCATGAACAAGCTATGGATATCAAAGAGGAAGTATCCTTTTTCCAGGCAGTGAAGTCTAGGCTTGTAAAATTTGATAACACAGGAACGGGGATTACCGATGATGAATTAGAAACGACTATTCGACAGGTTATTGATCGAGCGTTAGTTTCGGAAAAAGTAATTGATGTCTTTGACGCTGCAGGGATTAAAAAGCCGGATATCTCTATTTTATCAGAGGAATTTTTACTAGAAGTAAAAAACATGGAGCATAAGAATATTGCTCTGGAAGTCCTTAAAAAACTCCTCAATGATGAAATTAAATCCCGCATTAAAACCAATTTGGTACAAGGAAAAACATTGATGGAAATGTTGGAAATCTCCATTAAGAAATATCATAATAAAATTCTAACGGCAGTTGAAGTGATTGAGGAACTTATTACAATCAGTAAAGAGATCCAGAAAATGGATAAGGAACCTGAAGAGATGGGGATGTCCGAATTTGAATATGCTTTTTATACGGCCATTGCAAACAATAAGAGTGCCCGTGATTTAATGCAAAAGGATACATTGAGGGAATTGGCCGTTGTTTTGTATGAGAAGGTTCGTAAAAATGCGTCCATAGACTGGACATTAAAAGAAAGTGTAAGAGCAAAACTAAAAGTGATTGTTAAACGAACACTTCGACAATATGGCTATCCTCCAGATATGCAAAAACTGGCGACAGAGACAGTTTTAAAACAAGCCGAATTAATTGCAGAGGAATTGACAGTACCTGCTAGTTAATCGGTAAATATCGTTTTTAAAGAAAGGAGTCTATTATGACTAGTTACTATGTTAATAAAACCGCACAAGCAAATGGTGATCATGAAGTTCATAGAACCGGATGCAATTATTTACCAAATCCGGAGAATAGTAAGTACTTAGGGGAGTATTATAGTTGTCGGCCTGCTGTACAGGAAGCAAGGAAGTTATATTCAACAGCTAATGGTTGTTATTTTTGTTCTCCTGAATGCCATACTAGCTAAATAAATAATTATGAATTTAGTTCTGATACGAGCGTCTTTCTAAATGTGACGGACTATTTATATTTATCATGATTTTTTTATAATCAAAAACATTGTATCTATAACCAAAAACCCCTTCTAGTGTCGATAAAAGGGGTCTATTGAAGAGCGGAACCGATCTCGATATCTCGGGAAACCCGCGACCTTCCCGACATTACATGTCGGGACGTTCTTTCTTAGCAGAACTATGGTATAAAAAAGCCCTGCAAATATGCAAGGCTTAATAATGGCGGAACCGACGAGACTCGAACTCGCGACCTCCGGCTTGACAGGCCGGCGTTCTAACCAACTGAACTACGATTCCAAAACTTTCCTTTGGTGAACTATTAGCGGGTTCATAACCCGCGATCTTCCCGACATTACATGTCGGGACGTTCTAACCAACTGCCTGTCCGACGAAACCCGAAATATCGGGTGCAGTCGGAAACTATTTATAAATCGTAATCCCGATTTTTCAGGATGTAGATTTACGATTCCAAATTGTCTGAGGCATCAATATGATTCGTCTTTGATTTATCCCTGAGGATGAGTGAAAGAGGGATCATAATGACATATCCTACAAAGAGCATAACGGGAGCTACCGACAGACTCTGAAAGCTATTTACGTCTCCCATTGCCATGATAATATATCCAAAAATTATTAACAGAAGTCCTACACCAAAAAGAATGTAATTCAGTGTAGAAAAATCCCATCCCTGGAATATATGTACTTCTTCTGTGGACTTTTCGTTGCTCATGGCGGCGGCAAAATTACACTTCCAGTCTTCGTGAACCAACCAATATTTATTCTATATCGCTTCGTTGACAAGCGGGGCGACCCAAAAGTAATTTCGCCCCCCGTATTGATTCATAAAACAACTATTTTGTCAATTCAAAAAACAGTCATTCCACTCCTATCCATAGGTGCAATCAGCATCCTTGCATTGCTTTACCTTATCCTGCTGTGGCCACAGGATAATCCCTATGAAAAAGTGAAAGTGGAAATCCAAAAAGGTGCTTCGCTTACGGAAATCGCCACCTCACTAAAACAACGGAGAGTATTGAACAATACACGCACATTTCAAATGGCAGTAAAAACGCTTGGGTATGAAACGGATATACCTGCTGGCAAGTACCAGCTGGTGGATGCCAACAACAATTACACCATTATTCATCAGCTTGTTCATGGTGTTCCAATTCTGCGTAGAGTCACCCTGTTGGAGGGCTGGTCTGTGGACCAGGTGGCCACGTATATATCTGCACGATTAGGCACGGATAAACAGGCATTTCTTGATTTATGTGAAGATCCACAATTTCTAAACAAACACGATATACCCCATGAATCCCTGGAAGGATTTTTATTTCCTGAAACTTATTATTTTGAGGAAGATGCCTCCCCTGAGCATATTATTGAAACCATTATCGCGGAGTATCGATCTGTCATGACAGCAGTTCACCGAGGTCGAACCGCTGAACTGGGATTTACAGAGTTGGAGCTTGTTACTCTAGCATCCATTATCGAGGGTGAAGCCATCTACGATAGTGAAAGACCCACTATTTCAGCTGTGTACCACAACAGGTTAAATCGCGGGATGCGTCTTCAGGCAGATCCAACCATCCAGTATATCATCCCCGATGGTCCTAGAAGATTACTCAACAGGGACTTGAGGATTGATTCCCCATACAACACCTACAAGTATGATGGATTGCCACCTGGTCCAATCAATAATCCCGGGAAAGAGTCCCTTATGGCTGCACTTTACCCAGAAGATAATGATTTACTTTATTTTGTCGCGAGGGGAGACGGATATCATACATTTTCTAAGACCCAGGATGAACACAACAGGGCAAAGAAAAAATTTCAAAAAATCAGACGCGAAGCACGGAAGAAAAAACGCGCTCAAAACAAAGGATAATGTTGAATGGCAACGTTGAAAAATCTGAACGCTGAACAGAGAAACGCTGTAAAGGCCACGGAAGGGCCAGTCCTCATTTTTGCTGGAGCTGGTAGCGGAAAAACCCGGGTTCTGACCCACAAGATCGCCTGGCTTATCAATGAATGTGGGTATAAGCAGGATGAAATCCTTGCCGTGACGTTTACAAATAAGGCAGCAGGAGAGATGAAAGAGCGTGTGGGCAAAATCCTGAAGGAAGATACCAGTAGAATGAGTATTGGTACGTTTCATTCCATCTGTGCCAGGATCCTGAGGAAGGAAATCCATCACCTGGGATTTACCCCTTCATTTGCCATCTATGATCCACAGGATAAAGAAGCCCTGGTAAAAATCGTACTGGATAATTTGAATGTGTCCAAGGATTACATTAGTCCAGGAACGGCCTGTCATCAGATCAGTATGTTTAAAAACAAAATGATGTTGCCTGATGATGTTAAAAAATGTGCAAAAAAGGTCATTGATCAGCGACTTGCTGACATTTACGATGGTTATCAACGCGCACTTAAGGATAATGATGCAGTTGATTTTGATGATTTACTTGTCTGGCCCTTGCAAATATTCAAGAAAAAACCGGCTGTATTGAAAAGGTATCAGGAACAGTGGAAATACGTACTCGTGGATGAATACCAGGATACAAACAAACCTCAGTTCCTGTTTGTAAGCCAGATTGCAAAAAAGCATAAACAGATAACTGTCGTTGGGGATGATGATCAATCGATTTACGGTTGGCGCGGTGCAGATATTGAAAATATTCTAAGTTTTGAAAAAACATTTCCATCCTGTACGACTATAAAACTGGAGCGGAATTACCGATCCACACAAAACATTCTGAATGCTGCCATGGCGGTTGTGGAAAATAATATTGATCGCGCACCGAAAGTATTACAGGCCCAGAATGGCATGGGTGATGAAGTTGGGTTTCTTGAGACAGATGATGAGCTTGAGGAAGCGGATGCAGTGGTAAATGCTCTGGAGAAAGAGATCAAGTTAAATAAGAGATTGCTCAGTGAATTTGCCGTGCTTTACCGTACAAATGCGCAATCCAGGGCGTTGGAGGATAGTTTCAGGAGAATGGGTATCCCCTACAATATTGTCGGTGGTATTCGGTTTTATGAACGGAAGGAAACCAAGGATATACTGGCGTACCTGAGACTGATTATTAATCCCAGGGATACCATAGCGCTTCGCCGTGTCATCAATTTTCCACCAAGGGGAATTGGGTTGAAAACCGTGGATAAATGTGTCCAGGAAGCAGAAAAACAGAATAAAGAATTGTTCGATATTCTGGATGACCCCACACAGATGGATATACGGGGGAAACAGGCAGCAGCGTTAAAAACATTTCATGACACGATTGTAAAATTTAGAGATTTGATCGATAAACTTAATCCCAACGAGTTTACTCGTGCTCTTGTTGAGGAGACTGGAATTATACGCCATTACCAGAACAGTGATGAAGTGGACAGTGATGACCGGATCGCAAACATCAATGAATTGATGAACAGTATTGAGGATTATGTCAACAGGAATCCAAACCATGATCTGAATGGATTTATTGAGGAAGTATCTCTTTTATCCAGTGTGGATGAATGGAACGATGAGAAAAATCGTGTGACACTCATGACGGTTCATTCCGCCAAGGGACTGGAATTCCCCATTATTTTTGTGACAGGACTGGAAGATGGCCTGTTCCCATTGTATCGATCACTGGAAGACCCAAAATCACTTGAGGAAGAGCGCAGACTGTTTTATGTGGCACTGACGCGTGCAAAGGAAAAAGTGTTCCTCATCTATGCAAAAAACCGCCGTAGAATGGGGATTGATTATGATGTAGGTCTTGTGTCGCGGTTTATCAGAGAAATACCAGAAGATCTACTGGATGCCATCACATTTCAATCTGCTTTGACTCGAAAAGTTGTGGCGCGTGGAAAAGGTCGCACTCGAGTAAAAGTCACACGTACGGTTGTTGATTTTGATGATTTTAAAGTGGGTGATTATGTGGAACATGCAATTTTTGGTGTTGGAAAAATTATGGCTCTTACAGGACAGGGTGAAAACCAGAGAGTTGGTGTCGTCTTTAAGGATGGGCTGAAAAAGAAGCTCATCGTGAAATATGCCAATCTTAAAAAGGTGGAAACAGTATAAAACCACTCCCCATTTCTGATACAGAACTGGAAGGGATCAGTTCTGCAGTAAAACGTGAAGCAGATGAGCTGCTTGAATCCGGAATTGGAACGATCTGCAGTGAGTATGGTGATGTATATATCACTGGGAGTTATGATTTAAACTTGATGGTGAAGCGAGATCTGGATATCAATATAATCCGTGAAGATATTTCTTATGCAGCCTCTTTTGACTTGTCCCAGCGATTAGCAGAACATTTAAACCCACTGTCAATCTTTTATCGCAACACGAAAATAGCACCTGTTGAAGGTCGACCGGAGAATGGAATCTACTGGGGATTTATCACGAAGAAATGGCAGATTGATTGCTGGATTTTACCCGAGAAATGGGTGAATGAATCGAAGGAATATTGCCATCGCATATCCAGAAAGATTACGCCGTGGAATCGATTACAAATACTCCGATTGAAACATGACCTGCTGGAAATGGGTCAGTATAAAAATAATATTAACAGCAAAACTCTATATAAATCAGTATTAGAGGATGATATTCATTCCGCACAGGAAATAATTCAAAGATACGCTGGTAGAGAACGCTAATTGTATGTAAATTATTTGAGACTCATTCTCAATTAAATTATGAACAAAATCCCTGAACTGGAATCCATTTTCCGCAGTGAAAACATGCGGTATACAAAACAGCGTGAATCTGTGTGGTTGGAAATTTGTTCATCCGATGAACACAGAGATGCTGAGGATATTTACTTCGAATTGAAACAAAAGGGTATACCTGTATCAAGAGCCACGGTATACCGAACCATTGAAGTATTGTTGCAGCATCAATTCATTCGGGCAATCAATATTGGAGACGGTCGATTCAGGTATGAGAAAAAATTGGATCAGGACCACCACGACCATCTTGTTTGTACCGAATGTGGCAAAATTATTGAGTTTTTTGATCAGGAGGTAGAAGACACCCAGGAAAGAATTGCATCAGAGCATGGGTTTGTCCTCAATAAACATATTCATCAATTGTTTGGTGTATGTCCACAATGTCAAGCCTCATAAAATTGATTCAGGCCCATCCGGGTGACATTCTAAAAGTATCTGGCTTTTCTGAAGAAGGGAAACTCACATCTCGACTTGTTGAAATGGGTATACTTCCCGGCGTGATCCTGCGCTTGATAAAAATCGCTCCGTTAAAAGGACCAATAGAGGTAAAAGTAAGAGGGTATTATGTCTCTATTCGTCAGGACGATGCCCAATGTATTATTGTTGAAAAAGTGTCATGACTGCAGTCAATACATCCAGCGGAGCTTCCTGGATTGCCTTGTTAGGGAATCCTAATTGCGGAAAAACAGCCATTTTTAATCTCCTCACGGGGATGAACCAGAAGGTGTCGAACTATCCCGGGATCACCGTCGAAAGAAAATTGGGTGGATGCGTTCTGGATAATGGCAATGTGATCAATATTTTGGATATGCCCGGGACGTACAGCCTTACACCAGAATCATTTGACGAGCAAATCGTCACAGAACAGGTATTATCCTGGCAAGAGACATCCAATCGTCCCTCAGCAATTGTTTCCGTTATAGATGCAACCAATATCAGCAGAAACCTTTTCCTTACCTCACAGCTTCTGGATCTTGGAATCCCCATCATCCTCGTACTGAATATGATGGACAGGGTCAAACACCCGGAGACTCTGCCAGAGATTGACCAGCTGAAACAGGTACTCGGGTTGACGGAAGTGGTTCATTTATCCGCAATTAAGAAACAGGGGGTGGATGCATTGCGATTCGCAATTCAAAGGGCTTTGGCGGGAGGAGACATACCTGAACCTGAATCCATACCATATCCATTGGATACACAGGTGTCCGCCATTTTACAACCACTGGTAGATGCCTTTAGAGAATCATTTAAATACACCCATCGATATGCTGTCAGTCAATCTCTACGTTTTATTACACACGCATCCATCGAATCAGTTTTTTATTCATACTATTCAGACAAAATGCCAGGTTTTGTTGAAAAAATGACCGCATTACGTTCTCAGATTATCCAGAATCTGAAAGAAAAAGGTTATTCCAATCGTACGCTGGATGCTTCCATGCGATATCAATGGATAGATGAAATAATAGAACGATTACAACAGTCACAGGTGGATTCCTTAAGGGAAAAATCGAGTAGTGAGAAAATGGACAGGGTTTTAACCCATTCTATCGCCGGCCCAATAATATTCATTGGACTTCTTGTGGCTGTTTTTCAATCCATATTTACCTGGTCATCATACCCCATGGATGCCATAGATGCAGGTATCACCTCATTCGGAAAAATGGTGTATTCTTTTATGCCGGATGGGGTTCTGAGGAGTCTCATTGTTGATGGGATCATTGCCGGGGTTGGCGCCATCATTATTTTTCTTCCGCAAATACTAATTCTTGTGTTTGCCATGACATTGCTGGAAGATTCGGGCTATATGTCACGAATTGCTTTCATGCTTGATAGATTTATGTCAAGAATTGGGTTACATGGACGATCTGTACTTCCCCTCATGAGCGGATATGCCTGTGCTATCCCTGGAATCATGGCCGCCCGCACCATTGACAGCTGGAAAGAGCGCCTCATCACCATTCTAATTATTCCTCTCATAAGTTGCAGTGCCAGATTACCCGTGTATGCACTGCTCATCGGTGCGTTTATTCCAGCCACACCATTTTGGGGAATCCTGAATCTCCAGGGGTTAACCATGGTGATCATGTATTTCCTTGGGACGATCACAGCTCTCATCATCGCATTCATCCTAAGCCGGTTTATACAAACAGGAGAAAAATCATCATTTGTCATGGAATTACCGCCATACAGAGTACCCATGATGAGATCAGTTATTAGAATCGCCTATGTAAGGGGTAAACAGTTCGTACTGGATGCGGGAAAAATTATCATGGCCATGAGCATTGTGCTCTGGGTCCTTGCTACGTTTCCACTGGAAACAGAAAACCAATCCCTGGACGAAAGCTATATTGGGAAGATTGGTCATACAATCGAACCGGTAATTAAACCTCTTGGTTTCGACTGGAAAATCGGGGTGGGACTCATTACATCATTTGCTGCACGTGAAGTCATGGTCAGCACCCTGGCAACACTTTACAATGTGGATGGGGAAGAAGAAGGGGTTGTAAGCCTGAAAACTGCCATGAAGAATGATATAAATCCTGAAACCGGTACTCGGCGATATACACCACTTGTAGCCCTGTCGCTCATGGTTTTCTATGTATTTGCCATGCAGTGCATGGCAACCCTGGCATTGGTACGACGGGAAACGAATTCATGGAAATGGCCCGGTTTCATGTTTCTGTACATGACCCTTTTGGCTTATATAAGTTCATTCCTGGTATACCAGGGTGGTTTATGGCTGGGATTTGTTTAATGGAATACCAGTGGATTGTTGTGCTGGTGGTTTTCATCCCGGCCCTGTATTATGTCATTCAAACTATTCTACGTCAGGTGAATCCCAGGGAGAAAAGCAATACCTGCGAGGATTGTCCCATAATAGAGCCATCTAAACTAGACCGATAACACTTAACCGGTAAAACCCTGGTTTACTAAACCTGTCTCTCCATATTGTAGCTCCCTGAATGCGTTTTTCCAGTGATAGAAAATCCCAGGGAAGTGTACAGTGCGATGGCCCGGTCATTTTTTGGGGATACACGTAAGGAAAGTAAACTCACATCATTATCCTGGATAGAACCAAGAATCTCTTTCATAAACCATTTTCCCAATCCATGTCCCCGAAACTCTGGATCAATAAATAAATGAAACAGGTGTTTCCTTTTTTGATAGGGTATGGACATAACACTGGCATGCCCGATGATCCAGTCATCATTCTTGAGGAGGAATGTCTCTATAAATGGCTGCTCATAAGATGTTTTTTTCCACTTCTGAAACGAAAAGGGATAACCCATTCTAGGGTCAGTAAAATGCAAATCCTTCGGGTTCTGAAACCAGCGGTTGAGTACGGCTTCCAGGATTCGGCAATGCCTTGGATTGTCGTAGCTGACTCGGTCTATATGAATATTCTCGGTTTTCACCACTGGATACAATCGCTAATTTCTCACAAGAAATTAATTTCATCCTGAATTTTTTTCAGTGAAAATATCGTCTAATTTATAGGATACTGTATGAAAACTATTTACACTATAGAACAATTTGAAGAGGGAAAATCCATCCAGGGTTTTTATCTCTGTACCGAAAAGCACACCAGAGTCACACGCACAAAAGAACTCTATCTGGACTTGATATTGAGGGACAGGACAGGGCAGATACATGCAAAAATCTGGGATAAGGTCGATGAGTTTGCCGAAAAATTCGATTCTGGTGATCCCGTGGCAGTCTCTGGCATAATTGATACGTACCAGGATCGGCTTCAACTGGTGGTGAAAAAAATCAACCGTGCTTCCGTACAGTACTATGGACGTTATGGGTATGATCCTGCATCGATAGTGCCATCTTCAGAGCAGAATCCAAAGGACATGTGGAAAGACATTGTATCCATCATTCGCACCATAAAAAATGCCCCGCTGAAGACTCTAGTGACATCTATTTATAAAGAGAATAAGGATAAAATACTGATCCACCCCGCTTCTGTTATGCTTCACCATAATTACAGGTCCGGGTTTCTTGAACACACACTATCCATGGCAAAGGCAGCGGTGCATCTTGCAACACTTTATAGGGTGGATAAAGATCTTCTCCTTGCCGGTGTCTTTCTTCATGACATTGGAAAACTGGTGGAAATTGAATCAGAGTTTGAATCCGACTACTCCACTGATGGGCATTTAATCGGCCATATTGTATTGGGGCGTGATATGGTGAAAAAACATGCCGGAAAAATTAAACAGTTTCCACGTGAGACTTTGCAAAAGCTGGAACACATGATTCTTGCCCATCAGGGTAGGTATGAATGGCAAAGCCCTGTGAAGCCAAAAACACTGGAAGCACAATTATTGCATTTTATTGATAACATGGATTCAAAAATGAACCTGATGGAGAAAGCTATAAAGGAGGATAAGGAGCCGGGAGAATGGACGGACCGACGAAATTATTTCCGCTACAGCCTGTTTAAAGGGACGGATGAGTAATATTGATCCGCAGGTGGATGTATCCGGATTAAGAAACCTGGTTCGGGCCGCCATGTTCTCTGCCATGACTGTCGGTGCAGGATTTGCCCTGGTGGTGGTACCTAATGTTGAGTTGGTTACGTTGATGATTTTTATCTCCGGACTTGCCCTGGGTTTTCGATGGGGGATTATTGTTGGTGGTGTATCGGAATTTATTTTCTCAGTTCTAAATCCGGTTGGATCAGGATTAATGTTTCCACCTCTTTTGATTTCACAGGTGCTGTCCATGATGATCATTGGTGGAATAGGAGGTCTCCTTCGTTACTGGTTCTGGCGTTCTCATTTTTCCATGAAATACATTGTCGGTGCTGGAATTACGGGAGTCGTTCTAACATTCATTTTTGACACATTGACATCGTTAAGCTATCCCATATCAGCGGGATTTGCCTGGAAAGAGACCCTGGCAATCTATATTCAGGGGATGATGTTCCTGATCGTTCACCATGTATCAAATGGCATCGTATTTCTTGTTGGAATTCCATTGGTCGTTCCAAGGATATATGCATTTCATAAATAGAATTATTTTCGCAGTTGGTCTTGGCACCATCCTTATTGGACAGGATATTCGGTTCATTCCATTCGATTGGAGTCATCAACTGGGTTCCTATTCACAACATGGGATATCCCAGTGGAACAGGGAATGGACATCAGGTCCTGTTCTGTTTAGTAATGAAATATCCTCCTATCCATTGAAATATGGAAGCCGATATGAACAGGATTTAGCATTGTATTCTCCGAATGGTATTCACAATATTGAATCGTTAGAAGATACAACACTCACACTGTCTAAAATCGATTATGCACAGGGTGATTTTGATATCAATATTTTCGAGATGAATGGGTTATTCATAAACCATGGGAGACAGATGAACATTCATGGTTTCAAGAGATCACATACCGGAGCGTACGGTCAATTCATCCATCCTGATGCTGTTCCAAAACCCATTCAGCAATCCTATCGGTTCGATTATTCATCCAGCATTGAATCATGGGATATTGCATTATCGACTGGTAAATACCTGACAGGTCACGGCGTGTTTGATACGTCCGGTGTTCATTCCCTGACAAAGGATGATATGACGTTGGTGGGACTCCAAATGACAAAAACCATGAATAGTAATGAAATCAGTTTTGGCGGGTCAATGTCATCCAGAGTGTTCAGCCTGGCATCTCTCAATGTACCCATAACAGGAACGTTTTATTCCTCCCGCAACAGGATTTATTCACGGTTTTCAACCACTGATTGGCTTAGTATTTCCGTGTCGCATGACCAACGATCATTGACAAAGAAGAATTCGAATATCATTGCTCAAAAATGGTCCACATTGTGGGTTGAACATAAACTGGCTGGAATAACCTGGGGAGGCGGGCTTTCCCTGGGGAATAGCATGGAATCCCTGGGATTTATTAAATCATCCATAGGAAAAACCCATTTTAGTCTGGATATTGATCTATCCTCCATGGTCCGGCCATTGCCATTGCTGCTCCAACAGTCATTTCCGGATAATGCCTTTCAACGATTTAACTCTGGACTCGTACAACTGCAGTATGGGCAGAAGGGATTCCAATTGAAAGGATTTACTTCTATTCTGAGCATAGGGGATTACATGGACGGGTCCATCCTTCTTGACTCGACCTATAATGTCTCTTCCACCGAGTCAGCAATAACCACTGGTGGTAACATCTATATCCGAAAGTGGGACTTCTCTCTGGGTGTGGGTTATATTCATCACTGGGAGTCAGGCACCCTTACCCACGGATTTTCTGATCAGATTTCCATATCACTAAACGGTGGGTTACCCCTTTTCGATGGCAACCTAAAAGCACGTTTTTCTCTAGATGTGGAAGGATACCTGAACAATGATCCATTATGGAATATGGACCCATACACTGGGATTCCTTTTGTATCCTCAGCATTCGGTACTGACGTGAGTGACTATTGGGTGGGACATTTTTCTATTGAAGCAAAGGTGTCCACATTTACAATGATCTGGTCTGTAAAGAATATCGCTGATGCCCTGGAACCAGCATTAACGCCGACATCGGTCCAAATCCCTGCTATATCCAATAACAGACTTCTACCGGATATGAATCAGCTCATTACATTTAAAGTGATCTGGGAATTCCGGGACTAATCCTAATCGTCATACTGTATAAAATCGGTTGGGATGGCTCCCACCACCAGTTCATTCACCGGTACACCATTTTCATCCAGTACATAGACGACATCCGGCGCTGAGTAATCCGTCGTTCCGATGAGCAGGTAATCTTCTGATGCACCCAGGGAGTAGGTACCTGTGTAATTAGAGAGCATGGTAGTGGAATCCACACTCAAATCAGTATTGAGTCTCGCCACTCCATTGGTTACAGTACGGTAAACCTCACCATTGTACTTTATGATATCATGTCCATAGTTCTGAGAAATTCCATAATAACTGGACTGTGTTTCCCCTGATGACAACTCGATAGATGAGGTACCATAGTATGACGTGTATGTCAGGTCATAATACACATTGGATATGAACAATAAACCATCGGACTCTACCATTCTTGATGGTCCTTGAAGCACGGTATAGGATTCATCAATTGTATAAGAATTCAGGTTGATTTTTTTTACCTGATCACCGGGGGCCCAGTTATCATCCAGTGTTATTGCAGAATAGAGGTATGAGCCTGCAATTAACAGGTCCTCCGGTTTTCCACCAACATCAATTGTATCGAGATAGGCATCTGTATTCAAATCCATGACCAGAATCCCATTCAGGTTCCAGCAGGATATAAATGCCCTGTCTCCATAAAATTCAATGAACCGCGGACCAGCATTCTCTACCCAGATGGATCGATTAAATGTGGCACCATCTCCAGACAGATCCATGACTTCGATGGTATGCGAGTTGTTAAGGACAATAAACAGCTGATCGTTATAGACTCCCATGGATTGGCCCGTATCACCCAGCGGGTTTTGATTGGGATCCCAGTAGATGGGACCTGTGGATTCCTCAAAGGATTCATCGGCTGTCCATAGAGTTGCATTTGGTGCGCCAAACGCCCCTTCGCATAAGATGAAAAAGGTGGAAGTTGATTCCACAGGATCATCATTCAATAAAATACAGGACAGGAGAAAAAGTGGAAGTATTGTTATGGTTTTTTTCATGATTTCCTCTAAAGTGTAATTCCAAGAGAGAGTAAATAGGATCGACCCATTTCAGGGTATCCCTGTGACATCTCAAACTGCGAATTGGTCAGGTTATGTATTGTTGTTGTAAGAATGGTTTCATGACCGGACAAATCAAATGTTGTGGATAGATTCAGATCATGGTATGTGACGGGTTGTAATATGAGATCACTGGGCCAATCGTATCGGGAAATGATAGGTCCCATTAGATAGGAATAGGTCCAGAATTCAATTGTAGATGTGAGATTCCAATGGAAACGGTTGGTAACGAGATAGTCCGGTGCATACGTCATGGATTTGCCTGAATGATTGCCTTTAACCCGATATTCTGATTTCATTCTGTTAAAAGCGAACGAACCATGGAGCCATTGTCTGACTCTCCATTCAACCCTGCCTTTCATACCAATCTGGTAAGTCTCTTTCAAATTTTTCGGTTGCCAGTATGTTGTGGCGGGTACCCATTGTATAAGGTTCTCCCCCTGTTTAATATATCCTTCAAGTGTGACTGAAGCATGTTTGGAAAACATTAAACCAATCCATCCCCTGGCATGATGGAGTTGTTCAGGCTTCAAATCAGGTTTTCCACCGGGAAACCAGTACATTTCATTCAATGTTGGATTTCTGGAGATCTTCTGGTAGTGTGCATTGAATTCCAGTTTTCCCCGATCCAGGAATGCAGAAACGGACTGACTGATTAATGGTGTGCGATTATTCTGCATGGTCCCTTTAACGCTTGCCCTTAAAGAAAAACCAGTGGGGGAATGAAATTCAACACCCGGGAATACAGTCAATGAGTAACGTGCATGGTTGCCGGCATTTGAGCTGGTCAAAGTATCGAGCGAAAGACTTATGTGATGTCGATAAATCCAATCCCTGGTTAATGAGATCTTCGAGGATAATGATGTTAAATAAGAGGTCAAGTCATGTGTCGAAGACCCAAGTATCGATGGGTCTGTCACTTTATCTGTCTGGGTTTTGATCATTGCTGTGAAACGGTGAGACCCCCTGGCATGGATGAGTATGGTAGAAAGACCCGCCATAATCAGTTCATCATTCCTGCGTGACTTGGATGGTGACCAGATTTGGCCCGGGTTCCCTCGTCGTTGCCCGGAGTATAGTCCCATGAATTGAAAGATAGAGGAGGGATTCGGCATGGCTAATCCACGAAATGACAGGTAGGACTGTGTGAAATCATTGTTGGTTCGGCGCACATCTCGATTATTCCATACAGCTGTAAAATCTCCGTCATCCTGTTGAAATCCAGTATGGACTGTCCATTCATTATTCCTGACATAAAATCGCTTTGACGCCTGAATGGATCGATGCCCAAAGCTCCCGGTTTCAGTATAGAGATGATCCTGGTTATCTCCCTCAATGTTTATGGATTCGTACCCATCCAACTGACCACCCGATGTGACACTGACATTCCGAATCAATCCCCGCGGTATCTGCGAGAGGTCGGTCATGCCCGTCTGGGTATTTGACAATGGGAAATCGTGAAAATAAACAGATGTATGGGATGCAGACCCACCATCCACGCTGATGAGTCCGATACTACCGGGACTCCCATAGGTTCGAATGGTCAAACCCGGTAATTGTGAAAAAATGTCTCGTTGGCGTGATGGATCTGTAAACGGAAGCTGTTCAAGGGTAAAAGAATGTGTCATTGCACTATGAGACGTACCGATTTTGACAATAGAACTCATAACCACCGGATCAGGTTTGAGTTGTATCTGGAATGTTATTTCCTCAGGGAGTTGTATTTGTTGAGATAGGTACCCGTATCGATGGATTTGTACGGTATCCCCTGCATCGAACCTGTTATCAAAAGAAATTCTACCGACTGAATTCGATACAATCCAGTAACCCGTCTTTTCATGGGTGGCAACAACAAACGACACCGGCGCATGAGATTGAGCGTCTACTGCAATTCCAACCCTGGGTGTTGTGCCAAAGGCAGGGATTGAAGCCAGTATAAAGAGACAGATTAGCCTAGACACAAAAAACCCCGTGTAAAACGGGGATCAACAGGTCTGACAGATATGTGGGTGCGAAAGGATTTCCTTGAACCACGACCTTTATCCCGAAAGTCAATATGTTCCGGGTATGTACCCAGGTCTCCTGGCTTTCGCCTTCATGAACAACTTCTCCTTCTCGATCAATGGTGACCAATGGACCATGAAGTATTCTCAGCGATTACAGTAGCGGGAACTGCACCCGACTTGAACGGGTTTCCCTGCGGTACCATACCTCAAATGAGTAAAATAGCTGGTGAAGGTTAAACCCGGTTGCCATGATTACCAACAGATTTGTTACAGGTTAAATCAATTTAGGTTTTAATACTCTAATTGCCGGGAGTAAATCACATGGGCAGGGATTGGAAAGGATATCCGTGACAATTGTCACTAGGAGCAGGCAGATGTGCGACTAGTTTCTCGCCAATATTTCAGTCAAAAATTACCCAAAGGAGATTGTGTGCTAACGAAAATGAAACCAGGATTGATTGCCATCCTGGGATTGCTGATCATTTCCTGTTCCATAGATGTTCCAGAAGAGGGAAACCTGCCTTCATGGAATGTGGTGCTGGAAATACCCATTTATGAAACGACCATTGCCCTTAATGAGCTGCTGGCAGATTCCCTTGTGGAGTCCGTACCTACGGCAGATGGCGATTCCATATTCGCTTTTCGAGACACCATGGATATCGACTCAGTTACCGTTGGGGATCAACTCAGTATCGATCCTATCGAGCAGCATTTTGTACAGGTGGCAAGCGAAGTACAATTCGACAGCTCGGAACAGACATTTTCCATGGAAATGGATACGGTGAGTCTCGACGATATTTTTGAACAGGTTACATCCGAGATGGGGACCATTC
>CAYFMT010000024.1:0-22383 GCA_964344305.1 uncultured bacterium | reverse complement strand
TAACAGTGTTACCTATGTTCTGAAACTAATCTGTTACCCATGTATTGGTTTTACATTTTTATTCACTAACTGATAATTCCCAACTGACAACTGATAACTGACAACAGAAAACGATAACTGAAAACCGTCATCCTTCAAATCCCTGTCGACTCCTGTTCATTCATGGGAATGTTTTCAGGGACGACAGGTTTAAATATCATACCTACACCCGTGTTGCCATCAATTTGAATGAACATGGGATCATCAAGCGTTAGCAGGGAAGCATACTTTCCCTTAGAAATACATCGTTGACTCCTGAACCATGCATTATCAATCGAATCTTCTTTGTTTTTATGGTTGATGGTAAAATATCCGATTCTCATGCTGGTCACATTCTGGAAAAAGTGGCTGCCAAAGGATGGGTCAATGGGGTAGTCATCCATCCCCACTTCAATAATGACCTGAGCTTTTGAAATTTGATTCCATCGAACAGGTACACCCAGCCAGGGATCGGCTGATCCCCATCTGCCAGGACCGATAAGCACATACGACTCATCTGGTCCCAATTGGGCATTCATGGAATCAATTTCTTCTGCGATAGCTACAGTTTTGGAGGAATCAAATGTGTTGATATCCACCATAATGATATGACGGATTCCTTCTGTTTTTCCATTGCCGAGAGCCGCTGTACTTTTCACAACCATATTACTGTAATCTGTCGGTTCAGTGTCTTCGAGGGACCCAATTCCGTGCAATAACATGGGTTTAACCTGTAAAAGACAGAACTCTGGCTTTCGGCTTTTATCCCTAAAAAGATTTATGGCAAATTCAATTTCAACAGGACTCCCAAGGGCTGATTTTCCGGTTTCAAGCAAATCTTCCAGAATTTGTGAAAGTGGGAACTGATTCATTTTCAAAACATGAGCGAACGTCACAACCCTGGGTCCATCATAACTCAAGGAATGCCTCACAATTCCATCATTACCACAGATAACACTTCCTGCCCAGAATAACGAACCATCCTCTTCTGCATCTTCAAGTGTATAGGATAACAAGTTTCCTTCTTCACCTTCAACCAGTGGATGGAAGTCATCACTGAGAGGAAGGGCATAAAACTGTTTTTGTGAGTTTTCCATTGTTGCCTTGATGGAAAAATACTGTGGCAGGATATGAGGGTATTTTGGTGAAAAACGAAGGGCCTGTTCACCTTCCGCTACCGTCCTGCCAAATCCCAGTGCAATGGATGCGACTCCCTCTTCACGTTTCATGTATGAGACAGGATAATAATTTATGGATTGTGCACTTCCACTGATGACTGGGTAATAGCGTTCCTTGAATGGTTGTCCGATCAATTCCATGATAATAATACCCATTTTTTCTTCATCGGGCCTGTGATGTGATTTATCTGCATACATCTTTGGTACCTGGAAGTAAATGGACGCATAGATACGCTTAATAGCTTCACATAATAAATGGAATCTGTCCTCTTGAGATTCCTGGTTATTTGTCAGCATGAATGTTGAATAAAAACCTGCAAGAGGTCGGTATTGTGAATCTTCAAGAATACTGGAGGACCTCACGGCAAGTGGGTAATGAACTTTCTCGGTGAGAATCCAAAGACTTGATTTCAACTCATCTGACAATTCTGCACTCACAAATGCATCGATAATTTCATTATTGTTCTCGGCATTTATTGCGGTGGTCCACAATCGATTTCTATCCATGAAACGATCAAATTCATCGGTACCAATGAGGGTGATCTGGGGAATGCGAATATCCACATCTGGGTAACGCCGATGGATAGATGAATTCTGTAAAATGGAATGAATAAACACGAGACCACGTGCCTTACCACCCATTGATCCACTTCCGATCTGGGTAATGTTGGGTAGATCGTCCGTTACATCCTGGAGGGATAACACCTCTTCTTTTTTTCTGGATGCTTTAATCAATTTGATATACGTTTCTTTTCGTTCATTTTGATCGGCAAAATCCGATTCTTTTAAGGATCGAATGGTTGTGGCAAGGTCAAATTCACCACGAATAGCGAACCAGTTGGAAAAATGATTGCTGCTTGCATGATATTGAATAGAGTCATCCGGTACGAAAGGAAGAACGTCCATCATTTCCGAAATGGATGACACTTCGTGAACGATTTCACCTGATGGAAGACGAAATATGAAATTTCCAAATCCAAAATTATGGACGACAAAATCGCGAATATCCTGATGAAGCGTCGCTGAATACTTGTGTAAAAATGCTGCGTTCACGTGATGGGCCTCTTCATACCTTGCGAAGTCGGAACTTTGTAAAATAATGGGCATAGTCGCATCTTTTTTGCGAACATATTGTGTAAAATGCAATCCTGCACGTTTATCCATCATTCCTTTACGTGGGAAACGAATATCAGAAATAATACCCAGGACATTCGTCCGGTAAAGATTGAAAAACTTCCTAGCCTGCTCATAGTTATTTGCAAAGAGGATTTTGGGTCGAGCCCGTAAATGCAGCAGTTGGTTAGAGATTGATTCGGATTTACTGTACACTTCTTTGGTATTGGACATTATCTCCTTATAAATCAGTGGCAGGATAGCTGAATAGTATTTTGGTGTATCCTCAACAAAAATAATAGCACGTGCATGACCTTTAATAATGTCCCGTTTTGCATTTCGGAGATCTTCAATATGCTTAATAATTGCCAACAGCACATCCGCATGACCACTCCAGATAAATATACTATCCAGTGGCAGGGTGGGAAGCAGGTGAATATCCAACAGGTCATGAATTTCGGATTGGTCAAACGCAAGCAGGACAACCGGTTTGCGTTTATACTTCGATTTTACTTCAGAAGCAAGTTTGATGGGATCCATGTCCGCAATACGGGTCATGATGATAACAAGATCGATCTTCCTTTTCTTTAGAATATCAAGTGCTTGGCTGCCTGATTTTGCCTGCCAAACCCGTGGTGGATAATTAAAGTTCATTCCCATGTATTCCTTGAGAATCTGTTCTGTTAACTGTCCTCCTTCTTCCAGGACAAACGCATCGTATGGGCTTGCCACCAGCAATATTTCGTAAATTCGAAACAGCATCAGGTCCTGAAATGCCAGGCGTTCGTGTTTTTTTAAGTCAGGAATTACCATTTATGATCAATTGTTGTGTGTATTCTATCTAAAGGAATCTCAAATATGAGAGAAAATTACATTCATTCAAATGTCTTTCTATGACCAATACGGAAAACCATTTATTGGTTATTTGAATTCTATTACCTCAGGGATACCAAAGCTCATCTTTCCACCGGTTTGTATTGTTTGTGATAATCTTTTCAAGGATGAACCGGTGAATATTTGTTCTGACTGCCAGCAGAGGTTGGAGCCCACAAACCGTATGGATTGGGTAGAGGATGTCTCACATAATTCACACATTGACCATGCCTTTTCAGGATGGTATTTCAACGAAATATTTCAAAATGTTATTCATTCATTTAAGTACCAGGGACGACCTAAATTCGCCTTTGAATTTGGATGCTTTTTGGCAAATGAAATGCTACTGCAGGATGGATTTGATTCCATGGATTGTATTATTCCAGTCCCGCTTCATTCCATGAAATACCGGTCACGCGGATATAACCAGGCGTACTGGATCGGTAAAGGGGTTGGCGTAACTCTGGATATCCCTGTCATCAGGAAAGGAATAGTGAAAACCCAACACACCTCTTCCCAGACATCATTGAATCTGGAAGAAAGAGAAAAAAATGTTGCAGGAGTATTTAAATGCAAATTGGATTTGTCCGGGATGCACGTTTGGATCGTCGATGACGTGTTAACAACCGGATCTACCATATCGTCTGTTGCGAAAGCATGCAAAAGTGCCGGTGCAAAATGTGTAACAGCGTTAACCTTGTGTACACCGAAAATAAAGGGTAAAAAATGATACGTGGTGTCAAAACATTTGATTTGAAGCAAAAACGGGTGCTGATCCGTGTGGACTTCAATGTCCCTCTTGACAATGAGATTGTGATGGATGATTTTCGCATTCGATCTGCGCTTCCAACCATAAAATATTGTCTGAATGCCAATTCCTCTATCATACTTATGTCTCATCTAGGCAGACCGAAAGGTAAAGTAGTTCCTGAAATGAGTCTGGTGCCAGTTGGAGAAAAACTGGCGGAATTGCTTGAGATGCCTATCAAATTCTCCAGTGATTGCATATCTGAGGATGCTATTGATGTCTCATTTGGGTTAAGACCGGGAGAAATCCATTTATTGGAGAACCTGAGATTTCATGAAGAAGAGACATCCAATGATGAAGCCTTTAGCAATGCCCTGGCCAAACACGGACAGGTTTATGTCAATGATGCCTTTGGAACAGCCCATCGTGCCCACGCCTCCAATGTGGGTGTAGCACGTCATTTCACAAATAAGGGGATTGGCTTCCTGATCGAAAAAGAACTTCAATACCTCGAGCAGGTGACCAAGAAACCAAAAAGACCTCTGGTACTGGTTCTTGGAGGGGCGAAGATTGGATCGAAACTGGGGCTGATCCAAAAATTCCTTGAAGATGCAGATACGATTATTATTGGTGGGGGTATGGTTTTCACTTTCCTGGCTGCGCGAGGTATTCCTGTTGGTGGTTCGCTAGTGGACTCATCCATGATCCAAACAGCACGAGATATCATCAGTACTGCCCATGCTCAAAAGGTTCAACTTGTTTTCCCAGATGATGTTGTGGTTGCGAAAGAAATCAATGCATCAGCCCAAAAATCGGTTGTACCAATCAAGGAAATACCTGATGAATCAATGGGTCTTGATATAGGACCTGGTACCACTCAAAAATATTCCAATATTATTCAACAGGCAGGAACCGTTATCTGGAATGGTCCCATGGGTGTGTTTGAAACCACCGGGTTTGAGCAGGGATCCCTAGGGATAACAAGGGCCATGGCACATCTCCATGAAAATGAAGGAATCGCTGTTGTGGGAGGTGGTGACACTGCAGCAGCGGTGGATCAATTTGATCTTTCTGATTTAATGTCTCATGTTAGCACCGGTGGTGGAGCCTCTCTGGAATTATTAAGTGGAAATAAACTGCCGGCTATTGCGGCATTGGAGTCATAATGAAAAAACCTATAATTGCTGGAAATTGGAAAATGTTTAAGACCCCTACAGAGGGTCGTCTTTTCGTCGATGAAGTGCTGAATTTGGTTTTGGATACAGAAATGGTGGACATTATATTCTGCCCGCCTTTTACAGCGCTTTTTAACATGAAGAACGCGTTCGAATCAACGCCTCATATTTCACTGGGTGCGCAAAACTGTCACTGGGCAGAAAATGGTGCTTATACCGGTGAGATTTCCACTGCCATGTTAAAGGATTGCCGGGTACAGTATGTCATTTTAGGACATTCTGAACGCCGGCATATTTTTCATGAACCGGATGAGTGGATCAATCGCAAATTGCATTCTGTGTTGAATGCGGGGATGACTCCCATTCTTTGTATCGGAGAAACACTCACTCAACGAAAAAGTGGTAAAACAGGTGCCTTATTGAGAAAACAGCTGGTGAATGGATTGGATTCCGTATTGTCACTGGATCATCTGGTTATCGCTTATGAACCGGTCTGGGCAATAGGCACGGGTGAGACAGCAACACCGGATCAGGTGGAGGAAACTCATGGTGAGATTAGAGATATCCTGAAAGACATGTATGATGATGTGTCTGCAAGTGATGTGAGTATTCTCTATGGTGGATCCGTTAAACCCGAAAATGCAGCGGAACTGATTCAAACACCGGGAGTAAATGGATTTCTCATTGGAGGAGCCAGTTTAAAAGTGGACGCGTTTACAACCATTATTAAAAATGTAAAATCAAGCATTTGAGAGGATTATTTTGCAGGGATTTTTAATACTGATACATACACTGCTTAGTGTATTTCTTATCATCGTAATACTTATGCAGGCCAGCCAGGGCGGTGGATTGTCCGGGACCTTTGGGTCTGCTTCAACCAATGCTATTTTTGGTGGTCGCAGTGCCGCAACCATGTTGAGCAAACTTACCAGTTGGCTTGCTATCGGTTTTATTGCATTGGCAATTTTAATCAGTCTGGTTACCGCACCGGAAGTAGGTGACGGAGAGTCACTTCTTAAGCAACAGGCTCTTGAACAACCGGCACCGGCACTGGACTTATCCGCACCGGCGATTCAGGAACCCCTGGAAAGCAACCCGTAACCTTAAGCCGAAGTGGTGGAACTGGTAGACACGCTATCTTGAGGGGGTAGTGAGGGAAACCTCGTGCGGGTTCGAGTCCCGCCTTCGGCACAGAATGAATAACATAGGCATCATATGAAAAAGAGCATTTTCATCATCCTTTTAACAGGACTTACTGTTCTGTTAGCACAAAACCCTGATGAATTCCTTAACAAGGGAAATGACTATTTTGAACAGGGTGAATTTTCCATGGCCATCGAACAGTACGAACAGGCAATTCAGGCTGATCCAACATTTGCACCTGCCATGTTTCAGCTTTCACTGTCTTACCTGCGGCTCGGCGACATGGCCAAAACTGGTGAATACCTGAATCAGGCTATTGAAGCAGATCAGGAGAACGAAGAATACCGCAAGGAATTTGAACAGATCAATGAGATCAATACCGGAATGAATGATGGAAACCGTGCTTACAGAAGTGGATTGTATGAAGATGCCCTTGTTTCCTATCAGGGAGTGCTGGATAAATTTCCATTTTTTGCTGAAGCAGCGTATAGTCTTGGACTGGTGTACATGCAACTGGATGAAATGGACAATGCTATCTCAAGTTTTAGAAAAACGATTGAATTAAACAATACCCATGAAAATGCTCAGGCAGCCATTTCCAATGTGGCAAAACGAACCTTCAATGAAGGAAACCAATGCTATAAACGTCGTGATCTGGACTGTGCCATTGAAAAATACCTTCAGGTTATTGAAATAGACCCAGAGTTTTATCAGGCATACTACCAAATTGGAGTCATTGAGGCTCGACGCGGAAACAATACCTACGCCATTGAAAATTACAAGAGTGCACTTGAGCATAGTCCGGAATTCTATAAAGGATGGTATGCACTGGGTCTAGTCCAGAAGAAAGATGGAGATATAGAAAGTGCATTGGTGTCTCTACAGCGCTGTGTCGAAATCCATCCCGGTTATCAAAAAGGCTATGGTGCCATGGGTGATATCTACATATCCCAGAAGAAGTATGATGAAGCCATCTCCGTGCTCACCACAGCAACCCAGGTAGACCCCACCTATTCTAACGGATACCTTAAGCTGGGTATTTCCTACCTTGAAATCAGTGAATTTGCCAGCGCACAGACAAGCCTGGAAATGGCAACAAGCCTGGATGAAAAAGACGATCAGGCATGGTTTTTATTGGCACAGGCCAGCAATGAATTAAATGATTGTACCAGGGGGAAGGAAGCTGCCATCTCTGCCACGGATTTGAAACCGCGTTTTGGTGGAGGCTGGTATGAAATGGCCAGAGCTGAGTGGTGCGATGGTCAGGGGAACAAGACAGCGGCATTGAATCATTTGGAAAAGGCCCGAACTGATCGAGCCTGGCGAAAAAGTGCTGAATACCTCATGGATAAAATAAAGAATCCACATAAATACGAAGATAATTAAGAGAGGACAGGCGGGGTAACCCGCCTGTTTTGTTTATGATCAAATCAGTTATTTTTGATATGGACAACACGTTGCTTGATTTTGTTAAAATGAAGCAATCCGCTGTTGCAGCTGCCATCTCTGCCATGGTTGAAGCAGGGTTGGATGTCAATGAGACCGAAGCCTACAAACGGATATTTTCACTGTATGAAGAAAGGGGCTGGGAAAACCAGCGTATTTTTAATGAATACCTCGAGGAAACCCTTGGACATGTTGACAATAAACTCCTGGCTGCCGGTATCGTATCATATCGGCGTGCAAGGGAAGCCAATCTTCAAGTATATCCAAATGTGAAAAGAACCCTTGTTGAACTCCTGAAAATGGGTATACGTATTGCCGTTGTATCGGATGCACCAAGCCAGGAGGCATGGATGAGAATCTACCTCCTCAATCTGCACCACATGTTTGACATAGTATTGACACATGATGATACCGGTGCCCATAAACCGTCGCCTGTCCCATTCCAAATGGCATTGGATAAACTCGGTATAGAACCCCATGAAGCCATCATGATCGGTGATTGGCCGGAACGGGATGTAGTTGGTGCAAAAACAGTGGGAATTAGAACTGTATTTGCAAGGTATGGCGACACTTTTGGGACAAAAAATTCTGGTGCCGACTGGGATATCACTGATGTATTCGAACTTGTGAAGATTGTGAGTGAGTTAAATAGTGAGTGAAGTATTTCCGGGTGTTGATATTACCCGGATATCACGTATACGCGACATACTGAGTTCTAAACACGGAGATCGATTCCTCCGGAAAACCTATACAGATCCCGAAATAACCTATTGTGAGTCGAAATCTAATCCTGCCATTCATTTTGCGGGCCGTTTTGCAGCAAAAGAAGCAGTAAAAAAGTGTCTCATGAGTTCCAATGCCATGGAAAACATAAGTTTACGAGATATTGAGATTTTATCCAGTGAAAGTGGAGCCCCGGGTGTAACCATTCATACAAATCTACCATGGA
The DNA here is from genome assembly GCA_964344305.1 of uncultured bacterium. GTDB lineage: Bacteria > Fidelibacterota > Marinisomatia > Marinisomatales > JABMOV01 > JABMOV01. Next base: position 13,740 of record CAYFMT010000024.1, on the reverse strand, counting down.
AATTTTCTTGTCGTGTTTCCATATCTCATGATGGCGAATATGCCATCGCCTATGCTATTTTTACACAGGAACAATGAATGTTTTAACACGGGAACAATCCAGGGAAATGGATTCTCTGGCTATGGAACGGGATGGTGTACCTGGAATCTTTCTTATGGAGAATGCCGGGAAAGCCGTTGCTGAGGAAGTAAAATCATCCTTTATTGAGCACAGTTTTGTGGACCCGGTCTGTATTGTCTGTGGGAAGGGAAACAATGGCGGTGATGGTTTTGCCGCTGCGATTTTCCTTCATAATTGGGGTATACCGGTTAAGATTTATTCAATTCCACATAAAAACAAAATCCTGGGGGATTCGGCACATTTTCATTCAGGATGCGTTGAGGCAGGAATTCCAATCGACTACGGTGGACTTCCACCTGATTCTATCACCGTCTCCGTTATTGTAGATGCCATTCTTGGGACCGGTTTTTCAGGAGAACTCCGTGAACCGTATTCGTTGTGGACCCAGTGGATAAATGAATCAAGCAAACCTGTTTTTGCCGCTGATATTCCGACGGGGGTAGACTGCGATACTGGTCAGGTTTCAACTAATTCTCTGACTGCGATGAAAACAATCACCATGGGTTATTCAAAGGTTGGTTTACACATGGAACCGGGAAAATCACATGCCGGTGAAATAATTCCGGCAGATATTGGGTTCCCTGATTTGTATAATGAATTACCGGGATACAAGTATTCCATTCTTGAGGACAGTAATGTAAAAGCATATCTGGAATCTCCTCCAAAAACAGCCTACAAATATTCCATGGGTCGTACCCTCATTATTGCTGGTTCCAGGGGGATGACCGGTGCAGCCATATTATCAGCAAAAGCAGCCATAAGGTCCGGAAGCGGGCTGGTGAAACTCTGTATTCCAGAATCATTGAACGCTACCGTGGAAAGTCTGGTCATAGAAGGATTAACCGTTCCCTGTCCAGATGATGGCACAGGTCATTTTACGACATCTTCGATAAGGGCAATTCAGGAAGCCATTGAATGGTGTGATGCAGCCTTGGTGGGACCCGGAATTGGTTTGCATGATGAAACGCTGTCCAGTATTGAATCTGTATTGCAAAATATGCAGAAACCCCTTGTGGTTGATGCAGATGCCCTGCAACTCTTCCAAAAGAATCTATCCAACACCGATATGCATGATTCCTGCATTCTCACACCACATTTTGGTGAATTTTCCCGCTTGATCTCAAAACCAACTGACGAAATCAAAAGTAACATTCATGATATAATACCTGCATTCATGGAAACATTTCAAGGTGTACTCCATCTTAAAAACGCCCCATCAATGACAATCTTTGATAATCAGGTTGTATTGAACAGTACGGGAAATCAGGGACTGGCAAGTGGTGGAACAGGGGATGTGCTGTCGGGAATTATGGTGAGTTTGTTGGGACAGGGAATATCTGCGCCGGTCGCAGCGTATACTGGCGCATATCTCCATGGAAAATGTGCTGATGTCCTCGTGAAGGAAAAAGGATTCAGGGGCATGATTGCTTCAGATCTTATTGAACGATTACCGGAAGTAATATCACAATATGAATCCTAAAACGCTGCGAATTCTAACAGGGATATATCTCCTGTTGATTATAGCCATATCATCTATTCCGGCAGATTCATTTCCCGAATCCAAATTATTCTCATTTGATAAAATTATTCACATGATTGAGTATGGTATTCTAGGATGGCTAATTCACCAGGCTTTCGGACCAACAAAGACATCCGTTAAAATTTTTATCCTGTTTATAATCATGTTTGGAGCTTTTGATGAACTGTGGCAGTTTATGATTCCAGGTAGAATGACCAGCCTCTATGATTGGTTGGCCGATATTGCAGGCGGGATACTTGGGATTTACCTGTATTCTTTTAGGAAACGATCTATTGATTAAAAGATTACGCATAAAGAATTTTGCCATTATCACTGAACTGGACATCGATCTCAGGGATGGACTCACCGTGATCACAGGAGAGACTGGTGCAGGAAAATCCATCATCATGGAGTCCTTGCAAATCGGGATTGGGGGAAAGGCCACATCAAACCATGTTAAAAGTGGTGCAGATCGATCGGTAATTGAAATCACTGTGGATGACAAAGAAATCCGCAGAATCATTTTTCCTTCAGGACGAACAAAATCCTATATAAATGATGAACCCATCTCGGAACCGGATTTCAGAGAGAAAGCAAGGAGATGGATTGATTTTCACGGTCAACATGATCAACAGTATATCCTGGACACATCCACGCATATCCGTTATCTTGATCGGTTTGCTGGTTGTGCAGATATGGTTCAAAAGGCTCAGGATATGTTTGAATCTATCCGAAGGAACAGGAAAAAACTTTCAGAGCTAAAAAAGAGAAATAATAAAGCACTACAGCAGCAGGAACTGCAGGTGTTTCAATTGGGTGAAATCCGAGCCGCAAACATTCAATCGGATGAGGATATCCACCTGGAAAAAGAAGCAAGATCCCTCAGGCATTTTGACGATATAACACAAAATGTTCAATCCCTCAATGACCGGTTGATCGAAGGGGATCCGAGCATCGTTACTCACCTGGTTGATATGCGGAAAACCATGGAAAAACTGGCGTCACTGGATGAAACATTTTCACCTTATTTAAAAGAACTTGAATCCACCATCCTGTCTCTCCAGGAATCAGCAAATGGTATGGTTCAATATGTTGAATCACTGGATCATGATCCTCATCGATTGGCTCATTTGGAAGACAGGATCACTCTCCTGGAATCCCTGAAACGAAAATATGGAGGGTCTCTTTCAGCTGTCCATGAAAAGAAGACCGAACTGGAATCTCGTGAAGAATCCGTAGAGCTTCTATCCAGGGAGATTCGCGAAACTGAAGCCCGGATAAGTGAGCTTGAGGAAGCCTTTCAAACTGTTGCGGATGCACTGCATAAAAAGCGGGTGGAAACCATTCCATCCCTGGAAAAAACCATGGCAATAGAGATGGAAAGATTGAACATGCCTGGCGCCGTCTTTGAAATTCGCATTGACCAGAAAGCCGACACACAGGGATTTGTACTTTTTAAGAATCACTCTGTACAGTCATTTGAAGCTGGATATGATATGGTTGAATTTTATTTAAGTGCCAATCCAGGGATTCCACCGAAACCGCTGGCGAAAATAGCATCGGGTGGAGAAGTATCCCGCATTATGCTTGCACTAAAGACGGTGTTTAACGAAAGCGATCCTGTTGATTGTCTTGTGTTTGATGAAATTGACTCAGGGATTTCTGGCTACACAGCGACACGAGTTGCAGAAAACCTGAAATCCATATCAAAAAACAGACAGGTTTTCTGCATTACACATTTACCTCAGATTGCAGTCGACTCTGACCATCATTTGCACATAACGAAGGATCAGGAACAACAATCACCCATCGTAAAAACGGACTATTTATCAGGTGGTAAAAGGACGGTTGTGCTAAAATCTTTAACTGGAAATATCGATCATGGATAAAATTGTAATAAATGGCGGCAAACCGCTCAATGGACGCGTTCAAATTAGCGGTGCGAAAAATGCCGTTCTTCCCATCATGGCAGCAGCCCTCCTGGCAAACGGTGTCACCCGGGTAAACCGTGTCCCCAATCTTCGAGACACTCGTACCATGATGAAGCTCCTGGAGATCATTGGTGCGAAAACAAGGTATGAAAATGGAAACTTGACCATCGATGCATCAGGCAAGATCAATCCAGTTGCTCCCTACGATCTTGTGAAAACCATGCGTGCTTCTTTTTATGTACTGGGTCCACTGGTAAGTCGATGTGGAGAAGCAAAAGTATCTATGCCGGGAGGATGTGCCTGGGGACCTCGGCCTGTCGATTTTCATATAAAGGGACTAAAAAAACTAGGAGCCGAAATTGAGCTGGAAGGCGGATACATCGTCGCAAGGGGAAACCCGTTAAAGGGCACAACCATTCGATTCGATTACCCCAGTGTAGGTGCCACCGGGAATATTGTCATGGCAGCGGTAGCAGCAGATGGCAAGACAGTCATTCAAAATGCTGCCAGAGAACCAGAAATCGTGCAGTTGTGTGAATTCCTGAAGGAAATGGGGGCTGATATTAGCGGCATTGGTACCACTGAGATCACCATACAGGGCGTTCCGGTTGAGCAATTAAGAGCAGTTGAAATTGATGTGATTCCAGATCGGATTGAGGCAGGGACATTCCTCATAGCCGGTGCTGCCCTAGGTGAAGTGACAGTTGAAGGTGTTCGCAGGGATCATCTGGAGTCTGTTACGGAAAAACTGAAGGAATGCGGAGCATCAATATCTGACACAGATCATTCCATTACCGTAACCAGATCCGGGACCATTTCTCCTGTGGATATGACAACAGCCGTTTTTCCTGGTTTTCCAACAGACTTACAGGCACAATGGATTGCCTTGATGACCACAGCCAAGGGATCCTCTGTTGTAACAGATACTGTCTATCATGACCGTTTTTCCCATGTACCGGAATTAATTAGACTTGGTGCGAGAATTGACGTTGAGAATAATGTGGCGTTTGTCAGAGGTGTAAATCAATTAAAGGGTGCACCGGTCATGTCCACGGATATTCGAGCCAGTGCGTCTCTCATCATTGGAGCTCTCATTGCAGAGGGACACAGCGAGATCAGCCGCGTGTATCACATTGATCGTGGTTATGAAAACATTGAAGAGAAATTCCGATCCCTCGGTGCCGATATGTGGCGTGAATCAGAGTAGAATTGATTTAGGATTTGGCGTAAGTTTGAAAATGTGTTCATCAAAGAAACGGATTGATCCATGAGAATTGTAATTATTGGAGCCGGTGAGGTTGGGTTTCATGTAGCAAAAGCGTTGAGTATTGAGGACCATGACATCACGGTCATTGATGTGGATCCGGATAAATGTCGTCGGGCTGCTGAACATCTGGATGTCATCGTGGTGAAGGGTAATGGCGCCAGTCCTAAAATCCTGAAGCAGGCGAATATTGAAGGGACAGACTATGTTCTTGCCCTCACTCGGGTAGATGAAGTCAACCTTATTGCATCTCAACAGGCACATATACTTGGGGCAAAAAAGATTATTGCCCGTCTGCGGAATCAACAATACACCACACGAGAATCTATTATCCGACCGGAAAAATTTGGAGTGGATATGGTCATCCACCCTGAAAAAGCCGCCTGCCAGGAAATCGTCAGACTTGTTCGACATCCTTATGCCACCATGGTTATGGAGTTTGAGGGCGGTCGGTTGCTTATGATTGGTATTCGTATCACGGAAAAATGCCCAATAAACAGCCAAAAAGTCCGTGATATTTGTGCAGAGAATTCAGAGTTCAAGTTTGGAATCATTGGTGTATTGCGAAATAGTGAAACCCATGTTCCCTGGGCAGAATTTGAGTTTCAAACCGATGACACGGCCTATTTCCTGATTCAGCAAAAAGACCTGGAAAATCTTCTCTACATGCTGGGGAGAAGGATGAAGCGCTCCAATCGCATCATGATTATCGGTGCCAGTAAAATTGGACGATCCATTGCAGAGGAACTCCAGAACGAAATGAGTATCCGTCTCCTCGATTATCGCAGGGACAAGGCAGGGTACATCGCCAATGAGCTTGAAGACACCATGGTGATCTATGGTGATGGTACGGATGTGGAATTATTGAAATCGGAAAACGTGTCGGATGTGGATAGTTTCATTACTGTTACCAACAGTGAACAAACCAACCTGCTTTCCGGGTTGCTGGCTCACCATCTGGGGGTAACACAGACCATCGTACATATCACAACCACTGAATACATGCCTATTATTCAGGAAATTGGAATTGGAGCCGTAATCTCTAAAAATATGTCCACCGTGAATTCCATCATGAGAGAAATCCGTAGTGACCAGAATGAAATGGCAATTATGACCTTTGATGAAATTGATGTGGAAGTCCTTGAGTTTAAACCTCAAACCGGGAGCAAAGTGACACAACGACCTCTTGCTGATTGCGCATTTCCAGAGGACAGCATTGTAGGTGTCATCAATCATCACGGTCATCTGAGTGTGGCCAGGGGAAGCTCACAGGTGACGGATGAGGATATGGTGCTTGTTTTCGCAAAGAAAAGTGCAATTCCTAAGCTGAAAAAACTGTTCATGGTCTGAGCATGAATGTTCGTACCATCCTGAATATCCTTGCTGGACTCCTCACATTGCTCGGCATTACCATGCTGATTCCTGCAGCTATTGCTAAAGGGTACAATGAACCGGACCTCGATGGCTTCCTACGATCGGCAGCATTGTCAGTCATTATCGGTTTACCCATTTGGTTATCGACTAGAAAATACCGAACATTGACGAACCGGGATGGTTTTGCCGTGGTGACATTTGCATGGATCATTACAGCAGTAGCGGGGGCGCTACCATTCTATTTCTCCGGCCTGATTCCTACCTTTACTGATGCATTTTTTGAATCCATTTCCGGAGTCACCACCACAGGCGCCACCATCATTGGCAACCCCATAACCCTGCCACATTTGCCCAATGGTATTGAAAGCCTGCCCCATGCAACACTGTTCTGGCGGTCATTTATCCAGTGGATAGGTGGTATGGGAATCATTGTTTTCTATATCGCTATTCTTCCGTTGTTAGGTGTTGGGGGCGTTCAATTATTCAAGGCAGAAGTTCCGGGACCTGTGGCGGATAAGATTAAACCCCGGGTTCGGGAAACAGCAAAATTTCTTTGGATGGTCTATGTGGGGTTTACCCTGGCGGAGATTATCCTGCTCGGTATCAGTGGAATGAAATGGTTCGATGCCATCTGCCATACGCTCACCACCATGCCAACAGGAGGGTTTTCCACAAAAAATGCCAGCATTGGCTTTTACGAAAACTCTGTCATTCATTACATCATTATTCTCTTCATGTTTATTGCAGGGATCAATTTTTCACTTCATTTCAAGGCCATGAGCGGAGATATTCGATCCTACATCAGGGATAAGGAATTTCTTCACTACCTTGCTGTGGCCCTGACGGTAACCTTAATTATTTTTGTTGTGGTTGCATCGGGTAATGGTGAGTGGAGTCATACCAATTTTCGAGATTCACTGTTTCAAACCGTTTCCATTATCACAACAACCGGTTATGGTTCAGCTGATTATGAAGCGTGGGGTTATCTTGCCCAGTTCCTGCTCCTGGCATTGATGTTTGTTGGTGGAATGGGTGGATCCACTGGCGGTGGAATGAAGGTGGTTCGTGTTATGCTCATCCTGAAGTACGCGGCTATGGAAACCAGGCGCCTGCTTCATGCACGTGCAATTATACCCATTCGAATTGGGAACCGGTGGATCAGTGAGGATGTGATTAAAAATACACTGGGATTTTTCCTCATTTACATTGCCATATTTTCCATTACAACCCTGTTACTGACCGCCATGAATATCAATATTGAAACATCCGTTGGTGCTGCTGCATCCGCCCTGGGAAATATTGGTCCGGCACTTGGTGATTTTGGTCCCACAGATAATTATGCACTCCTGCCTGCCGCAGGAAAATGGATTCTGTCATTTTGCATGCTCCTTGGTCGACTTGAATTATTTACAGTGATGGTCATTTTCAGCCGGGTATTCTGGAAATAAATATGGCAACGTATGCGATCCTGGCCGAAGGGACTTTCAGTTACCTTTTCGCGAAAACCGGAAATGCCCTGATACGATACCTACCGGATGATGTGGTGGGTGTGATCGATTCTAGGTATCACGGCAGTACTGCCCAGGAAGTCATTGGCTTCGGCGGTGACATTCCAGTCGTAAAATCCATTGATCAACTCATTCAGTTTAAACCCGATACATTGGTCCTGGGGAATGCTCCCCAGGGAGGTCGAATCAGTGAGCCGTATAAAAGAGAAATCGTAAAATCCATAAACCATGGCCTGAATGTCATCAGCGGGATGCATGAATTCATTTCGGACGATCCCTTTTATAAGGATCTAGCGAAAGAAAATGGCATTCGGATAACAGATTTAAGAAAACCACCATCGCCATATAATTTTCCCAAAAAAACATGGATGGACAGGACCGTACCAGTGGTGTTGACCATTGGATCGGACTGTGACAGCGGAAAGATGACCACCTCGTGGGAATTGGTGAAACTCCTGAATAATGAAGGAATAGATGCCCGGTTTATTGGCACAGGTCAGACAGGGATTCTGCTGAGCGGCCAGGGTGTACCTATCGACGCAGTGGTGAGTGATTTCATGGCTGGAGAAATTGAATACGTTATTGATCAAAACCTCGATGCAGAACTCATCATTGTGGAAGGGCAGGGGTCACTGGTCAATATGCTGTATTCCGGCGTAACACTCGGTCTTGTACATGGGGCCATGCCGGACTACTATATCATGTGTCATGAACCAACCAGGACCCATGATGTATCAAATTACCCAATTCCGGGAATGGAATACATGCTTGACCTTTATACATCCGTCATGAAACCGTTCAAATCCACAGAAGTTGTTGGTATGAATCTTATTACCCACAGTATGAATGACGCAGATGCGAAAGCTATCATTGGTGAATACAATTCAACCTATCATATCCCTGCCACGGATATTGTTAGATTTGGTGGCGATCCGATTGTTCGACGATTAAAAAAAGAATTACAATGAATATTCAATGGAAAACCTATAGGCTGCAATGCACACATCCATTTGGGATATCCAGGAGTTCTCACACTTTTTATGATGTTATCTATGTCTACCTTGTTGATGGAGACATTGTGGGGAGGGGTGAAGCGGCACCCTCAGCTAGATATCTGGAATATCATGATCAGATTATTAAACAATTGAAATTGTTTGATGATTGGAATTTGCCTGATGGTGAGCTGGAAACTGTTTGGCATTTTCTGGAAGGAAGGACCGGTGGTATCAAATCCCTGGAAGCAGCATTCAGCATGGCAGTTTTGGACTGGTGGGGACAGAAGATCGGCAAGTCCATAGGCGACTTATTCAATGTGCCAAGAGAGCCATCTATCAGGACATCCTTCACCATTGCAATTGGTGACCTGGATACATTGCCACAAAAAATTGAAGAGGCAGAGCCCTATCCCATTTTGAAGGTGAAACTTGGGACGCCCGATGATAAGGATATTATTAATATCATTCGAAATGAAACGGACAAAGTGATTCGTGTTGATGCCAATGAAGGTTGGACCCTTGCATCGGGAATTGAAATGTGTCACTGGTTATCAGACAGGAATGTAGAGTTTATTGAACAGCCGTTACCTGCAAAGCTGGTGGATGACACAGCCAAACTTCGTGAAGAATCTCCATTACCAATCATCGCCGATGAAAACAGTCTGGTAGCCAGCAACATCCCTGAGATTGCACATGCATTTGACGGTATTAATATCAAACTGATGAAATGTGGCAGTCTCTTTGAAGCAAAAAGAATGATTGATACTGCGCATGAGTACAATCTCAAAATCATGTTTGGTTGTATGGTGGAATCCTCCGTTGGGATTACCGCTGCATCCCATTTGTCCCCGGATGTAGATTTCGCGGATCTAGATGGGCATATATTGATTGATAATGACCCCTATTTGGGAACCCGAGTGGAGGATGGATATTTAATCCTACCGTCAGGCACCGGATTGGGAATTTCTATGAAAGAAAATAGTTCATACGAATTATTATGAAAATTCTGGGCATTGAGCATATTGGAATCGCTGTGGATGAACTGGATACATCAGCCCCGTTCTGGCGGGATGTGTTGAGGATTCCACACAGGGGAACGGAAGATGTGGGAGGACAGGGAGTTCGAACGGATATTTACGATACATCCTGTGGTAAGGTTGAATTGCTTGAAAGTATATCCCCTGATTCGCCCATTAAAAAATATTTGGAAAAAAGAGGCCCCGGTATACATCATCTTTGTTTTCACGTGGAGAATATTGATGACGCCATGAAGGAGTTAGTTGCCAATGATGTGAAGGTTATTGGTGATAAACCAACCATTGGTGCAGAAGGATACAGGGTTATTTTCATTCACCCAAAATCAACTGGCGGTGTTCTAGTTGAACTCGCTGAAAAACCATAACAGTTAAGAAATGAATCGAAAAAATATAATTATCAGTGGTATGATCGCATTGAGTTTGTGGTCATGCACTAAAACACAACCTGTGTCTGGATCCATGACCATCGTGGCCACCGCCAATGTTCATGGACAACTGGACCCCTGTGGCTGAAAAAAGAATCCACTGGGCGGTCTGTCCAGAAAAGCCACATACATTTCCTCATTGAAAGCTGACGGGATATCACCCATCATTCTGGATGGTGGGGATTTGCTGTTCACAACATCAAATATCAGGGATAACAATCGGCCTGCAGAATTACTTACTGCAAGAAAAATGGTAAGTGGGTTTGAGAAGATCGGCAGTGATGCTATCAATGTGGGATCATACGAACTGGCAGCAGGATTCGATGTATTCCAATCCATTCTGGATACTTGTTCGTTGCCATTTATTTCCGCAAACCTGAAACATGCCGGTTCAAACGAATATGTATTGGAGCGATACAAGATCTTTGAAAGAAATGGGTTGAAACTTGGTGTAACGGGAGTGACGGATAAACTTCCATCTCATGTCAAAACATTGAAAATTGATCCATTCCTGGAAACGGGTATAACCATGATTGCTGAATTGAAGGATCAGGTTCATTTTACAGTGATCATGGTGAATGCTAAACAGGATAAATACAAACAGGCCACTGAGGCATTCGCAGATGCAGATTATATCATTTTCAGTGGTACAACCAAGCAAACACGTCCCGAGAAAGTCCAACCCACAGAAGGGCCAAAAGAATACATGTGCGGAAAACAGGGCAGGGCATTGACACAGATTGATATCAATGTGGTGCAGATTGATTCTCCCCTGGTGGATATTTCAAGTGCCGCAGCAAATATCAAGAAGATCAACACTCGTCTTGAGAATCTTCAAAAGAGGGATCCTGAAAAGACACTGGAAGAGATATTTGAGAACAATAAGACCATGACAGCATTGATTGCCGACTATCGAAATCAATTAATGGATTCGCAGAAGAAACTGGACAATGCAGTGAACACCAGTGAATACACATCTGTTTCCATGAGCAGGAAGGTCAAGGATGATCCTGACATGTTGACGTTTGTCAGCAATGCACTTTTAGAGATCAAGGCGGAAAAGAACAAGGCGAGAAAATCCATCTCTGCCACTAATCAAAAACCACCCAGGACTCAGCACTGATTCACCGATCGCTTATACAAGCAGGAATTATCCTGTTACTATCACTTGTTCTTGGACTGACCTACAATAGCGTCAGCGGATCTGGTATACCGTTGCTGGCCAAACCTCTTCCCGATTTGGATGAAATGTCACAGCAAATTCTGGAATCCAGCGAACCGATCATTGCCAATATCGATCTGGAACAGGCGAAAGCTTTCTTTGATGAAGGCATTCCGTTTATTGATGCTCGTCATAATGAATACTATGCGGAGGGAAGAATATCCGGTTCTCTACCTTCAGAGGATTTCATGGAACTGCTTTTTGTACTGGATACACTGGCAGTAGGCAAGGATAACCCTGTTGTTACGTACTGTGATGGAGATGATTGTGGTTCAAGCGAAGATCTTGCCTACGATCTCCAGTCATCCGGGTATAATCTCATCTATATTTTTGTGGGAGGATGGTCAGCCTGGTTGCAGGCAGGATATCCCATGGAAAAGTGATGAAAAATTTTCAGCCCTACATTCCGGTCTTGTTTCGCATGATTCTTGGTGTCGTCCTGATTGTATCCGGTATGGAAAAAATCCCCCATGTTGGTGATTTTGCCCGAGCCATCGATAATTATCACATCCTACCGTTTGGACTGGAAAATCTCATGGCCATTTTGTTGCCATGGGTAGAGATCGTCGCAGGGATATCTCTCATAGGTGGGTTTTTCCTGAATGGAGCGAGTTTAATTACAGGCTCCATGATGGTCATGTTCATTCTTGCCATTGCATCGGCCATGCTCCGAGGATACAATATTGAATGTGGTTGTGGTTTGAAGGAAGGGGAGATGGTAGGCATGGGAAAAATCATCGAAGATATAATATATTTATTCATGAGTCTTTCTGTTTATTTCAGGAAACACATGAAGTGGGAAGTTCCTGTTCGAATCGGCTCTAAAATTATTTGACGCGTCTGGTTGAATCATTAAATTCGCCACGCTTTTTTGATAGATATATGCGAGAGTATCCATCTACGTCCTTCGGACTTCGATGGACGAGCCTCATGGATACGATTCGTAATACATATGCGAGAGTAGCTCAGCTGGTAGAGCACGACCTTGCCAAGGTCGATGTCGCGAGTTCGAACCTCGTCTCTCGCTCAAAGGAAATGCCCCATTCAGGGGCTTTTTCGTTATGGGGCTTTTATAGTGTCGATGAAGTCCCGAGAATCGGGAAACCTCGTCTGTTGCTCACACGGACCAATGATGTGGTGTTTATATTTAAGAGGGATTTTTTACGTATAGAAGGGATTAGTTAATTGAAATATTATACATATATACTTTTTTCGGATTCGCGAAATCGATACTACGTTGGTTATACTTCAAATATCTCGAACCGATTGATCAAACATAATGCAGGGAACTCACCATCCACGAAATCCGGTAGACCTTGGAAACTTGTTTATTTCGAGGAGTTTGATTCAAAGTCAGTTGCTATTAAACGGGAAAATGAGATAAAAAGATGGAAGAGTCGACATCGAATTAAGATGTTAATTGAAGGTCGATGACGTCCCGAGAATCGGGAAACCTCGTCTCTCGCTCAAAGGAAATGCCCCATTCAGGGGCTTTTTCGTTATGGGGCTTTTATAGTGTCGATGAAGTCCCGAGAATCGGGAAACCTCGTCTGTTGCTCACACGGACCAATGATGTGGTGTTTATATTTAAGAGGGATTTTTTACGTATAGAAGGGATTAGTTAATTGAAATATTATACATATATACTTTTTTCGGATTCGCGAAATCGATACTACGTTGGTTATACTTCAAATATCTCGAACCGATTGATCAAACATAATGCAGGGAACTCACCATCCACGAAATCCGGTAGACCTTGGAAACTTGTTTATTTCGAGGAGTTTGATTCAAAGTCAGTTGCTATTAAACGGGAAAATGAGATAAAAAGATGGAAGAGTCGACATCGAATTAAGATGTTAATTGAAGGTCGATGACGTCCCGAGAATCGGGAAACCTCGTCTCTCGCTCAAAGAAAAAGCCCCATTCAGGGGCTTTTTCGTTATGGGGCTTTTATAGTGTTGATGGCGTCCCGAGGATCGGGTCCACCTACGTTTACTTCGGTGGATATAAAACCTCAAAGAATAATTATAAGTCATTGCGAGTTTGCTATTTCGCGTTTTTTCACAATCATTTTGAGATAATTTCGTTTAATAGATCCTTATGATGGCAGGTCATATAGAGGAGAATTGATTTATTTTCATACCCATTAACGTTTTTGTCATTGCGGGTGGCTTGACCATAGTAATGAAATGAAAATGGTAGTGAAGCGATCTATGACCCCCTGAATTGAGATCACGTCGTCCTTTCAGTCCTCGCCTGCCTTGCCAAAGCAGTCTTGTGAAGGCAGGTGAGGTACGGTTTCAAGACATGGGTAACACAGGAATGTCAATACAAAGGTAACACAT
>CAYFMT010000023.1:0-24478 GCA_964344305.1 uncultured bacterium | reverse complement strand
AAGTGTAACCTATGTCCTCGTACATTTTGTAACCTATGTCTATGTACTGTACCATTGATGATATAACTGATCAGCTCAGAGATTATTTTAATGTTAAAGGTGATGGTGGTGTCCTCATCACAGAAGTGGTGAAGGAAAGCCCCGCTGAATCACATGGACTGCTTGCCGGTGATGTCATCATCAAAGTCAATGATCAATGGATTAGTGATACCGGAGAATTGCAGGAATCTATCCGTGGGTTTGAACCTGAAGAAAAAGTTACCATTACTGCTGTAAGAAAAGGTCGCGAGAAATCTCTAAATGTTACCCTGGGTGAAATGGAAGCTCCTCAGTATGCCTTCCATCATTTTTCCAAGGATAAACTATTGAAGGATCTTCATCCTCCCATGGGTCCACATGGCAATAAAATGAAATGGTTCATGTTTGATGACGATGACTTGAACAAGGAAGAATATTTCTTTCAGGGTCATTCAGAAGATATCAAAGCACAACTGGATGAATTAAAAAAAGAGCTGTCTGTTCTTCGTGAAGAACTTGAGGATTTGCGCTCAAAATAGTACCAACCCCTACCTTTTATTGTAAAACCCCAATGTCCTGCATTGGGGTTTTTCTTTTCCTGAATAATCAATTAAAATAAATTGCTCCCCTGTTTATTTCATATTGATGTCAAAATCCACCATAATTGCCACCCTCATCACCGGCCTTTTGTCCGCCCAGAACTATATGTGGCCTACAGAGGCAGGAAATTTTTTATCTTCGAATTTTGGTGAATTCAGGGATACCCATTTTCATATGGGTCTGGATATCAAAACAAATGGTGTTACGGGGTATCCGGTTGTTGCCATTGATGATGGATACCTTTCACGAATGGTGACCAACTTCAATGGATTCGGCAGAGCTTTATACATCACAACCAAAAACGGACATATTGCCGTCTATGGGCATCTTGAGAAATTCAGTCCAAGATTTGAATCTGTCCTGCATGTAAACCAGCAACGGGAAAACAGTTATTATACCTATCAGTATTTCTCTGAGTTTGAGTTTCCTGTAACCCGCGGTGAAGTCATCGGGTATTCTGGCAATAGTGGGTCTTCCTCTGGGCCACATGTTCACTTCGAATTGAGGAATATGGACGATGAACCGCTCAATCCTTTGACCCATGGGTTAATAATGCCTGATCATGTTCCCCCCGTTTTTAAAAAATTAGCTGTTGTTCCCAGATCCAGTGGAACCCGCATCAATGGAAGTTCACTCCCACAACTATTTGACAGTTACAGACTGCGTGATGGTTCTTATCAATTGTCTGATACAATCCATGTAACGGGACCTTTCAGTATTGCTGCCCATGTATTTGATAAACGGGAAGGTGTCGGAAATGTGTATCAGGTAAACACTGTTCGAGTATTGGTGGACAATGCTGTAGTGTATTCTATGGATTTCAAACGCATACCATACAGTGAGACAGGTGGGGTAAATACTATATATGATCACTATTACTCCAGATTGAATGAAGGTCGGATGCATGAATTTTTCTATTATTCCACTGATCCAGAGATTTCAATTGAAAAGAAACACTTCACAGGACTCATTGATTTAACACCGGGGTATCATGACGTAGCAATAAATGCTTCAGATCATCAAGGAAACACCACTACACTTACAGGGGTGATTTTTCAACACCCTGTTTCTCAACTTGAACTGGTGCATGAAACAACTCAGGGTGAGGACGTAATATTTACAGCTAGTCCCACCCGAGGGAATTTCCCCTTCTCCTCGATCATCGCCCATTCATTCTCGGCATTTGGCACAATTGAAAAACGACTTACACCCTCCATATTACACAGAGACGGAAAAACCGTTAGGTTTTCTTTGCCTCGCAGGGAATTGACTGGAATGTCACTTCAAGTGTTCGGTGTCAACAAGCTGGGAGCCTTTTCTGAACCCGCACATTGGATTTCCAAACCTGTAGCATCCAATATATTTGATGTCAGAGCAAACATGGAGATCACGGATGTGGGACAAGGATTGTTTGTGCAGATAGCAATTGATCAACCTGTGATCGCTACCTGTCAGGTTATCCTTGAGCATGAAGCTTATCTGGAGTCCATTGACATACACCAGGTCCAGCCAAATGTGTTCTTATCGGATATGCTCAATCATGGGGACGTAGAGCGTGTCAAGCGAGTCAAATGCATTCTAACATCCAATGATGGATCAGATCAACAACAGGTTTTTTTCTTTGACTGGGCGCCAGTGTTGGCAATTCAGGGGGCCTCCACAATTGTGCTTTCAAAAGATACCGAATGTTCCATGAGGATACTCTCCAATACCCTTTACGATTCAACAGCACTCTGGATTGAAAAGGTAGACGAATTTGTCTCACCTAAAACCGGGAAACAAATCACTGATGTATATCAGCTACAGCCTTTCACCCGTTCCCTAAAGGATACGTTACAGGTTGGGATCATATATAAGGATAGGTATGCCCTGGAGGATCATCTTGGAATCTATACCTTTGATCAGAACAAGCAGGACTGGACATATCAATCATCTGTTAATCATCCCTCCCGGCGAGTCATAACTGCCGCTCTGGATTACCTTGATGCAGTCACAGTTATACAGGATTCCGAACCGCCATACATCGTTAACACATTTCCCGCAGAAGGAGGGTATTATCACTACCAGGATGTTGAGGTATTGCGGGTGAAAGTAAATGATGCATTGTCCGGAGTCTCATCTTCGGAAAAAGATATCGAACTTTTAATCGACGGTGAGAAAGTTTTTGCTGAATACCAGCCAGTTGAAAAAGAGATTTCATACCGACTGGTAACCCCGCTGGTAGCCGGTCCCCATACGTTCTCTATTTCATTCAAGGATCGAATGGGACACACGACTCAACGTAAAATAGGGTTTCGTGTGAACTAATGTTTTTTCCATACAAAGATGATAATCCCCAAATCCTAATTCCGTATGTTACCTATTCAATCATAGGCATTAACCTGCTGGTATTTCTTTATCAGTTTGCTCTTAGCGATATATCGGATCTTGCGTTTACATTGTCTTATGGACTCATTCCCGCCATGGCCACCGATATATCCGCAGATCAAATTGTCTTTGCCTTCTCTCAACAGATTTCATCTTACGCTGCAGCGGATGAATTGGTGGCAACCGCCAATCCCCACAGCCCGTTCATCACCATGTTTACATCCATGTTCATGCACGGTGGCATTGCCCACATTATTGGCAATATGTGGTTTTTATGGATATTCGGAGATAATGTGGAAAGTGCCCTTGGACACAAGCGATTTGCATCATTTTACCTGTTAAGCGGAATTGCAGCCGGCCTGTGCCAGATGGCTGTTGATATCCATTCCATTGTTCCAATGATTGGTGCCAGCGGTGCTGTATCAGGTATTCTGGCTGGGTACATGATCCGATATCCACGTGCCAGGGTTCATGTATTTGTATTTTTATTCATTATTATCACAACGATCCGTGTTCCCGCATTTGTTGTAATAGGATTCTGGTTCCTGGAGCAGCTAACAAACGGGTTGGGTGCTGTCGGGTTAAATACGTCCGGAGGTGTGGCGTGGTTTGCCCACATCGGTGGCTTTGTGGCAGGAATTGGATTGATCTACGCGTTCACTCGAATAAAACTAGTCAGGGCTTGAAATGGATAATCTCATAAAATCAGCAATTGAAATGCGGAAAAATGCCAGGGCTCCTTATTCCAATTATACAGTAGGAGCTGCTTTATTAACAGGAGATCGGAAAATCATCACCGGGTGTAATATTGAATCATCCAGTTTCAGCTTAACCTGTTGTGCGGAACGTGTGGCTATTTTTAAAGCAATTTCAGAAGGGGTTACAACCTTCAAGGCCATGGCTGTGGCGACGGAAAATGGAGGGTATCCCTGTGGAGCATGTCGACAGGTCATCTGGGAACAATGTGGGAATATCCCAATCTTTACCACTGATGCGAACGGGCATATTCATGAAACAACTTCACTTGAGCTTCTACCACATCCATTTGATGATTCGAAATTAACGTCATGAGAAAATCGGTACTTATTGGAATAAGTGGCGGCACGGGATCTGGGAAAACATCCGTGGCGAGAAGGTTGTTTGAAGGATTTAACCCCGGAGAAGTCATCGTTATTGAACAGGATGCTTATTACAAGGACTTAATCCACCTGGAATTAGACGAACGAAAGAACCGAAATTTTGATCACCCCGATGCCATCGATTTCGATCTGATCGTAGATCATATGTCACGGTTGATGAATGGTGAACCAATAGAATGCCCTCAATACAATTTTTCAACTCACACACGTTTAGGTGAAACCATTACAATCGAACCCCATCATGTCATTGTATTTGAGGGAATATTGGTGTTGCATCACCCGGCTCTCAGAAATCTACTGGATATAAAAATCTATGTGGATACGCCCCATGATATACGGTTTATACGGAGGCTGACAAGGGATATGAAGGAACGTGGACGATCCCTGCAATCCGTCATAGACCAGTATCTTCATACGGTTCGGTTGATGCATGAAGAATTTGTAGAACCCACAAAATATTTCGCGGATGTTATTATCCCTGAAGGTGGTCACAATGATGTGGCCATAGATCTATTGTACACAAAAATACAATCCATATTAAAGGATACACCATGACCCTCACCCCACAGAATGCCGGATGGATCGAAGTGATCTGTGGCAGTATGTTCAGTGGAAAGACGGAAGAATTGATCCGTCGTCTTCGTCGTGCACAGATTGCAAAGATGACTGTGGCCATCTTTAAACCAAAAATGGAAACCAGATATAGCTCAGAACATATTGTGTCCCACAATCAGTTGAAAATGCCTTCGTTTCTCATCGAGAATCCACATGATATCGTCGCTGCTGCAGAAAAGTCAGAGGTCATTGGCATAGATGAAGCACAGTTTTTCGACACTTCAATCATCTCTGTCTGCAAAGAGCTGGCTGCACAGAAAAAACGAGTGATTGTTGCCGGTCTGGATACAGATTATCTTGGTCAGCCTTTTGGCCCTATGCCAGAACTCATGTGCGAAGCGGATTACCTTGATAAATTTAGAGCCATTTGTATTCAATGTGGGAATCCTGCTAGCTATACTCAGCGCACCAGTCACGATACATCACGCATCGTCCTTGGTGAATTGGATGTATATGAAGCCAGATGCAGGGATTGCCATGAATTACCGGGAGATGCTTCATGAACTTTACAGGAATACTGGGAATTGTTGCATTATTGGGTATAGCCTACGCACTTTCGTTAAATCGCAAAGCCATCGATTTTCGTCTCGTAGGATATGGCCTGGGATTGCAACTTTTCTTTGCACTGCTCATCCTTAAAACACCCTTTGGTAAACCGTTTTTCGATATCATAGATCGTGTTATCAAAAAGCTTCTGAGTTTTTCAGATGCAGGAAGTGATTTCTTATTCAAATCATTTGGGATGGGGGTTGTAGAACCTCCCCTAATGAATTTTGCTTTTCGTGTGTTGCCCACCATCATCTTTTTCTCTTCATTAATGGCCATTTTATATCATCTTGGGATTATGCAATGGATCGTAAAGTGGATTGCCAGAGGAATGCAGAAGACACTCCGTACCAGTGGGTCTGAAACCCTGAGCGTCTCAGCAAATATTTTTGTAGGACAGACGGAAGCCCCATTAATGATTCGCCCATTTATCTCCACAATGACCCAATCTGAATTGATGGCAATTATGACGGGGGGATTTGCAACAGTAGCTGGTGGTGTTATGGCCATCTATGTTAAAATGCTGTCTGATATTCCTAATATAGCTGGTCATTTAATGGCAGCGTCTATTATGAGTGCCCCTGCGGCTCTTGTTGTTGCTAAAATAATCTATCCGGAAACAGAGGCATCAAAAACAGCAGGAAAAGTTGACGTCAATGTTTCCTCTGACGTGGATAATTCCATGGAAGCACTGGCCAAGGGCGCCACGGATGGTTTGAAACTGGCTGCAAATGTTGGCGCCATGCTGGTGGCGTTCGTAGCCATTATTGCCATGATCAATTTTATCCTCAGCCTTGTGGGATTATCGCTTGAACAATTGCTTGGCTGGATATTCAGTCCACTTGCGTGGTGCATGGGCGCTCCGTGGGATGAAGCGAGGATTCTGGGGACACTTATGGGTGAAAAAATTGTGTTAACAGAATTGATTGCCTACGCTGACTTAAGTAATTTACGCACCAATCAACTCTTATCAGATAGAACCGCTATTATTGCCAGTTATGCCCTATGTGGTTTTGCGAATTTTGCATCCATTGGAATTCAATTAGGCGGGATCGGGGGAATTGCTCCGGATCGCCGTTCAGAGTTGGCACGTCTGGGCCTCAGAGCCATGGTCGGTGGCGCCATCGCTTCCTGGCTTACAGCAACGATTGCGGGGCTCATCATCTAATCCTGGAGACACAATCATGCGTATCCTATTAATGGGACCTCCCGGCGCAGGAAAAGGCACCCAGGCCAAACTTCTGGAGGACAAGTATAACCTCATTCATTTGTCCACCGGAGATATCCTGCGAAATGAAATCCAAAAAAACACAACCCTTGGGCAGGAAGCACGTCTCTTCATGGATAAAGGTGAGCTTGTACCAGATCATATCCTCCTTTATATGATGGAACATCGACTTCAGGAACCGGACTGTACCCGGGGATTTTTACTGGATGGTTTTCCCCGAACCATTCCCCAGGCAGAAGGACTATCTGACATTCTAAAAAAACTGGATTTGCAATTGGACCATGCTATCAGCATTTATGCTGACGAAGATGAGTTGGTAAACAGACTCGTACTGAGAGGTAAAGATTCAGGGCGAAGCGATGATACACCCGAAGTGATTCGCGATCGTCAGCAGGTATACTGGAAGCATACCGCTCCCCTTCTGGATCATTACAGTAAGGAAAAAACCCTGCGTGAAGTGAATGGTATTGGCAGTATCGAAGAAGTATTTAATCGTATTTTAGGCGTGATGGAGAACTGATGTTAAAAGTGGGTATAACCGGTGGGCTTGGAAGTGGAAAAAGCCTTGTGAGCGATATGGTTGAAAAAATGGGGTGTTATGTCTTTGACGCCGATTCCGTTGGCAAGAAGATTCTGGCTGATGATCCCAATGTTCAAAATGAATTAATTGCAGAATTTGGATCTGATATATTGAGTGCCGATGAAACCATAAATAGACAGAAACTTGCTCGTATTGCCTTCCAGGATGAAGATCATCAGATGAGATTGAATGCCGTCGTTCATCCATATATTTTTGAAGCCATTGATAAGGAATACGATCGATTGAATGAGGAGGGCCAGATTGAAGTATTTGTCGTGGATGGTGCCCTTATCTATGAGTCAGGTCTGGACTCTCACCTGGATTACACCATCGTTGTGACAGCACCACTTGCAATGCGATTGAGTCGTGCCATTTCAAGAGGGAATCTAAATCGTGATCAGATTCTAAAACGGATGGAATTGCAATGGACAGACGAAGACAAAATTTCCCTGGCAAATTATGTTATAAATAATACCAGTGATGAAGCCCATTTAGAGAGACAGGTAAAGGAAATATTCAGTCAATTTATTTAGTGAATTCATTCTCTGTCCTGAGCCTGTTCCATCAGGTGATTCAGGCCCTGCAGCATTTGGATTGTATCACCTAAAACCTGTAAATTTCGATACAAGATTTTAGTATCCGAATATAGGGAAATTATGGCAAGAACGCGTGGTCACGTATCAATAGACATCGAAAAGTGCAAAGGATGTGAACTTTGCACCGTTGAATGTCCTCAGGACGGTATGGCGATGTCAAAAGGCTTAAACAGAAAAGGCTATCACTACGCCCTTCTGGTTGAGGATGTCTGTACCGGCTGTACCAATTGTGCACTTGTTTGTCCTGAAGCAGTCATTACTGTTTATCGAGAAAACAAAGCAAAAAAAGTCAAAGAAAAAGTTGCGGTGATTACAGATGTTAAAGACAACATCACCGTAACGGTTTCTTGAGGATAATATGAATTCCAAAGTGTTGATGAAGGGCAATGAAGCCCTTGCTGAGGCCGCCATACGTGCAGGCCTGAAAGGTTATTTTGGTTATCCAATCACCCCCCAGTCTGAATTATTAGAATACATCTCTCGTGAACTTCCAAATCGTGGTGGAAGTTTTATCCAGGCAGAAAGTGAAATTGCAGCCATAAACATGGTCTATGGTGCGGCCGGAACCGGTGAGCGTGTCATGACCAGTACCAGCAGCCCAGGCTATAGCCTCATGCAGGAAGGTATTTCATATATTGCCTGTGGAGAGCTCCCTTGCCTGCTTGTAAACGTGGTGAGAGGCGGTCCGGGACTCGGTACTATACAACCATCCCAGGGAGACTATTTCCAGGCAGTGAAGGGTGGAGGTCATGGAGATTATAAGGTGATAGTTCTTGCGCCAAACAGCGTCCAGGAAATGGCTGATTTTGCTTACCTTGGAATGGATCTGGCTGACAAATATAGAACCCCTGTCCTTATCCTTGCTGATGGTGCCCTTGGTCAAATGATGGAACCGGTCATTTTCCCCGAGTACGATCCGGAAGAGCATAAAGTGGATCACTCATCCTGGGCAACCCGGGGCAAACCCGATTCAAGAGAGCATCATGTCATAACCACCTTGCATCTTGTGGCGGAAGAAATGGAAAAAATCAACTATAAGCTTCAGGATAAGTATCGCACTATCATGGAAAAAGAGGTGCTCTACGAAGATATAGAAACAACGGATGCAGATTTTGTCATTGTGGCTTATGGACTCACGTCACGTGTGACGCATAAAACAGTTGAATTGGCCAGGGAGGAAGGATTAAAAGTTGGTTTGCTTCGCCCTAAAACGCTCTTCCCATTCCCCAGCAAAATCCTCGCGGAATTATCACAACAAGTCCAGGGCATGATGGTCGTGGAGATGAATGCAGGACAAATGGTGGAAGATGTGCGTCTCGCCGTAAATGGTCAGATCCCGGTATATTTTTATGGACGTATGGGCGGAGTCATTCCTCAACCCCAGGAAATCCTGGATCGTATCAAGCAGATTATCGAAACCAAAAACACGGAGAACACCTGATGCCTGCGGAAACTGAAGGAATCCAATGCACTTATATTGAGGACTTGGATGAAGTCTGGGCGCGCCCGAGCACCCTCATCGAAACCACCATGCATTATTGTCCTGGTTGCGGTCACTCCGTAGTGCATCGGCTCATTATGGAAACCATTCGAGAATTAGGTGTGCAACACAAAGCTATTGGTGTTGCCCCTGTCGGTTGTGCCGTTTTTGCCTACCATTATATGGATATTGATATGCAGGAGGCAGCCCACGGGCGTGCGACAGCTGTTGCTACCGGTATTAAACGCATGCTTCCAGATCGGGTCGTTTTTACTTATCAGGGTGATGGAGATTTGGCGGCTATTGGGACGGCTGAGTCACTTCATACCATTAACCGTGGTGAAAACATTGTCATGATTTTTATTAACAATGGAATTTATGGCATGACCGGTGGGCAGATGGCGCCAACAACGCTGGAAGGCTCTATTACATCAACTACCCCAAGTGGCCGGGAGTTGGATATGCACGGACATCCATTGAATTTTACAGAAATGGTTGCTGCACTGCCGGGTGCATACTACATCACGCGCCAGGCTGTGAATACGGCAAAAGCCGTGCGAAAAGCAAAACGAGCCCTCATGAATGCCTTTACATACCAGCTGGAAGGAAAAGGCGGAACAAGCCTTATTGAGTTTGTCTCCAATTGCCCATCCGGATGGAAAATGACACCCATTGAATCCAACCAGTGGCTGGATAACCACATTTTCAATTATTATAAACTTGGTGATATAAAAACGCCACCGAAGGAATAGAAATGAAATATGAAATTATCATAGCTGGATTTGGTGGACAGGGCGTTCTTTCAATGGGTATGACACTGGCCTATGCAGGTATGGTCGAGGATAAAGAGGTATCGTGGATGCCAAGTTATGGACCTGAAATGCGTGGCGGTACAGCCAACTGCACTGTCATTATTTCAGACGATATTATCAGCTCGCCCATCATAAATGAATACGATATGGTTGTGGTCTTGAATCAACCATCCCTGGAAAAATTTGAAAGTTGTATAAAAGAAAACGGGCATCTTCTCTACGAGGCCAACAACATCATTGAACCACCCACTCGCGATGACATCCATATTCATGAAGTTCCTGCCATGGTTGAGGCAGTAAAGCTTGAAAACAAACGCACCATGAATATGATAATGCTCGGTGCCATTCTTTCAGTCAAACCCATGGTAACCATTCCATCCATTCTTGAAGCGCTTCGGAAGGTATTACCGGAAAGGCATCATCATTTAATTCCTCTCAATGAAAAAGCACTGCTGGCCGGTCAGGCTCTTATTGGGGAATTAAAAACCGCTTAGGAGGCATTATGGATCCAAAAGAACTATCTGAATTTGCATCAATTGAAGAAATACTGTCTTATGCAATGCAGGAGGAACAGGATGCCTATGATTACTATATCGCTGCATCCAATCGAACTGCTGACCCCGAGCTAAAGACATTCTTGATTGAGCTGGCTGAGATGGAGGTCGATCACTACAATATCCTGAAGAATAAGCTGGAAGAGTTCAAGGCAAATGATTTCAGCACTCATGGCATCATCGCTTCGTTCGAAGACGAAGATAATTCCTAATTCTCTTTCAGGAGATCCTGATTTCTTTATCTTCACAATAAACCCCGGATCAACATCCACCACCTGCGGGTATTTTGAAAACGATACCCTATTATGGGATTTTTCAATCGATCACACACAACAAGACCTGCCTCAGCCCAGTTCAAAACAGCTTCCAATCCGCCTGAAATCAATTCTATCCAATCTGCCTTCTGCTAAACCAGACGCCATCGCCGCAAGGGGAGGTCCCCTGAAACCCCTGTCTGCAGGTATCTATGAGATCAATGACACCATGCTGGAGGAATTCAGAAATGAAACCTATTCAAACCATGCATCCAATCTAGGAGCGTTGATTGCACACGAGTTACAGATGAAATGGTTATGCCCAGCATTCATCGTGGATCCCGTTACTGTGGATGATTTTACTGATGTGGCCCGGTTATCCGGTGTTCCCGGTATCCAAAGAAAAAGCCGGTCCCATGCATTAAACATCCGGCACTGCTACTACACATTCTGTAGAGATAATAATGTGTCTCTGGAAGAAGGTCGGGTCATTGTTGGTCATTTTGGGGGTGGATTTTCAATCGCTGCTGTGGTGGGTGGGAAAATCATAGATGTAAATGATGCCCTCCTTGGGATGGGTCCATTCTCATTGGAACGAGCCGGTGCCCTCCCCCTTTCAGGACTCTTATCTCTTATCTATTCAGAAGATCGTTCTCAAGAAGACATCACACATCTCTTAAGCACGAGTAGCGGTCTGAAAGCCTATTATGGGACCTCTGATTTCACGATCATCGAAAAAAAGATAAAAGAAGACTCCCTTCCCTTTAATGCCATGATGTATCAGGTTGCCAAGGAAGTGGGTGCCTGTATGTCTGTTTTACATGGAAATTGTGATGGGATCATTATTACTGGTGGGCTGGCTCATTCAAAGGTGTTTGTGAGTGACTTTCAGGAGCGATGTGCATTTTTCGCTCCTATAACTGTTTACCCGGGCTCATTTGAATCTGAGGCCCTTGCATCGGGTGTGTTACGTGCTCTAAAAGGGACTGAGTCCGTCAGGGAATACACATGATCTCCAATTTCAAAACGATTTATGATGTTATCTCACGGAAAAAGCCCGTACCGCTGGCTGTGGTCCAACCGAAAAGTAGATTCATCAATGAAGCACTGCAGGAAGCAGAATCCCGAGGGTGGATCATCCCCCAGCCATTTGAGCACAGGGACGATTCGGTGGCAGCTCAACTGGCACTCGAATCCATTGAGAGTGGTACATCATCCCTGCTCATGAAAGGAGATATCCCTTCACCGGTTTTGTTGAAAGCCGTTCTTGAGACCGGGAAAAACACCGCTCAAACCCGCCTCTCACATGTCGCTGTTGTGGAATCCCCACATTATCCAAAACTGATGCTGTGGAGCGATGGGGGAGTAAATATCCAATTGGATAAAGAAATAATGCCTTGGATTATATCCAATGCTATTTCTTTTGCCCGTTCATTGCAGAATTATCGGCCAAACATTGCAATGCTTTCACTGGTTGAAAAGATCAACCCAAAGCTCCCGGAAACCGTGTTGGCTTCGGAGATGGCTCAATTATTCAAAGAAAATCAATCCTGTGCAATTGAAGGACCTGTTGCCCTTGATGTGGCATTATCAGAAACGGCTGCAAAAAGGAAGGGAATTGATTCAAAAATTTCCGGAAGAACCGATATTTTCATCGGATCATCCATAACCACAACCAATCATATTGTAAAATCACTCATGAGCATTGGAGGAGCAAGGGGCGGTGGAATTATCCTTGGGGGATATGTACCTATCGTATTGCTTTCTCGTTCTGATTCCACCGAAACAAAATTAAACTCTATTGCTCTGGGTTTATTGACACAATCAGGAGAACAATAATGGATATTCGAGATAGAGATATTCTGATCCTCGGGGGATGGGGACTTGTAGGAACAGCCATTTTACATAAACTCAACGCCTATAAACCTCACAAAGTCATTATCCTCTCTCTCCAGGAACACGAGGCAAGGGAAGCGTGCGAAACCATGAAATCTATTTACCCTGAAGTCGAATTTTATCCTGAATGGGGGAATGTGTTCGTGCGTCATTCATTAAAGGATCTTTCTCGGGGTGAACTTCTTGGAAACCCTGAACATCGTCAGCAGCTCATGACCGATACAATGGAATCTTTCACGGATGAAAAGAAGAATGAATCTTTTCTCAATCAAGTGATCGAACGGCACAAACCCCATATTATCATTGATTCTATCAATACATCCACAGCATTGGCTTATCAGGATGTATACAATGGTTATTATCACATGAAACAGACCCTGAACACCGATGATCCTGAGGCATTGAGAACCGATATTGAAAAAATGATGACGACCCTCTATATCCCCCAGATCATACGTCATATTCAAATTATGCACGCCAGCATGGTTGAGAATAAAACAGGAGTCTATATAAAAATTGGTACAACAGGAACCGGTGGTATGGGATTGAATATTCCATACACTCACAGTGAAGAAAGGCCTTCTCGTGTTCTGTTGAGTAAAACATCCCTGGCTGGTGCTCATACCATGCTGATTTTCCTCATGGGACGCACACCTGGCGGTCCAATTGTAAAAGAAATCAAACCCGCTGCAGCCATCGCATGGAAAGGGATCGGATACGGTGAAGTAAAAAAACACGGACAACCCATACACATATATGATTGTTCGTTGGAACAGGCTGAAAAGCTTGAAAGCAGTTTTCATTTCCAAGGAGCAGATAATTGGTCCGATCTAAACGACACCCTGAAATCAGTCTATATCGATACCGGGGAAAATGGGATTTTTTCCTATGGGGAATTCGAAACCATAACAGCTGCAGGACAAATGGAATTTGTTACACCTGAGGAAATTGCGGAAAACGTCATTCTCGAGATTCTCGGTGACAGCACTGGTCACGATATTATCAATGCTCTGGATAATTCTATTATGGGACCCACCTATCGTGCAGGATATATGCGGCATCAGGCACTGGACCAAATGGAAAAACTTCGGGAGAAACACAAATCAGCATCCGTGGCTTTTGAAATACTTGGACCACCTCGGCTATCCAAGCTTCTTTATGAAGCGCATATCCTGAATAAAGTATGCGGGGATCTAAAATGCATCCTGACCCGAGGACCGGAACAGCTTTCCGATCGTGTTGAAGAATATCTTTCAGAAGATCAATACACCCGATCCCATGCCATATCCATTGGAATACCTGTGCTTCTCAAGGATGGGGAATCACTGCTGCGTGGACCCGTGGTAAAAATCCCCGCCCCCATGGGAAGGGAGTCCATAGAGGTGAATGACAGTCACATTGATGAGTGGGCTGATGCAGGATGGATTGACTTGCGCCCCGAGAATATGAGAATCTGGCAAACCAGGATTGAGCAGATTCTAGCCTGGATAGATTCTCTACCGAAAGATGATACCAGTTCACGTTACCATCACGGTCTTCCATACTGGGATACAACTCACCCGTTAAAAATTGGAAAAGTGGCGGCGTGGATTTTCATGAATGAAGATGAGGGGCTCAGGTTTAAAAGCTAGACATAGCCCAGCATCCCTGAGTCATTTTGAAGATTCAGTGAGCATTTTCCATGCCCCGTTTTCGTATATATATACAGTCATAAATTCTGTTGAATAGTCGAAGGGAACGCCATCGTTGGTTCCTTTCCCTCTCCAGGTTCCAGTCAGCACTGCTGTGTATCCAAACAACTCAACATGGTGATTGGTGCTCTCGGCAATTTCCCAGTAGCGCTCCTTTTCGCGATAGGAGTTCAATAAATCCTGCTTTCGAAGAACCTGACCCGTCTCATCAATCTTATAGAATGCGTCTGAAAGAATCTCTTCTATGCGCGCAATATCCAGATGGCGATGAGCCTTAACCCAAGATAGTTCTACATCAATGATTCTAGATAATTGGTTGGCGGTTCTTGCAGACAAAATATTTTCTACTTAAAAAAGGGTATTTTTACTTTCTGGAGGTATTATTTGAGTTAATCATGCAAAGGACGCTTGAATCCAGACCGGGTACATTCTTGCATCGATTCAACCTAAACCATCGGTGACTTTCACCTTTCCTGGTCCGGGTGAATGGAAGCTTGATCGCAAACCGGATTAACAATTAATCCAACAGGATCAGTACTCTGCAGTCCTTCAGAATATTGTCATTCCTGTCTGCTGATTGCATTTTCCAACTGTCTTCAGTGCTCACCACTACATCCGTCATGTTCGTACCCTGGACCGATATAGCTTTCACAACCATTGGGTTTCCTTTTACCCGTACATCATCCCTGGCATTTTCCAGGGATTTTGAATAACCAGCAACGCCGTATTGAATGGCATATTCCCGTGTGTAGTTACCAGGTCCATACACAATGGTCCCACCTTGGTTGACAATTTTCGGGGCCATGGCTGGCCTAACACCAAGTCCCTTTGCATCAATAATAATGCCGGTAAATGGACCGGATTGAACCGGTGCAGCATCTATAGTTTCAGGTTGTGCAATCACCGCCGGGGCAGTCTGGACAGGTGCTGGTGTCACCACTTCAGAAATTCCACTCATGGAAACAGCCATGGTTACTTCAACCGATGTATCACTCAGGTAACTGGTTTCACCCACCTGGTAAGCGCCCCTGATAACACCTTCCACTTTTTCTTTTACCACTTCATCTGCCATTCGATTGCGCAGGGTTGTTTCACTTGTGAGTGTAATACCGTTTACCATTTCAATTAATTGCCGTCGTGCATCCACTTTTGCGGCACGAATGGCCATGGCGCGTGCCTGTCCGGGATTCACAGCGTATTCTGGAAGGGTTCCTATTCCCGTGGCAGTAATAATTCCCTGGCTATAGTTGATGGATCCTTTATCAGTCTGTTCTACCACTGCACCAGGAACGACACCATAGCCATATTGAGCCCAGGCAAAAGTCATCAGGATTGTAAGAATAAAAATGGTTTTTTTCATATTGCCTCCTGCTTATTCCAGTATCTCAATGGTAATTCTTTTTCCGCTGAGTCCTGTTATTTTAAATCGCAACCCCTCCGGTGCGGTCCTGGAAAGTCCTGATGCCAGATCCTGAGCCTTTCCCTCAAACTCAATTTCAAATTCAGCCACTCCTTCATTAAGTGTTTTTGCATAAGCATTTCTAATTCCGGGTACGGTCTGGGCTTTTAGAAATGATTCAAACATCATGTATGAACCGAAATCAGAATTCTTTACCACCATATATACCTTGATGAAATTTGCCTGCTGTGTACTCCACTTTTGAATCAGCTGATTGATAATATCTCGACCGAGTTTTTCGGCAGCATCATTGGTGGCATTAACTCCAGCTGTGGTTTCGGAAATATGAGGTTTTTTCCCTCTGGCTTGTGGTACCACCGCCAGAATTTCACCTGTATCACCCCTTACGATTTTTCCATTGATGTCAGCCTGTCCCGAGTACATGTTGTAAATCTTTCCGCCTGAACTGATTTTCGCTGTACCAATTACAATGACTTCTGCTCCAAGTGAACCCGCTATTTTTGATGCAGCAGCCACATTCCCGTTCAACGCCTGATCGTAGTCAGGTTCTCCTTTCATGGCGGCAACCAGCTGACGATCCACTACATCAAACCCCGAATTGTAAAACATGCTCAACAGTTTGGTCTCAGCAAAGTCGGTTGGTATATTATCGATGAGGTTTTCTTCTCGTACCAGAAACATAATCCTCGGTCGATTCATACTGTTCAGTAGTGTTTGCATTGCCACTTCGTTCTGTAGTATTTCATCAAGAATGGCTGTGACTTCAGCTTGTATCTCTACCGACCATAATCCATCTGAATCCTGATTCTCAGAAACGACTTCAAACGATTTCACAAATCCCTGGGCTTTGGAATAAATATTATCAGAAAAAACCGCAGAATTTTTGACGATGGTTTCGGAAGCAATCACAGCACCTAATCCCTGCTCAACTGCATCCCTTTTTGCCTGTTCAATGGCAGCATCCTTGTTTAGAGCCATTCCCATTCCAAGAATGGTGGTTGATTGTCCCAATGTATAACCCGAACACAGTAATAATAGTAGTACAAAGAAAAGATTTTTCTGTAAATAAAAATATTTCACGGTCATACTCCTCTTACAAGATGCGATAAGTTATTATCTCTCATTGCTTTTTGCAATTGTCGACTGTAAAATGTGACAAATCTCATGGAACCCCACTGGGGATTTATACAATTTCCAGTGTTATTTTCATTGACTTCAAATCACAAAGGGAAATCATGAAACGATCATTTTTCTTGGGAATCACACTACTTCTATTTGTTTTCACTGGTTGCAGTCAGAAACCCGCCAGTACTGTCGATACACCTGACTATCATTTTTCAGCAGGGATGAGGCAGGTGGATCAGAGTGATTTTTCCGGCGCTATTGCCTCCTTTGAACGAGCAAAGGATCAGGATAAAAAGTTTGCTCCTGCCTACGGAGGACTGGCCATCGCCAATGCCCATCTCCACGAAACCAACAAAGCAGAATATTATATCGAAGAAGCAAAGAACCTGGGTGGAAAGGATCCAGATGTTCTCACCCTCTGCGGGCAGGCATGGATCATCATGAGGAATGACAAGAAAAACTGGTTTGATAAAGCAGAAGATCTCCTGGAAAAGGCCCTGAAGCGGAATGAAAATCATGAGGGTGCATTGTATTATCTAGGGCTTGCCTACCTTTATAATTTTGAGTTCACAAAAGCAGAGTCCTATTTCAGTCAGGTTGTAGGTATGAAGGGCGAGTATGCGGGAAAAGCTGATGATAAGTGGATACTATCACAGAAGATTGTGAGAGCCACACCCGGTTCTGCTGTAGGAAAAAAAGTGGCCTTGCAGGACAATATTTCACGGGCTGATCTTTCCGTGCTCTTTATTGAGGAGTTAAAATTCGGTGAGCTCATGAAAAAAATACCCTCACAGCAGAACCAGACGTTTCAAACCCCATCCCAAATGATGTCACAAGAAACTGGATCTCTGCCAGTGGACGCATCAGGTCACTGGGCTGAAGTATGGATCAAAGATGCCATAAATTTCCAGATCATGGATGTGTTTCCGGATGGAAAATATTACCCGGATGAAACCGTCACACGAGCCGGTTTTGCGCTGGCCGTTCAACGACTGCTCGTAGCGGCAACCCGTGACTACGGTCTTGAGACACGCTACTTTGGTGAATCCACATCTCGTTTCTCTGATGTTTCCAGCAGTCATCCGGCTTACAATGCCATGGCGCTTTGCTCAGAACGTGGCATTATGAAAAGCGATGTTATTACGGGGAATTTTACTCCAAATGGCACCATCAATGGTGCTGATGCTCTGCTTATTATCCGCACTATTCAGAGTAGCCTGCACATGACGTTCTAGATTTGTGACCTTTGGGACGAATCACACTGTCTCTATTGCATTTATAACCTTTTTCGTCAGTGGCATCACAAGTGCCAACTGAAGTAGTTTATACCAGCGTTATGAAAAAAGTCTCACTCGTTTCGTTTACCCTTTTACTCCTCGGTTGTGTTGAACATTCGATATTGATCCGTGTATATCCTGAAGGTGAATCAGAATTTAGAATCAGGTCCGCAGGTGATTCCCTGGATATTGTCAATGATGATTTTCTGCACCCGGCGCAGGGTCAATTCTGGAAAACGATTTTGGATAAAACCGAAGTGGATGGTGATCCTGTATGGACCCAACAAACCAGCGGGTTTCTCACCCGGTCCCCTGTACAACTCCCGGGAGTGGACTATGCCGGGATACAGAACTACTCATATTATATTGATAAACAGGTTGGGTGGATAACAACAACCTACTCTTTCTTGCAGGAGTTTTCAGGGAGAGAAATATACACAAAGGTTCCCCTGCTGGGAGAATCGATCAGAAACAAAACAGCATCGGATTCTACCCAGTGGAAAATGGAGGCCATGCAGTATGTCATTAAGCAGGGAATCATGGACATAAAGCACGATCAATCTCTGGACATATCATTTGGGTTGGAAGAACGCTTGATCACTCATTTTCAAAATTATTTTAATCGTGTGAATTATGAGCAGTCATTTGAACAGTTAAGCAAAGACAAATCGGCATTCCTGTCGGATGTTCTTGCCCCTTTCAAAAACGAATTGCCCTCCCATTTTATTGACACGCTTGCCCACGCCATGGCACCGTTTGAACATGATATCTCCACAACCCATGGGTTGCAGGATGATCAGTTTACCATTGGATTATTGTTGCCTGGCCGTATTGTCTCAACGAATGCAGATACTATTATAGGGGATACCTTACAATGGTCGTTTTCAATTGAAGAATTCATGCAGGATCCAAAAATCATGCAGGCTGAGTCCATGATCATATCCATATCAGCATTTCAAAAACTTATCCTGGGAACGACAATAGTGATTCTTCTAGTTCTGGGCTCTCTCTGGATAAAATTTCGATGAAATTTCTGTTACCAGCTCTAATATTCTTTTCTACCGTTATTCCCCAGACAGGATTTCTTGAAAAAGATGAATTTTACAAAGTCGCCACTTACAAGATCGAGGAATTGTATCCTCATATTTCTGTGCTGGGTCTTCGGCTTTACGAGGATAAGGGCGTTTGGATACTACGAGTGGATGTTCGTGATGACTCCCAGGAGGCACAAGAAACCACTCAGAAAGCGTTTTTTTCCCTTAGTCAGGTTATCCCATATTCCAGACACACTATTAATTCCACTGTTCTTATGATTCACGACCCAACATCCCAACCAATTGTGTACACTGCAGAAACAGACTGCACTCTGGACTATTTCACCCATCATTCAATCACCCTTTCAGAGTGGATGGGAACATGTTTAACTTTGGAAATGAACCCTCGATAACTCCCGGAATATGATGAAAAAAACCAAAGAAACTCCACCGTCACTCGACCGGATAAAAACTCGATTCTTAGGATTGGACACAGAATATAGACTCGCTACCGGAGAAAAAACGCCACGGATATATTTGGATTCCACGGCATCCACACTGATGATGGAAGCGGCGCATGATGCCATAGAGGCTTTTTATCAGCACTATGCCAATACCCATAGTCTCCTTCATTTCTCAGCGAAGATATCCACGGAAGAGTATGAATGGGCTCACGATCGGATTCTCACATTTCTGGGAGCGGACCCGGAAAAATATGCCTGTTTCTTTACCGGGAGTGGCACCACAGCCGGTGTCAATCGACTTGCCCGCGTATATCGAGATTTTCGACCTGACAGGGATACGGTTCTTGTTTCACTCATGGAGCACCATTCCAATGATCTTCCACACCGCAAACATGCAGGTCAAGTTGTTCATTTGCCCCTTGATATGCACGATACCCGACCGGGATGTATTAATCTTGAGTCCCTGGAAAAAGAATTGATCCGATACAAAGATCGTATCAATTATATCGCCGTAACAGCCGTGAGCAATGTAACTGGAATCATTAACCCTATCTATGATATTGCTGAATTGGCGCATCGATACGGTGCTCTCATCCTTGTAGATGGTGCCCAGGCTGTGGCACATTTACCTGTACAGATGGACGGGCACACCAATCCTGACAGAAATATTGATGCTTTTGTGTTTTCCGGTCACAAAACCTATGTGCCGGGGTCACCGGGTGTTGCCATTTGTCGAAAGGACATTCTCTCTGCCATTGAACCGGAGGAAGTGGGTGGTGGAATGGTGGATCGAGTATTTGTGGATCGTTACATCGTCAAGGATACTTACCCCGATAGGGAAGAAGCCGGAACGCCCAATATTCCTGGAGCAATCGGACTTGCAGCTGCCATAGAAGTGATGGATCAAATTGGAATGGATGCCATTTTTAAGGAAGAAACTGAATTCATCCACAAGGCAATGGAAAAACTGAAGACTGTACCCAATATTCAAATATATGGGGAAACGGATTGTACCGTCTGTGAGCGTGCAGCCAGCATTTCATTTAATCTGAAAGGGTTGGACCATGGGCTGGTGGCAGCGGCATTAAATGATTATTATAATATTGCTGTACGGAATGAGTGTTTTTGTGCACATCCCTACGTGAAAGAAATGATCATGGAGGATCTTCTGGAAGCAGCGGACGAATTTGATATAGATGAGTTGGACCCTGATACTATTCTTTTAAAGCAGGGAATGGTGCGGGCTTCATTTGGTCTGTATAGCAAAGAATCTGATGTAGATGCCCTTGTAATAGCATTGACCGATATTGTAAAAAACGGTGTTAAATATAAATCCCTGTATGAGGCTGCAAGTGCTGGAAATTATATGCATAAAACATTCAAACCTGAAAAAGCCTCTTTTTCAACTAAATCATTTGTCCGTGATTATTTAACAAAATGATGGTATCCGTTTTTCTCGCTCTTCTGTTCCAAACAGCTGATACAATACCCACATCTCCATTCAATGGTCAAACATTCCTTGAAACGGTTCGAATTGTCCATCATCCTCCTGAGATTATGTTTGAACGGCGTCCCTATGATTTAGCCTGTTATGTTGATTTTCCTGAGGATAGTATTTTGAGTGTCACCCTGTTCCTCAAGACGGACAAGTCATCGTTTTACCAGGAAATTGACCTTTCCAGATTCTATGATATGTATTCCTATCGCTGGCTTGACAATGAATTGAAATATTCAACAGTTGAATACTTTTTTCTGGTTGAAACAACGGGAACCATTTTCGCAACGCCCCTTGATTCAAGTGGCTCTATTCAACCGGTAAAAAGAACCATACTAAACCCCGTAGAATACTATCGAAGGCGAAAATAGTGACAGGGGGTTTTACGGAAAAAGACATTCAGGCATTGCAGGAAGAAATCCGGGAGCATAACTACAGATATTATATCCTCAATGATCCCGTTGTCTCTGATGCAGAGTACGACAAATTATTGCGACAATTGGAATACATTGAGACGCAGCATCCTGAATGGATAACAGCCGATTCGCCTACTCAGCGGGTTGGAACAAAACCTTCGGGAGAGTTTGCTGCAATTGAACATAGAATTCCCATGCTGAGCCTTGCCAATGCCATGGATGAAGATGAGATCATATCGTTTTTTGAGCGTGTCACGAAAGATATTTCCCACCATCTCTCCTGGGTTGGCGAACCAAAAATCGATGGTCTTGGTGTGGAACTTGTCTATGAAAACGGCCGGTTTGTTCATGGGTCCACTCGCGGGGATGGAACCACAGGCGAAGATATTACCCAAAACCTGAAAACCATTCACAGTATTCCACTGGTTCTTCGCTCAAAAGATTCTGCAGTCCCCTCGTTATTGGAGGTCCGCGGTGAAGTATTCATCCGAAAACATGATTTTCTAGAGATGAATAAAAAACGAGAGGATGAAGGTCTATCCATTTTCGCGAATCCAAGAAATGCTGCTGCCGGCAGTTTACGCCAGCTGGATCCGGGCATTACTGCCAGTCGTCCCCTGTCGATTTATGTCTATCAATCGGGAATGATTGATGGTGCGTCTTTTCAGCATCACTGGGAGTTTTTACAGAACCTGACCCTCTGGGGTTTTCCCGTGAATCCTGAGATTAAACAACTCGCATCCCTCCCGGATTTATTGGCCTACCACAGGGGCCTGGAAAAGCGCAGAAATGAACTCGATTACGAAATAGATGGATCCGTGTTCAAGATAGACCAATTGAGCATTCGAGAATCCCTGGGAGTCAGAAGTCGATCACCCCGGTGGGCTATTGCAGCGAAATTCAAAGCCCAGCAGGCAACCACCGTGGTTGAATCCATTGATATTCAAGTAGGGAGAACCGGCGCTATTACACCGGTTGCCCGGCTCGCCCCTGTCTATATCTCAGGTGTCACCGTCACCAATGCTACCCTCCATAATCAGGATGAGATCGACCGCAAGGATATACGTGTGGGCGATACGGTGCTCATAGAGCGAGCTGGCGATGTGATCCCAAAAGTCGTTAAGGTTATCAAGGATAAACGACCTCAAAACACATCCCCATATTCCATCCCAACTTTATGCCCTTCCTGTGGTCATGCTGTTACTCGACCTGAAAGTGAAGCAGTTTTTCGGTGCCAGAATATTTCTTGTCCGGCGCAATTAAAAGGACGTATTCAGCATTTTGTATCTAAGGGTGCCATGGATATAGATGGGCTCGGTGTGAAAATCACTGATCAGCTTGTGGATGAAGGACTCATTAACCGAATCCACGACCTCTTCTCCCTGACACATGAGCAACTTTCATCCCTGGAAAGACTGGGAGATAAATCCGCTGCCAATATCATCCAGGCAATTGAATATGCAAAGAAAACCACATTTTCCAGGTTCCTTTTTGGACTGGGTATTCGGAATGTGGGCGAGCACATTGCACGCGTACTTGAAAAAGAATTTACCGGTGATCTCGCTCAGCTCATGAACGCATCGGTGGAACAGTTGATTGCCATTGATGAAGTGGGCCCAATTGTTGCTGATTCCATTGTTGAATTCTGGAAGGACAAAGCGAATATCGAGTCAATTGAACATTGCTTGAAAGCCGGTGTAACGTTTATAAAAGTACAGAAGGAAACACACAGTCCGATACATGGGAAAACCATCGTCTTTACTGGCAGTCTTGAAACATTCACCCGTCATGAAGCGAAGGAACTTGCTGAAACCCTTGGCGCAAAGGCTTCCGGCAGCGTAAGCAAAAAAACAGATATGGTTGTGGCTGGACCGGGAGCAGGCTCAAAAAGGAAAAAGGCTGAGGAACTAGGGGTTGAGGTTTTAACGGAGAGTGAGTTTCTGGCGCTTATAAAATCCGGAAACAGGTAACTATTTTCAGACAATAATTATTCCTTATTCAATTATTCCGGTACATCAAACCCTATCTTTCTTTTTCCTTTCTTTTTCCCTTCTTTACCCTGGGTACCATTAGTTCCTTTATAGCGGAATAAACAACCTGGAAATTCTTGTCATACTTTTTTCCCATTTCATCAATCTTTTCTTTCAGTCCTTTGTGTGTGGCCATGAGTTCACGCATCCTGACAAAAGTCCGCATGATGGCAATATTCACTTGAACGGCTCGATTGCTCCTTAGTACGGACGATAGCATCGCAACACCCTGCTCGGTAAAGGCCATTGGTTTTGCACCGCCGAGCATACTCTTATTTGGTATCACTTTTTGTGATACCAGTTTTTCAATGTCTTTCTCTGTCAACTTAAACATAAAATCATTTGGGAATCGAGTAAGGTTTCTTCGAACCTGTTGCTTTAATATTCTTGTTTCCACACCGTACAACAAGGCTAAATCCCGATCCAATATTACTTTTTCATCTCTCAGCATGAGAATCTTAGATTGAATCAATTTAATTGAAATATGCTGATTCATTTTCACTCCTTTATTTATAGATCATATAATATGATAGCTCAATTTAATTGAGGTCTACTCTCAAAGTCAGGTGAAATAAATTCTAATCCTAAAACTTTTCTACAAGCCTTCCGTTGTGGTTTGCTCTCAAAGTCAGGTGAAATAAATTGAAGATCTTTGGAGTATGTTAACCAGCCAAGTTGTGGTTTGCTCTCAAAGTCAGGTGAAATAAATTTTGAAGAGAAATTCACCAATCCGTACACGGTTGTGGTTTGCTCTCAAAGTCAGGTGAAATAAATTAACATGGGGAGAATATTGCTCGAAATACAGGTTGTGGTTTGCTCTCAAAGTCAGGTGAAATAAATT
>CAYFMT010000022.1:0-25485 GCA_964344305.1 uncultured bacterium | reverse complement strand
TACACCTTAACTTTTTAAATGAAAAGTCCGAAAGATTTAAAAGACTTACAGTCATAATTCCTCCTTGTATAGGGTTGACAGGTTACAAATATTACCAGTTTCAGAATTTATTCTCAAGATCAATCATCTGCAGCAGTACCAGGGACAAACCGGATAACTTCATTGTCAATGGGGTCGAGCGTTCGAAGATATTCGTATAACGCACCCAAATCCTGTGTGGTCATTCCTGCGTACATTGTCCAGGGCATCATCGTATTGAATGCATTTGTCTCAATTTTACCGGGAGTGTATTGTGATAGTTCATAGGCTTTGAAAACATTGATGAACTGCTCTTTTGACCATGATCCAATACCGTGGACCATGTGTGGAGTGATATTGGCAGATCGGACCAATCCATAGCCGGGCATAGTGAATTCTCTTCCACCAGAGTATTTCAGATCCATAATAATTCTTCCCTTATCAATTGGTGTATGGCATTCAATGCAGCCGGCTGCTGTTGCAATATACTGTCCATATTCAACAGGATTTGAGGGGTCAGGATCGGGAAGTTTCTCCTGAAGTTTTGGTATAGTCCTTACAATAATGTTCATTGGAAAATCATGCTGAGGTTCCGGAAAACTACTTTGTATAGGGGATAATTGTCTGATATACGCCATGACACTGAATATATCTTCATCGGATAGTTGACCGTAATACATATATGGCATGAGAGGGAATAGTGCCTCATTGTCCTTATTCACTCCCGATGTGATAACACGATATAATTCGCTGTCTGACCAGTCCCCAATCCCGGCTGGAGTTATATTGGGAGCATAATACACCCCGGGTAGTCCCATAGTCCGGTCGAATTTCTCGCCCCCTTTTCCTTCAGTTCCAGTTGTAAGTGGGCCAGAGAATCGAGTCCAGTCTCTTTCGGCATGACAATCAATACAAACCATCACATGATTTGCCAGGTAATCACCCCTTTTTATCCGTTCAGAAGTGATTTCGACGGAAATGGATTGATCCAACTCAACATTGGGGCAGGCTGTATATATGTAGACGATTGCCAGTAAAGCCACTGTACTTATACCTAAAAGGAAATAGAGAACATATTTCACTGGGGGTTTCATTGCTCACTCCTATTCCCCCGTGATGATTTAAGTTACTATGATATAATCCTTACAAGGATGGTTGCCAAAAGAAATTATATTGTTTATCTAATAAAAACAATAAGATAATTGTCTTAATGATTC
Source organism: uncultured bacterium (assembly GCA_964344305.1). Taxonomy (GTDB): domain Bacteria; phylum Fidelibacterota; class Marinisomatia; order Marinisomatales; family JABMOV01; genus JABMOV01. The sequence continues at coordinate 24,250 of CAYFMT010000022.1, read as the reverse complement.
GCCGATTACCAGAGGGTTTCCGGGTAAACCCCCGACTTAACCAACTGATTTATTTGCTCAGATACATGTGGTTTATCTTCGCGGTAGGTGACACCAAACCACTGCGCATCTGTCTGGTATACTTTCATGTTACCAAAACCGCTCTGTATCATTTTCTCTAATACAAGAGGCAGGAAAAACTCCGATTTCATTTCCTGCCCGTTTTCCAGAAGAAATTCGATGAAATAATTTTCGATAATATTAAAAATATTTGAATGAAACCCCATCATATTCATGGACACATTGGTAGTCTCTGATAGCGGATGGAACTGATCATTCTCTTCATATCCAAGCACACCATCATTCCGGTATATTTTTGTTCGTTCTGTAATCTCTTTCAGATATTCCTTTTCATCCGAAACGCTGACGCCACGTGAAACTGACCCGAATTCAGAGATGGTATTGGCAAGCATGTACCCGATAAGACAATGATCCCTTTGTTCGTTGATGAAGTGATCATACGATAACTGAAACGCTTCACGCCCATAAAAATCATCTGCATTGATCACAGTAAATGGTTCCTGGATAGCGGACTCTGCCATCCACATGGCGTGGGCAGTCCCCCAGGGTTTTTCTCTACCGTCAGGGATAGAAAATCCTTCAGGCAGTCTATCCAGCTCCTGGTGAACAAAATGCAAGTCGAGTTTTCCCTGTAGCTTCTGCTCAAATCGCTCCCGGAAATCTTCCTCCATGTGTTTCCGAATTACAAAGACTACTTTGTTGAATCCGGATTTCATGGCATCGTAGAGAGAATAATCGATAATGGCCTCTCCTGATGGGCCAAATCTATCCAGTTGTTTCAACCCCCCGTAGCGGCTTCCCATCCCTGCGGCTAATACGACAATTGATTGGTTCATTTTGCTCCCTTTATTGAATATTAAAATGTGACCAGAGCTTGAATAACATACCCCCGGCTGCCAGTGAAGTTAACGAGCCTATTATAGCCGGACCAGTATTCCCGTACAACCAGAACCCAATAGAGAAGAGACCGCCATAGATACAGATTAATCCCAGGAAAATCCCAAGGATACTGATGGGTACATCCCAGGTTGCATCGGTTGGGATATCAGCATGACCCTGTTGATGGGCACTTGCCAGGAAGCTTGTCCAGCCCGGACCACCGGGACGTACTTTTTTATAAAACCGTATCAGGGTATCTGTACTGGTTGGTGTTGTAAGCATTGTAATAGCAATCCATCCAAAGGTGGTAATTCCCACACCATAGACAAGTCGTTGCCATTCAGGGATGTGTGGTAACCCCAATGCAGGGTGGATGATTTCAAAATAGATTGCCACCAGTAATGAGATGATCATGGCGGATAATTCACTGGCAGCATTGATTCGCCACCAGAACCATCGCAGGATAAACAGAAGCCCTGTCCCGGCACCTATTTGCAGCATAATATGGAATGCCTGAAGGGCATTGCTCAGAAACAATGCAAGGGTCGCTGAACAAACCATTAGTAAAAGAATGGTCCAGCGTCCCATGGCTACCAGGGATTTTTCATCTGCTTCGTCTGCAAAAAACCGTCCATAAAAATCATGGATGACATAGGAGGCACCCCAGTTGAGATGAGTTGATATAGTGGACATGACGGCGGCGATAAGGGAGGCAACCACCAGCCCAAGAACTCCAGCCGGCAAATATGTGAGCATGGCTGAATAGGCCATGTCATGGCGAACTATATTCGGATCCATGTTTGGATAAGCCTCCTGAAGTGACGGAATGTCCGGAAACACTACAAGACTTGCCAGGGCAACAATAATCCATGGCCATGGACGCAGACCATAATGTGCAAGGTTGAATAAGAGGGTGGCTCCCATGGCGTGTTTCTCATCCTTTGCAGACAACATACGCTGAGCCACATAACCTCCACCACCAGGTTCCGATCCTGGATACCATACACTCCACCACTGAACTGCAAGCGGGATTATGAAGACAGTTAATACCAGCGAAGAGTCGGAAAAATCCGGTAAAATGGATATTCTACCTGCAACATTTGGGTGAGACAGGAGGGAGGATAGTCCTCCAATTTCTGGAATTTTCAGGACAATGGTTGCTGCATAAACAGAACCAATCATGGCAATGACAAATTGGATAGCATCCGTAATGAGAACCCCTCTAAGACCACCGAGCATGCTATAGATTACTACAACGATAGAAACCCAGATCACTGTGTTGAAGGGTGAAATACCCAGCATGACACCACCGATTTTAATGGCCGCAAGTAAAACGGATGCCATGATAATAATATTGAAAAATACGCCAAGATAAATAGCACGAAATCCCCTGAGGAATGCAGCCATTTTCCCACTGTATCTCATTTCATAAAACTCAATATCTGTTAGCACATTGGATCTGCGCCATAATTTTGCATAAATAAACACCGTGACCATGCCTGTGAGCAGGAATGCCCACCAGAGCCAGTTACCGGCGACGCCATGTTGCCGCACAAGGTCTGTTACAAGATTGGGTGTATCAGCAGAAAACGTGGTTGCTACCATGGATATTCCAAGCAGCCACCATGGCATAGATTTCCCGGATGCAAAAAATTCCGATGTATTCTTACCGGATTTGCGAGAAACACTGATACCAATGATCAGGGATAGGGCAAAAAACCCTAAAATCCAAATCCAGTCTACAAGTTCAAGTATCATAATGACTCTTTTCAGTATTCAATTGTGAATGATTTATGGATAACGCCACTTGAGAAAGTCTTTTCCATGTTTTGATGAAGTGAAGGCCGTGGAGCCTGTTTGGTAAACAGTGGAATACCGCTACCAAGTACTATTGGATGGATAAACACATCCAACCGATCTATCCATTCAGAAGCAAGGAAAAATGAATTGACATTACCACCACCGACCAGCCAGATATCCAGATCTGAGTTTTCCCTTAACTCCTGAATGGTCACACGGATATCATTTCGTATAAATGTAACATTTGGATCAGGTGTGCGATCTTGGGTCGTGAGCACAACATTTTGTTTATCGGGATAGGGGAAAGGCCCAAATGTGAGGATTTGAGCGTATGTATTATATCCCATGATTGTTGTACCTATGGATTCGTAAAACTCTGAATAACCATAATCCTGATCGTGAAACAACCAGTCCACCGACCCATCCTCGGAAGCAATGAAACCATCCAGGCTAGTGGCTGTGTACAGGATAATGTCAGCCATGGATGACCTTTTCCAGTTTGGAAACATCAAAACCTCTCGCCGAAGCAGCCATGGTCAGTTGTCTGTAGATTTCCGGATTCAAGTCCGGAGTACGGGACAATATCCATAAGAAATCATTTGATGAGCTGGATACCAGTGCATACTGATAGTCACTTTGATCCAGTTCAAGAATCAAATAATCAGCAAAGAAAAATAGAAAAAATGATACTTTTATCGCAGCAGGTTTTTCTGGATCAGGGATTTTCGCTACCCCATTTGCGATGGATTCCTCACCATCTGGTGATCCTTTGTAACCTTTATTAACAACATCGATTTTTCCATCTGGTCGTAAAGAATATGTCGCAGTCACACCCTGCAGATCTTTTTCAAAACGATGAGGAAATCGCGCAACTTCATACCATGTTCCCAGGTACCGGTCAATGTCAAAATCATCGACCACTTTAAGATTGAGGTTGTCTGATGGTCTACAACCATTTGAAAACACCAGAATTGTAGTTAATAAAAGCAGTATTCTCATCTGTTCCCCATTTTAATTCGTTTTGGTTGGAAAGAGACTTATGGCACATCCACCACCGGATGCAAGGTGTATATCCACTGTATTTTCAAAAATCAATTTCCTATTATCAATTCTAATGGAAGTAGGGTTGTCATTCCAGTGTGCATGTTCCCCGTCCTGATAAAAAATTGCATCATAGGTTTGTCCCCTATCAAGAAAATCAAGAGTGAACGAGATATCCCTGGGATTTTCATCAGTCAAACCCCCAACAAACCAGTTTTCCGTCCCTTTTTCTTTTCTTGCCATGATGATATAATCACCTATTTCGCCAGCAATAACATGTGATTCACTCCAGTCCACTCCCACATCCTGAATAAACTGAAAAGCGGGGTGACCCTCATAATGTTCAATGAGATCACAGGCCATTTGAACAGGACTGTAAATCACCACATAGGCTGCCAGTTGGTGAGCCAGCGTCGTGTTGATTTGATTATCATCCTTGTAAGGTGTGAGTTTTATATTGAAGACACCGGGTGTAAAATCAATTGGACCTGCCAGCATACGGGTGAACGGAACGATGGTGAGATGTTCTGGTGGGTTTCCACCATCCGGGGACCAGGCATTGAATTCCTGTCCACGCAGACCTTCACGAGATATAGCATTGGGATATGTGCGACGGATTCCCGTGGCTTTGATTGGCTCATGAGCATTGACAGCCACCTGGTACCTGGCTGCTGTTTTTATGACATTCCTGTAATGGTTTACCATCCATTGCCCATGATGGTATTCACCTTCCGGGATGATCTTCTGTACATACCCGGTCTTGACAGTGTGAATCCCGTGTTTTCTCATCAACGAAAAAGCTGTATCCAGTTGGGTCTCGTAAGTCCGGGGAGCGGCAGATGTCTCATGGTGCATGATGATTTGGACATCTTTTTCTTTTCCATAGGCTACCACGCGATCCAGATCATAATCTGGGTATGATGTAACAAAATCAAAAATTCCTTCCCTGTCAGGAAATCCAAACCAGCGTTCCCAACCGGTGTTCCAACCTTCGATGAGAAGGGCACCTATACCATGCTTTGATGCAAAATCTATGAATGCAATGGCATTTTCCGTGGTGGCACCATGACGTCCGCTTGCCTTATCCCAGGTAGATTTACCAATATGCATTTCCCACCAGATACCCATGTATTTTGTTGGTTGGAACCAGCTTACATCTCCCAAAACATTAGGTTCATTAAGATTAACAATCAGGTTTGATTCAATAAGTTTTCCAGGTTCGTCGGTGATTTGAATTGTACGCCAGGGAGTCTCAAATGGCAGTGATCTCTTCACTTTCAATCCAAGCCGATCAGAACCCACCAGTTCACTAACGAACCCATCGGATTGTTTATCCACCTTTAATGTCATTCCTGCATAGTCTGTCAGGTTGGCTTCATGAATGCTCACGTAAATACCGTCATTTGTCTTTAGTGTCACAGGTGTATTTACAGCATTTTCGGGGATGTATGATTGTGCCAGTGCGGAATGAAAACGGTGCTTTATAGCATCAATCTCAGAAAATCGAGTGGTGTGATACAGGTGCTCATAAATGTCCCAATCCCCGGGGATCCACCAAACAGTTGGATCACCAGTCAGATTGAATTCCACAAGCTCATCCAAAATAATGATTTCATTGTCACCAAATCCTTCTGGAAACTGAATCCTGAATCCAATGCCATCATCATACACTCGAAACACAATGTTAAACGCTCTTCTGGGTTGTTTCTTCTCCTTCAGGGATATGTGACATTCGTTATAGTTATTTCTTACTGTATCCTGTTCACCCCACGGCATCATCCAGGTGTCATCATGGGACGACATTTTTGGGTCAGTGATGGCAATGTGTTTCCCCAGGTTTTGATCATCCTGAAATTCAAATCCAATGGAGGATGGTTCTATAACGATTTGATTCCTGTATCGAACTTCATAGGTTGGTTGTCCATTACCTGAAATGGTAAATGTGGTACGAATGTTTCCTGACGGGGAATCAATAATGACAGGATTGTGTGCTTTTCCACCTAACGTCAATGAGAAAATGAAAAGTAGAAATCCAAATAGTCTACCCATATTAATTGTCCTTGATCATGCTTATTTCAAGAGGAAAAATACGCATAATCTGATGAAGAGGTTGGTCCCGTTTACGTCAGTATCAGTGAGAGTCCAACAAGGAATAAAACTGTAAGAATGAACTTTTGAAAAATGGTTTGGTCGATGACTTTTACCAGTTGATTCCCCAGGTAGATTGCCAAAAACATCACCGGAAGCATCACAATAGAATAGAAAAATAGATCTAATGATATCATACGGTGATATACCTGTATGGGAATTCGTGCAATGTTTATGATTCCTAGCATCCCAAGGATGGTGGCTCGTGTAGCCGTCGCATCGTCAAGTCTATTGATAATATAAGTGACGTACATTGGACCACCGGTATTAAATAATCCGGAGAAATACCCACCAATTAGACCAAACAACCATCCCAGGTGATGAAACAATCTTACCTGACTCTTATTCACCATGGAATACAGACTGTACACCATGGTGAATCCACCCAGCACGTTCATCAATACTTCCTGATTTGCGGTTTTTAGGGTCATGACACCCAGTGTCATTCCAATAAAACCAAATATCCCCATATGGACGATAATCTTCCATTGTATATGATTGAAATTCTGATAGATCAAAACGAAACTGAACAGGGCAAGAAGGATAGAGAGAATGAGAATGGCTGCCTGAAGGTCCAGTACGATGATCATGATAGGCAATGCCACAAGCACCGCAGCAAATCCAATGACAGTCTGGACAAAAAAACCGAGCAGTATCCCCACTGCAGTGATAATATAGGTAAGAAGGTCAGGACCCATTTTTACTAGTGTCTCAGTGAAGAAAAATAGGGCTAATTGTTTAGGCCAAAAAGATCGTGGGGAGGTATGCTCAGGAAATCGCCAAGAAAGTAACCCACAAGAACTATAGCCACTGTAAATCCAAGGACGATGACCCATTGCATTGAAGATAGTTTTTGAATCTCATGTCTGTCTTTTACATCGCAGACTTCTCCGGGACAATATTGTGCTTTGTCCTTATATACAAGTGAGTAAAACTTGCATCCCAGACAGATACCAAACACTGCTTCAAAGAATAGAAAAATAAGACAGATAAGACAGATGATCCCAGTAATGGGACTGTATGCGTTCACAATAACCATAAGAATAATAATGGTTGTGGCAAGGATGAGTCCAATCCACCACGCAAATTTCTTTTGCTGAGCCCCAACATACTCCGGCACCTGATTTCTGACAATGAATCGTCCTAGAATCAATGTTGGTGAATACTTTGGATTGATCAAAACCCGAATCACAAAATCCAGGAAAAACAGGATAGCACCGTATTTGAAGGGTGTATAGTTTTCAGTAAAACCGATGATTAGTATCAGTGTGTACATCATCAGGAATAGTAGACCGGCTGCAGCCCTTATTTCACGTTCATTCAGGACGGGGATATCATACCCATCTACAGTTTCACCAAAATGTATTTTACTCATTTCTGTTTCATTCCTTTTTATTGATTGGTGGCTGATTATGGTTTAAAAAGTTATCCATTTCTTAGAACAATCTTCCATTTTATTCTAAATATGTATAATCTTTTATGATGAATTCACCTAACACATCCCTGCGTATCACCATGTGTCTTTTTCTATTTCTATCCATTTCTTCCCTCAGAGCACAACCTGAGCGAGGTGACTACCTGAGGACATCCCTGGGTATGGGTCTGTTTCTGTCCATGCAATACGGATGGATAGATGCCATAACACCCGAAACACCACGGTTTACAAAACCAAACAATGTAGACCAATTTGCTCGCAGCATAATGAGATGGGATTTGGAACGTATGAATATTGCGAAAAAGAACAGCGATATTCTCCTGTATGGCGTTTTCCTGGGAGGAACCCCTGTTACACCATTGCTATCGAAGAAATATATCCCATTTTTACTTCTCAATACTGAAGTGATGGCAATAAATGGGATACTAACAAATCTTGTAAAAGTAACCGCTGCCAGGCAACGACCTGCATCCTTTTTTGGTACAAGGGATGAAGGACATGACTCCTATATGTCATTTTTCAGCGGGCATACGAGTCATGCATTTGCCATTGGAACATCCACAGCACTCATGCTGGCAAATGAGTATCCGGATGAAAAAAATCTGATCTGGACAGTGAGCATGTCCTTGGCATCTGCCACAGGATATTACAGGATTGCAGCTGATAAGCATTATCTTACGGATGTTTTGTTTGGCGCCGTTGCAGGCTCGATTATCGGGTATACAGTCTATGAGTTCAACCGGGATCGATACTGGGAAAATGACGATGAGGAGAGTGACCCCCCAATGACCTTGAGAATTCAGTGGATATTTTAAAAGGACACTTTTTTAATTTTTTCATGGATACTATTTACCTGTAGCAGGGCAGCGCTGCCATACCAGGGATGAAGTTCCATGATCAGGGACCCTGCCTGAATTGCTGGATCGGTTTCGGTGAGCGCTTTCGCTTCTTTCACCGTAGTGACATTAAAAATATAAATACCGCGAATATCACCATTATCAAGGAAAGGACCTGCCACCACCAGTAGACCTTCATTTGCAAGCCGCTTGATATTGGCCAGATGGGCCCGTTGTAATTCCATTCGTTCTTCTTCCGATTGACTACGGTTTGGACCCGCTTTCAGAAACGCCATGACATAGGACTTCATCCCATAATCATCTGCGCCCAGCTTCACAGCCAGTTCTGAATCAAAAGTTGTAATCATCGTATCTGCGGGTTGAGATAACAACATGGAGAGGAAGAATATTGGTATCAGTCTAAGTATCATTCTATGTCATCCTTCTTTTTAGCAGAGATAGATTCAATATCAATTCGCAACACAGTGGTTCTCTTCAACATTTCATTGGAATAGGTCCAATCCTGTTTTTCAGTATATTGATTCATCAACACGTTCAAGCCATCAATTTTTTCATCGAGATTTTTCACAATATGAATATGTCCATACCCTACAATACTCTGAAACGTCATGGTATAATCACAGGCAATTTCCCCAGGCACAAGAATATGATCAGTATCCATCTGGAAACAGACATAATTGTTTTTATGAATAAGATCGATTTTTCGGCCCGTATTTGCACAATGGAAGAACAATTGAGACGGGTTTCCACGACGATATCCAAAATTCATGGCAACAATATATGGTGTGTTTCCATCAGCGAATGCAATTCGACATACATCCGCTTTTTGTATGATTGAATCGATTTGCTGAGGATCTAAAACCTGGCGATCCTTCCGGCGCATTTTAATGGGAAGATGATCACTCATTCTCGGACTTTCCTTTCTCAATGAAGGCTGCAATGAATAGAAGGGCCCCAACACCCATGAATGCACTTCCTATCCCACTGGTGATATTGTTTAGGACTATACCTAATGCAATGGCAATGATCCCTGCAAATCCTTTTCTCTGGTATGGTTTTATGTCATTCATGAATTCAGTACGGATGATCCATCCTCAGCGAATCGTTTAAAGTTCTCCATGTATTTCTGCGTTTGTTTTTTAAAGGATCCAGGGGCAAAAAATGTCAACAACTTCATGATCCCGGATGCTTCGAAAGTATTCTCGGCTGAATATCGTGTGGTGTTATCATCTATGGGTTCAAAAAAATTGCGCGAAAAGTTGACCATCCCCTTGGTTTCATAGGTGGCACTGAATTCTCTTGGTAGATCCCTTATCATAATTGTTTCTACCATTTCCATGGATCGTTTACCCATCTGATATACCAGCGTTGATTTTGCTCCAGGCTGACCCGATTCACCCTCAATCAGATTGAAACTCTGAAGTCCGGGTTGCCAGTGTTTCAGGTTTTCTGGATTATCAAATTTTTGAATCACTTCTTCCAGTGGTAGATGGATGATGACTTCATTAGAATATTTCATGATGTGACTCCTTGATTTCCTGCCTTCGAATATAGGAATCATCCACATAAAATCCGGATTAATTATTGCACATGCTTCCTCGTCTGTTCCCAAATTCTGATATGCTAATCGATACACATTGCCACCTCTATCTCAAAGACCTTGATACAGAAATTGACGACATCATCCAACAGGCGCATGAATCCGGCGTGGATTGCATGGTGTGTCCTTCCATTGATCTTGCCACAGTAGAATCAGCGCTCCTGCTGGCACATGCACACCCAGGGATATACGCTGCAGCAGGAATACATCCGAATTACACGTTGGATCTACCGGATGATTACCTGGACAGGTTGAGGCCCAATTATTCTCAGGAAAAAGTGGTGGCAGTTGGGGAAATTGGACTGGATTATTATTGGGACACGGTACCAAAGGAGATTCAACAGGAACGGTTTGAAGAGCAGATCAGCCTGGCTAAAGAATTAAATTTACCTGTCATTGTCCACAATCGGGATGCAGATGAAGATGTCATCTCAATCTTGAAGGATTCAAAGATTGAAAATGGAGTGGCTCATTGTTTTTCCAGTGATTACTTCACTGCGAAAGCGTTCCTTGATCTAGGTTTCTACATATCATTTGCAGGAAATCTAACCTTTAAGAATTCACATCTTCGAGATGTGGCTAAAGCCATTCCGCTGGAAAAAACGCTGGTAGAAACGGATTCACCATTTTTGAGTCCCATGCCGTACAGGGGAAAACGTAATGAACCGTCCCGGACTCGATTGGTGGCTGAACAGTTGGCTCAGGTCCACGATTTACCACTCATTACCATTGCTGAGGTAACGACACAAAATGCCAAAACATTGTTTAGTTTATAAAAAATCGTGACGTTTCATATAGCCATGTTCCTCTAGTCTTTTACTCCCTAATGGGGAAATAATAAGGGGTCTAGGTGTTCCTTTTTTCGTATAGATCAATCCATTCCTGACAGGACATTTTAGTTACCAATTCGCCAATTAATTCGTATGGGATGTTCTTCATATTTTTAAAACGAATGCAACTTTTACCCATGTCCAATTTCGTGGTCACATATTTAGGGTATTCAGTTTGAAACCAGCGAAGCATTGATTCATCAGCATAGACACCGGAATGGTAGAGTGCCACAAAGTTTTTTTGGGATGCAATACTCATAAACGGCAGTGGAATTTGTGGACTAACATGGTACCCATCAGGATAAATTGAATGTGGTACCACATAACCAATCATTCCATATTGAATGGTTTCTTCAAATCCTTCGGGCAGATTATCAAGGATGGTTTGTCGAAGTCTGGAAAAAGCCAGTTTTCTTTCCTCAGGAATCTTTGATATGTATTCTTCAGGTGTTTTGGCGTCTATTTGCATGAGACACTCCTTTTAGGTTGAATGAAATGTAAACACAAACACGTCAGGTACGAGGGGTTAAAAATATGCGCTTTAATTCTCGCGGGTTAATTGCTTCCAGTGCCGTATGACTTCATGATGATGAGACCATGAATTCCAGGTTGATGCTGCCCACTGGTTCACAATTGAATAATGGTCATCTGCATTTTCAGCATTAACCACATCGAATACGGTAATTTGATAAGGAGGCTCAGGTGGAGAGAGCCAGGTAAACGTCTGTTTGAAACGGGCGGCCTGAGTCATGACGGAATTCGCCTGTTCCTGTGTTAATCCATCTTCAAGAAAACAGGATAATCGTAGCAAATGTAATCCTACGGATTGAATGGTCTGGCGAGAGGGTTGTCCGGGATGCTGAACAGCATAGGTGTCCACAGAAATTCGGTGAACCCTGTAATACTGAATATCACTATACTCCCTTTCCAGAACACGCCCAAATGTTTCCCAGCAGCCCGGACTGGATTCCATGTAACGATGAACAGGACCTTTTGTGACTGGAAAAAGTCCGCCACAACCTGGACATGGATTATTCACTTGGATATCAAAGGGAGTTTCAATGTCATCTTATTCCCAGGGATGACATTATCCACATGGCCGGCCAGCAATCTGTCTTGTGTTCTGAAATGCACATGCATATTGGTGGTATGGTGTGTGAACACAGCGTGATGTGAGTTGGAGTAGAATCCAATCATTTCTACATCCCTGTCGTGAATGATACCTGATAACCCGGACTGAATATGCTTTTGATGGGAATGTTCCGTATCACCGTCTTTCCAGTCAATCACATGCCAGGATATGGAATCTGCGTGTCCCTCAACCAGGAAAGGGAACGGATTTTCGGTGTCAATACCAATTCCACTGGCAGAGGATGCTATGAATTGTTCCAGATCCTGTTTGGTATCAATGCTGTCAGGTACCAGTAAAGATGTCCATTTCTTCACATCAGCGTAGACAAGGAGTGTTGCCTTCTTATCCAGAGTTCGATCGAAGGCGATGCTTCCTTCAACCACCATGGTGTTCAGGACATCACCATTAAAGATCTGGATTTCACCTTTTAGATTTTCCAAGGCACCCAATGCATACACATTTTCTAGACCCTTAAGATTCTTTAGATCAGAAACGGCTGAAATATCCGCCTGGTGCATAATGGTTCTCAATGCACCATGATGGTATACTTCTAGTGAATCAGGATGATGTGAACAGGAAATGACTATAAAAAAACAGAGAATTGGAAGTAGTCTAATACAGGTCATAACAAGTTTTAATCGACTATTCATTTTCGTTGGAAGATTCCTTGATGAACTTTCCGATAAAGATACCGGTGATAATCCCAAGGATAAACAGTACGGTAGGTCCACCTTTATTCTGCGCGAGGAGCACACTGATGATACCGGCAGCCGGGGCAATGGCCCACAGGACCTTTTTATGGATTTTGATATAATTGTTTTCCATGATTGATTCCCTTATAAGATTTGAAATTATCGAATATGGTAGTTGATCTACCTGTCTGATTTCCACTTCATATTCATGTATACATCACCTTGCTGTAGTTCATCAAGCATCTGGTGAAGTCGTTTCATCCTGGTGTCTTCTCTCTTCGCCCTGTTTATCCAGCCCAGGTAGTCATTTCGTTGATAGGGGGGACGCGCATCAAATGCGTCTGTGAGTCCCGAATCGGCCAGGGCTTCCATCACGAAAACAGGCATGGGGTTTATGGGTCGTTTTAGCATCAAACCTCAGCGAATAAAACAGAATAATTATGACCGAATTTCTTTGCGCAGTTGGGACAGTAGGCATAATGAATATAATAATCTTTTGCTTTTTTCCCTGATTCTTCAAGTGAATTGTTCATGTCCCTTATATGCTTTGGTACGGCGTTAAAAGGTCCATCAAATACACGAGAAATAAACTCTCCTGATAGCGTCACATTGTTTCCTCCTGGGACAGACTTCGATACTGCCATGTACATCTCTGACTTGAATGGATGTGGATCATGGAAGAGAATAATCCAGTCGAGGATGTCATCTATTCCTGCATTTTCTTGTATTGCAAGGGAATACATCTTTTCAACTTTCTTACCAATTAGTCCTGGAAATGGAATATGAAAAAAAGCCGGCATGCTTTCTTTCAGGAAGGGTTTTTCTCTCCAGCTATGTGTTTTCTCATCCCATCGTCCGGGATCAAACTCAGGACAGCATTCATCTTTTTGCATGGATTTTCCTCCTTCGATGATGCCACAATTTATAAGTGCCGGAAATAAATCTCCCGATATATTGCCTGGAAAATGTTTACACCTTCTCCAGTACGGTAGCAATGCCCTGGCCGACTCCAATACACATGGTGCAAAGTGCGAACTTTTTGGATGAGTTCATGAGCTGGTATGATGCAGTTGTAACAAGCCGTGCCCCACTCATACCGAGTGGGTGTCCCAGTGCTATCGCCCCTCCAAGAGGATTGATGCGGGGATCATTGTCATCCAATCCCAATTCACGTGTGCATCCCAGGGATTGAGCTGCAAAGGCTTCATTTAATTCGATGATATCCAACTCATCCAGGGATAGACCCAGATGGGACATGAGACTCCTTGTAGCAGGTACTGGACCCATTCCCATTGTACGTGGAGGAACACCTGCCACTTTCATACCCAGAACGCGAACCTTTGGCTCCAGATTATGTTTTTTTACCGCTTCTTCAGAAGCGATTAAGAGGGCTGCGGCACCATCATTGATGCCAGAGGCATTTCCTGCAGTAATGGTGGTTCCTTCTCCTAAAACCGGATTAAGAGTTGCCAGTTTGTCCAACGGAGTTAGTCGAAGGTGCTCATCGTGTTCAAACACAAGGTCATCCTGTTTCCTCCTGGGAATTCTGACGGATACGATCTCCTGTCCGAGGGCACCACTTTCCTGTGCAATTTTGGCTTTTGTCTGACTCCAGAACGCAAATTCATCCTGATCTTCTCGGCTGATGTTCATTTCGCTTGCGATGGTTTCCGCAGTTTGAATGAGGGATTCGGTATGTCCCATTGCCTTCATGTGTTTATTGACAAAACGCCAGCCTATAGTGGTATCATATACATCGGGAGTCCTGGAGAATGCCTGTTCTGGCTTTGGCATAACCCAGGGGGATCGGGACATACTTTCAACACCACCGGCAATGATGAAATCAGCTTCTCCGGCTCGGATGGCTCTTGCGGCTGTTCCAATGGCATCCATACCTGAACCGCACAACCTATTGATGGTGGCACCGGGGATAGTTTCGGACATCCCTGCCAGTAACAAAGCCATTCGAGACACATTCCTGTTGTCCTCGCCGGCCTGATTTGCACAGCCTAACAGGACATCATCAACGTCTTCCCAATCGATATCAGGTTGTCGGTCCATTAATGCACGAATGGGTATTGCTGCAAGATCATCCACTCTGATTGTAGAGAGGGAGCCTCCAAATTTTCCAACGGGTGTTCGAATAGCATCACAAATAAACACGGGCTTCATTTAAACCTCCGGATCCGCTTTCAGGTGACGGTCATGGTATTTATCCCACACCGCATCCAATTCTTTTTTATTCGCCTTGAAAGCATTCAGCATGCCCTGGCTGAGTCGATCCACTTCCTTCTGCTTGATGGCAGTAGAAAACATGGCTGTGCCCGTATTAACCATGATAATGTTTTCCTCATAAAAAAGATGATCAAGAATTTTCATGATCACGGCTTTTTCCTCTTTGAATTGAAAAGCTTCCCGGTAAGATGTGGGTTCATGTCGACGTGGGTGCAGTCGGAACATTGAGCCCGTCCCCGATAATGACATGGGTACGTCCGCCACGTTGATGGCTTCGTAGATCTGGTCAATTGCTTTTGTGGTGAGCATGTTTAGTGAATCCACTGAATCCCGATCAAAATGTGTCATGGCTGTGTACCCGGCTGTGGTAGTAATTGGATTTGCAGAAAATGTACCAGAGTGAGGAAGCTTAAGTGGTGTATTGTCCGGATTCATCACATCCATAATCTCTGCCCGACCTCCAAAGGCACCTACTGGGAAACCGCCACCAATCATTTTACCAAGAGCGGTCAAATCCGGTTTATGAGTATATTGATCCTGCGCCCCACCATAATGAGTTCGATAGGTAATTACTTCATCAAATACCATGAGGGAATTGTTTTTTCTTGTCCACTGATAAATGGCATTTACAAAGGCATTGGTTGATTCAAACAAACCGATGCGGTGTGGGATTGGATCTATGAGAACACAGGCGATATTGTCTTTGTGTTCATCCAGCAGGTTGAGCGTGTTCTCAATGTCATTGAAATGATACACTATCACATCATCAATAACACCCTGCGGGGTTCCATACGCCAGTGGATTTCGATTTGGACGTGTTACATCCCCCCAGTTTTCAGGATTGGACACCTGGCTCACTTCCACAAAATCGTATGAACCGTTATAGGATCCTTCTGCTTTGGCAATTTTGTGTTTACCGGTAAATGCACGCGCAGTTTTAATCATGGACATAACCGCTTCGGTACCGGAATTCACAAACCGGATCTTTTCCAGTCCACGTGTCCGGCTGGTAAGATGCTGGGCATACCGGACTTCGATTTCCGTCGCCAGCGTATAGGCCGTTCCTTTTTTTAATTGCTCTGTGACAGCTTTAACAACAGGTGGGTAGGCATGGCCATGAATCAGTGAAGCCATGTTGTTGGCAAAATCTATCCGCTCCACACCATCCACATCTGTTACCTTACATCCACGAGCCTTCGCAACATAATGGGGATAAGGTTTATGGTAAATAGTGTTTCTGCTAACGCCTCCAGGCAGGACATTTACAGCATCTGCGTAAATAGTCTCGCTGGCTTTGGATTTATGTGAAGTCATCCTGTGGACTCCTTACAAAGGGAGAGGTTATTGATGGAGTTCCGGTTCCGTATGTTCCTGAAGGAAGTCAAATGAGATTCCAGGAGCCAATTCACGTACCTGAAGACCTGACTCTGTAACATTGATGATGGCCAGGTTTGTGTACAGCCTGTCCACCACACCCTTTCCTGTAAGAGGAAACGTGCAATTATTCACAAGTTTAAACTGTCCGTCCTTTGTGACATGGTCGGTAATCACCCACACATTTTTAACACCAGCAACCAGATCCATAGCTCCACCGACAGCAGGTATGGCGCCGGGTTTTCCCGTGGACCAGTTCGCCAGGTCACCATCCATTGAGACCTGCAGGGCTCCAAGGATGGAAATGTCCAGATGTCCGCCACGGATCATGGTAAAGCTGTCTGCATGATGGAAATAACATGCCCCGGGAATGGCCGTGACATATTTCTTCCCTGCGTTGATGAGTTCCACATCTTCATGACCTTTTTCAGGAACTGGACCCATACCTAAAAGACCGTTTTCCGTATGATAAATCACTTCAATACCAGGTGGAACATGATCTGCTACCAGTTCTGGAATTCCAATGCCAAGATTGACATATGAACCGTCGGGTAGATCCAGGGCCGCTTTTTGTGCCATGTCATTTCGACTCCAGCCTATGCGTGTATTCATGATGGATACCTGTCGTTGTTTGCTACGAGAATAGATTCATCTGCAGGTGTGTCGATATGAACAACACGATGCACAAAAATGCCGGGCGTCACCACGCATTCTGGATTGATATCACCGGGTTCAACCATTTGCCGACTTTGCACTATGGTTGTTGAAGCAGCAGTGCACATGATGGGACTGAAATTTCGTGCCGTCTTGTTAAAAGTGAGATTTCCATATCGATCTGCCGTATGGCATTTCACCAGCGAGAAATCCGCTTTCAAGCCATGTTCCATGACATAAAGCTGACCATCAAATTCGCGTGTTTCTTTTCCGTCTGCTAGAGGAGTATTCACTGAAGATGGGGTGTAGAATGCTGGAATACCAGCACCGCCGGCTCGAATTCGCTCTGCCAGGGTTCCCTGGGGAACAAGTTCCAGCTCAATCTCACCATTGCGATACAACTCAGGGAAGACAATGGAATTGGTGCTTCTGGGAAATGAGCAGATCATTTTTTTTACCTGACGATTGGCAATGAGGGCTGCGATTCCAACGTGACCGCTTCCCGTATTGTTGCTGATGACCGTCAGGTATTTACTGCCAAGGTCGATGAGCCGGTGAATAAGCTCGATGGGACTGCCAGCTTCGCCAAATCCCCCGATCATAACCGTAGCTCCGTCATAGATGTCGGATACAGCTTCTGCATCCGATTTCACAAGCTTATTTATCATTGATTAGTCTATTTCAATTGGTTCAAGTACCTTTTCTTCGGGTTTAAAAGATGCATTAAAGGCATCTTCCAGAGTTGTTTCAATTTCTTTTAACTCTTCTTCGAAGAAATGTGTTTCTGTATCGTAAGGGACGAGTTTCTCAATGGTATTTTCTTTCTCATCCCATTTTGTAAGAAAAACCTTATCCAGCCACTTGATGTTTCGACCCTCATTGAATTTCAGGGCAAAGGCTTTTTCTCCATTCACTTCCACTTCACCCAACAGGGAGATTTTTCCTGCGGAAGATGTCATGGTGATGTATCGAGAGGGTCTGCCTTCCGATGGCAGGGATCGATAAATCTTACTGAAAATTTCATTGATATCCCTAAGAGGTGCTGTGAAATAATCATGTTCTCCGGTGGGACGTGCACAATAAATGGAATGGAACTGCATGCCGAGCATCATAAGAATATGTGCCAGGTCGATCCAGTTCTGGGCGGATCGATCGATATCCACCACACCTTGTTCATCCATGAAAAGACTGATATGATTCATGATGGGGCTCTGGCTACGGACATTGATCCCATGATTCCGTAAACGGCGGATGGCAGCAATGGTGTGGATGTTCAGCATTTCCTTTGGGGTGGAAAAATGTCCCATCCACAGTACCTGAATACCATTATCAATAAGTTTTTTGAACAGGGCAAGGGTACCATCATAGTCAGGATTCACTACCACTCCCGGTTCATAGGTAATGGCCCTGGAGGCAATTCGGATTGTTTTTATATGCATCAATGTTGGGTCTTCAATGATGGGGTCAAGGTATTGATGCAATCGTTTGGTGGGCATATATCCGGCATCACCACCCGTAATGAGAATATCGGTGATCTCCGTGTGCTTGCGCCAGTATTCCTGTACCTGAAGCACATCATCCTGGATAAACATATCTTCATCACCACGGACCTGTGCATGACGGAAACAATACGTACAGTAAGCATAACATCCCTGGGTGGTTTTATCAAACAGCAGGAAACACTGTGGGTATTTATGCTGCCCACCATCAACCGCTTCAATTTCACCATCTTCTGAATAAAAAGAAGGTCGGTTCAGGATCTGTTTGCCATCATGGGGATTGGTTTTATCCCTGTATGCCACCACATAGTTCATCCTTTCGACCGGATCTTCAATATCGATATAACCTTTAACAACTTCAGGCTCAATCATATTGGGTTGTGGAATGATGAGCTGAAATACAGGATCATTTTCAAAGTCATTCCAGTTGATAGTGTTCAGCACATGTTTTGTGGCCAGAAATGCATAGACTTCAACAAATAATTCCCTTTCCCTGATGTGAGTAAGCGTGATCCCATTTTTCTCCAGCGTACCACATACTTCACGAAATCCAGAAATCCCAGTGTATTTGCTTTTCCCCTTGAACAGGGGTTCCGATTGTCGTTTCAGTATGGAATGATGTGGGAATGTGTTATGGAGCCTGTACAGGAGGGATGGTGGTAAAAGGTTTTCACGTTCGATAATAGAACGGGCTTCTTCACTCAGTTCATGCTGATCCATAAGTTTATGGATATCGGAGTGAGAGAAATGCTGAATATCAACTGATCCGCTTTCCTCAAGGATATCTTTTGTTGTTAAAGCCATAGTTTACTCCTTTAAGATTTTGTTATATGGATGTTTGGTTTACAATCCACAATAACTGAGATGTGCCTGTATGTGTATTTGCAAAAAGATGGTTTTCGTTGGAGGTGAAATAGAAACTGTCACCCTTCTTAATACTGTATTTTTCCGACCCGATGTGAACATCAAAACTTCCTTTGATCACGTAGCAGTACTCCTGACCGGGGTTGTTGGTCGTCATGATGTCCGATGAATCTGCATTTTTCTGAAACTCAAGTACAAATGGATCCATGAGTTTCGATTGATCGTGATTGGACAGGAGATAGGAAGACGTTCCAGTCTGATTCTTTTTCACGAATTTCCTGTCTTCCAGTGCAACCACAGGGTGCTCATTTAAATTGCTGTTTTCTCCAATGAGTTCTCCCACCGTAATATGGAGAGCATCTGCTATTTTTTTCAGGGTTAGTATGGAAGGAAACGCCTTAGCCCGTTCGATCTGAGAAATGAGGCTTGCAGTGACACCAATGGATGCTGCCAGATCCCCGGCCTGGATATTCAGGCTTTCACGACGGCGTTTGATTCGTTCTCCCATTAAATCCATCATGAGAGAAATTAAATAATATTACATTTATTAAAAAATATTTAATTATTGTATATGGAAACGACTGTTTATCAGGAACCATCCCAGGGTAATGCATCAAACTCATCTTTGCGATCCTGAAACCATGCCTTCATTTTCTCAGGATCCTGCATTTTCTCCTGCATGTTTTCCATTGCCGATAAATGGGGCTTATCTCCCTTTTTAAACATCTCCATCCCGTGTTGTTTGCTTAACTCGGCTATTTCTTCAAATGTTTCTGCTGAAAAAGTTTCACTGCATGCACCACCAAGCTGTTGACATGTCATCGTTTTTGTTTTCATAATATCTGCCTGTTATTTGTAAGACAATATAAACTGTGAAGCACAGATTTAACCAATAGGTTTTCCAATTGTCTGATATAGCAACTGGCATGAAAGGAGTAACGTTTTGAAACGGATTGCCTTATTACTTACACCGCTATTTATTTTGGCCCTGGGAATTTCTCAACCACCACAGGGACGCGGTGAACCACCTGCACGTCTGGACGAAGACCGGATATTGGAAACAGTGGATAGAATGACGTTGGAATTGTCCCTTACGGATGACCAGCGTGAACAAATCCTTGGGATTTATCTAACCCACGTGAAAGATATGAAAGACAACCAACCTGCGCATGGAATGGTTAATGACCGAAGCAGGATGGGTCGGATTGAGGACAAGGGAAAGAACACTAAACGTCAGCTTGATAGCTCAAGAAATCATCGGGAGGAACTGGAAAAGAATATTTTATCTATTCTTACTGAGGAACAGAAAAAGAAGTATCAAGCCATGCATGAAGAAAGACGTCCTGACGGTAAAAGACAACGTCCTCCTCAACGTGGTTATGGCAGGAAATAAACCAGTCTAGAATCTTATCGCTGGTAGTAAGCGATAATGGATGCCTTCTGAATGGTATTGGCATTGATATAGAATCCTGCAAGGGCAGGCTGAGCCGTATCATCAAGGCCAAGTGTCTCCACACTCAGGGCATGAATTGTAATGATGTACTGATGAAATCCGTGACCGGTCGGGGGGCAAGGACCACCGTAGCCCTCTGTGCCATAATTCGTCAGACTCTGGATGGCGTTTTTTGGAGCCATTTTTGAATCAGGATCACCGGCACCAGCATCCAGGGAGAGGATGTTTACAGGAATATCAAACACAATCCAGTGCCACCAACCGCTACCGGTAGGGGCATCAGGGTCAAACATGGTAATGGCAAAACTCTTGGTACCCTCAGGAGGGTTTTCCCAGGTGAGTTCCGGTGATATATTTTGACCGGTGCATCCGAATCCATCATAGACCTGCTCAAGTGTGATCTGACCACCGAAATCAATACTCTTTAGTGTAAAAACCTGGGTTGACCCAATGCTTAGAAACAGTCCAAGAATGAGAAAATTCGCTGTGGATTTCATATCAAACCTCCGATTTCCTATGGAGAGTGTATCAAATTTTAATATCACATTCCAGAACGATGATAAACAATAGATTGCCATGGCCTCATGGAAAGGATTGTGCCGGATTCCAACTCCCTGGATTCACCGGTAAAAAGTTCAGTGTATTGACCGATACAGTCACCCGTATCAAGGTTTACGCTTATTGGATCCGCACTCAAATTCACGATGGCTACAATGGCATCGTTCTCCTTTTTCCTGAAGAAAGCAAGGACGGTGTCTATTTGATCATGATGGATTTCAATCATTCGACCACCGGAATCCCCATTCCAGAGTGCTCGATTTTCATGTTTTAATGCGAACAGCTTTTTATACAAATCACCAATTCTGTGTGGTTTCCATTGAATGGAATCCTTTTCAAAAAATGCCAGGGATTTGTCAAGCCCTGCCTCCTGACCTGAATAAAGGAGAGGCATGCCCTCTATCATTACGCTTAGAACAATGGCCGCCTCAAGTCCATCGCCAAAATTGGAAAATTGTGTCCCTTCCCAGGAATTTTTGTCGTGGTTATCAATAAAATTCATTCGGTACCCATCGGATGGCCATATGCACTGGTGCTCAGTCAAATACATTTCCGTTAGATTCCACATTGGACGGGTTCCGCTACAGATGCCATGCAAATGTTCCCATAAAGACCACGAATACGTCATATCAAATGCTTTTCTATGGAGATCCCTGGTTTCACTTTCTGCCAGCATGAATATGGGTCTGATAGCCTCCAGTCGGCTTCGAACCATCTCCCAGAAATCCACCGGTACAAAATCCGCTACATCACATCGATACCCATCAATTCCAGTCTCACGAACCCAAAATGCCAGGGCATCGGACATGTATTCTCTCAATTCAAGACTTGAATAATCCAGTTCATAAATATCAGAATAGTCTCTCCATGGAGTAGGAATAAAATCTCCACGAGTTGATTTCTTATACCAGTCCGGATGAACCTGAACCAGGTGATTATCGCAGGCAGTGTGGTTTGCTACCCAGTCCAGGATCACATACATCCCATGATCATGAATGGCGGAGACCAGCCGCTTAAAATCATCCATGGTACCGAATTCAGGATTGACATTCAGGTAATCGCGAACAGCATAATAGCTGCCCATAGTTCCCTTTCGGTTTTTAACACCAATTGGATGGATGGGCATGAGCCAGAGAATATCCACTCCAATATCCTTCAACCGTGGAAGGTGGGATTCAAATGCCTTGAAGGACCCTTCTGGTGTGTACTGTCGAAGGTTTAATTCATAAATAGTGGCGTTTTTACTCCATTCAGGATGTGACAGTTTCACATAGGGTTCTGGTTTATACTTCATACTGAATTCAGGTATATCGTTTTAAGAATTTTCTATTGAATTGGGATCCCAAGTCTTTTTGCAATATCCAGAGTCACATCATGGCTTTCCATGCCGTACAGAATGGTTGGGATGCCTGCTCCCATGGCATTATTGAGGATGTATGTATAATCGCCTTCCTGTGCAACTTCATCTATGGCTTTTTGCAGTTTTTCCTGGAGCGGTGTCATTAATTCTGACCGTTTCTGATTTAATCTTGCTTCAGCCTTCTCACGCGCATCATCAATATTCCCTTTAAGATTCATAATTTCACTTCTCATTGAAATTTCTTGCTGTTCAGACATTTGTTTACTTTTCATAAGCATGGAATATTCCTCTACTCGCAATTGATATTGCTCTTCCAATTGAGTAATGCGTGGTCTAAGTGATTCTTCTAATTCGGATAGAGATTTTTCCATGTTGTTTATCTCAGACCACCCGGACATGATCAATTCAACATTTGTGTACCCAATTTTCTGTGCCAGAGGAAGCGTAAACATGAAAACCAAAAGCAGTAAATATTTTTGTCTCATGGGATTTGCCTTACTGATTCGATTCAGGGATTGGAATATTCAATTCCTTCATGATGGCTTCAGTCAAATCATCCTCTTCAGGTCCAAAAAGGATGGTGGATACGCCGGCACTTGTTGTTTGGTTCAACACATAGGTACAGCCCTCGCGCTCGGCAACAGTATCGATGGCTTTCTGCAGTTTCTCAAGTACGGGAGTCATCATTTCCTGTTGTTTAACCATCATTTCATACTCGGCTTCTTGAGCTGATTGTTGCAATTCCTTTTCCAGTTTTTGTAATTCTTCTTCTCGGCTTCTCAAATCAACCTGGTCCACAATCTGGCCTGTTTCTTCTCGTTGCTTGATTTCCATGTATTCCTGAAGCATTGTCTGTGCGTATTGTTCCTTGATTTGGAGTTTTTCACCCAGTTTTTGCTGATGTTTCTGCAAGGATTGCTGCACCGCACTGGATTCTGGCATATAGGCCAGCACCAGTTCGATATTTGTGTAGCCTATCCTGGCCTGAGAAAAAAGTCCAACTTGAAGGAGTAAAAACAATAATGGTATACATATTTTTCGATTCATTTATTCGCTTTCTGGCTGTGATTGGTTCTAAATTTTTTCTGTCATTTCACGTACCCTGAAAGTCGTGATCTTTTCAATGAGATCAAAGGGAATTGGGTCCTTCAGGGGAAATTTAACGGATCCCTTGGCAGGTTTATAGGGTTTTAACTCCTTCTTAAATGCTTCAATTCCGGAAGGCGTTGGGTAAAAACCAATATGGTGTTTATACCCTGCAAAATGGACAAGGTTTTTCCCATGCATTTGAAAGGTGGGGATCTGGTAATTGATGGTTTCGTCCGCATTTGGAGCTGCCCGGCGAACGATCTCTCTTACCGTGTTCAACCGATCCCTGGTTTCAGTTGGGAATTGATCGATATACCTGTCTATGCGCCTGTCAGTTACACTCATTTTTGTCTTGGTAGGGTCTATTTTGTGGTTTTAGTCCCCATGGATGTAAGTGCGTCATCAACGGGTTCCCATAATTCAATTTTATTCCCTTCATCGTCCATGATATGAATGAATTTTCCATAGTCATACGTTTCGATCTCGTTTAGGACTTTCACCCCGTTCTTCCGGAGTTTTTCAACGAGTTCATCAAGGTGCTGAACCCTGTAGTTGATCATAAATTCTTTTTTGGATGGTTTGAAATACTCAGATCCTTTTTCAAAGGGGCTCCATTGGAGGTAATTGACCTGATCGGTGTAAGTCTTTTAAATCTTTCGGACTTTTCATTTAAAAAGTTAAGGTGTACTT
>CAYFMT010000021.1:0-28628 GCA_964344305.1 uncultured bacterium | reverse complement strand
AAGTACACCTTAACTTTTTAAATGAAAAGTCCGAAAGATTTAAAAGACTTACATAATAGATGCATGGCCAGCCATCTGCGGAGGGATCCACAGATTATTTTAGTAAAACTATCTTCCCTGTTTTCAGAGACTCCTCAATTCTAATCCCGAAAGGAATGTTTTCCGGTAGAATTCGTGCAAGAATACTGAAAAACTATATTTTAATATATGTGATAAATGTAATTAAAACAGGGTATTTCTCCTTTATTTGCTTTTTTGCGTAACAAATTAAGAGAAAACTATGACCACTCTTTCCTAAGTATAGACACTTATGGATGCGTCTCTATTAAAATCCTCCATTTATAGAAATTAAAATTGTATTCCCAATAAATACTGCAACAATTAAATAAATTTCCTCCTTGTCATTAAGGAGGACACTTTGGATTTGAAACTGTTTTTTGTGGTATTTGGAGCCATCTTTCTGGCGGAATTGGGGGATAAAACACAACTGGCCACTTTATTGTTTGCTACCGATAAGGAGGCAAGCAAACTCATCATATTTTTTGGCTCATCCTTGGCTCTTATTGTAACATCAGGAATGGGAGTACTGGCCGGCGGGTTTCTAGCGCAATACATCAATATAAAATACCTTCAATACATTGCTGGTTTTGGATTTATTCTTATAGGATTGTGGACGGTCCTTAAGGCATGATCTTTCTCAAATCGGGATGATACTGGGTTTATTGTTTATTATAAACCGCCAGGAAAAACATGCCTTTTGAGATGATATTGGATAAATTGATTCCATATCAACATGAAATTTCGTCAATCCATGAGTTTATTGGTCCTGCGGCTTCAACCAGCCTTTCCAAGCTGGTAAAGTAAAAGCACATTCAATCACAAGTGCAGCACGACCTGCGAAAGAGAGGAAAAGATTATGAAAGTAATAAATAATCGTAACCTGTTGTTTGTATTTATTCCCATGTTATTCTTTATAATGTCCTGCGCAGCGGGCAATGAGCAATTTACCCAGCAGCAACCAGCAGGATTCTGGTATGGAATATGGCATGGCATGATCTCTGTCATTACCTTGATTATTCACATCTTCAAAGATACTGTTTCTGTTTATGAAATAAACAATACTGGCGGTTGGTATGACTTCGGATTTTTACTGGGTGTGATATGTGTATGGGGTGGCAGCTCCCATGCCAGTACAAAATCACGATGCACCAAAGGTCAGGACAAGGAATGGGATGATATCGCTGAAAAGATAGAAAGTAAAGTGATGAGAAAGCTCACTGAATGGGCAGAATCAGATGAAGAGAGTGTGGGCGATGAAGAGTGGGAAGAGATTGGCGAAAAGGTAGAAAAGAAACTGAAGCAAAAAATTCGTGAATGGGCCGAAAAAGATTAAGAGCTATTTGTCTATGAAAGATATTTCTTACAATCAAATGATCAAGGTAATCTTTTCCACTTCACTGATATTTCTATTTCTTACCCCTTCGATGGGCAGTGATAAAGGAAGAACTGGCTCTTTTGATGGGGTCATGATCAATTATGAAGCACTTGGTGAAAAATCTCCCACACTGGTGTTCATCCATGGGTGGTGTTGTGATCGTAATTACTGGAAACACCAGTCTGAATATTTTTCGAAGTTATATAAGGTGATTCTAATTGATCTGGCCGGCCATGGCGAATCATCGCACAACAGGAAAGAATGGTCCATGGAAGCCTATGGCCAGGATATACTTGCCGTCATTTCCGATCTGAATGAGAGGGATGTGATATTAGTTGGACATTCGGCGGGTGCCTTTGCGGCTATGGCGGCTGCGGTTCTACTTGACGAAAAGGTGCGAGGTGTCATCGGTGTGGATGGTTTGCGGATTTCATATGATGGCTATTTAGAAAAACGATTTGATGAAGATTTTTATGCACAGATTGAGGAGAACTATATTGATGGGTTTGCTCCAAAAATGAAAGCGTCTGTCCCCGGATGGTTTCTGGATGGTGCGGATACGAATCTGGTGATGTGGGTTGCTGAAGACATGAGCCAGACGCCTCCAGACATTGCTATCCCTGCTGCTCAAGCGTACTACAAATACAGAAATGGTGGATTGCAAAATGCATTAAAATCCGTCGGGAATAAGATCCCAATTATTGAGATCAATGCAGTAGAAAGATATGGGATTGCAGCAGATCATGTTCTTGAGTACGCTCCTCTGTTTGAGGCTGTGCCTATGACAGGTGTGGGTCATTTCCTTATGATGGAAGAACCAGAGGAATTCAACCAAATATTGCAATTGCAAATTGATCGGATTATACAATGAAACGATACATAGTATTCATTTGTGGGCTTCTGATTTTAGTTAGTGCAGTCATTATGTGGGTGTCGTGGTTCAGCAGCGGAGAAAACATCTTTCAGGCAGTTTCATATACATTGCTCGGTATTTTTTTCACACTATTCGGATGGAAAGGACTGAATGACTCCAGAGATTCTTCAAGTGCCAATGAATCTACGGATTAAGATTTGTCCACAAACCCTTTCCAGCGACGCATATACTGGATAAATGGATCACTAAGAGCCACTGACCTGAGATAGGCTTTATTAAAGGGTGGTCTTTGTGGGTCGTATCCAATGTCTCCACAGTATTTCCCCCAATCAGGATGTGCAATTCCTGCTCTGCCCACACCAACAAGGTCAGCCCCCTGGGCTAAAACCGCCAATGCATCTTTTTGTGACCATACACTACCGGTGCTGATAACAGGTGGCAGGTTTTCAACCTCGGATGTAAACCATTCCGTTAAGGTACGTTTATCCTCAGCGTATTCTCTTGATTGTGCGGTATAATCCCAAACAGAAATATGCAGGAAATCAATTCCCTCTTTTGTTAGCATATCGGACACCATCAGACTATCCTTGAGCTCAATGCCCAGGCTTTGGATTTCCGGTGAAATTCTCACACCCACAAGAAATGAATCCCCAACTGCTTTTTTTATGGATCGAATGATTTCAATTAGCAAACGGGCCTTTCCCAGCAAATTGCCACCATAGTTATCATTCCGACTATTGGATTCTTTCCCAAGGAATTGAGACAATAGATATCCATGGGCACCGTGAAGTTCTACACCATCAAACCCTGCCAGTTCACATCGTTTGGCAGCCAGTGTAAAATCGTTTATTATGCGATAGATATCGTCAATAGTTGCTGCTCGCGTAAAACCGGACGTTGACACATCACTGGGTATCTTGCTGGCAGACAGTGGTTCCACGCCTGTTAATGCCTGTGGTGATCGCGCTCCACCATGGAATAATTGAGCAACAAGTAAACTATCATGCTTATGAATGGAATTGGATAGTTTTTCCAATCCGGGAAGAAATTTATCATTGTGGACGCCGAACTCATTTTCCCAGCCCTGCCCATCAGGGGATACATGGGTTGCTGCTGTTGTGATAAGTCCAAAACCACCGGCTGCCCGTCGGGTTAACCACCTGATTTCATCATCAGACAGACTACCGTCAGGATGACTTTGTTTGTTGGTCATGGCAGCCAGTACCGTACGGTTAGAAAGGGTTTTTCCCGTTCGAGGAAATGTAAATGAATCTGAGACGTGGACGTTCATGAACTGCATGGAGGTTGTAGTGAAATCTACCAAGGAAAACTGATGAAATCCCCGTGATGATAGCAGAGATCTAGCAAATTACATCCTTATCTTTCATATATCCTGATTTTTCACAACTGTTTTGTATTCCACCCTCCGATGTTTTTAACAGTATTGAAAATAAAAACACATGTAAATTATCTGCCATGAGAATGAAAATTGCAGAAAGACTGATTTGGGGGTTGAAGACATTTTCCTGCATTGGCCTGGCAGGGATACTCCTCATCACCGGGTGTGAACTCATTCATACACCCCCACAAATCAATGATGTTGATGCCACAACATTTCGTCTCAATTCTTATGATCGAACAACATTGACCTGCGATGCAACAGATGCTGAAGGTGATGAGTTGTCCTATTCATGGAAAGCCACCGGCGGCCACTTCATTGGCAGCAGGAAGAAGGCGGAAGTGATATGGCAGGCACCCAATATTGCCGGCTATTATGACATTACAGTAACCGTGGATGATATTTATGATGAATCATCCCACACCACAACTATTGTTGTAGCTGAATCCTTCAATTTCATTACCATCCCCGGTGGATATCTATCCTATGGTGAAGGCGACACAGCTCTCATTGTCAATACTGGCTTTGATATGATGAAATATGAAGTTACCAATGAGCAGTTTGCCAAATATCTGGAAGAAGCCCTTTCAGTGGGTGAAATATCCGTATCCAGCAATGTGGTCTCAGGGTATTATACAGGTGATGCGAATTTTCAGGCAGGTACATACAATATAATTGATATGCAAACAGATGATTGTCGAATCAGTTATGATGGAATTTCGTTTTCCGTCACGGATGGTTATGAAAATCATCCGGTAGTTATGGTTACCTGGTTTGGTGCTTATGCCTATGCCACCCATTATGGCATGAAACTGCCAACGGAGATGCAATGGGAGCTGGCTGCTAGAAGCAACACAGGGTATGATTATCCCTGGGGGAATGATTTACCAATCTGCGATCAGGCCAATTATTTTGGATGCGAGGATGATACGCAGCCTGTGGGAAATGCCACAGGCGTGAGTGTTTTTGGTGTCTATGACCTTGCAGGAAACGTGTGGGAATGGACAAACTCTTTTTTCAACAGCACTGTGACTCACCGCGTACGCCGTGGCGGTGGTTACAACAATTTGGGTGAGCATCTTACCTCCTGGTATCGATATTATTCAGATCCAACTGGCACATACCCTGCCATTGGGTTTCGATGCATCAGAACCAATTGATCCCCGGACAACCAAATAATTATTTGCCCGTCCCTACGGTGCTTTTTACACATTACAATTTTCCAAGGAGTGTAACATGACATTTTTAAAGCGCTATTCAATCATATCAATGGTAATGATCCTGAGTCTTTCAGGACTCTTTGCTGGTGATAAGAGCAGGATAAAGATCGGTGGCAGCGTCATTGTCCAAAAACACGAAGAAGTAGATGACGCTGTGGCAGTAGGTGGTGATGCAAAGGTTTACGGCACCGTGAATGGGTCCGCCGTGGCTGTCGGTGGAGATATTTATCTCGGACCTGATGCAGTCATCCATGATGATTGCGTCAGTGTAGGAGGAGAAATCCGCATGAGCCAGGGCGCGGTGGTTTATGGCGAGATCGTAGAAGTGGATGATTTCAATTTTGCCGGTACTTTCTTTAACAATTGGGACCATGATGACTGGCACATGCCCTGGGGGTGGACCATCATCCCACTCATTGCCATTTTAATTCTGGGTGTTATCATTATCGCAATTATGCCAAAACAATTTGATTATGTTACTGACATGATCGAAATGGAACCGGGAAAATCATTTCTTGTGGGTGTAGCCGGGATGATCCTGTTTATACCTTCTATCCTACTGCTACTTGTATCCTTACTGGGAATTCCTCTTATACCATTGTTTATCGTCTCCGTAGTCCTCCTAGTTTTCTTTGGCTATTTCTCTGCCGCTGCTGTGGTGGGACAGAAATTATTAAAGGCACTTGGTAATACTTCCACATCCACTATTCTGCATATTATAGCAGGGATCATCCTGCTCTGGGTCGTGGGTCTTATTCCATTTGCAGGAGGATTGATCAAGACCATTGCACACATTATTGGATGGGGTGCTGTTCTGGTTGTTTTATACAATTGGAAACAATCAAGGAAACCACAACCTGTTACAGCTGAATTGCCCATTGTAGAAGAAACAGTGGAAGAGGAAAAACCGCCATCTGAATGAAACGGGTAGCCGTCAACGATTTTGTTCGCCGTCAGGTGAAAGGGTCTGGTAAGACCTTTTCACC
Source organism: uncultured bacterium (assembly GCA_964344305.1). GTDB lineage: Bacteria > Fidelibacterota > Marinisomatia > Marinisomatales > JABMOV01 > JABMOV01. The sequence goes on along the minus strand of CAYFMT010000021.1, from coordinate 22,714 downwards.
TGATTTGTCTTTTGAGGACATTGCCCAGCATGCAGAAGCCAGACTTGACTCAGGATACTATATTGAAGGATACAGGGACGGTGTGATACTGGTGGATGCTGACCCATCCATGGTAAACAAGTTCATATGTCCATTCGTAAAAATCGATGAATCTACCAGACTGGCAGCCAATTCAGTAAAACGCCGACCTGAAGAAGAACCATATATTCAAATCCGCGCCAGAGGTGGAACACCATTGAAAGCAGGGAAAGTGCAATTTGTTCTGTACAGGCACGATGTTCTGGCTGAAAATGATGAACAGACAACGGATGCTGAATGGGAACTCATCAGTATTCAGGCCATTCCTGAAGGGCTTGATTCCTTTCCAATGGGACCTGTCACCATGATGAGAAATCAGCTGGAGCTTGCCGGTGGAACAAAAGCGAGATATTCGTCAGATGAATGGGCGGAATCGGTACAATTCTGGCAGCAGTATGCTGCTGTTGAACCAGAAAAATAGTTATTTCAAATAAAGTATTTTTTCCGTCTGTGTTTTATGCCCCGATCGAAGTCTTATAAAATATATACCACTAGCATGTTGACGCGCATCCCAGGACACGGTATATAATCCTGAAGGGAAATAACCTTGCTTTAGGGTTTCAACAGACCTGCCGGCAATATCCACAATATCCAGGATCATTCTATCGTGCGTATGCAATCCAAACCGGATTTGAGTTGTGGGGTTAAATGGATTTGGGTATGCACTTAAGTCGAATGTCTGAGGTACTTGAGGGTCACCATTTTCAATACTCACCAAATCAATATTTATGCCTGACATATGAAAAGCCCCATTTGAAATCTGAATGGTGGGAGGGGGAAATCCCACCTTTACAACTGTTGATGAAAATGTGCCGTTCAATGTATCAGGACTGACGGCATCCACAGTAACGGATCCTGCCAGTGAACCGTAGGCGTACGATGCAAGGGTGAGAACAATTTCCATAAGAAGGGAATCTGAGAGTTCATCCACAAGGGTGGAATCCATGAATGGCTCAAACATTTCAGCAAGCAGTGAACTGTCAATGTTGGTCATAAACATACAAAACGAACCGGGAGGTGGGTCCCCAATAGGCAGACCCATGGTCCATGTTTGAGGTTCTAATGGATAGGCTGTATCCACCATGACCATCATAAACGCGTCCACTGTGGAATCCGTTAGATCTGGTTGAAGCGCTGTGATGACAGTATAAGTGGTATCACCGCTAGGGATAATAACTGCACCAGCGCCGCTTGTATCCATGGAAAAATCTGCAAGGAAACTGCCATTTTCACTGCCGGTATAATCGAAAGACACATGACCTTCATAAGGCTGGATTTCCTGTGCTTGCAACATGAACACGGAATAGAAAAATATGATCAGGGTACGTTTCATGGTCGATTAATCCTCAGAAATGACGGGTTCAATTTGTAGTGCAAGGGGCAAGAAAAGCGACCATTTTGTTACGGTATTGAAGATCATGCGGGATGGATCACAATTCAATGTAAATGTAAATGGTTTTCCTACGTCGTCTTTCCTGAATGGATATGTGCCGGGTAAAACACAGATGGCTTTGAGAATATCTGTGTTCAATTCAGAGCAATCCAGGAAATACCTCAGTCGTGATGGAATCCCTGTATAGTTATGTGTTTGAGTAACTCTTCCTGTGAACACCTGGTTTTCAAGATGAGAATACCTGCTTCGAAGAGCATGAATATAATCCTCTAGTAATTCACGGGTGTAAATGGGATGAATAGATGGATCAGGTCTTTCAATACTGGATTCATTTGGCAACTGTCGTTTTTTCCCGGTGGCTTTCCAGACCCATGTTCGAGGCGCCTCTTCAATAATGTATCGTAAAAAATCTTCATGTGGATTCTCATCGATACAGATTTCAAATCCATTCATATCCATGGCTTGAAGATAGTCTTTTTTCTTCACCGAAATGGGTCCTTCATGATTTACTTCAATCACCACGGGATGGTCATCTGACTGCAATGCAAATACATCAAAAATGAACTGACTTCTGTGTTTCTCAATCTCAATAGATTTTAGTGGAACTGGAGAAACACCATCAGGAAAACGAACGATTCCCTGTGTTTTTATGACCCATTTCGCCAGAAGATGAATTTCAGATTCAGATGATTTACTGCAATCTGGATTGTTTATACGGTGTTTGAAAGTAGTCTGACCAATCACAACAGGTAAACCACAACGGGGACATCGATAGTGGTCATCCCTGGGGGCTGAATCAATGTGAAAAACATGACTGTTCTTGATGGCGTATTGCATGGATAAAATTACAGACAGATGAAGTCACGGGGTGAATGGGGTAGACAGTATTTATCTTGTACACGTATATTTCTCTTAGTGTATTGATGGATTTATTATCTAAGGAGAGATGGATAAGACATCATTTGAGGATTTTCTTGATTCCCTGTCCGATTGGATTTGGGAAATGGATATGGACGGTATTCACACCTATTCCAATGCAGCCATTGAATCCATTTTAGGTTATACGAAACAGGAAATAATTGGGAAACATGTAACATTTTGCTGGCCAAAGGAATTGGCTACGCCAGAGAAAATCAGGACGTTTAATACTGAATTGAAGGATGGAATCCCCTGGAAGAATTTCAGGGGACGGTTTTGTCATAAAGATGGTCGGGATGTCATTATGGAATCTACCGGGATTCCACTCCTGAATCCAGATGGTACATTACGGGGTTACCGTGGTGTGGATAGGGATATAACGCATATTCTGGAAATGGAGCGGGAGCTTGAGGATAAAAATGAGAATTATCGTCAGGAAAACGAATTCAAACTCATGCTAATCGATATATTATCCCATGACATTATCAATCCAGTAAATGCCATTGTGGGCATGAGTGAATTTCTGATATCTGGGCCACCTGATAGAGAAGCCATCACTACCATTCACTCTGCAGCCCAATCATTAAATAATACAATTCAATCCACGCTGAAACTGGCTCACATCCTTGGAGAAGAGCATCTTGAAAAGGAATCTATTGATATACACGATCTATATGAAAATTGTATAAAGAGTGTGAAAACGAATGATTCAGCAAATGGACTTCTTGTCAAGAATCACGCTGATCCATCACACCGGGTATCCGCCAACCCAATCATTCGAGAGGTATTTCTTAATTTTTTGGAAAATGCCATCCGGCATGGGAATGGTGAATCCTCTGTTATTATGAAAACAGAACTATGCGCAGGAAAGATCAGGTGCAGTCTGATAGATCAAAATGACCCTATTCCACCTGAACTAAAAGAAGACATTTTTCACCGGGGAAAATCCGGGAATATTGCAGCGGGAGGTCGTGGATTGGGTTTATGGATTGTAAAAAAAATTGCAGAGGCGCACGGGTCACAACCGGAGTTGATAACAAATCAACCAAGAGGTAATACGTTTTATATTGATCTTGATTCTACCGAATGATTATGGAGTAGTATCAGGCACAAAATGTAGTGAGATGGAATTAATACAGTAGCGTAATCCAGTTGGGTCCGGACCATCTGTAAATACGTGTCCCAAATGCCCGCCACAATTGCTGCAGGTGACTTCAGTTCGCACCATGCCATGACTGGTATCCAAATGTTCCGTGATGGTACCGGGGATAAAATTAAAAAATGCAGGCCAACCACACCCGGAATTGTATTTGGTGTCTGAGTGAAACAGGGGTGTCTCACACCCGGCACAGGTATAGGTTCCTGCATCGAAATGCTCATCATATTTGCCCGTAAAGGCTCTTTCCGTTCCCTTTTCTCTCAGCACATGGTATTCTTCAGGTGAGAGGACGTCCTTCCACTCAGCTTCTGTTTTGGGTAAGGATGTTTTCCTGGCCATAAGTCCCCTCTTTTTTAGTTCGGTGTTAATCAAGGATATTAGTTCGCTAACGGTGGTTGCGCCATTGATGATTTCGGCAGAGAGAAAGATATCTGTGGTTTCTTCCTCTACAATGGCAATGGCAGGAAGGGCGATGTTCCTTAAATGAGTATCGGTTAATAAATTTCGATAAGTAAACCTGTATGCAATTGGAAGTGATTCCAGGTAGGATTTCCACTCATTTTTCATGCCAAGATTATCATAAGTGATACCACAGAGATTGCAGTCGTAGGTTTCCGGTGATACCATTTTATGTACATAATCTGTAATGGCGCTGAATAACCCGCTATTTGCATTGTAAATAAACACCAGTTCTGGATCGGAATCTTTACCCTTAGGACCATCCATTGGAAGTACCATCGTTGTTACCAGATAAAGGAGTGTAATGAAAATTTTCATTCTGATTATTCCTGAGGTGTAAGGGTGAGTTGACAGGACTAAATTTCCAAATAAAAGGTCGGGAAAACTGTCGTGTACATTCCTGATAGGGTATATAAGAAAAAATAGACAAATAAACTCAGTCTAAAACATAACCCAGAACAGCAGCTTTCGAATAAAACCCAGGGCAAAAAATGCAATGATGGGGGAAATGTCCAAACCAATGTTCATAGGTGGAAGCACTCGTCTGATAGGAATGATTAGTGGATCGGTGATCTGAACAATGAGTCGAACGATTTCATTATTGGGATTCACCTGAATCCAGGAAATGATCACTCGAACGATGAGTGCGATATACAAAAGTTGAAATATGAGATCTAAAATGAAGTATACCATGTATTTCCTCTATTTAATTAGAATTACCAGGGTCTGTAAATAATGCCTTTTTCCTGTAGAAGGTTTTTGATTTCTCGAACCATGCCTTTCATGGATTCACCTGGTTGAAGTTGCAAATCAAATTTAATATCGCTGGAAATATCATCCCCCACCCACACTGTTTCAATCTGGTCTGGATCAATGGCAGTTTTAATGAGCTCCAGATCCGCCTGCTTCAGTTCGATGGCTGAGACGATTAGAATGACACCGGCATCCAGAAGGATGTGGGAAATCTCCGCCAGACGACGCATGTGTTCGGCTCTGGAGGCCTCATGGTCGGGAATATCAGCATCCACACCGTAAATCACGGAACCGATGCCCATGAAGTACACCACTTTGCCATCTTCAAACAGGGTTGACTCAAGGTTTTTCGCCACTTCTTTTCGCCCGGACCCCTGTTGACCTGTAATGAGGATAAGGGTAGAACGCTGGTTGTATTTCTCCGCCCGTTTTTCTCCAGGGATGAGGCTTTGGACCCATTTATAGTTTCTTAATAACACCTTGTCACGAACCCTGGATTGACGATCTTCCATGGCTTCGCGAATGATGCCTCCACCACGGATTTCATAATTGTCAATGATAACAAACCGGCTTGTGAGTGCAAGTTTATCCGCCAGGTCAAAAGCGATAGGTTTGTTGAGCTTCAGGATACATTCAGCCACATCATGTCGCTGGATGTCTGTTTTTTCTTCGTTCACATCCAGGTTTGATGCATCCACGACCCTGAGTATTTCTTCCACCCTCAGGGTAGCGCGATCTGTCCCCACCTTTAAGCTGTATTCCCGTCCCTTTTTTAGGGGTTCGTGTCCAATCCAGAATAAACTGACGCGAATTCGCGTCGTGACTTCCGGGTGTGGCTCTGATGCTTTTGCAGCGATGTCTCCACGATTGATATATATCTGTTCATCAAGGGTAAACCCTGTGGCCATATCCGCATGGGCGGATGTTGATTCAGGAGCATTGAATGCTTCAATATTTTTAACGGTGCTGGTTTTTCCTGATGGATAAAACACCACCTGGTCGCCTTTTTGAATTGTTCCTGTAGCGATTGTCCCGGCAACAATGCGTCTGTCATCCCCATTCTGGGTGAATTTATAAATGGCCTGGACCGGCATACGGAATGGCAGATTCACCGGGGCGGCTTCTTTGGTAAAAGAATCCAGTTCATCAAGGACAGAATTTCCTGTATACCATGGCATATTTTTAGAAGAGACAGCAATGCCGTCACCTTTGAATCCGCTTACGGGAATGAAACCACGAGGTGTCACACCAATGTCATTTAAAAACTGTGTGTATTCTGTGACGATATTATCGAAGATGGACTGATTGTAATCCACCAGATCCATTTTATTTACCAGGACAGTCATCTGGCTGATTCCCAGCATAGACATCATGTAACCATGACGTCGGGAGTTTTCCTGTACCCCTTCATTGGCATCGATAACCAGGAGGGCAGATTCGGCGCGGGATGCACCGGTAATCATGTTTTTCAAAAATTCAATGTGTCCAGGTGCATCAATGATGATATAGTCACGTTTTTTTGTGGAGAAAAAGACACGGGCTGCATCAATGGTAATGCCCTGGTCCTGCTCATCTTTCAGGGCATCAAGCAGGAAGGCATACTCGAAGGGTTTGCTATTTAGTTCACAGGTGCGTTTCACCTGTTCCAGCTTTCCTTCAGGGAGGGAATTCGTATCTGCAAGAAGGCGACCGATGACGGTGCTTTTCCCATGATCCACATGACCGGCAATAACAATATTCATTTGCTGACGTTCAGTATTCATAGTCTCATCCCCTACATGTATCCATCGCGACGCAGGGTTTCAAGGCCACCGCCTTCTTCATCCTGGGCTCGACCTGATCGTTCAGCAATATTGGAAAATTTTCCGGATATAAGTTCATCAATAATATCGTCCACATTCTTTGCTGTGGATTCCACGGGAGTTGTGCAGGGAAAACATCCCAGGGATCGGTACCGCGAACCGCTTCCCTTGTCATAGTAAAGAGATACAGTGGGAATATTCTCCTTTTTGATGTATTCCCAGATATTGAGTTCTGTCCAATCCAGAAGTGGATGGATACGCACATGGGTTCCTGGGGCAAAATCTGTTTTATACTGGTTCCAGAACTCCGGTGGCTGATCTCCCACGTCCCAGTTGTTGGCCTGATCCCGGGAGGAAAAATACCGTTCCTTGGATCGACTTCCTTCTTCATCTGCTCTTACACCCACAATGACACCGGTGTAAGGATCTGTATTTTTGTCCTTTTCATATTCACCGGTCTGGAGGTTGAGCTTGTATCGAGTCCATGCACCGCTCAGGGTGTTCTTCAACGCTTCTGATTTCAGGGATTGGCAGCAGGTGATCCGGTCGACATTCCCATCTGGAAATGTTTGTTGGTCTTTTAAGGCCTTTTCGTTTTGACCGTATATCATGGTGAGGTGCCATTCCATGGCCAGGCGATTACGGTATTCAATCATTTCAGGGATTTTATAGCTTGTGTCGATATGTACAAGAGGAATAGGGACGTGTCCGAAAAATGCTTTTCGTGCAAGCCATAGGAGTACGGTACTGTCCTTCCCAATGCTCCAGAGCATACCCAGGTTTTTGAAATTGGCATATGCCTCACGGAGAATGTGGACAGATTTTGCTTCCAGTTGATCCAGGTGGTTCATAAATCTTTACGTTTTATTGGGTTGTTCAAATAAAGTGAGCATAAAAGTTACACATACTATCCAAAGATTAATTGCTGAAAAGAGATCCTTGATATGGGACACGTTGTCAGACATTATTCATGATCAGTTCATCCTGTTACCAACTTTTAATTGATAAGATATCTCAGGTAGAATAATTTGAGGGGAAACATCACGTTGTTAAGAATGAATTTCAACTATTGGGGGGATGTGATCGTTAGGTCCACGCCATTGGATTCCCCCAATCGACACCAACAACCCTGGAGAAAAAATGAAGAAAATTTTAATCCTCATGATGATTGCAGGTCTATTTCTGGCCTGTGAGGAGAAAGAGGAAGATAAAGATCTGGTACTTGGAAAATGGATCCTGGTAGAAGAAACAATAACGTTTGGTTCCTTTACCGAAACCAATGATTACCGAAGCGATGTGGCCAATGCAGATATTTTCGATATTGAATCGGATGTGATTACAGTGTATTCCAATGATTTCTGTTCTGCAAGCTATGAGACGGAGGAAATGGATGTGGAGATCACCAACTCTTCCATGACATTCCCGGATGATACATTGACAGCATCCTATAACCTGGATGGGGATGAACTCACCATATCAATTGAGGAATCAGAAGATGGATTAACCGTATCATTCGAAGCAGTATTTGAAGCCTACGATGGGTCCATTCCCCCATCAGAGTGGTCTGCCATAGGAGATGCGTATGAGCCAAACAACACTGCCGCTACGGCGACCCCAATCACCGTGGATGCTGAGCCACAGGAGCATGTGCTTTGCGGTGGTGAATCTGATTGGCTTGGATTTGGAGCATCTGCTGGTGTAACCTACACCATGATGACAGAAAATGACAATGGACTGGATACGTATATAAAGCTTTATGATGCATTTGGGAATTTCATTGACTATGATGATGACGGTGGGGAAGGATTTAATGCCAGCTTAACCTGGACCTGTTCATCCACAGGCACCTATTTCTTCGAAGTACATGGTTACGATTATGATAGTTGGGAAGAAGGCCCTTATGAGGTGTCTGTCGTGACTGGATCAGGACGTATGGTAGATGATCATCCACCAGTAGATAAAAGTCTTATCAAGTATTATCTGAATATTTTCTAAACGACTCAGTTTGAAAAAAGGCCTCAGAAATGAGGCCTTTTTAAAAACTATTCCAACAAGGCTTCGCTTTACGTTTTTCAGAGGCTTCTCATCATCCTGCCGCTGGCAGAAAGATTCGTAGTCGAACCTTTCAGTTTTCTCTACCTCTGTCCCTTAAAAACAAAACGGGCAGTAAAAGCTACCCATTTCATTTTTAGTGGGCCCATCTGTCTTCGCTCTAAGAGCTTCGACAAGGCAAGCAGGGATTTGCTTCACTACGTTCAGCGGCTTCTCATCATCCTGCCGCTGGCAGAAAGATTCGTAGTCGAACCATTGTGTTTCTCACCGACAGACCCCATAAACAAAAACAGGATAGCAAAAGCCATCCTGTTTTTATTAGCGTGGGCCCACAGGGATTCGAACCCCGAACCAACGGATTATGAGTCCGCTGCTCTAACCATTGAGCTATGGGCCCTATTTTCTTAAGACCATATCCACCGCTACCTGTCCGGCGTAGTTACAATTCATTGTAACATAGACGGAAGCTATGGGCCCTAATTCTGGATGAAAATTATAAACATTGAATTTCAGTTGAGTGTAAAATTCCGCTATCTATCGGTTTTCTAATGCAAATCATTTGAAAAAGAGCGGCGGGAAGTTAGCCGTGACCAAATACAGTTCGCAACAAAAGTCCATAGTCGCCATCGTGACAAAACCCTGCATCCTGATTGTTTTGATTGCCAGGATTCACAATCTCAGCTAAAATCTTTTCCTGATTATGCTTAATCCCGACAGAAAATATAAAGCCCTGGTAATTGAAGATGATGCATCCATAATAGAACTATTGCATATTCATTTATCTGACCTAGGATTCCACGTCACAAAAGCCAATGCAGGGAAAAAAGGGTTGGATCTGGCACTAAACGATTCATTTGATCTCATTGTACTGGATATAATGCTCCCGGAAGTGGATGGCATAGAAATCTGTAAATCTATACGCGGGAAAAATATATTAACACCTGTCATCATGCTCACTTCAAAATCAGAAGAATTGGATAAAGTACTGGGGCTCGAACTGGGTGCGGATGAGTATATGACAAAACCATTTAGTATTCGTGAGTTTATTGCACGTGTAAAAGCCCTGTTCCGTCGAATCGATGCCGAAGCCAGTAAGATCCAAATGGATGAACCCCAACAACCGCTCTCATTTGGAACATTAATAATAGATGAGGAAAAGCGTCGGGTTCAGCTTGAAGATGCTACGGTTGAACTCACTGCGAAGGAGTATGACCTTCTGCTCTTATTTGCAACGCATCCGGGACGCACATATTCCAGGCAACAATTATTGGATGTGGTGTGGGGGTACCAGTTCGTAGGATATGAACACACGGTCAATTCGCATATCAATCGTCTTCGCGCAAAAATTGAATCGGATCCAGCAACACCTCACTTCATACAAACTGTGTGGGGAGTTGGTTATCGGTTTATGGATCCGGATGAGGTAGGAAAATGAAAAGTGTTTTTAGATCTTTTTATGGCAAGATCACCCTGGTTTTTCTTGTTATAATCCTTGCCCTTGGTGTCACGCAGATTTTGATTACCACCAGTTCCTTCCAAACCTTCAATAGAAATGTGGATCAACAACTCAATCTCAACCTCGCCAGGGATATGGCTTTTGAACTGACAGAACTCCTGACAGAGGAATTGGACATGAATCAAATCGGTGAGCGTATCCATTACATGATGGTTATGAATCCAAAAATTGAGATATATCTTCTGGATGATACAGGGAAAATATTGGCCTTCTTTGCCGAACCGGGGAAATCAGTGAAGGGTACGGTTGTAGACCTGGACCCAGTCTTTCGATTTATTTTGGATCCGGGAACGGTACCTATCCTGGGCAGTGACCCCAGGCAACCGGGAAAATTGAAACCGTTTTCTGCTGCTGAGTTATCCATAGGAGAAAGCAGAAAAGGTTATCTATATATTGTTATTGGTGGGGAAGAGTTCGACTCCATTGCAAGCCTTTTCAAAGATAGTTATATCATCAGGACCATGGTCAACGGCTCAATTTTGTCCATATTTGTGGCTGGAATGATTGGTATCATACTGTTTGCATTTCTTACCAAGCGACTACGGCTCATATCTACCGGTGTTTCATCATTTGAACAGGGAGATTTATCACACCGAATTCAACTAAACACAACGGATGAATTTGGTCAGCTCGGATCCTCATTTAATGCCATGGCAGATCAGATTGAATCTACCATTGAACAGTTAAAGGAAAGCGATACCTTGAGACGAGAGCTTGTTGCCAATGTGTCCCATGATCTCCGTACACCATTAGCAGGGATACAGGGGTACATCGAAACCATTCTGATGAAACCAAATCTGGATGAGAAAAGCAAATTGGAGTACCTGGAGATCATTCATAAGAACACAGAAAATCTTAATCAACAGATCAATGATCTTTTTGAGCTTTCAAAATTGGAGGCTAAACAGATAGAGCCGAATCTGGAACCGTTTTCAATGTCCGAACTGGCTCAGGACATGGTTCAGAAATTCCTCCCGTTGGCAGAAAAATACGGCTCCAGGATTCATGCTGATTTTATTCAGGACCTGCCATTTGTGAATGCCGATATATCACTTATTGACAGAGTGGTGTCTAACCTGATTAAAAACGCCCTGGAGTTCACCCCGGAAAAAGGATCTGTTGTGCTCTCGCTTAAGAAAACGGAAGCGGGTTTGTCCATTGAAGTGTCTGATACCGGGAGTGGAATATCCAGGGAGGATATGCCGTTCATTTTTAACCGATATTTCAAAGGTGGGAAAAAACAGCGTGGTTCCAGAAGTACAGGACTGGGGCTTACTATTGCGTACAAAATCCTGGAAGCCCACGGCTGCGAACTAAGGGTGCAGAGCGAATCTGGAAAGGGAACGGTTTTCAATTTTACCCTTCCAATAGCCTGATATTTTATACTCTTTTGATACCTTCGTGATACTTTCGTGATACCTCTCGGGTAAGTTGACCACAGGTAAACAATCGAAAACAACACCATGAGGATATCATGAAACATTACGCACTTATCATTGGATTTCTTGGATTATGGATCACCGGGTGTGAGTCCAGCACAGAATCAGAAGAGGAATCCATGTATACAGTCACCATTGAAAATATCGCTATAGAAAAAAGTTATTTTGCAAGTGGTGCATTTAACACGCCGGTGGGGGCCAGCGCGCCAGCACCAATTTTCCCCGGGGAAGCCTACGAAGTTAATTTTGATGCGGCCCCCGGTCACAAACTGAGTTTTGCAACCATGTTTGTGCAATCAAACGATTTCTTCTATGCACCGGACGGTGAAGGAATTGATCTGTTCGATGCCCTTGGAAATCAGGTTACAGGGAATATCACATCTCAGGTCATGCTTTGGGATGTGGGGAGTGAAGTCAATCAGGAACCGGGTCTTGGTGCTGATCAGGCACCCCGTCAAAACGGTCCAAACACTGGAGCGGCTGATGTCAATACCAACGTACGGCAGGCACCAGATGATTTCAACAACCTTCCAGCGGTAAGTGATGTTATTGAAGTGACATTGACATCTACTTCTGCCACCGGGTTCACTCTTAGAATTGAAGCCGTTTCCACTGCATCCACACTTTCGACGTCTGATGACGGTATGACCGCCGTGCCTTTGGCCCCGGGAGTCTATGTTGTTCACACAGGATCAGATGTGTTGTTCATGGAAGGACAGGCCGATTATGGGGATGGTCTCGTGGCCATTGCAGAAGATGGAGACCCAAGCTCACTTGCTGATGAACTGGCCATGGAAACAGGTGTCACTGAACTCATTGCACCGGGTGTTTTTGTTCTGCACGAGTCGGGAAATCCCCTCTTTTCCGATAATTCGGCTGACAGAGGCGAAGGCCTTGAAAACTTAGCTGAAGATGGTGACCCATCACTGCTGCATGCATCTGTAGAAAACGATGATATGGTAGATGATAGCGGTGTATTCAACACTCCGGTTGGATCCAGCAGTCCTGCACCAGTAGGACCAGGGCAGAGTTATTCATTCAGCTTCAATGCAAACGATGACGCCTATTTATCCTTTGCAACGATGCTGGTTCAATCCAATGATCTATTCATCGCCCCAGACCCAATGGGTATCATGCTGGAGGATATGGAAGGCGATATTAGTTCATACCTCAGCATATGGGATGCAGGCACGGAGGTGAATGAAAAACCAGGCGTAGGACTCAACCAGGCACCTCGCCAAAGTGGCGTTGATACAGGTGTGGACGAAATGGGTGTGGTTAAAGAAGTGGACGATGGCTTCGACTACCCAGCGCTGGCAGATATTCTACGGGTTACCATCGAAAAAATGTAAAGGTGATTTGCGTGGGGCAGGGAAACCTGCCCTGCGCAACGAATGGAGGACATCATGAAATTTCGAAACGTATTTATCATTGGTCTACTGACGTTGATCGGAATAAAACTTGGATGGAATTCCAATAGGCAATTGAATGCAAAGGATATAGATGCCTACTCCAAGGCCACATTCGCAGGCGGCTGCTTCTGGTGCATGGAAGCACCATTTGAAGCATTAGATGGAGTTAAAAAGGTGGTGTCCGGGTATACCGGCGGTTCTATTGTAAACCCGATTTACAGACAGGTGAGTTCGGGCATGACAGGACATGTTGAGGCTGTTCAGGTTTCTTTCGACCCCATCCTTGTGGAATATGAAACACTTTTAAAGATTTTCTGGCAAAACATTGATCCCACAGATGCAGGCGGTCAGTTTGCAGATCGTGGGGCTCACTACACCACAGCCATATTCTACCACAATGAGGATCAGCGAAAAGCAGCGGAAGCATCTATGGAAAGGTTGGATATGTCGGGAAAATTCAAAAAACCCATAGCCACCAGAATCCTGGAAGCGGTGGATTTTTATCCTGCAGAAGATTATCACCAGGATTATTACCGAAAAAACCCTGTGAAGTATGAGAGATACAAAGAAGGTAGTGGGCGATCACGGTACATCAAGAAGAATTGGTCTGAAGAAAAAATGGATTTGAAAAAATCAGGTATATTTATGAAACCGGACAAAAGTGAATTGAGTAAATCGCTGTCAGATATGCAGTACAAGGTCACACAGGAATGTGGGACGGAACCGGCATTCAGAAATGAGTACTGGAACAACAAGAAAGCAGGCATCTATGTGGATATTGTGAGCGGAGAGCCCCTGTTCAGTTCCAAACACAAATTTGATTCCGGAACAGGTTGGCCCAGTTTTACCCGTCCCATTCAAGATGAAAATATTGTAGAAGTTGCTGACAACAGTTATTTCATGGAGCGCATTGAAGTGAGAAGCAAGCTGGGTGATTCTCATTTGGGTCACCTGTTTGATGATGGTCCAGAGGATGAGGGAGGTTTGCGCTATTGCATCAATTCTGCTTCCCTGAGATTTATCCCGGTTGAAGAGATGGAAGAAGAGGGTTACGGCGAGTATATTCGGTTTGTGGTGAAATAAATTATTATTCTAATCCAACTGATCTCCTGATCAGTTTATTGGTAACACACAAATTCTATAGATCACAATAATCAACCAAATTGATTCACATAGTGGGTAGGTTAAAAATTATTTAAAATAATCCTCAATCACTTCAGCCAGTCTTACGGCTGCTTTCCCATCCCAGAGATCAGGGACCCGATGCTCACGTTTTTTCTCTGAAATCATCTGGTTTACTTCCTTTGGAATGACAGAATAATCCGTGCCTATGAGTTTGTTGGTTCCCTGGGTGCAGGTGATGGGGCGTTCCGTGTTATCCCGAATAGTGAGACAGGGTACACCAAAAGATGTGGATTCCTCCTGAACCCCACCTGAATCAGTGAGTATGATAGTAGCATTTTTCTGCAGGGCCATAAAGTCTATGTACCCTAGAGGTTCCGCAAGATAGAAACGCGGATTGCTTTCCAAATCATTTAAAAAACCAAAATCGTCCAGTTTGTGTTTTGTCCGGGGATGAATGGGGAAGACACATGGAATGGAGTTGGATACTTCGATGAGGTTTGAAACAAGTGATTTCAGGTTGTCTTCATCATCCACATTGCTGGGTCTGTGAAAAGTAAGGAGAGCATAGTCATCACTTATCCCCATGGATGAATGAACAGAGGATTCATCGAATTTTGATTTGAATTCCATGAGGGAATCAATCATGGTGTTTCCCACAAAATACACCGTTTCAGGGTCAATACCTTCCCGTTCCAGATTCTCCACAGCTTCAGAACTGGTGATGAAAAGCAAATCAGAAATTTGATCTGTAAGGACCCGGTTAATTTCTTCCGGCATGTCTCGATCAAAACTGCGAAGTCCGGCCTCCACATGGGCAACGGGGATATGGAGTTTGGTGGCAGCCAGGGAACAGGCAATGGTGGAATTCACATCTCCGAATACCATCACCAAATTCGGTTTATCTTCCATTAGCACTTCTTCATATCGCTCAAGTACTTTTGCCGTCTGGCTTCCATGGGAACCAGAACCGACCTTCAGGCTGACATCCGGTTTTTTCATTTTTAGCTGATCAAAAAACAATGCGCTCATGACGTGATCGTAGTGCTGACCTGTATGCACAAGCTTTAAATCAAATTTACCCAGTGCTTCCAACGCCCGATAAACGGGGTTGGCTTTGATATAATTAGGTCGAGCTCCCACAATAATATGTATTTTTTTCAATGATTCTCCTGAAGCTAAAAAGGTGGGTTAAAATTAGCTGTTTTCTCTATTGAAGAAAGACTGGATTATCAACAACCCAAGACGTTAAAAGTGATATGAGTAAATTAAGGTGTAAACAAAATAATCATTGCACCAACAGCCCACCATCTGATATCTTTCTATCGAATATGAAGAAGTTCCTTTGCAATTCAGCAGTTATACTCCTAGTTACCATGCTTTCGGTAAGTTGGACCCAAGCCCTGGATGTGGAAAGTATGTTTACACCTCGCGAATCCAACCAGCCCATCCCGGAATTTGATGATAGCTATGGGGTGCTATTTAAAAACATTGTGGCATCTGAGGATCCGGACATATTCACTATCCGATTTAGAAATCTGAACCGTTTTTTCATCAATACCAAAAAGGGATCTACCTTTAAAGAAAGAACCATCCAATCAGGTCTCGGTGGTAATCTTGAACCGCGGCAGCTGAGTAACCTGGAACTTGGGGCTGCATCAGCTGATCTGGATAATGACGGACTGGAAGATGTGATGATAGTTGGCTGGGGAACCACTCGTCTCTTCAGGCAGCTTCCAGGAAGTGATTTTCAGGATATCACAGAATCAGCTGGATTGAATACTAAAATGAGTGGCAATGGCGCCACATTCGCGGATGTGGATCTCGACGGTGACCTGGATATTTTTATTGCCGATGAACATGGGACCAATCAACTCTATATCCAGACAAATCAGAATCGTTTTTCAAATCAGGCATCGGATTTCGGACTCACTCACAGCGGCATCAGTCAGGAAGCCACCTTTGTGGATTTGAATGGGGATCGGTATCCTGATCTGTATGTATGTAACTGGCTGGAACCGGATCATCTTTATATAAACATTAACGGGCAATCCTTTGAACGATTAACCTTGCCCATCACCCATCTTACCGAAAGCTACAACAGCAACAACGCATCATTTGGTGATGTAGACAATGATGGTGACATGGATTTACTTGTGACCGATCGTCATGGCCAAAGCCGACTCTACGAGAATGTTTCTGACAATGACGTTATTGGATTTCGAGATATCACTCGCAAAACCGGTCTGGATAATTTTTACCCATCCTACAGTGGCCTTTTTGCTGATCTGGATAACAACGGGTGGTTGGATATTGTGTTTACCAATATTGGGCCGAATATCGTATACACCAATGATCAGGGTATATTTGAGCTGGCGTATCTGGAAGAAACATACAGGGATTTCTATTCAACCGGTGCCGCTGTAGCGGATATGGACAGGGATGGGGATCTGGATTTAATTATTGCCAACAAGGACACCCATTCTGTGCTTATTCAAAATCCCCTTACCCATAGTCGATCGATTCGAATTCAGCCGGAAGGAATCCGATCAAACAGAAACGGAATAGGTTCAGTTATATCTCTTTATGATCTTAGTGATGGAACTCCCAATCTCATGGGTGTGCGACAATCAGGTGCATCCAGTGGTTACCTGTCACAGGATGAAAATGTTGTTCACTTTGGGATTCCCCATGGGAATGAATTTGAAGCAGTGGTTCTGTTCCCTTCAGGTGTCGAACGTCGGGTTCGTATCACAGATTCAAAGGATGTTATTCATGTGCCTGAGTACATCGGATTGATGGGTTGGACTTACCAAAGCTATCATTACCTGAAACGTATTTTGTCATCAGAAAAATTCTGGACTCATTTTGGACTCACATTATTGCTTATGGGGCTTTTAAGCGGCTTTATTGGACTGGTCATAACCCGTTATGCCTGGACCTGGAAACAGGTTGTCCTATTTCTTCTCATCTCTCTGGTTGCGTTGTTTATTGAAGCAGAAACAATGGAAACATCAAGGTCAACCATTATCCTGGTTCAAATTATATCACTATCTGTTGTGATAGTCATCCTGGTGACGCTCTGGGAGCGTATCCACCAGCTTCAAAAAAAACGGTTTGGGTATCGCAAAACCCTTCAGGATTTTGCAGGGGAACTCCTAACAATTCATGACAATACACTGATGGCTGGGCAGGTAGTGGAGACGCTGTTTACATCCCAGCCAGTCACTAGAGTTGGATTCTGGTGGGTAGATGGTTACCACACAAAACTCATGGCTTTTAGAGGGGGATCCGGAATGGACATGGAAGCGATCCTGTTAACGGATCAGATGAAATCCAGGTTGTTGAATGAATCCATCCTGGACCACTCCCTGTTTGACAAAACAATAGCATCTCCCGACGATGATATCATGACCATCATCCCTGTAAAAAATGAAGGACAAATATTTGCGTTTATCTGTTTGAAATCCCCGTCCCCGCTTCCCAATGAAGATGAATCCATTCTCACCATATTAGCCGGACAAATGGCCCTAACCATTGTCAATAACAAGTACATCGAGGACACGAAAACGCTGGTGAAAAAAGTGACTGAGGCAGAGGTGAAGGAGACATACATCAAGGAGCTGGAAGGGAAAAACCACGAACTTGAAAAACTATATGAGGAATTGAAAACTACCCAGAGTCAACTCATCCACAGCGAGAAAATGAGTAGTCTTGGACAACTTGTGGCAGGGATTGCTCATGAGCTCAACAACCCCATCGGATACATCTATTCCAATATGAGCACTCTGAAAGACTCCATTCAATCCATGAAATCCTCCAACGGGATGGCAGAAGCGGATGTTCAGGAAATCATTGCAGACAGCATGGAAGGAAGCCGTCGTGTGAAGGAAATTGTGGAATCCTTGAGGCAGTTTTCTCGACTGGACGAAGAGGATGCTAAACCGGTGGATCTTCATGAGAGCCTTGACGCCACATTGAGGCTGATGAAAAAGGAATTTTCACAGGATGTACATATTCACAAAAACTATGGGGACATTCCTCAGGTTGTGTGCCAGGGTGGACAGATAAATCAGGTTTTCATGAACCTGCTGCTCAATGCGGTTCACTCAATGGAAAATGAAGGTGAGATTTCTATCACGACAAAACAGGAAGGAGATCAGGTCTCCATCTCCATAAAAGATACAGGAGCAGGGATTTCTGAGGAGAAATTATCCCGGATATTTGACCCATTCTATACCACCAAGCCTGTGGGCGAGGGCACGGGTTTAGGCTTAAGTATCAGTTATGGTATTGTATCTAATCACGGTGGTGATTTGACTGTAGAAAGTGAGGTTGGCGTCGGAACCACATTCACCATTGTGCTACCTGTAAAGGGAGAACTTGAATGAAGCCAAAAATTCTCATAGTGGACGATGAGCAACTGGTGCTTAACGCGCTGAATCGGGAGTTGAAAAACGAATTTGACGTGCTTCTTTCTTTGAGTGGACATGGTGCACTTCAGATCCTACGAGAGCAGGGTGTATCAGTCATTCTTTCAGACCAAAGGATGCCGGAAATGACGGGTGTGGAAATGCTCGCGGAATCCCGCACCATCCAGCCCCATGCAAAACGCATTTTGCTCACCGGCTATTCCGATCGAGATGCCATGATGGATGCCATCAATAGTGGGAATATCTTTCATTATATACAGAAGCCATGGGAGCCGGCTGGTTTAAAGCAACTCCTCATGAGGGCTGTGGATTTGTTTGATCTTGAAAGAGAAAATGAGCGCCTTACTGAAGAACTGAAAAAGGCCAACAATCGTCTGGAATCTGAAAATATCATCCTGAAGAAGGAAGTAGAATCCCACTATACATTTGATTCCATTGTGGGTGACAGTCCGGCCATGGAAGCGGTTTTTCATCTGATGAAGAAAGTTATCCCGACAGATGTGACGGTTATTATCCAGGGTGAAACGGGTACAGGAAAAGAATTGGTGGCAAAAGCCATCCATTTTAATGGTCCGAGAAAGAATCATGTTTTTGCAGCCCAAAACTGTGGGGCCATCCCGGATACATTACTGGAAAGCACCCTGTTTGGGCACAAAAAAGGCGCTTTCACTGATGCAGTGAAGGATCATAAAGGACTCTTTGAGGTGGCTGATGGTGGAACAGTATTTTTGGACGAAGTAGGAGAGATGTCTCCTGGTATGCAGCAAAGATTGCTTCGAGTGCTTCAGGAGGGTGAAATCCAGCCTGTTGGAGATGTGCGAACAAGAAAAGTAGATGTTCGGGTCATTTCTGCCACCAATGTAGACTTGAAGAACGCTGTGCAAAATAGGACATTTCGGGAAGACCTGTATTTCCGGCTCCATGTGATGCCCATTGACCTGCCGCCACTTCGTGAAAGAAAAGAGGATATTCCTGCATTGGTTGGCCACTTCATTGAAAAGAATCAATTGTTATCAGGGGAATCGATATCGGGTGTATCGCCGGATGCCATCCAGCAGCTCAATGCCTATGACTATCCCGGTAATGTAAGGGAGCTGGAAAATATTGTGAGCCGCACCGTTCTTCTCCTGGATGGCGATGTCATTCAGTCCTTTCAGGTGAATGTACCCACGGTAAAAGTGAAAAGTGATTTGGCATTTGATGAAGACATGACCCTCCCAGAGGCGGTAAACAAACTTGAATACCACATGATTATAAAGACCCTGGAGAAGACCGGTGGAAATATCAGTAGGACAGCCAATTTGCTTGGTGTAAGTAGAATGGGACTGTATAAAATGATAAAAAGATTGAATCTAAAGTGATAACATTGTATACATAATATTGACTACTAAGTAATCATTAGTTGGTCTACTTGAAACAATAGAAACAACTTATATTTAACAATAACTGCAATTACAGCTAGATAATATTTTAACTCCATTTTGGCACCATCATTGTAATTATGATGCCAGAGTCGAGGAAAATATCATGAAGAAATCAAACACATTTTTGCCAATCATTCTCGTTGGGACATTTGCACTTCAGGGATGCTACACTCAGCTGTCTGTGGAGAAAAAGGTGGTAGTGGTTCACGAACGGAAAGCACCTGATTCTGTAATAGTGGAGGAAACAGAGGACTATTCTCTGGTCCACGAGTATCATTACTGGTTTAATGATTATCAGTATTTTCAGATGGATCCATGGTCACCACGCCCATACCGATCATACGGGTATTATATTGATATTTCCTGGTACGACCCATTCTATTCACCCTGGACCTATGGATATCACCCGTATTACAATCCCTGGGTGAGGCCCTATCACCATGGATATGGATACTGGGCTGGATGGCATCCATGGCACCATCATCACCATCACGGCGGTTGGTGGTCCTGGCATGGAGGTTCCGGCTCCTATGAGCCATCACCACCGAAAAAACCCCGTGATTGGGATCGAAGGTATGCTCAAAATATAGTAGAACCAGGAGATCGTGGAAGCAATTCATCATCTGGTGATATTCGCTTCACAGGAACCAGATCCAATACAGGCTCTAATGGAAATGAAAGGCCATCCATTACCCGCACAACCAATACCAGGGATAAAAAATCACGTGTAACGAAAATCGAGAAACGAAGGGATTCCACAGCAGAGACCATTACAAAAATTGTACGGGCTGTTTCCTCCTCTAGTTCATCATCCAAAGGAAGTGTCCGAAAGGAGAGGTCTTCTTCTTCAAGCCGTGAAGGAACGCGCTCATCCAGCGTCTCCCGATCTGAAAGGAAGAAATCAAATAGCGATTCCAGTTCAAAATCAAATCGAAGCAGCAAACGCAGTAAGAGGAGATAATGATGAGACTACCTATTGTAATTGTATTGACTGGATGGCTGGTTGCTCAATCGGCTCAGGATGCGGTACGGCTTTTTGAGATGGAAACTGGATTCGGCTCCCGGGCACAATCCCTGGGGAATGCCTATACTGCAGTAGCCAATGACATATCAGGATTATATTGGAATCCTGCAGGTCTGGGAAAAATCCAGGAATCTTCATTGTCCATGCAATTTGACCACGGAAGGTTAGGAAACACATCAACTTATCTTGGAAACCCCACTCTCGCCAGTCATCAATGGACAAAAATAAACGGATTGGGTTATGTTCATGCCGTGGATGTTGCCCAGGGATCCCTGGTATGGGGAATTTCTTACAATAAAACGGGGAACAGCGAGCGAACCACGGAATTTTCCGGCTTTTCCACGGTGCCCAATAACCTGGTTTTTGAAGATGGAGACGGAAATGAATTTCTGTTCGATCGCGATGCCACCCGATTTGAATCCATTCGGTTAACCGGGGGGATCGATCAGTGGTCAACAGGATTTTCAATTGCCATTTCACCCACCACCCTTGTGGGGGCTTCTGTCTCGCTTAATTCCGGCAAGGATGCCTATCATTTTCTTTTCAAGCAGACAGACACTGAGGACAATTACAATACTTTCCCATTGGATTATCATCGGTATGATGTGGAACGATATCTGGAAACGGAGTTTACCGGCATTCAATGGAAGTTTGGTGGACTCATTTCCCTGGGAAAATTGAACATGGGCGCCATGATTTCGCCATCCTTCACTTACCGTGTGAAAGAGATGTTCACAGATGAAGAAACAATGTTCTATGATGATGATACGTATGAAGTGTATCTTGAGTCCGATCCAGGTCAGTGGTCGTACGATGTAACATCGCCGTTTCAGTTTTCAGGGGGATTATCCATCACAGGGAACCAACACACTTTTGCATTTAGTGCTAGGTACATGGATTGGTCCCAAATCCAGTTTGATCTTTCTGGTGATGCAATCTATGATGGTGACTACCTGGATTTGTTAAGTGAAAACAGTACTATTCGTTCCAATTATAATCCCACACTGGATATACACATTGGGTCAGAGTTATTTCTTATCAGGGATATACTGGCACTCCAGGCTGGGTACACCATAAAGGAAGGGAAGACGGACAGTGAAAAGGGTATGGGAATCCTTAGCGGGGGACTCCGATTCTTTCCAGATTCCATGGTGGATGTACAACTGTCCCTGTTAAATAAGAAATGGAATCAATCAAGCTCTGATGGCTTCACACCTTCCACGGTGCAGGAGCAATTCAATTTGAATCAGGTTCAGGTGGGGTTGAATTACAGATTCTGATAATCACTTCTGATAGCACGACCAAAAGCCGTTTCAAAGCACGCCGATGGAACGGCTTTTTTGCATCGTCTATCTTCATGAACGACTCGACCATCGCAGGTCCGGTTTACCGGAACGTAGATGGTAGTGACATGTTCTCTTGGACACAGGTAATGGGAATGCTTCGTAATGGGCATAAAATTGTTCTGTCGTCGCGAGTGACCTGACAATCGTAGCGTAGCGCAGATTGTAACGACGCGATCTCCAGCCTGAGTCAATGAGATTGCTTCGCTACCATCTTCATTTCATTACGATGGTCAAGCCGCTCGCAATGACAAATGGTATAATTCTGCACTACAGATTAACTACTCGACCGAAGGTAGAGATCGATAATATATACCAGTAGTGAAACAAAATGTGGTACGGTTTCAAGACATGGGTAACACAGGAATGTCAATACAAAGGTAACAC
>CAYFMT010000020.1:0-31604 GCA_964344305.1 uncultured bacterium | reverse complement strand
CAGTGTTACCTATGTTCTGAAACTAATCTGTTACCCATGTATTGGTTTTACAATACGTAATACAGAATCTGGAGACTGGAGACTGATAACTGGTAACTGGCTGTCGTTTACTCTCCTCCGCGATTGTACCAGTCTCAATTTCTTCAATATCCTTCCCCATTAATCGTGACAGGCTTTCAAGCTTCTCAATAGTAATGGTGTGAACCCCAAAGGATTCCTCCACTTTTCCCCGCACCAGGAAGAGGGATTCCCAGTTCAGCAAGTCACCATATTGATTAAAGGATTCAGGGAATAGCACGCACTCGTAAATATCCGTTTCATCTTCAAGTGTAAGGAACTCCATGGGGTCGCGCTTTCGTGTCTGGGTCACTTTCCTCGTTATGTACACCCCGGCGAGGCGAATCGTTTTGCCCACATATTTTGGAATATACTTCGCCTTTTTCACGCGTCCTTTCAGCAGATGGAAATAGGGTTCCAGAGGATGCCGGGTAATGGGAAACCCAAAGGTTTCCATCTCCAGCCGATGATGCTCTCCCGGAGAGAGGTCTTCGTGAACTGGCGGTGTTGACATGGGTTCGGATGAACTCTGCTTGAGACAGTGATAGGCCACCTCATAGGCAATTTCTTTGTGGGATCGTCCAGGTTCAAGAGAAGAAAAACACCCTGCATTTGTGAGGGCCATGGCATCTGCCAGGTCGGGATCCACACGGAGGAAAAAGTCTTCCAGGGAGGTGAAAT
This sequence comes from uncultured bacterium, assembly GCA_964344305.1. Classification (GTDB taxonomy): domain Bacteria; phylum Fidelibacterota; class Marinisomatia; order Marinisomatales; family JABMOV01; genus JABMOV01. The sequence goes on along the minus strand of CAYFMT010000020.1, from coordinate 30,866 downwards.
CGCCCACTTTCTGCTCATCCAGAATGGCATCAATGGTTTTGTCCTGAAGGCGCTTGATATGTAGAAACCCCATGCGGATTTTGTTTTTCCGGCCACGATACTCCCGGTTACTCCGGTTAATATCCGGCGGAAGGATAGTGACCCCAAACCGCCGGGCTTCGCTGAGATAGGCATAGGCAGAATAAAACCCGCCCTGGTTGGTAATGACGGATGCCAGGAATTCTGCAGGATAATGTGCCTTTAAATAGGCACAGGTGAATGAGAGCATAGCGTAAGATGCGGAGTGGGGTTTGCAGAAAGAATATCCAACAAATGAAGCAATCATGTCCCAGACCCGGGTGATCATGGAGTCGGTGTATCCCCGGAGACGGGCTTTACGGAAAAACTTCTTTTTCCAACCGGGAATAAGATACTGCATGGAGTCGCGGCTCATGGTTTTCCGTAACGCCTCGGCCTCTGCATAACCGAACCCCGCCATGACTCTCGCCGTGGTAGACACCTGTTCTTCATACACCATGATACCATAACTCTCATTCAGGAATGCCAGGTCCGGGTGAATGGGTTTCCATCGCTTCCCATGGATGCGTTCAAGCATGAGATTGGTAAACCGATTGGCAGCAGGTCGAATAATGGATGAATAGATGACCACATGCTCAAAATCCGCCACACCGGCTTTTGCCAGGAGCTGTCGAGTGGCAGGACTCTCAATATAAAAGACACCCATGGTTTTTCCCCTGGTCATGAGCGTCATGGTTTTTGAATCACCGATTGGTTGAATCTGATGGTAATCCATGTACCGATTCCGGGAAGCGGTCTCTCCGTAATTGAGGTTGATTTGCTTAATGGTATCCCTGGCAACGGCAAGGCTGCGATTCCCAAGGATATCAATTTTCAGCAGCCCTGAATCTTCTACCTGATCTTTTTCCCACTCTACGATCTGAACGCCTTTTGGCGCCCGGAGAACCGGAACATATTTCCGGATCTCATCAGGCACAATGATAACCCCACCGGGGTGGACAGAAGGATTGCGGAAGACCCCCAGGATTTTTTCACTCTGCCGGATAACGTCCGTGAGTGTATCGTCCATATTGGCATTGGAAAACCGGCGATCCGTGGTAATCCACTGAACCAGATCCCGTCGCCGCTGGTAATAGCCAACACGCTTGGTGATGCTTTTAATCTCTTCGTTGGAGAGACCATATACTTTCGCCACTTCACGAATGGCAGACCGGGTTCGCAAAAACACCTGCGTGGACACCATGGCAGACTTCTCATGTCCATATTTATTAAAAATGTATTCCAGAATATCGTCCCGCTCATCCCAGGGGAAATCCACATCGATGTCCGGCATGTCCTCCCTTTCGGGATGAATAAATCGCTCAAACTGCAGGGTATAGCGGATGGGATCCACCTGGGTGATGTAAAGGCAGTAACTCACAATGGATGCAGCCCCGGAGCCGCGCCCGATGGTGGCTCTTGTCTGCATGACTATATCATGGACAATGAGGAAGTAGGGCGCAAATCCCTTTTGGGTAATGAGCTCAAGCTCATAGTTGATACGGTGCTGTATTTCCGATGTAATGGATGGGTATCGCTCTTTTGCGCCCTTTAATACGAGATGCTTCAGATCGCGGTTGGCTTTGCTGGTTTCTTTCAGGGTGAGATTGGGAAAAATAGTGTTGACGTAGGTCCAGTCCGTTTTGCACCGCTCAGCGAGGTAGAAGGTGTTATTCAGAGCATCCATGCTGTTGGGGAAAAGGGTGATCATGTCCTTCTCAGACCGAAACCAGTGTTCAGAAGACTTGATATCATGGGGAGGAACCTGGCTCAGGGTCGTGTTGTGTTCGATGGCCCGGAGCACATGGTGAGCTTTCTGGTCCTCCGGGTGAAGGAAATACACATCCCCGGTTGCAATTAACTCCAGGTTGAGTTTTTTTGATAGACGATGGGCATGGGATTCTTCAACACCGGGTCGCAATTCTACAAAAAGCTGGGAATTTGGTACCACGGGAGCCAGTTGCTGCAATGTGGCATCCCTGGGGCTGAGAATAAAGACGCCAAGGGTAATGCCATCAAGGATGTCTGTGATAGGCTGTGCATCATCATCATGAACCCGGGAAGTGGCACGACAAATATTCTCATACCCCATTTGGTTTTCCGCAAGAAGAATCACTTCATCGTGCTGTGTAATGAGGTTGACACCGGCAATGGGCTTAATGCCAGCAGCACGGGCATGCTGGACAAACCGGATAAACCCCCAGAGCCCGTTGGTTTCTGTCAGGGCAAGGTACTGCATGCCGTGACTCCGGGCGCGATCCAGGATCTGGGGCTGGACAGCCAATCCTTTCATGGCAGAGAAATTGGAATGGACGTTAAGATGGACGAACATGAGAGCCCTGCCGGGTTGAGGAATGAACATTCAGCATGGTGGCCGATTGAATACCGGAAAATCCATGCCGATTACGAATGCGATCCAGTGCCTTGGACAATGCCATGCGTTTTACATCCGGTGTGATAAACAGATTTGACTGATCCGCATATTGCTGGAATTGCGTGGCATCAATGAGGACAGCCCTCACACGATTCCGACGATAGTTGGCCTGATCGAACAGGCGATGGCAAACCCTGGATAATGTCATATCATCATTGGCAGAAAAAACGCCGGTGCGGGCACTCTGGAATCCATCGGTATAGTGGATTTCCAGCTTAACATGCCGAGAGATTTGTCCGCGCTGGCGGAGTTTGAATCCCACCTGTTCAGCCAGACTGGATACGATGGCGCGGAGAAGAGACTCGTCATTAGTATCATCCGGGAGGACCACCTGTTCCAGGATATGATCCTGCAGGGTGGGGGGTTTTACGACGGATGAATCCTGCCCCTGAGCCTCTCGGGAAAGAGGTTTGGACAGGGGGCCGAATAACACCCGCGCTTCATCGGGGTTTCGGATGACGGATTGCACATGATGGACATGGTTTAGGTAGAGAAACCGGATCATTTTTTTTACCGGGGGCTGGTGAGCCGTGGGGAGGACAGGGGTATCCAGTGGCGAGAGGAATGTTGCTTCCTGTCCCCGGTGGATTTCATAGACGGGATCTGGAACTACGGATGTGGCAATCCGACTCACGAGTTTGTTGATGCTGATAGCCACAGACCCGGACACAGATGCCTGGTCATTGATTTGCCGGGTAATGTCCGTTCCCACATTGATGAAACTGGAGTAGACCGTATCCATCCCGGTCATATCCATATAGAATTGACCGAAGCCGGAGGGCTCTACAACAGGTGTATAGGATGAGACAGTTGAGTAGATATAACTGTTGAGTCGTGCATAGAGGGAACGGTTGTAGGGAAGGAGCAATACACCATGGCTCATTTTCCGCGCAAGGGAAACTTTCATGCCTGGAAGAAGCCCTTCACTTCGGGCTTCCGTGGAAGTAGAAACGATAGTGCCATCCTGTCCCGGGGAAGAGATGATGGCCACGGGCCGGGTTCGCAGGGAAGAGTCCATGGTGCGCTCTGCCTGAAGCTCAAAATTTTGTAGTCGTAGATGGATAATGGAGTTCATGTTTTAAAACCACGAAGGCGCGAAGAATTAGCAAAGAGATTTTGGCAAAACGTGGCATAAGCATGATAGTGTCTTTGCACTAATAATAATAACATGCATGCAGTCAGTGAATGCGAGGTTGATGTATTAGCTGTAGTATTGTTGAGCTTAATTCAAAGTATAACCCGTTGAATTCCATCTTTAATGCGTGGGACATTGCAGTTGATAAGAAATCCTAACGGTTTATTTGTAAGCTTCAAGTATGAAATAAGTTGTGCGTGATATAAGGGTATAAGATTTTCAACAGCTTTTAATTCAATGATGATCGAGTCTTCTACCAGAAGATCAATCCGCAGATTTAAATCTAAATTTTTGCTATCATAAAGGAAGGGAATATTCAGTTGACTCTTGACTGAATACCCATGTTTTTCTAATTCATATATCAGGCACTTTTCGTAAACACTCTCCAACAATCCCGGGCCAACAGATTTATGAACACGAAACACAGCATCAACAATACCTTTTGCAGTCTCCTCAATATGATCAGGCAAATGGGTATTTATTCTCATCCTCATATTTCGCATTCCTGGAAAGCTATATACTATTCCTTCGTGTCTTCGTGGTTGAGTCCAAACTATAATTGTCCTCTTCGAGGTGAACGAAACCTCCGGCTCAGGAATTCTGCAATAGCATCTTCAATGACAAATGGAGATTTTTCCGGCTGTGGAGACTTCCATGGTTTCCATTGTGGGGAAAGGGCATGGGAAAAAAGATGGAGGGGCAGTTTCTTATCCAGTGTTATGTGTATTGCTTTCATATCGTGTCCTTAATTGTATTCGCGAAATGAGTAGAGCACGATACCCTGGATGTGGAACGCATCACCGGGATTGACGCGAATGACGGAATAGTTAGGGTTCCGCGGGTGGAGTTCAATCCCATTGGATTTTGGGTAGTATCGCTTCAGGGTGGCTTCCCCATTGATGAGGGCAACCACTGCCTGTCCGGGGGTGGCATCAGCGGTTTTCCGCACAATGATATAGTCCCCATCTTCAATACAATCCTGGATCATGGAATCCCCATTAACCCGAAGAACATAATTATCCGGATGGGCAAATGGACCGGGGACAGCCACAGACTCTGCATTTTCCAGTGCCTCAATGGGTTCACCGGCTGCAATGAGCCCCAGTAATGGCAAACGAGCCGGCGCGACTGACTCTTCATTCAGGGTAAGGGCGCGTTTGCCATTGGGGCCTTTGGCACGGGACAGGTATCCGTTGTGGGTGAGGGTTTTGACATACCAGTTTACCGTACCCAGCGATGCAAATCCGAGTGCATGCATGATTTCTTCATAGGACGGTGCCTGTCCGTTCTCGAGGGTGTACCGTCGAATGAAATCTAAAAAGCGTTGCAGTTTTGGTGTGAGTGGCGTGCTCATAATATACTCGTAAGTTTCTCGTAAGTATATTACAGGATATTTGGAATGGATGCAAGGGAAAATGAAGGATGAAGTTTTAAGGAAGAGGAATAAAGGAAGGGGCTGGGGGATAGGGACTAGGGGCTAGTTGTTAGTTGTCAGGTCTCAGCTATCAGGTGTCAAGCTGTATTATCATAGAGAACAAATATTAATCATGGAAATAAATACAGATATCCGATATACTAATGTCATTCTGTTCTTAAAATAATCCATTATTGATAGAGAGGGTGAGGTATGTATCAACCGTATGTGCATATCTTTAGCACGGATATTTCTGTCTGGTATTTTTTCGGTTGGATGAATATCCTGATAGCAAAGGCCATTTTCATCTATCTGGCTGTCAGGCGAGGCGCCTCCTTTCATCATATCATTCTTCTCACACTGGCTTATACCATTGGTGCTGGAATGTCTGCGCTGGTTGTTAAAAGTATTACCATAGTCATTGTCGGGGCCATTATTGCTTTCCTTCTTGTAAAGCATTTCCTGCGAATCCACATTATTCTTGAAGACCTGCTTGTGATCCAATTTGCCATTTCCCTTGGACTTGGGCGCCTGGGATGTCTCTTTTCAGGTTGCTGCTATGGATCCCCGACCAAGATGTTTACCGGCATCTCCTATCCCCAGGGATCCATCCCCCACTGGCACCATATGACACAGGGACTCATTGATCCATCCAGCATGAGCCTTGCCATACACCCTGTACAATTGTACGAGTCCATTGCTGTCCTTGCTCTGGGAGCAGTCATCTACATCCTTGGAAGAAAACGGCCCCCATATCGCAGGGGACTACTGCCTCTTTTTGCAGGAGCATACTTTCTGATACGAGTAGGTCTCGAAAGCGTTAGAGACGGGGCAAACACCGCATTGGGCATTGTGGACGCAGGCGTTTTCTCCGCGTTTCAATGGCTTTTACTGTGTCTGGGAATTTCTATGCTTGTTTTTGCATATAACATGATTCGGAAAGGGGAAAAATCTTACACGGAATATGACAAAGCCAATGAAACCACATTGATCATTATTCTGGTGTGTCTGGGGATCCTGATGGGCAGGAACATGTATCCCATTCATACAGCCCAGGTTATGATCCTGATGGTGCTGGAAGGATGTTATATTCTAAAAAGGGCAATAGACCGATCCAACCTGATCGTCATACCGGAAGCCGTTACCATCCTGCTGCTTGTTATTTTATTCCCCGCCTATTCTCATCTGGTTGGACAGCAGGGAGAAAACAGTGAGCCTGAATCAGTAATCTTTATCAATGGAAGTTTTAATCGAACGTATCCGGATGAGCTTATCAGTAAGTATGTATCACGCGATGCTGATGCAGACACGGTTGACCATTCAAGAGGATTTAAACAATCCATGACATTTTCGGGGAATTACCATCAGATAGAAACCTGTGGAGGAGTGGAAAAAATACCGTATGCCGGAGCGGCATACAGCTTCAAGGTGCCCATCTCTGGCAATACAACGGGATCGCGGTTAATATTTGGAGGCAGGGCATCTGGAATCTTTGTATTGGGAGATGAACCAATAGGGTTATCTGCAAACAGCACTATACAACTTGATACAGAGTACTTTGGAATTGGACTCGGTGCCGGTGTTTCCAATTACTGGGACGATGATTTTCCATTTTTGCCAGGTGGGTATTTAAGACTGGGTCCTGATCGACTCAATCTCAGTGCAGGATTTTTAGACCAGAGGTTTCCATCGGTTGAACCATTCTATGGGCACCAGCAGCTTATTTTGACAGTTACCATGCACCATATCGTTTACGTACCATGATACTTCCACCCCTTGATGGACCCACTGCAGGGTTGGGATTCTCATTTGTATATCAAATTAAATGATCATACCAATACTTTGGATTAATTATACCAGACTCCCATTCCTTTTTTTCGCAATGCTTCTGCCAGCATGGCCTCAAGTTCTTCAGCGTCTTTTCGGGTGGGAATGGGATTGTATTTTTCATAAAGGTCGGGCCTCAATTTGATTCCGTACAGCTTAGCAAATTTATTGGCTTTGTACCCTTCCTTGTGCTGCTCGAAGCGAATGTGGGGTTTCCGCGTTGATTGTCCCACATAGACACACCCATTCCCTGGAATGTATCTGGGATTCTTCTCCCGGAATTTCCGATGCCTGGTTACATCACGCTCCAGCTCAATCACATATACATAATACTTTTTCATAAGAAAAATTAGAGAAAATCCTATACTGGACAATATGCTTTAGTGCAATTAAATACGTTTCGTAGCGGAGCAACGAAACGAGGGGACATGATTCCTAATCCCTAGTCCCGAGCCCCTGGCCCCTGTAATTTCCACATCAATTTTTATCCCAAAAGGAAACACACGTGAGCTTGAAACTGCAAAAACTGGAGAATTTTTCAGGGCGAAAAGGACCCCTCCTTCTAATTATAATGGATGGGGTTGGTATAACGGATGTGACAGAAGGAAATGCCCTCCATGAAGCAAAAACACCCCACCTCGACAGATTGTTCAAATCCGATCTCTACACGGAGCTGAAAGCTCACGGCACGGCTGTGGGTCTTCCATCTGATGGGGATATGGGGAACAGCGAAGTGGGACACAATGCACTGGGAGCAGGACGTGTCATCAGTCAGGGGGCAACCCTTGTGAACGAAGCCATTGAAAGCAGAAACATGTATGCATCTGATACCTGGAAAAAGATTGCAGGTATCGGTAAAAATGGTCATACAGTTCACTTTTTAGGTCTATTGTCCGATGGAAATGTTCATTCTCACATAGACCATCTACTGGATATGCTCAAGCAGTGTGCCACTGAAGGAATTAAACGTGTGAGGGTCCACATGCTGGCAGATGGCAGGGATGTTCTGGATCGGTCCGCTATTACCTACACCAGTCAACTGGAAGTGTTTCTTGGGGAATTAAATGCAGAGAAAAATGTGGATTATAGAATTGCATCCGGTGGCGGAAGGATGAAGGTGACCATGGATCGGTACAATGCCGATTGGAATATCGTGAAGACGGGCTGGTATGCTCATGTGCTGGGTGAGGGGAGATTGTTTCCTTCAGCTTCTGATGCCATTACCACATTTTATTCAGAAGATAAAACCATAAGCGATCAATACCTGGATCCTTTTGTTGTGACGGATGAAGCGGGAAATCCTAATGGAACCATCCAGGACGGGGATGGGGTTATCTTTTTTAACTTCCGCGGGGATCGTGCCATTGAAATATCACAGGCGTTTGAACAGGAAACTTTTGAGCATTTTGACCGCGTCAGGATTCCAGATGTTTTTTATTGTGGCATGATGCAATATGACGGGGATTTACAGATACCAAAGCAATACCTCGTATCACCGCCGATGATTGACAAAACACTGAGCGAATATCTGTGTGAGGAAAAGGTTCCATCCTTTGCTATCTCTGAAACTCAGAAATATGGCCATGTGACCTATTTCTGGAATGGGAATAAGTCTGACTACATATCGGAATCCCTGGAAACATATATTGAAATTCCATCAGATCGGATTGAGTTTGACAAAGCACCAAAAATGAAAGCACAGGAGATTACAGACAAAACAATTGATCTCCTGAATTCTGGAAAATACCGATTTGGTCGACTCAATTTTGCCAATGGAGATATGGTTGGTCATACGGGAAATATGGAAGCGGCCATAGATGCCATGGAAGCAGTGGATAACTGCGTGGGCCAACTGCTGGAGGCAATAGATGCTCTGGATGGTATCGCAATTATAACTGCCGACCATGGAAATGTAGAAGATATGTTTTCAATAAAGAATGGGGAAAAAATACCCAAAACTTCCCATACACTGAATCCAGTTCCATTTATTATAAACGACCCGCTGTATAATAATGAGTACAGCGTGAAAACGGATTTACAGGGGGGCTTGACTCATATTGCTGCTACCGTGTGCAATCTCCTGGGATATGAAAAACCAGCAGGTTATGATGAATCAATCATTCGTATAAACTCGGGGGCAAGGAAATAGGGACCAGGTGATAAGAACACAGATTTATTATCCTCTTCCCTTGAACACATTAACACTCTAACACTCTAACACTCTAACACTTTAACACTTTAACACTTTATTACATTCACACCTTAACACATGTCACTTAATACTTAAAACTTATCATCTTAATTATGCTCAACATTGCTCTCTATGAACCCGAGATTCCACCCAACACGGGAAACATCATTCGATTGTGTGCCAACACTGGTTTTGAATTACACCTGATCGAGCCTCTTGGGTTTTCCATGGATGAGAAACAGCTGAGACGCGCTGGATTGGATTATCTTGCAGATGCCACCATTCATGTTCACTCAGATTTCGATACGTTTGTAATGACCCTCTCACCAACAAGGGTATTTTCAATTACCACAAAAGGAGAGGTTGGTTATACATCCATTGACTATCAAGCGGGTGACACACTGTTGTTTGGACCTGAAACACGGGGACTTCCTGAACCGATACGGACACGATTTCCACAGATTCGAATACCCATGCAGCCCGGGAGCAGAAGCCTGAATCTTGCTAACTCGGTGGGTATTGTCATGTATGAGGCATGGCGCCAATTGGGTTTTGAAGGAAGCCTATAATAGATTTGCTTCCAAAATTCTCCTGAAATTGTGTTGATCCTTCACGTGCTTTTTCGCCAATAAACAAGACTTGATTTCGACTTTTTATCGTTAGAAATTCATCGTCACTCATTTGTGAGTTACTAACAGATCACACGAACATTTGGAACAAAGAAAACAGATGGATATAACCTACAGCCCGGGGGATATTATTACCATAAACCAGTACGATTGGACCGTGGCTGAAATCGTAAATGATAAAATTCGCTTGTACCGTGAACATATTGACGGACGCAGCCAAACCATGGATGTCTCACAAGAAGAAATCCATCGGCTCACAGAAAGATAACTAATCCACTTATAACCATACAGGGAGATCCCGTGTCATCGGTCCAGTTTATTTTTGGAATACACAATCACCAACCTATTGGTAACTTCGATTTTGTGTTTGAAGAGGCGTTTCAGAAAAGCTACAAACCTTTTATTGATGTCTACGAAACCTTTCAAGACCTGTCACTCTCTATCCACTTCAGCGGATGCCTGCTGGACTGGCTGGAAGACCACCATCCAGAATACCTGGATCGAGTAGCTGCGCTCGTTAAGAAAGGAAAACTGGAGGTTATTTCAGCAGGGTACTACGAACCGGTCCTGGCTATCATTCCCGACAGGGACAAGCGAGGACAGATTCAGAAAATGAATCAATACATTAAGAACAGGTTTCACTATGATCCCCAGGGACTCTGGTTGACGGAGCGTGTATGGGAACCCCATCTAAGCAGGAGTTTGTCTGAATCAGATATTCGCTATATTACGGTGGATGATTTCCATTTTCTTTCTGCGGGGAAATCCAGGGATGAACTCACAGGCTACTTCATGACGGAGGAACAGGGTTTTCCGGTGGGGGTTTTTCCCATCAGCCAGCAATTGAGATACATGATGCCGTTCAAGGAGCCGGAAGAAACCATCGAATACCTGCGAACCATGAGGACCGAAGATGGATCCAATGTGATTGTCATGGCGGATGATGGTGAAAAATTTGGTATCTGGCCCGGAACTTACGAACGCTGTTTCACGAAGGATCGATGGTTGGAGCGATTTTTCACAGCACTGTCAGAAAACCAGGATTGGTTAAAAACAACAACATTTAAGGATTATTTCCACAGCCAAAAACCCCGCGGCCGAGTTTATTTGCCCACGGTAAGCTATTTTGAAATGAGCGAGTGGACCCTCCCGGCAGAAAAAGGTGAACGATTCTCCAACCTGATTCATTCTGTAGAAAAAGACGGAGATATTGAGAAACTTCGTCCATTCCTTCGAGGGGGCACATGGAGAAATTTTCAATCACTTTATGATGAATCCAACTGGATGCAAAAACGCATGGTGCAGGTATCAGACAGATTGAATGTTGTTGAAGCATCCGGTGGAATATCCAATGATAAACTAACCGCAATACGCGACGATTTGTGGAAAGCCCAATGCAATTGTGCATACTGGCACGGTGTGTTTGGCGGCCTGTACCTGCCACATCTTCGCCATGCAATTTTCTATCATTTACTAAGAGCTGAGACAGCATTGGATTCTCTTACTTCCCCACAGATTGGTTCATTTCAGGATATCGATCTGGATGGCGGAAATGAATTCACCCTCCAGAGCCCAACCCTGAAAGTTATGGTATCAGAACGGGGGGCACAGATCCGGGAGCTGGATTTCCTTCCGGCACACTTCAATCTAGCAAACACCATGAAGCGGTACGCAGAAAGTTATCATTCCCGGGTAAAACAGGCACGGACGGAAGCTTCCACGGATGGGTCTATACATGATATTGTCCTGGCAAAGGAAACTGGATTAGAGAATTTCCTGCATGTGGATGAAATGCCAAGGGGTCTTCTTATTGATCACTTTGTGGATTCAAGCACCACACTGGACGATATGCGAAAATCCATTCCTGAAAAAGGAGATTTTCACTCCAGATATTTCGAAGGACAAAACGGCAACGATATTCTACTGTCTGCTTCCGGAACAGCCTTTGGGCAATCCCTGGGATTAAAAAAACAAATTCAATTGACAGAGCAGGGAATCCATGTAGATGTAACACTTACCAATACGGATTCCGACACCATAACGGGTATCTATGGGTGCGAACTGAACTTCACCCTGCTGGGTGGACACAGCGATGATCGGTATTACCTTGTGGATGGCAAAAAAGAAGCCTACGCCTATTGTGATGCTGCGGCCCATGACCAGGGTATCCAATCTGTGGGTATTGTTAATGAGTGGGACCAATTCGAGATCACCACGCATTTTCCTGAAAAAACCAGCGTTTGGAGATATCCGGTATTCACCGTTTCCATGAGTGAGTCCGGATTTGAAAAGGTATATCAAAGCTCCGTTGTTACACCCTACTGGGATATAACTATTCCGCCGAATGATTCAAAGACGATGACTATTATTATTAAGGTAGAACCATGGGAAAAGATTTAAAGAAGACACATATTGCATATTTCAGTGCAGAAATTGGTATCTCATCCAACCTTCCAACATACAGTGGTGGATTAGGTGTATTAGCCGGAGATCATATCAAGGCAGCGGCAGATGAAAGTCTGCCCATGTGCGCCGTTACCCTTATGTATAAAGAGGGATACTTCAAACAGCGATTGGATGAAGAAGGAAAACAAACCGAAACCTATCCACGATTTGATCCAGAACCACTTCTGAAACAGCTGCCGGGGAAATTCACACTTCCTCTCAGAAGTCGTGATGTATGGATTCAGGCTTATCAGTATAATTACAAGGGACTGAACGGTCATGAAATACCCATCTATTTCCTGGATACAGATTTAGAAGAGAATTTTGAGGATGACAAACTCATTACCCTGAGATTGTACTCCGGAGATAAAGATCATCGGATTCTTCAGGAAGCAATCCTTGGATTTGGGGGTATTCGATTACTGGAATCCCTGGGATACTCCAATATTAAAACATATCATATGAATGAAGGACACTGTTCCTTTCTTACGCTTGAGTTATTGGAGAAGTTTGGTGACAGGGAAACGGTTCAAAAGCATTGTCATTTCACCACACATACTCCCGTTGAGGCGGGACATGATCACTTCGCAAGGGAACGATGCGAAAAATTACTGCATGGACTTCTCCCGGCAGATCTTGAATTGCCCACACTGGTAAAAAACAGCCGATACCACATGACAGAAATGGGTCTTTACTTCAGCAGAAGTTCCAATGGTGTCTCTGCATTGCATGGCGATGTGGCACAGGATCAATTTCCTGATTTCAATATTGGCCATGTAACAAATGGTGTATATCATCCGTACTGGGTTGGCAAAACCTGGCGTGAATTGTTTGACCAGCGTTTGCCCGGATGGCGTGAAAATGGCGAGCGGCTCTTACAGGTGGATGCGTTAACGGACGATGACATGATTTCTGTTCATAATTCCCTGAAAAACTATCTTCTTGGTTATGCCAACTCACAGACTCAGAAAGCGTTATCTCTGGATACACTTACCATTGGATTTGCCAGGAGAGCGGCTTCATACAAACGCGCTCGACTAATTTTCAGGGATCCGAACAGGTTGATAAGGTTGGGACAGGGTCAGCTGCAGATTGTGTTCAGCGGAAAGGCTCACCCGAATGATGATCTTGGAAAAAGCATCATTCGTGAAATTGTACAAAATGCGAACAGTTTGTTTGGAAAAGTGAAAATAACATTTCTGGAAAACTACAATATGTGGCTTGGTAGACTCATTACATCAGGTGTGGATGTGTGGCTGAATACACCATTACGTCCCAACGAAGCATCCGGTACCAGTGGAATGAAAGCCGCCTTAAATGGAATTCCCAACCTGTCTATTCTGGATGGCTGGTGGGCAGAAGGATGCCGCCATGGAGAAAATGGGTGGGCAATTGGAAGCCCGGACGAACCGAACGATGAAAGAGATGCAGAAGATTTATACCAGGTACTGGAAAATGAAGTGCTTCCAACCTATTATGATAATCAGGCGAAATGGGCAAACCTCATGAGAGAGTCCATTAAAACAGGAGTGCAATTCACGGCTCAGCGTATGATCCGGGATTATCAGAAACAGTACTACTAACATAACATGAACACCCAAATATGTAACCACATCGATGCCATTCTGTAAAAGGATGGCATCCTTTTATATCCAATGATCATAAAAAAAACACTTCAGAAATACCTGCCGGAAGAGTCCAAAAAAGAATTACTGGATCCGTTCCCATCATTACGTCATGCGTTGGAGTGGGTGTATGCACTTGAATCAGATCTTGGTGAAAATGCACCCCCGGCTGCATCAGAATTGTATCTTGCCAATGCCCTCATGGGGGCCACCCGTGCTGTTTTGGAACACTACGAGAAAGAAAACAATCTGGATCTAAGCGACATCACAGGTAAAAAATTGTCAACCGAGCTTTCCAGGGAATCCGTTGCTGAAAATCAGGCTGGAAAGAATGAATCATTTGCAGATCTTATTACCTACATGAGCATGGAGTATGGTTCAAAGAACCAAGCAGCAGCCTTTGATCGAGCCTTTTCCAAATTACCCGATGCATTTTCTTCCTCAGATTCCATTCTCACTTTTTTACAAAAACCTGCTGAACTTTACCCCGACTCTCTAGATAAACAGGCAGAATATGTCTTGAGAGAATGGCAGCCATGGTTGGGGAAATGGGCCAGACGACTGTTAAAAGGGATTGACTACTATTCCGAAGAACATAAGGCGCGGTTCCAGGGTCCCGGTCGGCCACAAACCCTGGATTATTCCGGTCACTGGACGGAAGCAGGTGAGCGATACAGTCCGGATCAGGAGTGGATGCCCGGCGTGGTGATGGTGGCAAAGAATAGTCTGGTCTGGCTGGATCAGCTATCCAGGAAATATGATCGAGACATCCATCGTCTGGATCAGATTCCTGAAGAAGAATTGGATTTGTTGGCATCATACGGGTTTAATGCGCTCTGGCTTATTGGGCTCTGGGAGAGAAGCCCTGCGTCTAAAACCATTAAGCACTGGTGCGGGAATCCGGAAGCAGAATCATCTGCCTATTCGGTAAAGCGGTATCATATTGCTGATATGCTGGGCGGGGAAGAGGCAACGGAAACATTGCGGTACAGATGCATGACAAGGGGCATCAGGCTTGCCAGTGACATGGTCCCAAATCACACATCCATTGATTCTGACTGGATGATGGATCATCCAGACTGGTTTGTTTCACGCCATGATGCTCCCTATCCGGCGTATTCATTTTCTGGGCAAAGTCTGTCGGGTAATGATAGGGTTGGTATATACCTTGAGGATCACTACTTCAGTCAAAGCGATGCAGCCGTTGTATTTAAACGCGTGGACCATCATACCGGGGACGAGCGGTATATCTATCATGGCAACGATGGGACATCCATGCCGTGGAATGATACAGCTCAATTAAACTATTTGCATCCAGAAACACGAGAAGCGGTGATACAAACCATCCTCCATGTTGCAAGGCAGTTTCCCATCATCAGGTTTGATGCCGCCATGACGCTGGCGAAGAAGCATTTTCAACGTCTCTGGTTTCCAATCCCCGGCACAGGGAGCGATGTTGCATCCCGAGCAGACTTTGGTATGACAAAGGAAGAATTTGATTCCATAATGGGAGAAGAATTCTGGAGAGAAGTGGTGGATCGTGTGGCAGTGGAAGTACCGGATACGCTATTACTCGCCGAAGCATTCTGGTTAATGGAAGGGTATTTCGTAAGGACACTGGGGATGCACCGGGTGTACAACAGTGCCTTCATGAATATGCTTAAAATGGAAGAGAACGATCAATACAGGTTATCCATAAAACGCACCCTGGAATTTGATCCTGAAATTCTCAAGCGATTTGTGAATTTCATGAACAATCCCGATGAAGAGCCAGCCATTATCCAGTTTGGGAATGGGGATAAATATTTCGGTGTGGCAACCCTGCTTGTTACCATGCCCGGATTACCTATGTGGGGCCATGGCCAGACGGAAGGATTCCATGAAAAGTATGGGATGGAGTATGTGAAATCCTATTGGGATGAACATCCTGATATGGACTTGATTGAGCGGCATAAACACGAAATATTTCCTCTCATAAAAAAACGATACCTGTTCGCAGAATCCAGTCATTTTCGCATGTACGATTTTCATTCGGAACACGGTGAGGTAAATGAAAATGTGTTTGCCTATTCAAACAGGCATGGGAATGAGAAAGCCCTGATCCTGGTGAATAACTCATACGAATCCACTACAGGTTCCCTTCGTTTTTCAGTCCCCTATAAAGAGAAATCTACCGGTGAATTATCGGTTCAATCCATTGCAGATGCTCTTCAGCTTGATCAGCGCAGGGATGACTTTCTAGTGTTGAAAGAATGTAAGAGCGATTTGGAGTATATCCACCGCATTAGCGATCTTATGGATCATGGGTTTGGTACACATTTGCAGGGATATGGAACACAGGTGTTTCTGGAATTTGATATCTGGACAGCTTCCAGTGATCTTGAAACCCTGTACCATGAATCAAATGGCCACGGTGTTCCAGGCGTATCACGAGAACTGGCTTTGATTCCGTTTCGCATGGTGCATCATTCTTTTTCAGCCTTGATTGAATCACTTACGGGATTCAAAGAGAAACAGATATCCTCAGACCTTGATAATGTAATACAATTGCTGAAAACACATGATCAACTGACTATTTCCATCCCCGCAGTGAAACACGTAAGGGAAAAACTGCTTCAGTTTAACAGCGAGATGAAAACGAGGGCCAGAAATAAGACACTCCCGACCTGGTATCATGCTTCAACAGAAACGTTATCCCACCTGACCGGTCTTGTCCAATCCCTCGGTGAAACAGTTTGGAAGGAGTGGGAGGAGGAAGCACTCCTTGATATGTATATCCAAACCAGGATGCATGTACATAGTCCATCCATTATGCTTCTTGGCGAGTTAAGGACATCAGGATTGGCCATTCAAGATTGGATCTATAAGAAATTAAATGACAGGGATTTTTGTCAGTTCATTGGATGCAACGAATGGGAAGGCGCTATTTATATTGATCAGGAATCATTCGAAAAATTTCTGTCCAATGCCTATGCAATGGGTATCACACATTTGGATCAAATACACGAATTATTGCTCTCAGCAAAATTCAATCTTCATGAATTTTCATTGTTATTGGAAAGCCTCCATGAGGAGAAAAAGGACTAAATTCTATAAATGAAAACACCACTGAATATCCTGTTTGCATCTGCGGAGGTTATGCCGTTTTCAAAAACCGGAGGATTGGCAGATGTGGCTGGTGTTCTACCGGTTGTCCTTGGCAATCATTCCTGTAATATTACTGTATTAACACCGCTCTATGCATCTGTACCAAGGCAAGAGTATTCCCTCTTTAGTCCCGAATCTTCGCATAACATCATGCTTGCGGACGAAGCCTACCCTGTATCATTCTATCTCTTGGAGAAGGACAATGTCCGGTATATCTTTGTTTCAAATGATTTTTTTTATTCAAGGGCAGGGATATACACCACGTCAGATGGAGAGGGGTATCCCGATAATAACGCGCGATTTTTCTTTTTCCAGAAAGCCATTCTGCTGGCCATCGAAATTGGACTGGTAGAACCGGAGATCATTCATGTGAATGACCACCATACAGCCCTCATTCCCTGGATGGTAGAGAATAGAGGTCTATCCATACCCACGCTCCTTACCGTTCACAATTCCATGTATCAGGGACAGTTTTCGAAAGAGGATATTTCACTGCTGGACACAGTAGATCAACAGGCTCTTGCTCGACAGAAAACCCCCCTGAATGCACTCCAGATTGGACTGACATATTCTACAGCAGTGAATACGGTAAGTGAAACGTATCGGGATGAGTTGGTTACTATTCCCGAACTATCATACGGGCTTCATGCTACCATAGAGTTGATTCAGGATCAATTCACGGGCATTCTGAATGGTGCGGACTACCAGTACTGGAACCCGGAAAATGACTCTTTTATCATCGAGAACTATGATAAAACCAGCGTTCAGAAAAAACAGGCCAACAAGGAAAATCTTCAGAAAATTCTTGGGCTGCCCGTCAAACAGGATGCTCCATTTTTCGGGTCCATTTCCCGACAGGTAGAAAGCAAAGGATTTGATCATATCCTGGCTGTAATGGAGTCGTTTATATCCAGTGGATGTCAGTTTGTATTTCTTGGGACGGGTGATAGCCGTATCATGAAAGAAATCACAGCCATGGCAAATCGCCACAACGATCATGTGGCATACGCACAGGAATACAATGAGCCCCTTGCTCACCACATTGAGGCTGGGGCAGATTTCTTTCTCATGCCGTCGGAATACGAACCCTGTGGATTGAACCAGATATACAGCCTGCGATATGGCACGATTCCTATTGTTAGAAAAACCGGTGGACTGGCAGATACGGTCATCCCCTGGGATGGAGTGAATGGCCATGGCTTTGTGTTTGATGCATATACAGCAGCAGGATTAAAGGCGGCCATGGAGGATGCAGTAAAGACGTATAGGTCACCTCATGAGTGGTCAGTGATTATCCAGAATGCCATGAAGCAGCGCTTTTCGTGGGACAATTCTGCAAAGAAATACAGAAATTTGTATGATACAATTATTAAAAGGGGGCAGGGATGACAATACAGGATACAACTATGAACGCCATTATTCTTGGAGGGGGACAGGGTACTCGGCTTACCCCTCTCACGAGTGTGCGTGCTAAACCAGCTGTACAGATCGGTGGAAAATTTCGGTTAATCGATATTCCCATGAGCAATTGTATCAATTCTGGTATTCGGAATATTCAAATATTGACCCAATTCAATACGGCATCATTGCACAGGCACATATTCAGGACCTACAATTTTGATAATTTTTCCAGGGGGAGTGTTTCACTCCTTGCAGCTCAGCAGACCATGGACAATGCTGACTGGTTCCAGGGTACAGCAGATGCAGTTCGGTCCTACTGGTCAAGCCTGAAGCAAAAGGATGTTACTCACTTCGTCATTCTGGCGGGAGACCATCTCTACAAAATGGATTACAGGGATTTCCTTCAATCTGCCCTGGATGCCGAAGCAGACATTGCCATTGCTGCGAAAACCATTCCCGTAGAAGAAGCGGAAGCTTTTGGTCTTATGGCCGTTGATGAAAATAACATCATTACGGAATTCACTGAGAAACCCAGCCTGGATTACCTCAATAGTCCAGAGGGTCAGAAATGGCACAATGATGGGCAGGCCCTTATTTCCATGGGAATCTACATTTTCTCCAAGGAGGCTCTGGACACGGCTTTAACATTTGAGGGGAATGATTTTGGAAAGAACATTCTTCCAGCTTCCATAGAAAAATTTAAAACCGTCGCCCATATTTTTAATGGATACTGGGAAGATATTGGAACCATAAAATCCTTCTTTAATGCCAATTTGAATCTGACGGAATTAGAACCTGTATTTACCTTTTATGATCCCAAGGATCGTGTCTTTACCCGACCGAGGTTTTTGCCCGGGAGCCGGATTGGGGATGCCCAGATTAAATCCACGTTCATCAATGATGGATGTAAAGTTGGATTTTCAAAACTTACCAGATGTATACTTGGGATTAGAAGTGTGGTGGCCAGTCATGTAGATATGGAAAATGTCTATCACATGGGCGCAGATTATTATGAGCATGAGCGACCGGTCAAAAACCTCCCACCACTTGGTGTGGGAAAAGGGTCCAGACTCAAAAATGTTATTCTTGATAAAAATGTTCGGATGGGAGAAAATGTTGTTCTGGAAAACCAAAAGGGTATCCAGGAAGAAACAGGCGATTTCTATGTTATCCGTGATGGGATAATTGTCATACCAAAAGGAACGGTCATACCGGACAATACCATTTTATAACCATTAAGGAGGTTATATGTCAGCGATTGATTACACGATTGTAGGCGTTTATCTAACTGCTATTGTTATTGTAGGGTTGTATCTACAGCGAAAAGCATCAGAAGGAATTGATTCCTATTTTCTCGGGAACAGGAGTTTGCCTTGGTGGGCATTGGGTGCATCAGGCATGTCATCTAATCTTGATATCAGTGGAACCATGATTATTGCCGCGTTGATTTATGCACTGGGTGCAAAAGGATTCTATATTGAGATCCGTGGCGGCGTTACACTTATCATGGCGTTCCTTATGATCTATATGGGGAAATGGAACGCACGATCGAAAGTCATGACACTGGCAGAGTGGATGGAACTACGGTTCGGGAATGGACAACAGGGACGGACCGCTCGACTGATCAGTGCCATCAGCTCCATCGTTATGACCATTGCCATGGTAACCTACTTTGCTCTGGGAGGTGGAAAATTCCTGGATGAATTCCTTGGAATTCAAAATTATCTGGGTCTTCCATCCGAATTCTGGGCGGCTATTATCCTCATTTCCATCGCCATGATCTATACAGTGGCGTCGGGGCTATACGGTGTTGTGTGGACGGATGTCTTCCAGGGCGTGCTTATTTTCTCAGCCATCATGTTCATGGCAGTAAAAGCCTGGGCCATAACACTGCCGGAGCATTTTGCTATATCCTTACCCATGTTTGATGGGTCCTTCCAGAGCTTTACCACATCATTTAAGGATTGGTCCAGCGTCATCCCATCTTTTACACTGGATATAGACAATGCATCACAGTATCGGATTTATAACCTCTTTGGTATTGCCATATCCTTTTACCTCTTTAAGGTGATTCTGGAAGGTGCAGGTGGAACAGGGAATTATATGCTACAACGGTATTTCGCTGTGAAAAATGACAGGGAAGCTGGATTGCTGTCTATTTTCTGGACAACACTGCTTTCCTTCAGATGGATTTTTATTGGTTCCATCGCTGTTATAGGTGTATCACTTGGGACAGGTATTCAGGATCCTGAACTGGTGTTACCGGCTGTCATTGACACCATTCCCGTTGGAATGAAAGGATTTCTCATTGCCGGACTTATGGCTGCAGGGATGTCCACATTCGACTCCACCGTTAATGCGGGCGCGGCATACTGGGTGAAAGACATCTATCAGCTTTACATCAATAAAAGCGCCACGAAGAAACAACTGATGCTCCAGAGCTACCTTGCTTCTTTGCTGATTGTTGTGTTTGGTCTTGGACTAATGCTTCTGTTTAAAAACATCAATGAAGTCTGGGGTTGGATTACCATGAGCATAGGCTCAGGCCTGTTGATCCCAATGCTGTTGCGCTGGTATTGGTCCCGCATGAATGGTTATGGGTTTGCGGCTGGAACTCTGTCCGGTATGATCGTGGCCATCATTTTCAAGGCCATTGCTCCAGAAGGTGTGACCGAATACACCATGTTTATGGTGTCCAGCTCCGCATCTCTTATTGGAACTATCCTGGGAACCCTGCTTACCAAGCCTACCGACGATGAGACACTGTTCAATTTTTATAAAGTCACACGTCCCTTTGGAACCTGGAGCCAGTTTAAGAACAGGTTATCACCCGATAAACAGGAGGGAATTGATCAAGAGAATCGCAGGGATATTCTGTCCACACTCATGGCGGTTCCCTGGCAGGTTGTATTTTTCTTATTTATGATGAGTCTTGTGTTCAAGACATGGGGGAATGTGATGGTCCTCTTTGCCATACTTGTGGTTTTATCTATAGGTTTATACCTGAATTGGTTCCGTCACTTATCAACGGAAGTAAATGTAGAGGATTAACATGAAACTGAGACGGCTGCTGTTCCTGTGTGCTATTGCAGGGATGGTCTATTCACAATCGCCCGTATATTCAGAACCCGGGTTCCCTTCAGAATGGGATTCCATTACAGTCTTTTTTGATGCCACACTTGGAGATGGCGGACTGGCGGGATATTCCGGTGCTGTATATGCCCATACAGGAGTAATTACTGAGAACAGCACTCATCCATCTGATTGGCGATATGTGGACTCACAATGGGGAACAGCAGACCCGGACTACGAGCTGGAATCCCTGGGGAACGATCTGTATAAACTCGTCATTGGGTATCCTCATGAGTATTATGGGTGTCCCCAATCCGAGGAGATTCTTCAACTGGCGTTTGTATTCAGAAATGCCGATGGATCTGTCACAGGTAGGGATGTAGGAGGAAGTGACATTTTCATGGATCTTTACTCCAGCGGTATATCAGCAGAGTTTATTACACCAAATCAATCGGTCCCATTTGGCTTGCCTGGAAGATCGCCTGTATTTGCTGATTTTGGGGATAGCACAGAACTTATGATTACCGCTGCCACGGTTGACACGGAACTGGAAGAACTAACCCTTCTGCTTGGCAACAATGAATTGGTTTCTACTTTCGATGATACGTTGTTATTTACCTACGTGTTTGAGAGCCGAGGAATGCATCGATTCACTGCTGTTGCTATTGATACAGCAGGGATGATTGATTCATCAAAAATAAATGTTATGGTGAATCCTGAAGTAGACATGGGTACACCACCAGGAAATCTGACTCCTGGGATTCAATACGATGGTCCAACCACCGTTACTCTCAAATTATTTGCGCCCTTCAAGGATTTTGTTTATGTGCTGGGTGACTTTAACGATTGGATGGTGGACACAACCTATTTCATGAAGAAATACGAACCACAACCGGACAGTACCATCTGGTGGATCACACTGGAAAATGTATCCACGGGAATTGAACAGGCATTTCAGTATCTGGTTGATGGGAATATTCGAATAGCAGATCCATACACAGATTTGGTATTGGATGGATGGAATGACCCCTGGATTCCAGAATCAATCTATCCCAATCTAAAGCCGTATCCATATAATAAAACAGACCACCCTGTTTCAGTATTTCAAACGGTACAATCCCCTTTTAACTGGGTTTATTCAGACACATTCCAGGCTCCGCCACAGCATGAGTTGGTGATCTATGAAATGCTGATTCGGGATTTTGTTGAACAACATGATTACCAGACCCTGACGGATACACTGGACTATCTCAAGCGCCTGGGGATCAATGCGATTGAGCTCATGCCCATCAATGAGTTCGAGTGGAATGCAAGCTGGGGGTATAATACATCCTTTTATTTTGCCCCTGACAAGTATTATGGACCAAAAAACGATCTGAAAACATTCATTGATACTTGTCACTCCATGGGGATTGCTGTAATAATTGATATGGTACTAAACCACTCGTATAGTCAGTCACCATTAGTAAGGCTATACTGGAACAGCGCCCAAAACAGGCCGGCATACAACAATCCATGGTACAATGAGACACACAATTTCCAGAATCCCGATGCCCAGTGGGGAAATGATTTCAACCATGAAAGCCCCCATACAGAAGCATTTGTAAAACGCGTAAACAGGTATTGGACTCAAGAATTCAAAGTGGATGGTTTCCGGTTTGATTTTACAAAGGGTTTCTCGAACACCATTTATCCCCCAAATAGCTGGGGAAGTGACTATGACCAGCAACGGATTAATAACCTGGTTAGAATCGCCAATGAAATCTGGACAGTCAACCCTGATGCATATGTAATACTGGAGCATCTTGCTGATAATTCTGAAGAAATAGTGCTGGCAAACCAGGGTATGATGCTCTGGGGAAATGTAAATTATAATTATAATGAAGCCACCATGGGATGGTTGAATGGTTCTGATTTTGGTTGGGGTTACTTTGGCAATCGAGGGTGGTCTGAACCCAACCTTGTGACCTATATGGAAAGCCATGATGAGGAACGTTTGAATTTTAAAAATCAGGCTTATGGAAATCACAATGACAGCTATGACATCAGGGAATTGAATACATCCCTGCAACGGATGAAACTGGCGGGAGCATTTTTCTTTACGTATCCGGGTCCAAAGATGTTATGGCAGTTTGGTGAACGGGGGTACGATGTATCCATTGATGATGAGAATTATGGTGGACGGCTGGGAGAAAAACCTCCAAGATGGGAGTATATGAATAACCCCAACCGTGCCAGACTTTATAATACATGGAAAGCATTACTGAAATTGAGAAGCGATCACAGTGTATTCACAGATGCGGATACGGATGTAGACATGTGGTTAAACAGCAGTACAGGACGAAAACGAATCAAGTTAAGTAATGAATCCATGGATGTGGTTGTTATTGGAAATTTTAGTATTAATTCCCTCAGCATTAGTCCAAGTTTCCACCATACTGGCATGTGGTATGATTATTTCAATGGCGACAGCCTGAACGTTGTGAACGAGACGGATGGAATTGAGTTGGGTCCCGGCGAATTTCGTATTTACACGGATCAATGGATAGAACCGGCAGAACCTGGATTATTAAATACTGGGTATGATGAGACCATTCCTCACACCTTTGCGCTTCATCAGAATTACCCAAACCCATTTAATCCGGTGACGACCATTTCATTTTCAATTCCCAATGATGGGTTTGTTGAATGCACAATTTTTGATATTCAGGGAAGACATGTACAGACGCTTGTTTCAGAACCATTGACTTCTGGACAGCACAAGACAAAGTGGAATGGGAAAAACAATCTGGGGGTTCAAATGCCTTCAGGAATGTATATGTACCAACTGAAGACAGGGGAAATAAGCGTTATGAAAAAAATGGTCCTATTGAAATAAAACCGACCAAACAAGTCATTACAATAAAAGAGGGCATGATTCCATGCCCTCTTTTTCTACTAATTTTATCTATTGGCGTGTAACTTGTCCCGGTATAAGTAATGAAGGATAATACATTTAGCCCTATGCAATCAGGATCCGAGAAGGGATTTACCCTTTTCGAAATCATTATGGTTATTATCATACTTGGTATCCTGGCTTCAGTGATGGTTCCCCGCTTTACGAATTTCACAGCGGATGCCCACAAAGCCACCATTATCACATTTGTAGCCAATTTAAAAACCACACTGGAAAACTATGCCAGCGAACAGATCCTTGCTATTGGTGAAAAACGATACCCTGCTGCAGGGACGGTTACTGATTATTCCACTTTTTTTGACAAGCCACCGAAGGACTGGGTTCTCGCTGCTGTAAACAGTGATAATGTTGACATGATTTACGTGGGTGATCAGGTCAGCTATCCCGAAGGCGTACGATTGCGTTACAATTGTGATGGGGTTCGAAGATATACATTAACACTTATGAACCCGGCCTATGGCTGGGAAGCAGAACACCGGTTTTAAAAAGCCGGGTATTAGTTGAGTTAAAATCCATTAACAAAAAATACATTTTCTGACCAGCGAGAAATAAAAGGAGATGAATATGAGAAATCAAAAAGGTTTTACCCTTATTGAATTAATAATGGTTATCGTGATACTTGGAATTCTGGCCGCCATTATTGTGCCACGGTTCTTTGATTTCACAGAAGATGCCCACAAAGCCAGCCTGGAAACATTTGTTGGAAACCTGAAATCGGGTTTGGAAATCAATGCTGCCAGGAACATCCTTGAAAGTGGATACCGGGCATTTCCAAAAGGAAGTGAATTGGTCATCGATGATTTACTGGATCAGATACCTAATGAATGGTCGACCGGCAATCCAAATGGCGATGACATAGATTTCATTTATACAGGTGATGGTACGGGAGACGTGGTAATCCGTTACAATTGTGCCGGTGGAAGTGGCGAAAGCTACACACTAACTCTTATTGGGGATAAATATGGGTGGTCAGACGGCCATACGTTTTAGCCATCACGAAACTATACAAATAAAAAGGGATTCAAACGAATCCCTTTTTTATTTTAATGACAGATCAAAATCATCCGCCATGGCGGGATGGATCCCTTCACTATTGGCGGATGATCACGGCGGAGCATTTGGCGAAGACGGACCTACATCATGCAGCAGTGGCTTCGGCTACGCAAGCGGGTCATGTATGCCCGAGTTTACCCGGGGATCTCCATTGATTGTTACACCCACTTACGTTGTATTGTTTAGATACACTGTAGAATCAATAATGTAAAAATTTGAAATCTAATCTGTAACACAACGCATTTTTCACGACGGTGAAGAGATTTTGGCACGCAGTTTGTAGAGTATAGTGCGAAGAATTTCAATATGAAAAACAATACAAAACACGAGGAGTTAGACATGAGAAACCAGAAAGGTTTTACCCTTATTGAATTAATTATGGTCATCGTGATCTTAGGTATCCTGGCAGCAGTAGTTGTTCCACGATTCTTTGATTTCACAACGGATGCCCATAAAGCAAACGTAGAAGCATTTGTCGGTAACCTGAAATCCGCACTTGAGATGAGTGCAGCAGAGAATATAGTAGATGAAGGTTACAAAGCCTATCCAAAAGGTAGTGAAGTTGTGTTGACAGATCTATTGGATCAGATTCCAGATGATTGGGCAGCATCAGGTGCTACTGGAAACCGCATTGATTTTGTATACAGCGGTGACACGAATGGTGACGTGAAGCTTCGTTATACCTGCAATGGAAACAACGGATCAGATTACACACTGACACTTGTTGGAGCAAAATACGGATGGGATAACGGCCACAGCTTCTAAGCTTAAGCTGATAAACCTATGGAAAAGGGGCTCATTTGAGCCCCTTTTTTTATTTAAGTCGCTTTAAAACAATTCCGCTTGTTGGCGGTATCGATAAACTGTCGGTAACTATCTTTGGTGTGACAATATTCGCATGGTGGGTATCCACAATGATTTCCCAATCTCCATCAGGCAAGTTAAGCAAGAATGGATCTTCGGATTCACCATTCATGACTACAATAAACTTGTCCTGGATGGAATAAGCCAGTGTTACGGCTGAATTCACATCGAAAAATGTGAAATCATCGGGTGATGAGTGACGGAATTCTGGATTGGATTTTCTGAGAAGGATCAATCCCTTGTAGTAATCCACAAGATCCTCATTCAAATCATGCTCATCCCAGTTTAACCAGTTCGTTTCATCATCCTTGTTGTAGGAATTATGGTCAATGTGTCCGGGATGTGTCTCCGGAAGATCTGTATCTGCAACCACTTTGCTACGGGCCCACTCCTGTCCCTGATGCATAAATGAAATTCCCTGACTTGTAAAAAGAAAAAGTGCTCCCAGTTTATTCATTGCCAATTGTTTGCCATACACACGGGCATTTGCATTCCTATCTTCAATACTAGCATCAGGGTCTACCGTCCCGGAACCAATTCGGATAAAATCCCCAAAGGTGTTGTCATCATGAGATTCAAGATAATTCACACTGTGTGCTACATCCACATATTGACCACCGAATATTCTTGGTGAGCCCATGGCAAATCTTTGCAAAGATGATTGGTCAAACTCCCCCTGCCATTTTCCAAAGATAAACCCATGGCCATCCCGCGGATTACTACCTTTGACTCCATTTCGTATGTGATCATTGAATGAAGCCCATCCCTGATCAGAAAAACCACTGGGATCATACCCGCCGCCCCATGGTTCAGCAAGAATAATGACATTGGGGTTGATTTCCCTCAACTCCTTGATAATTATATCGCGTGTTTTTTTGTCAATAAGGTAACCCAGATCAAATCGAAATCCATCGATATGGTATTCCACCATCCAGTATTTCAGACTTTCAAGAATAAGATCCCTCATGGCTGGATGCTCGGTCTGACAGTCATTCCCACAACCGGAGAGTGACACATACTCACCCGATTCATCCAACCGGAAATAGGCATCCCGGTCAATGTACTTGAAAGGATGATAATCGTAGTTGGAAACATGGTTATAAACCACATCCATGATGACAGCTATATCCTCTTTGTGAAACGCTTTGACCATATCCTTGAATTCTCCCACAGCTCGACCATCTGTTCCATTCCATTCACCTTGTGTTATGGTGCCGTCGGTACCATAATAGGATTCCGGGGCAAAGAAGAATGTGGTCATGTATCCCCAGTGATTTCTTTCATATGGGTTCCATGTGTTATACATGTTTCCAACGGAATCCCTGAATGGAATTTCCCAGTTGGCAAAATCCTGCGCAGGCAAAACCTGGACTGCATTGACGCCCAGGGATTTTAAATGGGTAATTCCACCGCGCTGGTCCGGATCTACCAGTCCCGTGTACGTTCCCGGTGCTGGACATTCCGCCGTAGGATGCACTGTCATATCTCTTACGTGCATTTCATAGATAATGAGGTCCCTGGGATCATACGTCATCCATTCATCACCCTCCCAATCATAGCGGTGATCAATAATGAGGGACTTGGCTATATGGCGAAAAGTATTCTGTGTTACTGCAGCCTGAGTCCAGGGATCCGCCACGATGACACTGGCATCATTATTCGGTCCTTCAAGGCGATACCCATAAAGAGTGCCATATCCTGCATCCATTGAGGTGTATGTCCAATCATCACCGGAAGACGTCATGGCATATTCCTTCCCCGTTTCTGAATCGTAGGTGTCAAAGAACACAATAAACACGTTTTCAGCTCCGGGTGCGTACAATTTGAAATGGGTTTTTTGTCCATCAAAGTATGCTCCGTAGGGAAGTTGATACGGCATGGAAGTCTCCTGGCAGCATTGAAGAAAAAGAAAAGAAAACAGAGAAATCATCAGGTGTGATTTTTTCATTTTGTCCTCTGATTTTTAGTAATTCACTCAGATATGAGTTACTAAATTAAGGTCTCACGGAGAACATCAACATGCAAAAAATCCTATGGACTCTTTCACTTTTATTCTTCATTTCCTGTGAAAAAACCATCGAACAGGGGGCACTTCTTCCGATTCCTACATTGATTGTAGATGAGGGAAAATCCGTCAGTCTTAATTTGTCCAATTATACCAATGGACCAATCTCCAATATCCATGTTCCCGGACATCCATTTTTGGATGTGACGTATTTCTCGCATAATGACAGCCTGGTTGTTACACCAAAACCACAGGCGCCAAGACTATCAAAGATTGGTTTAACGGTCAATGGTAGAAACGAAGAAATCCTTCTTCGTATCCGGCCATTGATCGAGCACACATTTATATATACACCTGAAGAAAATATTAGCACGGTTGTTGTGATGGGACAGTTTAATGATTGGTCCCGTACAGCCCTGCCCTTGACAGACAACGATGGTGATGGCACTCTTGAGCGAACAATCTATCTAAAGCCGGAGCGTCACGAGTACAAATTTGTTGTTGATGGCGAAGAAATGATCGACCCGAAAAACGATGTGTTTATTTCCAATAATATTGGCGGGTGGAATTCCATTCTTGATCTATCAGGCGAGAAAGAAAAACCTGCAGGATACTACATTAAAAAATCATATTCAGGTGGAAAGCTGTGGTATGATTTTGTTCCGTCTGAAGACGGGATGGTTCCAGTATTCCCATATGTGTATTTTAACAACCAGCCGGTTCACAATGATGCTTTTGATCCATTACCTGATGGCGGTCTTTCGGTCAATCTTTCCAGAATGAAAGATGGAACCCTCAGAATTACCGGTCTCGATGAAAAGGGAAGAGCCATCGATGACAACATGACGCTAATAAGGCACGGGAAACCCCTGTCTCCTGACCTCCATTCAGATACCTGGCACTTCTCCGTTTTATACAGCATTATGACCGACAGATTTTTGGATGGAAATCCGGAGAATACGGTACGATCCAACACACCGGGACTGCACGACAAGGCAAACTGGTATGGTGGAGATTTTGCAGGGATCATTCAAAAGCTGGAGGGGGGATATTTTTCCGATCTTGGTATTAACACCATCTGGATATCACCGGTTCAACAACAACCGGAAGAAGGTTGGAAGGAGTCCATTCCGCCGAACAGGGTATACACAGGTTACCATGGATACTGGCCCGTTGAACCAAGAAAAGTAGACCCACGATTTGGCACACTTGAGGAACTGCAGACGCTGGTGAGGCTGGCACATGCAAATGGTATCCGAATTATCCTGGATTTTGTATCAAATCATGTTCACGAGCTTCATCCATACTACACGGAGAATCGAGACTGGTTTGGTGAAGTGACCCTGGAAAATGGCACATTGAATGTGAGAAACTGGAGTGAAGAAACAAGGCTCACTACCTGGTTTGATACTTTCATTCCCTCATATAACTATCCAGCGGCTCCAGGGGCCATTGACCAGGTTGTG
Organism: uncultured bacterium; assembly: GCA_964344305.1. Taxonomy (GTDB): domain Bacteria; phylum Fidelibacterota; class Marinisomatia; order Marinisomatales; family JABMOV01; genus JABMOV01. The sequence goes on along the minus strand of CAYFMT010000020.1, from coordinate 1,145 downwards.
GAGGATGCAGTATGGTGGATGAAAACATTGAACATCGATGGCTTTCGGCAGGATGCAGTGAAGCACGTTCCCCATGCGTTCTGGCGGCAACTGACCACACGTTTGAAAGAAGAATTTCCCCTAAAAAATATCTATCAGATTGGTGAAACATTTGGCTCTGATGCACTCATCGGCAGTTATGTTAATCCCGGCGAACTATCATCACAGTTTAATTTTTCCATCTATTTCAATGCACGGAATCAATTTGCCGCGGATGAAGCGGATTTCAAGCATTTAGCACAAATTGTATCTGATAATGCCCTGGCTTTTGGACCTATACACCTTATGGGAAATATTACATCCAGCCATGATCAAATGAAATTTATGGCTGTGGCAGACGGCCAGGCAGATTGGGGCACCAACGGTACAGAGATGGGATTTTCCAACCCGCCGATTCCCTCAAAAAATAAGATCAGCTTTCAAAAGCTGGCTAATTTTCATGCATTGAACCTGGCTCTCCCCGGAATACCTGTGGTCTATTATGGTGAAGAAATCGGCCTCATGGGGGCTGCGGATCCTGATAATCGGCGACCCATGAAGTTTGGACAGGATGTGCATCCGTTTGGACAGGAACTTAAGTCCAGATTTTCTGCACTGAATTTTCTTCGCAGTAAGTATCCGTCCCTGTCCATTGGCGATTTGATTCCTGTTCACCAGGATGGACCGGTCTGGGTATTTATCAAACAGTATTTTGATGAAAGAATACTGGTTGTATTCAATCACAGCAATTCAACGCGGGAAATATCACTAAATCTCAATAAGACCACGTCCGCAGCAATGAATCTCTTGAGCGATGAAAAACTCATGGCAAAACAAGGGATTATCTCATTTAAGCCCTCGCCATACTCCCACTATTTTTTCCTGTTAGAATAGACTTTTATAAATCCAAGGGTATTAGGTATGGGATCCCTCTGAGAAGGAGTTTCCCGTTTTAATTGGCGGATACAAGTCCTATATTTCCATATCCTTTGTCTTATTTTATTATTAATGGCAACCCGAGGTTCAGATGGGTCAACAGAATGTTACACAACAGGGGGGTAAACAGGAACTTTGAACGTACGAGGACCTCGGTTACACATTAGTGGTTAAGATTTCATAACATATTT
>CAYFMT010000019.1:0-32111 GCA_964344305.1 uncultured bacterium | reverse complement strand
TAAGAGAAAACTATGGCCCCTCTTTCAAAAGTACAGAAACTTATGGACTCAACTATTCGCTCTGACCGTGACATAATTATACTGCAGAAAAATAAATGAGATATTGTCTTATATTATTAGTTCTATTTAGTGATCAAGGCTTATCAACCACAAAAAGCAAGGTTATTTCAGAGGAGTTATCCATTGTATTAAACTCGATGAATAATTCGACTGTTACATACAAGTACAAACTCCGTGTAAACGATGAATATGGAAAATCCTTTGGTCAAGTATTTTTTTCCGAGAATAAATACAGGAGCTTGAAAAAATTCCGTGCAAGTATTGTTAAAAATGGTAAGGTCATCAGAAAATACAAGACAAAGGATTTGGAAAAACAGGTTTGTAGTGGCAGATATGAATTGTATTCTGGGAATACATGTTATTACGGATATTTTGAGTACTCTAGTTCCCCATACATACTAAATGTTGAATATACTGTCAAAATTAATTCACTTTTCTTTGTGCCGAACTGGTTTCCACAATCAAAACTGCCAGTTGAAAATAGTTCATACACCATAACAAACAAGACAGATGTAAAGCTGAATTGGCAAAGTAATGGTTCCATACCTGATCCTGTGTATTCAAACGATTCAACATCTATCACATGGTCGGTGAATACACTCAAATCACTTCCTAATGAAAAGCTTCTTCCACCTGAGGCATTTACTAGACATTCACTTTTAATTAATCCAAGTATTATCAAATTCGAAAACTCAAAAATTAACATGGATTCTTGGGAGTCTATTGGATACTGGTACAATTCTTTTATACAAGGGCAGGATGATTTGTTTAATAATGCACCAAGGAGTCGCAAAAATATCTCAGAAGCACAAAAAGCCTCGTTTATAGATTCCTTGTATAATCATCTTCAAAACACAACCCGATATGTTGCAGTTGAATTAAATGAACACGGCTGGTTACCACATCTAACATCTGAAGTGAAAAAGTATAAATACGGTGATTGCAAAGATCTAAGCTTTTACTTCATTTCACTTCTGAAACATTACAATATTACGGCTTATCCAGCACTAGTACTTACTCGAGACAATGGCTACACGGACCCTTCATTTCCATCCATAAGATTTAATCATTTTGTGACGATGATACCTTTGAACAATGATACCATTTGGGTGGATTGCACTTCAGACTATGCCACCATCCATGATTACCCCGCCGGTATTGAAGGAACAAATGCATTAGTTGTAACTGGGAAAGGCGGAAAACTTCTCCATATTCCATCTAGCCAATACGAAGACAACAAAACTGTGTTTAAAGGACGATCAGAAATATCAGAATCTGGTCGAATAGAAATTGTTGGAGCAATTACTTTTACAGGCAATGATGCTCAGCAAGTTAGGGGTGCATACAATGGGCTCACAGTAGAGGAGTGGAGACATTATTTATTAGCTTTCTTTGATGAGTCAATTCCCGTTAAAAAACTGCATAGTTATACAGTTACAGATAGAAAAAAAGACAATTTAGTTACGATCGATTTACACATATCTGGTGAACATTTCACAAATATAGTGGGCGAACGCCTATTGTTTAACGCAAGTCTATTTAACAAAGTGATATTTGACGTTGAAAGAATTGACAAAAGGAAGAATGATGTTTTCTACAATTATCCATTTACAGTCAGCGATACAATTGAATTTATTCTACCAGTTGATTACTCAGTTTTAACGCTACCCGATTCAATGAGTTATTTATCTAACTATGGGGCATTTAACGCGACTTACTCTCATGATGAATCACAGATTAGTCTTGTAAGAACCCGTCAGATTTATCATCAAACAATTCCTGTCGAAGATTACAATAAATACTATGAGTTAATTATGGTGGCAAAACGATCTGATAAGAGCCAGATTCAACTTATTAAAATGAAAAACTAATAAAGCACTACCACCTTAATCTCTTCTAGTTCAAACCAGTCCCAAAAATTGGTTTTGTCCAGCTTTAACACACCATCCTTGAAACTGAAGCGGACACGTTTTCTATACAGGGATTCAGTAAACCACTCCGAGTTTTCACGTTTATAATAAATGGCCACATACGGTGGGCTATCTTCGCTTAAGTCCGGAATAACCAGGGTACATATGGCATCGTTGAATTGTCCCTCTTCAGTGATAAACTCCACTTTAGTGAAATTGTATACGCGTTTCCTGAGAGACTCATGTTCCTTGAATCGCTCGTTCACCTGAGCGTATTCCGGTTGTATACAAAATAGAAGTATCAGTAGAAGGAGTCGGCCTGTTAGCCGGACTTTTTCCGGAACAACCCTTTCTTTTTGGGTTTTTCTGCCTTTTCCTTTGTCTTTTCTGATGGTGATGAGGTTGCCTGTGCTTTCTCTTCCAGTCTTCGCTCCCATTCGCTCATTTCTGCCGGTTCTTCCCCTGAACCTTCTCCATCATCTTCATCTATAGGTGCTTCTACCTGTTCTGGACCCTGTTCCCAGAGACGCTTTAATTCTTCATGCCTTTTTTTGGACTGATCTTTTAAGTTGGTGATCAAGTCATTGACTTCATCATTGAATTCTGAAATGGTTCTTTCAAGTCTGCGAATCAGTTCTTCCTGTAGTGGCTGGCCATATCCTTCTCCAATCTGCTCAAGCAGACCACCAAATTTCTCGACTAAGAATTGTTTCTGTTTATCCTGTTGTTCTTCCGGTTGGGTATTTTCAGCCATGAGACCTCCTGATTGACTTAAGTGAATTTACAGATATCAAATCTAATAAAGAATGAATGGTATTCTAAATAGATGACCGTCACAAAATGGGTGTTAATTCAATACCTTGAATTTCTTTAAAATATATAATTCTATTGATTTCTGATCTTCCGGTGTGAGGGCAAATTCTGTCTTGGGTGTGAGCAATATTTCCCCGATTTGTTTCAGCTCCCTGTAGACCACTATTCCTACCGTTAATCCCGTGAATCTGTTGAACCAGATACGATCAATTTCAGGATGACGATGGTCATTCCAGACTTCCATCAAACCCACACCCAGTCCTGCACTTAAATACATGAAATACTTATCCCAGGGAGACCGATCAATGATGGATGGCCTGTAGGATATCTTATTCATTTGCCACACAGGGACAGGAATCAGGGTCGAAGGTGTTTGAATACGCAAATGTTTCTCATCAAAAGTAAGAAGTGTTCCGCGAATTTTTTTCCCATCGCGATGATCAATGACCACATATTGATCAACGGGAATAGCCTCTATGATATCCACGGTATGCAAGTAGGTAAAGTCATCCTTCACCTGATCCCGGAACGCATCTGTAATAGGCGGAATCCCTTTCAATCGGTTCTGGAGTTCTGAGAATTGTCGAAGGGAAAACCGTCTTTTTGTTGTCCGCTGGGTTGAATACTCAACGAAGACTATTCTTGCGATATACTCATTGGGACCCACCTCGTAGAATTGAGCACTTTTAAAACCGCGAATATCGGTAAACATTTCATAATACCTGTTTTCTTCCGCATCCACCATTGTCCCGATTTGTGATGTAATGGGAATGATCTCACCATCCTGTGAAAACAGCGCTGCCTGGCATAAGACCAGGCAGCACAGATAGATTTTATGATTCCAGGAGATCAAATACCTCCTGCTGTTCAGGAAACCGTCCCTCCTTCTTCTTTGAGAATTTCAGGTTTCCATTCTTTGTTATTTCAAATACACCGCCACCGCTGGGAAGCAATGCCATTGAGTTTATGGATGTCCCATATTTCTGCAGAATATCAGTAGCCAAACTGGCCGCTCTAGGCAGATAGTTTCAAGCGGTGCAATACTCGATCGTAATCTTCATCGACTATCCTTCTAGAATGAAAATGCTGTTTCGATGGTAGTCATCCGCACAGGCTCCAACTCTTCTCCACCAACATTCCGATAGAACTGGCGGAAATCCCAGATTAGACTGACACCCTTACTGATTTCATAACCCAGTTTGTATCCAAGGATGGTATTCTCTGAAGGATTACCAAAATCGAATGGATTTGGATCATTGTTCCTCTGGTAATAGGCAGAAGCCATACTGAGTTTAGGAATGTACTCAGTATTAACACTGGCCTGGGCAAAGAAGCTGTTAAACTCAATATCATCAGCTTTCATATTGGCATAGGATGCACTGAAACTGGCAATATTCAGTATGCTTGCGGAAGCTGCTCCATAATACCCCGCAGTATTTGTGGAAGATGCTTCATCAGCAAACAATACCATGTCTCTCGTAGCCACGTATGGATCATCACCGATATAGTATGGCATTACACGCGTGAGGTCATAACTGGCATCAAAATAGTTTTGTACATAGTACTGCTGTTTGATTCTGTATTCTGCCGTTATATTCAAGAATTTGAGAATACTGATTCGGACACCAGGAATTGAGATTCCCGTACCAGATTTTTCATCCCTGCCGATGAATGATACCGTTGGGTCCACCTTTGGAAAGATCAAGTGATTGAATTCCGTATAGACATCCAGTGCAATAAATTTATTGGCAAAGATCGGGTACCCGATATCAGCACCGAAACCAATAGCCATGGCTTTGTTACTCTCAATATTAAATGGATCCGGATCAAGATCTGCACTGGTGTCAGGTACAACGCTATAGTATTGACTGAAATCTCCTCCCGTTACAGCTTCTAGCTCCTCCCAGAAGGTCTGGACATCATCATACCCGATTTCATCTGGTACATCCGGGAGTCCATCACCATCCCTGTCTCTATCGGTGGGATTATTATCAGCAAGACCATCATTGTCCGTATCTACCCAGTATTTCGCTTCTTCCGGGAATTCATCAAACAGATCGGGATACTTGTCCCCATCCTTGTCCTTCATTCCGCTGAACTGATTGATATCCAGGACAGCATTCACTCCAAATGTGAGCGGGAATTTCTTTGATACGGTAAAGGATGTTCTCAAGGCAGCAAGAGTTCCTCCTCGTGCAAGATCTTTTACATTGGCCAGAAGGATTTCAGTACCAATCTTACCCATGTTCACACCCATGTTCACACCAATGCGTCGAACTGAAGGGAATTCCATCATATTGGAATAACCGCTCACCAATCCACCATATCCAATGGTAACACTATTTAATGCACCGAGCTTGAACCAGAGAGGATCACTCTTTTCAGCCCATCTCAGATACAGGAACTTGTCAATATAATCGCTGGCTTCATCCCATTCCTCGGAACGGACATTCCCCTGATCATCAATATAAAGAACCACATCAAGTCCCACACCAAGTTTTCCAAATGAAAATTCCGGCCGCAATGCAAACTGGTTATAAATCTTGCCATCAATGGTTACGGACCCGATGCCCATACCCATGCCAAAATTCCTGCCAGCATCAGGTGTCTCTTCTCCGGGACCTTCCTCGTCAACATCAGGCGTTGGAATATCTTCCGGAGTTGTTTCAGTATCGGGTGTGGTTTCAGTGGTCGTATCCGGTGTTTCCTCAGTTTCAGAAGACGAATCTTCCGATTCTGTCTCAGTTTCAGTATCATCCGTTTCTTCTGAATCCCCGTCTACCTGTGTATCCGGATCAGGATCCTGCGGTACGGAACCAGGCAATGTGGGTGTATTCATGAGGCTTCCAATGGAATTGGATATGGCAGTCTGCCCGGCGGCTACCTGAACGATCTGACCACTGATCTGGTTCAGGACTTCAAACAATCCTTCGGTCCCCATGAACTGGTCTATCCCTGCCAGATCCACCAGTGCCCAGAACTCAGTTCCTTTTACAGATGCAACGGATGTAGGTGTTTGTACCCTGAATGCTTTTTCACGATTTTCTTTCGCCACCTGGTTGTACACTGTGCCATATTTCATGTCCACCGTGCGAGTATTCTGTGTATCCACAAACTGGAACTCAGAATTTTCACGTACTTTCAAGACGGATTTATCATCCAGGTAGATCAGGACGGCAAACCCTGTATCCCCCACACGGAGATGATCCCCGTTATTAATTGCAAGTCCAGGTTTAACGACTGTAGAGAACTCTTCTGTCCCCGTTGGTTTAACCATCACATCACCCATAGATTTTATGACTCTCGCCACCGATTCAGCCTGCAATGATGTGATGAAGAAAATTGAAATAATTGTGAAAAGCATTCGTTTGTTAAACATGGCTTAACCCTTTAATCGATTTGTGAACAATAATGTAATTTACTCAATGTAACCAATGGATGCACAAGTTGGGTTAACAATCATACCGGATTATTGAAATTCAAGGTTTTCAGTGATTTCGCCCAATATGCACAGGTACAATACTATAATGAATCATGAATTCAGATATTTTTGAACAAGCAATGCAATAGACCGATATGGAATGTCCATTCCTTCACTCATCCCCACTTCACACATTCGGCTGCTTGAATACCCCTGGTTAACATGGTGCACGGCAGTCATGTCTTTTTCCATCGAAACAGACGATTTAGTCAATTCAGGCACGAGCAGTCCTCTGTCACCTGCATACCCACAACATTCCATCTGGTCCGGTACAACCACATGTTTTGTGCATTTTCTTGCCAGGGATATCATGGTATCCACATCTTCCATTTTTCGTGAACTACATGTGGGATGCAGCACGATGGATTCATCCAGGGGAGGATTTTTTGAAATCTCAACCATGGAATGAAGGAATGGGACGATATCAAGGAACGTAATGGCAACCCATTTCTTTCTCGTTTCTTCCGATAATCCCTTTTCAGCAGAAATAAACTGAAATGCACATGGGGAAGTATCCACCACAACAGGAATTTTTCCACCATCTGTTTCGACATACAATTCGTTGATCGTTTGTTCGATCATGTCGCGATAGGCATCGTTGTACCCTTTGGATTGAAACGGAGTCCCGCAGCACAGTGAATCAATTGACTTTGGAATAATCATTCGCTCCCCATTATACTGTGCAATACTCAGAATGATCTCCTGTAGGGATTGTCGGTTATCGTCTGCAGCAAATACCCGGCTAATACAGGATGGGAAGTAAATATAGTCAGGTTGATTAATATGCTGTTTTTGTGGTGTCCATTTAGCAGAATTCGGGATATATCCTGACCAAACAGGAACTTCCACCCTAAAAATTGATCGAATTAATTTTGTGAACCCCGTAAAAAATCCATGCCCCAGTAATTTAGACTTCCAATGGATGATGTGGATAAAAAACCGTATTAATCCCTGTACAAACGGGAAATGCTTGACCATCCATCCAGCGATGGAATGGCCCAAACCCGAATGGTTTTCATAGCGGAATTCCTTAACAAATTGTCCTGTATTGATATTTACAGGACAGGCAGATTCGCAGAGTCCATCCACAGCACAGGTAGCACTAAATTGATACGGCAATTCTTTCATCACATATTGAAGATCGGGACTACCGGATTTTTTTAACAGTTCAATTTCGCGAGCCAGTGCGATTCGATGACGTGGAGTCAAGGTAAGTTCGCGGCTTGGACAAACCGGTTCACAAAACCCGCACTCTACACAAAGGTCTACCGTGTCATTTACCAGGGGCATAGGTTTTAGTGATGATACATGAGCTTTTTTGTCCTGCGTGAGAAGTACGTCTGGATTTAAAATATTTTTTGGATCAGCCAACCGTTTGATAGTCCACATGACTTCAGCCAATTCACCGCCCCATTCCGTTTCCACAAACGGTGCCATATTTCGACCAGTCCCATGCTCTGCTTTCAGGGCACCACTATATTTTCCAGAGGTGATGGACACCAATTCATCCATGAAGCCTTCATAGTTCTTGATACCTTCCTCAGTTTCCAGATCAATGGATGTAACAAAATGGAGATTTCCATCTTTTGCATGCCCGAAAATAACGGCATCATCGTAGGACCATTTCTCAAAGAGGTTCTGCAGATCAGTTATGACAGCAGGTAATTTCTCCACTTCGAAACAAATATCCTCCGTGATGACACTGGTCCCTGTCTTTCTCAATGAACCCACCGTAGGATACAAAGATTTACGGATTTGCCACAGTTTTTGCCGGGTATTGTCATCTATTTGAAACCCTCCCGGTATATGGACATTCCAATGTTCCGCTTCCTGTAAAACCTGGGAAACAACCTTCTCCAATTCTGAAACGTCATGTCGTTGGAACTCAACCAATAATGCTGCGGCACCTTTTGGCAATTCCTCAATCTCGTACGGTGGATTGTCCAGGTATTTGGCAGTAGTTAAAGACGCATAATCCATGAGCTCAATGGCATCTGCATTCAATAATGCAAGGGATGGGATAGTTTTGCATGCATCCTGAATGGATGAAAAAATCAGCAGTGCTGTGGCTTTTTCACCGGGATCAGGAATGGTATTATAACTGATGTTTGACACAAACCCCAGGGTTCCTTCTGCACCAACAAGCAAGTGAGAAAAAATATCCAGCGGGTGATCAAAATCCACGAGGGCATTCAAGCCGTAACCCAGAGTATTTTTTCGCTCATACTTATCAGTTATTCGATCCAACAGTTTTTTGTTTTCGAGAATAAATGCCTTCTGGTCTAATAACCCATCAGCCAGTGTTTTTTCTTCTTCAATGAACCGATCGTAGTCTGATTCTATTCTTGTATCATAAATGTGACCGTTCACCAGCATGAATCGAATATGTCTGAGGGTATGGTAAGAATTATGCTTAACACCACAGCACATACCGGATGCATTGTTGGAAAAAATCCCGCCAATCCTTGCGGCTTTTATCGACGCTGGATCCGGTCCCAACCTCATACCGTATGGTTTCAGCATCGTATTAACAAATTCACCTGTTAACCCCGGCTCCACCGTGACAACAGAACCCTTTTCCTCAATACTATAGGATTTCCAGTTTTGTATCACTTCAACGATAACACCCTCCGTAACAGCCTGACCTGAAAGGGATGTTCCTCCCGTGCGGAATGTTAACGCGGTGTGTGTTGAATTTGCATAGTGAAAAAGTGCCCGAACTTCCTGCTCATCTTTTGGGCGCGCCACAGCTTTTGGGACCAGTCTGTATAGGCTTGCATCATGAGCATAAACCAATCGATCTATTAGCCTGGTTGAAAATCGATTGCCCGGTATTGGATTAGTCATGCCGAATCCAGTCACGAAATACCTTTGGTACAGAGATGGGCTTGTTTTTCTTGAAGTTGAATGCAACAATGGTGAAGTTACCCTGGACAACCGGAGTCTCTTCCCCTTCAACAAATACTGCAGTTAAAATATCAAAACTTGTGTTTCCAACCCTGGTGATGGATTGTCCTACTTCATATGTTGATGGGTAATATCCCTGCTCGAGGTAGTCGATAGTCATGCTGGCTATAATGGTGCTTATTTCTGCATCCCAGCGCGTGTACTCAAATCCCAGATGATGGTAAAAATCCAGTCGGGCTGTTTCCATGTAGGAAAGATATGCAGCATTATTAATGTGTCGAAGGCCATCCATGTCAGCCCAGCGACTCTTAATGGTAACCCAGAAATCATAATCACTTCTTGTAGTAATTTTTCTATTAGCCATGGATGAATTTATCCATTTGAGATCATAGGGATAAAGATCGTTCTTTTATCTATCTGATTTCAGATAGTTACATTCGAGAGCTTGGGCAACAATCATATCATCAAATACAATAAAACCAATTAGCATATCTTCCATATATTTATACGCAATTATATAACAGATGATTTAATATATGAAACTAGAAGAACTTGGTTATTCCTCAACGTTCAATGCATTCCGCATAAAGAACGGTTTAAAAAAATATGATGTCGGTCGAATAGTTTCTCAACATAAGTCCGGGTATTCAGTTCTGACAGAGTCAAAGACTTTGGACGCGGAATTAATTGGAAACCTTCGGTATAAAATACAGCAACGTTCAGACCTTCCTGCAGTTGGGGATTGGGTCGCTATCTCCGAATTCGATGATGATAGAGCACTGATCCATGCTGTTTATCCAAGGAAAACTCTCCTTGAGCGAAAGGCAGTTGACCAATATGGAGAAAAGCAAGTTATAGCTGCAAATGTTGATACAGCTTTCATCGTCCAGGCTGTAGACAGGGATTTCAATGTGAATCGACTTGAACGATATATATCCCTGTGTAACACCGCAAATATTGTACCCGTAATTATTTTTAACAAAATAGATTTAATTGATGAAAATCGTCTTTCACATCTTAAAAATCTCGTTCAATCACGGATTGAAGATATTCCATTTTTCTTCATTAGCAATCAATTAGAAAAAGGGATCGAAGAAGTGACAGCGAGTATGATCCCTGCACAAACCTATTGCCTGGTGGGTTCATCAGGCGTTGGAAAATCCACGCTGATCAATCTGTTATCCGGGGACGATAAGATGAAAACGACTCACCTAAGTGACAGTACAGGAAAAGGAAAACACACCACGAGTCACAGGGAGTTGCTTGTTTTAAAAAATGGATCCATCATCATTGACAATCCCGGTCTCCGGGAAGTTGGTATCCTTGATTCAGAAACAGGATTGGATAGTACATTCCAAAACATCACTGCCCTGTCTTCAACATGTCGGTATAGGAATTGTACCCATACTCATGAATCTGGTTGCGCCATCAGGGAAGCGGTGAAAAATGGCGATCTCGATCCAGATACGTACAATAACTACCTTAAAATGAGAAAAGAAAAGGACTATTTTGAATCCACAGTGCTTGACCGTCGAAAAAAGGGAAAGGAATTAAGTAAAATGGTCAAGCAGATGAAAAAAGTTAAGAAAGACAAGTTGTTTTAATCCTGTGGGAAGCAAACTCACATTTACTGAGGAACTCCATAATAAGCCAATCCAGGGCTGGTTACTAGAAGGGGATGTTTCCATTCAATATCAGGTTAAGCGGGATCTGTTAAACAAGAACGATATCAAGATTCAAGAAAGGATTTCCACTGAGGGCTGGGGCAGATACTTTTTATCGAAACGAAAGCCAGAAGGTCATTGGGGGGACAGGTTTTACCAACCAAAATGGATCTCCACCCATTACACATTGTTGGATTTAAGAAACATGAATCTTCCTCAGGAAAATTCAATAGTCCAGGATTCCATCACACGTGTATTGGATGCAGGGAAAGCGCTGGACGGTGGAATTCCCCTTGGACCTTCTACTTCCCATCACAGCGATGTATGTGTTAATGCCATGTTCCTGAATTATGCATCATATTTTCGAATAGCAGAGAACAGGCTTTATTCAATCGTTGACAGCATTCTAAATGAGAAAATGCCTGATGGCGGTTTCAACTGCAGGACCATCCGTAGTGGTGCTTACCACAGTTCACTTCATACGACTATTTCTGTCCTTGAAGGACTATATGAATTCACTAAAACAGGTTCAGGATATAGAAAAGAAGAAGTACTCTCTTCTATTCAGAGTGGAATGGAATTTCTCTTGATCCATCGGCTGTTTTTATCTGATCGTACCGGAGAGATAATCCACAAGGATTTCCTACGGCTTTCTTACCCCAGTAGATGGAAATACGATATTCTACGTGCACTCGATTTCTTCCAATATGGCAGTTTTCCCTGGGATGACAGATTATCTGAAGCCCTAGAGGTTATTCAACGAAAAAGAAGCAAAAATGGTGCATGGAATATGCAGGCTGCCCATCCTGGACAGGTTCATTTAGTGATGGAAAAAGCGGGATCTCCCAGCAGATGGAACACGCTGAGAGCCCTGCGGGTATTGAAGCATTTCAAGTAATTAACTGATCTTTTGTCCCTATCCAATGCCTAACATTCGCAAGGATTCAATTATGAGAAGACTCTTTGGGATATTGTTTACGATTCTAGGTCTTTTTGCCATTCTGGGTGGTCTCTATACCTGGGGAGAAGGAAGTATTTTTTACCAAGTAGACTTACACAAGGTACTTATCCCCTGGGCGGATATTGTCGTTACCGGTCCTTTATCACTCCTCGCCGGATATGGAATTCTTCGAAAGCGCCACTGGGCGGTTGCCATCGGAGTTGCCACGTCAGGGATATATATATTTGGATCTACGCTTGTATTCATCACACTGATCTGGGAGGGCAATTCCTCTCTGGATTTATTGGTCCCTGCCCTGTTGGGCATTTTTATTGGGACAGTATTCATCCTATTATGTATAAAAAAACAGATATCATGACTTGATTGTTTTCTTCAAATCATTCAAACTCATTCAATATCCTTGGAGGTAATTCAATGAAATTCAATTATGGACGTATCCTGCTATTAGGATTTGGTTTTATGGGTGTCACTTTGCTCTGGGGTATCTACAATGCCTATGTGCCAATTTTTCTACAAGCCGGGAGACCTGACTACAGTACCACAGCAGGTGTTTCTGGGTTTGGTATGAGTGCCAGCTGGACCGGTTTCATCATGACACTGGATAATATTGCCGCCCTATTCATCCTCCCATGGATTGGAGCCATGTCCGATCGACTCTGGACAAAAATAGGACGCCGAAAACCATTTATTCTGGCAGGTGCTCCACTGGCGTTTTTAGGGTTTGTAGCCATTCCACTGTTTGTTGGGAATTCCCTGATATTCTTTATGGGAGCCATATTCCTGACACTTCTTGCAATGGATTTATTCCGAACACCGGTGATATCATTCATGGGTGACATCACCCCTTCCCCCAAACGATCTCAGGCAAATGGAATGATAAATCTTATGGGTGGTATCGGAGGAGTGCTTGCATTTGTGGTTGGTGGACTTCTTTTCAAGGTCTCTGTTGGAGCCCCATTCTATTTTGGTGGTATTGCCATGCTGGTTGGTTGCGGGATTGTGATAGCATTTATCAAAGAACCTGCACCTGATGAAGCCAATGCTCCAGAGGAAACACCTGCACTTTTAAACAGCCTGAAACATGTACTGAAAGATCATGATAAATCAGCATTGATGCTCCTGGGTGCCATCTTCTTCTGGTTCCTGGGATACGGTGCTCTGGAAGTGTTTTTTACATCTTTTGCGGTAAACAGATTGGGTGTGGACAGTGGAGAAGCCACTTTCCTTCTGGCATATTTTTCCATTGCCATCATTGGTTTTTCTCCAGTAAGTGGATGGATTGGAGCAAAAATTGGACGAAAGAAAGCCATTAGCATTGGAATTGTTGGATTTGCCACATTGCTTGCAATTGGTTTTTTTATGGAAACGGTTATAGCTGCAAAAATCATTCTACCTCTTTGTGGCGTTTCATGGTCATTGATCCTCGTAAATTCATTACCAATGGTTTTGGATATGGCACCTATTGGTCATTTGGGTGTTTACACCGGGATGTATTATCTTGCTTCACAGTTCAGCAATATTGTTGGCCCTATCCTTTCCGGTAAGATAATTGATGTTTTTAACAATGACTATAGAACGGCGTTCTTATATGGTTCGGTAACACTGATTATAGCTTTGTTGTTTATGATCCCTGTTAAGAAAGGCGAGGCTGTTTGAGGCATAAACATGTAGCCCCGCATCGCAATGCAGGGCTACATGTTATTTTTTACTGCTGGTTTCTGGGTTTCCGGAATCGCTTCCTTTTTCTCTCATTATAGTATTTTTCTTCTGCTTTGGCTTCTTCAACATGCTCTGGATGTTCATGGTGATACATATCCTCGGGCATGGTGCCGGTCAACCAGGATGGATTCATGGGATATACATGTGGACTGAATACCGTCGAATACATGTGCCATACCACAATGGCTAAAAATGCCAGCCAGGTTTCCCAGTAGTGGATGACAAGGGCTACATCCAGGGCTCCTTTTGGAATAAATGATATGAACCAATTGTCAAACCATAGCATGAATCCAGTTAGAATCATGACGACCGTGCCCCATACAAGAGCCCAGTATTCGGCTTTTTCTACATAACTGAATCGGGTAAATGTTGCATCTTCCTTTGTCAATCCCAGATTATACTTAACTCTCCGGATCACTTCATGAAAATCCCTCATCAGTGGCAACATATCCTTGATGAAGCGTCGACCACGCGGGATGAACAGGATGTAAATCAAATGCCAGACCACCGTCAATATGAAGACTACCGCTGCAATTCGATGTAGTTGACCACGGAATTCAAAACCGCCATCCCATCCAAAGAAGAATGTGTTAATCCAGGCTTGATCGAATCGAAGGGCAAATCCTGATACAACGAGCGTCATGAAACTTAGCATAAGTAGCGTGTGTTGCCATATTTCTCCCAGACGCATTCGACGCACTTGTGGACGAACCGTCATGACCTTTATAATCTGTCTGATAAGATCAATCAACCAGTGAATTATCATGGCACCAATTATCACGATGATCATGATAATATATATTTTTTCAATCAACAGAGCAATGGGATGCCGTGTGTCCTCTACCTCACCATGGATGGTAATACTGGCTATTTCTGATGTGATTCCCGGATGACATTCTCCACATGTTCGCTGCAAATTGCTGGCATGGATGGTAGACGTAGAATCTGTGCTTGGCAAAATTCTATGAACACCATGACAACTGGCACAATTGGCCACATGTGTATCCCCTGCTTTTGATTTTAATCCATGGTAACTGTCCACGTAGTCTCGTAATTCCCCTGTGGGGATTCCATAATCATCATTCAACACTTCCGATTGATGGCATGGAGTACAGGTAGCTTCAGCCAGCTTTGCTGACGATACTGGAGATCTTGGATCGTCTGGTGAGATAATACCGTGCTCACCATGACAATGTGTGCAAACAGGTGATTCAGCGTCTCCCCTTGCAACAAGTATTCCATGTATGCCTTCGTTGAATTCCCTGGCAGCCTCTTCATGACATTGCCCACAAGTTTCGGGGATCCGAAAATGATTAATCGCAGATTCCGGATGCTTAGGAGAATAGATTTTATGAGCTGTTCCATCCGTTGAATGACAATCATTACATGTGGCAGCTTCGATGTCGCCGGTACCGTTGGTATATGCCATCCCATGTACGCTATAATTATATACTTCAACAGGGTGATCTTTTAGAATACCATATTCCCTGACTATATCGATATTTTCATGGCAAACACCACAGGTTTGTGGAAGATTTGATGGATGCGTTTTTGATAGCTTTACATCACTTGGAAGTATATCATGATCTCCATGACAGTCCATACATTGAGGAGTGTCCTCACAAGTGTCATACTCAAGACGTCCATGTGCCTGGTATTCATCAGATGCATCATCGTGACAACTCCTGCACCCTTCACAACCATATTCCATGTATTCCACATCTTCATGAGGGATATAATCCAAATCTTCATGACAGTCGAGGCATTCAAGATCCTCATGAATGGAATGTGAGATATCTTCTTCAATATCCGTGTCATGTTTACTCAGCTCGTGACAATCTATACAATCATCACTATCAATATATTCAATGTCGTCATCCTGGGCGTATAAGGTACAAGGTATAATGAAAAATAGAAGAATCAGTGAAAAACAGGTTAAGCGGGCAACCCAGTTTTTTTTCGACTGGTTCGTAAGCAGCATAGCCATGTGTACCCCCCTGGTTACTGGCTGTTAACTAAATTCATTGAGTCATTGTCTGGAGGTCCGACTCATAGGACTGTAAAGTTTCCATGATTAAAACATGGTTATGAACACTTTTGCTCCCATCCTTCCTTAAATTCATAATCCCGGTTATAATTTTCATATAATTTGGATTATCAAGATTGTAGTCCGGAATGGTGGCTATCAACTGAGAAAGTTCTTCCATCTGGTTAGTAAAATCATCCTGCCATGATTCAAGCATTTCCACTTCTTCCTCATCATGACACTCGGCACAATATTCCATCAACTCTTCATTATCCATAGGTTCGCCAGTATGACAATCCATGCATTCCACTTCTTCATCATACATGATGTCTGCGTAAGGGTCATCAATCCAATCTGCGCTCCCTTCATAGACCGATGCCTGCATGATGTGACATTCCTGGCAGAAGTTTTCACTCTCTTCATGATGGCAGGAAGAGCAATCATTCAAATCCACGATGGTTTCGCCATGTGAAACAGCATTGGAATGACATTGACTGCAGGATACCTGACCATTGGCAATGTGTCCGTCATGACTAAATCCAACACCTTCGAACTCTAATTGAATATTTTCAACGGCGATGTGGCAATTACTGCATTCAGAAGGAATGACTTGAGAATACTGGGAAAAATCTGGTATGGTTACGCCCAGGGATGCTTTTTGGATTACCGCCATTAAATCCCTGGATACCTTTGTAAGCAGTTGATCTGAAAAAGCCACATTATGAACAATGTTTCCTTTGCTCACAATGTTGAAGTTGTAATGTGCCCTATCCAAAATTGGTGATATCTCCAATTGAAGAAGACTTGGTATAGATTTCTCATCAAGCGATTCATTAACCGTATCGAGTGAATGTTTGACGATGGAAAGTTTTTCCTCCATCACCCTTTGCCATTGCTGAAATAGATCATTGTATCCTTCCCCATGACACTTTTCACAGGACTCTCCTGTAGGTTGAGCAATGGTTTCATCCAGTTCATTCTCAACAAATGTTTCATGAAAGAGGTGACAGGCCTGACAGGTAAGTCCTGCAGTAAACATCTTGTCGGGGTGAGGATTGATATCCCTGCCAATCTGACCTGAGTACAGACCGTATTGAACGGCATGGGTATTGGTATGGCAGCTTTCGCAATCAGGGACTTGCTGTTCAGCCATATCAACGGATTTATGCTGGATGGAGAGGTGGCATTGTTCGCATTCAACCTTATGATCTGCAACATGCTTTTTATGCATGAATTCATCATCATCATATTTTTCAATTTTCTCAATCTCAGCATGACAGGAACTGCATCGCTCTCTGGGCACCACCCCGTCCCCAATCTGCATATCTCCATGGCATTTTTTACATCCAATATCCAGTTCATATACCACTGTGTGATCGTATGAAACTTTTTGTGTCTCTGTCTTCACCGGTGCATCATGGCACCATGTGCAATCATTGATTTCCTTGTCATCTGGTGCATTCTTGAAATGACACAGAAAACAGGTAGTCTCCGTTACTGAAATATGGGTTCCCTGTACCACTTGTGAGTGACAGCTGGTGCATCTGAGTTTTTTATTCCTTCTCAGCTCATTCAGATGAGGTTTGTGTTTGAATAATATCCCTTCCTTAAACACGATCTCATCTTTAAGTAACCGCTCTGCGTGGCAACCTGACCGAAGACAGCTTTCATCAGAAATCTCAGCCCAGGGTTTTGATTTTTTATATACACCTGTAAAATAATTCACCACCATGGATGCAGCGGTGAACTTCCCCTTGATCTTTGACTTAAATCCCGGCGGAAAGTGACAGGCCGTGCAGGTGACTTCAGAATGGGTCGAAGTCTCCCAACCTTCCACGTAAGGCTGCATGAAATGGCAATTGGAGCAAAAGGCGGGTTTGGATGTCAATTCAGTTGCCCCAAACAGGAGTAATAGAATCCCAACCAAGATTCCGGTTGAGATGAGCGTGAATTTTACATATCTGTTATTCAATGCAGCAGCCTTCTATAGGAATGTACCAATAATTATGATAATTAGAACAATCAGACCCAACGTTAAAAATGTGTATCCTGCAGTGAAGAACAGGTATTTCATCCATTTGGGCAGCGGTTTTGTGAGTCGCTCCTTATATTCATTTTCAGAAAGTGTTTCGTATTCCAGTGGACGTTCATGCTGAAAATGTTCCTCTGTCATCCGTCCAGTAAAGATAACCTCATCCATGGGAAATGCACCGGGTCTGAGATGGGTATTGAAGAAATGAACTGTAAAGATAAATGCTGTCGCGAGTAAAGCTTCCTCAGAATGCACAATGTGAGCGGCATTGATGAACCAGCCTGGAACCCAGCGACTGAAAAATTCCGGAAACCAAAGCATGAGACCCGAGAAGCCAATAACAAACATACCCCAGAACACTGCGAAATAGTCGAATTTTTCCCAGTAGGTCCACCGACCAAATTTTGGTTCTCGTTTTCGAATGCCAACAAAGTATGCCATGTGCTGTACGAAATCAATTGCATCCTGTTTATTGGGAACCAGGCTGTCTGGACCCCAGAAGATCCCCTTGTCCTTTCTGATAAATGCCTTATGGAGCAACATACCAAGATGAACCAAAAATACTATGGCAAGAAGGGCTGCTCCAACTCTGTGGGCAATGGCGGCTGTGCCAAAACCGATTACATTGTGAACAAACCAGGTTGCTGCAGGAGAGTGTGAATACTTTAATGGAATTCCAGTAGTCGCTAGTGTGAGAAATCCTAATATCATCCCAAGGTGAAGCAATCGCTCAACTCTTCCAAATCGTTTTACCCGGTGTTTTGTTTTTGGAGCCTCCTTAATGGGACCATGTTTGATTCGCTTAATAATTAATCGAGTTAACCACAGGATAGTGTGAGTACCAAAAACAAACAGGACGGAACCTAATAACCATACCATGGATGTATGGATGAAGTTCAAAATGGGGTTTTCTTCTTTTAGGTGGGGAGTATAGTGTTGAAGGAATCCAACGAAATTATCATTCACATTGTCATGACATTGGGAGCATGTTTCCTTGATGTGTTCTTTCCCGATAGTGGATGAAGGATCATCTCCAGGTAGGATGGAATGATTGTCATGACAGGATACACAGGTGGCAAATTTTTCACCCTGGTAACCGAGTTGATACATCTGACCATGATATGATGAGTTGTAACCATCAATTACGTCTGTGCTAAGCTGAAACTTCATGGTGAATTCACGATTGCCATGACATTCTCCGCACAATTCTACAATGGATTGTCCCTCAAACTCCTCATCAACTTTTTGAATCCTGTCTTCGTGGTGACAGTCTACACATGTTGGGGCTTCTTCATGACCTCGAGCCCAGGATGTATAGTGAGTGGACCTTTCATATTCAGCCTGTTGATCTTCATGGCATTCTACACATTCTTTTTTACTGGCCGAATCCATGGCATGATCCGGTGCCATGTAGTGATAATTATGGCAGCTTCCACAATCAGAGATTTCCCCTCGCTCAATCTTTTCAACTTGATTTCTGTGTATTTCACCATGAGCATCCATTTCTCCTACCACCAGGTTATCTTTATGACAACGTAAGCAAACCTCATCCAGATTGATATCAAAAATAGACCCTTTCGTTTCACCTGCCATGATGGTTTCATGACCGGTGTGACAAACGGTGCATGTTTCAAGGCGTGGATCATCATTCACATCAAGTCGGTGAATGGATTGTTCATAACCTATGTGACATGATGTACATAACACATCCAAACGCGCTACTGATACTTTACTTTCCTCATGCCGAGGAGAGAGCACCTTGTGTGTGGCGTGACAATCGGTACAAACCGGTGCATCGGGATTTGCACGCAACAATTCGTGATAGTGAGAACTGTTGTCATAATTCACCACATTTTCTTCATGGCATCCTTTGCAGGATTCTGTGATGTGAATACGCCAATTAGACTCGGTGTATTCCTTTCGCTCATGTTTATTGTGGGGAGAATGGCAAGAAACGCAGGTTAATTCAGAGGAATGGAGTTCCTCGTTCCAATGTGCAGATTCGTAAAACTCATCCAGTACTTCCTGATGACAGACTCCACAAACCTGTCTGGGTTCACCTTTCCAGGACACTTCGTGAGTCCCATGACAATCTGAGCAGGTTGGCAGGCTGGTATATCCCTTTTCTGCAAGTGGTCTGAAAAACCCTTCGATGAATTCTTCCTGTGCATCCTCATGACAGCTACCACAATCCGGTAACGGTAGCCGTTCTGCATGTGGGAAGTCCTCAACACCATCAAGATCTTCATGGCATTCAATACAATCAAAGTCTTCATGAGGTGTATCAAATAGATGATCTGTGGTTACATACAGTGATACTGGGATACCATAGAGGACAGTTTCCATTTCCTCATCATCATGGCAATCTTCACATGTTTCATTGTCCTGTGCCATGATGGACAAAGGAAAAATCAATAGAGAAATAATTAACAATTTGCAGAAAGGATACAATAATCGGAAATGATGGTTCATTCGTTCAGTCTTCATCCGTCAACAGTTTTCAAAAAAATGAGCCGGGTGCAAACTCCCGGCTCAATGGAAAAGTATTATTTTTTAGGCGTATATCCCTCCGGATATGGGTGGGCTATTTCGTCCTTTTGTTTTGCAAAGTCAAATGCCTTGAATGTTGGGCTTTCTTCATTGTGGCAACCAACGCATGTCTCCTCGGTAATGGGCATCAATCCAAGTGTGGCCCCATCAACTTCTCCAGCATAAATGGCTTTCATTTTTTTCTTGGATTTGTATTCGCTACCCGGACCATGACAGGATTCACAACCTACCGCTTGTAAAGCTGACATTAGCTTCACGGCTTTCTTTCCTTTTCTATCATCGGCTGCAGGATTCCAGAATGCCTCATCTTTTACTTCATATCCACCAGCGCCGTATCCGGTTGTATGACATTTCAGACATTCTGCTGCTTCCCACGGATCCATTTCCAAACCCTTTTCCTGGGCAATTTTAATGGCTTCCTCACTTTTCAGCGTTTCAAACGCCCCGGCATGAGAACCTGATTCCCATTTTCCAAGCTGAGCACCCTGCTCTTCTTTTTTATGGCAGGATCCACATTTTTTTGTTCCGACATACTCAAAATCCTGTGCAAACCCAAAAGACAGGATTAATGCGATTATTAAGATATGTTTCATAAGACCACCTTCGTTCATTGAAATGATTACCAATTATTTATATCTGCATGGCATAATGTACAGGCACTCCCCACAGAACCTCCACTAAAATCATTACCATGACACTGTTGACAATCGTCAAATCCTCTTGTATTCTGGGCGACAAATCCATGGAATTCCAGAGATGTCGTGTCCTGCATCCATGTTGCCCACACGGGATGACCACTGGGACCACTCTCATGACAGTCATAGCAAGAGACACCGGACTTTCCACCAAAATAATCGTTGGCCACCGGAGAACCATGGCAACTTTTACATCCTTCAATACCGGCAACAGCAATTTTTTGCATGTGTGAATTTTCTGCATTCACTTCAACCCAGTCAGATGGATGAATCTGAGGTTCCATTTCAGTTGTACATCCCATGAAGATAATGACGACCAGTATAATTATTGTCTTGTTCATGAATGGCACCTCATACAGGTTGCTTCATTTTCCTGGATATGGCACGACTTACATACCATGGGTGTATCCATGGCAGACTGACCATGTTCCCCTCCGTCCACCAGCTGAGCACCTGACCAGTTTGGCAGGCTATGATCCAAGGGCATTGCATCGTGCTGATTGTGACATGTATAGCAATCAATAATCATGTCATGACAGGATCCACAATCTGTCACACCGATCCGAGCGTCGAATCCATGATTCAGCATGTAGTTGTTGGCATGATTCCTTGGCTCAACCTGTTGATTGACATGACAGTCATTGCAGGAAGATTCTGTATGACAAACCGAACAGTTATTATCTGACATAGAAAGCGAGAGTAATTCCATTCCATGTATAGGTATCCATCCTGCATAATGATCAGCTGGTTTGTTGGAGACATGACAGGTTCTGCAATCAGAATCCTTCCAGGCTGTGGGTGCTGATTCCATGTCTTCAACATCAAAATAATCGTGACAGGCAAAACAGTTGTCTGAGTAACTGTTTATATGATAATCATGTGAAAACGACAAACCACTGGTTGGTTGAAAATCAGAATAACCAAGTGGGTCTTCACTGTCAGCATGACACATTTCACACTCATCTTCATCATCCACATCGTGGCAATCTGAGCAAACATCTTTTTCAGGTAAATAGCGGGTATCGAGTGAAGATGAAAACTCAACACCTTCATGACATGCCTCACATTCTATTTCCTCATCATCAACATGTAATGGATGCGGAAAAAAGATAAAATCCGACTGGGCCCAAATCATCCCTGCTAACAGGATCGGGAGTAGTTTAAAGCGCGACATAAACTGTAACACCTCCCCTCCCATCCACGGAATAGTATGGATTGGAAATAAATCTGTAAAACAGTCTGCACGATATTGTATTTGATGGTGACCATCCAATCCAGCTATAGAACCCTGTGGACTGTATGGGTTCAACAATATCATCTCCCATGGTAATGGCATTCAATTCAAGTTGACTACCCCATTTAATTGAGGAAGAAAGCGAGGATGTGTACCGAAGTTGACCGCCAATCAATAGATTTTCATTTCGCGATCCAAGCAATCCGGTCACGCCTATTTTCTTCATCATGACTGTCGATTGCATATATAGAGTCCCACTCGTTCCCATTCGGTAAGCGAGTTGATTCCAGAAGATTTTATCATTTGAAAGCAATGTTTGATATGTGGTATAGAATGTGGCAGGCAGTGATACTGGATCGGCTGCCCAATGGTATACCTGTTTTACCATAAACCTCTTCTGTCTTATCCCGGCTCGCATGACCGTAGATCCATTCCTGTGGGAGATATCGATTTTATACGTATGAACTCTATCTTCTGTTAAGTCATAGGCAAACTGCCCCAGAATACCCAGATGATCCATCCTTTCAGAGAATTGGAATCCTGTAAATGTATGAACATCTTGATCAAAATATTCCTGCCAGTAAACAGTACCCAGTTTCTTTGTACCCATGGTTTTTCCCCACGTGAGGAGGGTAACAGGATAATCCAGCCATGTGGTGTCACTAAAATCAATGACGGCATCGTAACCGGTTGCCATGGTGATACTGCCTATCTTTTTTGATTGAAAATCAAGCTTGATCCCATCAAATCTCAACTGCGTGAGTCCACTCCAGTAGGTCTGACGACCAATACCCAGTGTATGTGACTTCAGATTCAATCTCGCATCCAGCAGATAGATCCGAAATGGATTTTCCAGGTATTCATGTTCAGATCCAACTTCAAATGAGGATCGTACCTGTAATTTTTTCCCCAAATTCTGATTATAATTCACCAGGGTAAGCCAGTGAAGCTGATCTTCCTCGCTCCACATGTGCATCCTTGGGGTCACAGCGGAAGCGGATATTGAAACAGCGGGTTTTGCCACAATGAGTGTTACACCTGCAAGGAAAAAACAGCAAATCCTGAGTAGATATTTCATCTAAAACCCCTTCCAACTGTCAGGAAGATCAAGACTGTCTATGGCTACAGCGGCGTTAGCGGCAGATTCTTCATTTTGCGGGTTCGTTGATGTATCCACATGAGTTTGCCATAAATACAATTCTTTATTCACCAGGGATGATGCACCAATATTCCAGTCCACCTGCTCGTCCGTTACGTGACATTTCGATGCACACCCTTCACCTTCCTCCACATCGGTCTGATTGGTGACACGAATGGTATTATGTGGACTCGTGTATTCCCAGGTTGGTCTGTCATCATAATGCGGTAAAGATGGGTATCCCCATGGTTCATAGGAATCAGGTGATACAGGGATATGCCTTACCACAACCCATTTTCCTTCATGTAACTCCGTATCTACGTTCAATCCAATTCGGAAATCATGATATTCCGCATAATCGTTCAACCCTTGCTTCCATTCACCCTTTGAATGGCAATTATTGCAATTGTTGTAAGGCTGACTGTGACAAACCTGGCACGCAAGACCATTGCCAGCCTCCGGCCAGTGTCTCTGGTGAAAGATATTGGAATTCTCAGTTTGACTGTGGCAATCCTTGCAGGATGGCAGGTCCGGGAGATGATATCTTGATTCATACATGGATGCGTCGGCATGCATATCTTCTTCATGACAATCCCAGCATTTCATAAAACGACGAAAATGAATGCTGGATTCATTGCCCTCTATACTCCCCTTGAAATCCGTGGAAATCCTGCTTCCATGGCAGGCGAGACAATTGTTATCCTGATCCGGTGTTTTGGTGAATTTATGCGCGTTAATAAATCCACCATCCACGCTGTTTGGTCGACTGATGTGGCATTGTCCGCAAGTGGTATGACAGGAGGCGCATTCATTATCAAACCCATCGGTTATTTCAACCGGACATTCGTCAAAATTGGTATGGTTTTTGTCTCCACCCAATACCCGTTGAGCCAGCGTGGTTCGCTCACCCCATGCTTTTGAATGCATACTGTTTGCATTGGTAGTGACAATCTGTTCATGACAGGGATTGCAATTTTGTTCTGGCACAATGGATGGGTCTCTTACAAATCCAAAAGCTGTATCATGAGCAGATGCAAACTCTGCCGGTTCCTTTCCACCGTGACAGTTGGCACAACCGATTGTTGCGTGAGTAGGATCAATATCTTTAAAGGAAGTTTGATTTCCGGTGAGCTTAATATATACCTTTTGCCAGGGCTCCAACGGAGCCACTTCGCCCCCTCAGCCACCGCCTGATGGTTCTTCCTCATGGTCTGCTTCAGATGCAAATTCCTTCAAGGATGACTCATGCATATGGCATCCTTCACACGTATTGTATGCCAGATCATTTGTGACCGGGTTCTTTCCCGGGTCGCAACCCGTTAGAATAAATAAAATGGTTAGCAGTACTATGAGGAATAATCGGGAATATGTCATCTTATTTCATTTCAAATATTGAGTTGAACGGAATCAAACATTACGTGTTTTTTATATTCAGAGCAAGTTGTCTTCTTAAGGGATTTGAGGTTTTTATGTGGAGCGGACATAGAGAAGCAGGGCTGAATGATTCAGCCCTGCATGTAGATATTAGTTTCCGGTTGTGAGGGGATAGTCCATGATAGCACCTGCTGACCATTTATGTCCTGTCAGGTTATCATAGATCATGCCATTTGCACCAAATTTCAAACTCAGTGCATCATAACCAAGCACCGTCAGATATGCTGTGACAATGGAGGATGTTTGCCCTGTCCAGCAATAGGTCACTACTGACTTTTCTGGATCGAGATTCATGATTTCATCGCCTGCCAGAGAAAAAGCTTCAACTGGTGTAGCACTATTTACCATGCGATGGGCACCGGAAATATGACCGTATGTCTCAACATCAGCAAGGGTCCAATAGTTATTGATGAAATAATCACCGGGTGTACCGAGTACAGCTGAATTGGCTACGCCATTGAAACCTGCGAGAAGTGCTTCCACTCTTTCAGCCAGGATTTCATCACCGTCCATATCTGTTTCACCAAGGTCCGGGTATTCGTATGCCATATCGGTAGCAAGGTCAATGTTGCCTGGTTCTACCCAGTTGGTATTGCCTTCGGCTGCATTGCCGGTATTATTATTCCAGGATCCTGCTGTGGCAGAATTCCAGGCACACATACCGAATTTCGATACTTTAGCATCTGGGTAACCGCTGAGGCGAAGAGCCACGACAGCATGACCTGCAGATTGACCGGAGTAACAGAATACGACAATGGTCTTCCCTGCAGCATTTTCGGCAGCAGTAACCACATCGGCAAGTGCTACATTTACTGCGCCTTCAACATGCCCTGCATTGTAATCAGCAGCATCACGGATATCCATGATATAGTAGTCGTTTGTTGCATCAGCATCAGTCATTTTTGTATAAACATCCGACGCGGTTGTGATCCACCCATCAAGTATGGCAGGTAAATCCATATCATTATCAATAAGGTAGTCTATCAATATTTCATTGGCTGGCTCTTCAGCATTGTCTTCACAACCGAAGAATACCATCAATGACAAGAGTACAAGTAGACTGGTTTTCATTAGTGACTTCATTACGAGGTCTCCCTATCCTTTTCTTTTAGTTGGTTGGTGTGTAAAAACAAACCCACTCGTGAAAAATCCCCGCTCCTAGCATTTTTACGTCATGGATTCTCTGTTTCATTACACAGTGATTTGTTTAATCTTTTTTAGTTAGGAGTTCTTTACGAACTGATAATTCGAAAATCTCTTTTAAGTGACCCACATTTCCCGCTGTACGATATACATTACACATCCTGCAATCATCTTCAATACATTGAGGCGATGTTACCGGAAGCTGCCAGCATACATTGTCGTTTGAACGATAGGCAGGACATTCTTCCCTTTCTTCTTCACTACAGGGTTTTAACTCCCAGCAAGGAATCAACGCCAGTAACCGGCGAATACCGGCTATATTCAGTTTGTGAATGGTGATCTGTCGTCGAATACAGGCGATCCATTCTAAATCAGATTGGGAATATAACCGCCGACCTGTAGATGTTTTGTGAGGAAGGAGTAATCCTTCTCGCTCATATAAACGCAATGTTTCTGGCGATACACCTATTTTATTGGCTGCTATGCCAATCGTAAATACAGGTTCAGCGGGATCGAAACTGACGGTATGTGGCATGGAATACATTCTTTATCTGTATTTTGCGATACAGGAATTTACCAGTCCAATAATGACTTTACAAGGTAAACGGATATATTTATCCTCTTTGTGATAAAAGTCAATCATCCAATATTTTCCAGAAAAAACTGCACTTTTTTGATAGATTCTGCCCCTTATGAATACAGCAATTTTTCATAACACTGACCTCCTCACATCGATACTGTTTTGTGGTGGTATCTCTCTCATACTTTTTCTCAGTGAATGGCTGGGGAAATCCCGAAATATATCCAGCACAACCACTCGCAGGTTCGTGCATGTATCGGTGGGTTTTATTGCGTCATTTACACCCTGGATATTCGCAGACAGGCTTTATCCAATGATCATCGGGATCCTGTTTACACTTGGTAACCTCTTTTTTCTGAAAAAAGATCTCATTTCCAGCATTCATCGTCATGATCGACATAATTATGGAACGATATTTTTTCCCCTTTCTTTCCTGTTCCTCCTCATATTTTTCTGGACCAAGCCTGTCATATTCGCATCCGCATTTCTTGTAATGGCCATAGCGGATCCACTGGCAAGTACCATTGGTCAGTCCATTCAACATCCAAGACATTTTCGGATATGGGCAGAAAAAAAGAGTATTGAAGGATCCGTGATTATGTTTTTAACCACATTCCTTCTGTTAAATGTTATCCTGCTTTATGGATCATGGGTATTGCATGATATTCAATACATTTCGATTCAAACCATATTCGCTTTGGCAGGTCCTGTATCACTCTTGGTCACTGTTGGTGAGTTTACAAGCAGAAATGGTTCCGATAATATATCCATACCAGTTTTTACATCCGTTTTTCTAGATCTTTTTCTGATTCAATTCAACCATGATTCTCTCATGTCTATTTTAGTTTGGATGATCATTTCAGTTTTGCTTTTTATTCTAACATATAGAAAGCAATGGCTTTCAGCAGATGGGACTATTGGTGCATGGATCACAGGTATCCTGATATTTTCCTTCCATGGCTTGTATTGGGTCCTACCACTCATCCTGTTCTTTGTTACATCCTCCCTTATCACCAAACTTCCAAAACATGTGACCGACCATCTTCCCAGGAAACATGGAAGAAAGCTTAGCCAGGTGTTCGCAAATGGAGGCACACCACTGATATTAGCTGCTTACGGATTCTATGCCATGGATCAGAGTATCATAGTGTTTTTCCTGGCAGCAATTGCCGCGTCAACGGCTGATACATGGGCAACAGAACTGGGTATGCGTTATGGACGAAACCCTGTACATTGTCTCACATTCAGGAAACTGACAAAAGGGGATTCAGGTGGTGTTTCTGCTGTCGGCCTTGTTGGGTCTTTTCTTGGGTCCTTTTTCATTGCTATGGCAGGGATACTGTTTCATTTATCCTTTGATCATATCATGTTTATAACAGTAGCCGGGTTTTTAGGCAGTGTTTCTGATTCAATCCTTGGAGGTACAGTTCAGGCAAAGTATCAGTGCAATTCATGCCTCAAGGCGATTGAGGAGCCTCATCACTGCAACGAATTAGCCACAAAAGTATCAGGATGGTCCTTCATTAATAATGACATGGTAAACTTTCTATCTTCAATATTTGCAGTGATAATTTTGTGGTCCATTATATGATGAATAAGGAAGAGAAATATCAAAAAGCAGTTGATGAGATCACGTCCTTTATTGGGCCAGATGGATACAATCTCACGAATGTTGGAAAAATGGCAACAATCGCCTCACTTCTTCACCAGGCTTTTCCAGAATGGCCATTTGTAGGATTCTATCAAACTGTTTCTCCTGAAATCCTCGAGATAGGTCCATACCAGGGACCGGTTCTGGCCTGTGGACGTATCCCATTTGGTAAAGGTGTATGCGGAACAGCAGCACAACAAAAACAGACTATTATCGTGGATGATGTTCACTCATTTCCAAATTATATCGCATGTGATGACAAAACACGATCAGAAATTGTCATCCCAATTCTTAAGGACAATGATGTTACAGGCGTATTAGATGTGGATTCATCAGATATTGCAGCATTTGATGATATTGACAAAAAATATCTGGAGAAAATCACCTCGTTGATTTCATGAATTTTCTTCAACATTTCCGCCTTTTTTCAGGCATTTTCTCCTATACAGAGATGCATTATCGGTTCCGTTTTTTTCCTTTTTCCCTTTATTTCCGCCGAGAACCAGAAATTTTATTCGATGCACCAATCAGAGTTGGACCTGGAATACCCATTCCACTTTCTCTCCTTGTTAAGGATGCAGATCGCTACCCAGTCCTTCTTGAGAAAATAACCCTGGAGATTTCGTACCCATCGGGAACAAAAGCATCCGATGATATCATCCTGAATAAACACCTATCAGATCACTGGTACACATTCTCACATTCAATTGTACCGGGAGAATCTGGATGTATTTCAATCTCTGCATCATTGCACTATTCTATTGGAAGTAAAAAAAGAATTCGATCCACACATAATATAAAAACATCACCTTTATACCCATTACGTGTAAACGTTGATAAGGAACCGCTCCCAGGATCAAACTGGTTTGCCTGGGGCGATTTACACTATCACAGCAATTATACTGAGGATTTTGTTGAATTTGGTGCACCGCTTGGTATGTCTGTTCTGGCTGCAAATGCTCTGGGATTGGACTTTCTATCTGTGACGGATCATTCTTATGATCTTGACGACAAAGAGGGATCATGGACCGAATCTGATCCAAACCTGCTCAGGTGGAAAGCATCACAAAAAGAGATTGATAAATTATCCAATCCGGATCGCTGTTTGCTTATTCCCGGTGAAGAGGTTTCAGCAGGAAATCAGAATGGTGAAAATGTGCATTTTCTCATATACAATCATCCTGAATTCATCCCTGGATCAGGTGATGGCGCAGAAATATGGTCGAAAACACAATCAGAATTCTCCATTC
The DNA here is from genome assembly GCA_964344305.1 of uncultured bacterium. GTDB lineage: Bacteria > Fidelibacterota > Marinisomatia > Marinisomatales > JABMOV01 > JABMOV01. The sequence goes on along the minus strand of CAYFMT010000019.1, from coordinate 2,863 downwards.
CCGATGTTACCAAAAAAACTGATGACCAATGCCTAAGGGTTGCTGCACATCCTCGTGTTACCGTGTCCAGGATGGAACAGATTCTGCTTAATCGCGGAAAATGGGAATGGAGTGATTTGACAAGCGATGGGCTTCATGGTCTCCAGATACTTAATGGTGCTTATGACGAATTCTTCATGCAGGGATTGACCTATTGGGTAAATCTATTGCTTGAGGGAAAGAAACCATATATTTATGCCGGCAATGATGCCCATGGAAATTTTAACAGGTACCACCAGATTCAAATCCCCATGTTAACAACCAGGATAAAGGATTTTCAGGTATTGGGAAAATGTCGAACTGGGGTGATTAAGCCAGAAAACTTCACGGTGGACAGTGTCATCACTCAGTTAAAAGCTGGTAAATGTATCATTACAGATGGTCCTGCCATCCTCCTGGAAGTGCATCATGAAGATCAGGTGGTTCAAATTGGGGGTTCAGTTCATGCCACCTCATGTTCCATTTCCATTAAAGGTGCTTCTTCAGAATTGTTTGGTGACATAACCTCTGTTATCCTGATCCATGGAATTATTAATTCCCAAACGGAAAAAATCATATTTGAAGAAACCCCAGGGGATATGTCCTGCTCTTACCATCACAAAATGGATATCATATTTTCAGGATATATCCGTGCCACGATTGAGACATCCCTGGGACACAAAGCTTATACAAACCCCATCTGGTTGTTTCCGGGCCAGAATTTACTTAGTGGATAAAAAAAAGTCCCTCAAACCTGAGGGACTTTTTTAGTCTATTTGATCAGTGTGAAATTAGATCACTTTGTGAACTAAAAATCCTACCATGAGAATCAATGTGATGAAAATAAGGGACACGCCAATATTTCCTTTTTTGATTTCTTCCCATTCATCTATATCCACAGATAACCAATCAAAAACTTTTAATGCTACACCCACACCAAATGCAAAACCCACTGCAGCTACAATGGACCAACCAAGTGCTCGGGCATATTCGATTAATAATCCTGAAAATGAAGTTGGATCAAACATGCTACCTCCTAAAGTGATGTAATTGAATCTTTGATTTGACGCATGAATTCAGATGTTTCCAAGGATCCATCCGCCAGTTTTTCTACAATTGTTGAGCTGGCCATCGCCGTTATTACCGTATCGTTTCTTCCCATTGGAACATGCACAATGACTTCAATCTGATTCGGTAACAAGGGATTGAAATTGGACTTACTCTCTGCCATCTGTTTTTGATGCAGGATGGCTTGACCTGATGCGGCAAAACCAACCAGCATAACCATCTCAAAATTATTTCGCAAGCTTTCCAGCTCAATGGTGAATACATCACCATTTAATCGCATGCTCTGTTCCGGAACCTTGATTCGATAGGTTGTACACGTATTTCTCACTTTTTTATAAAACGCATAATTCCCAAACACCGGTTGCAATACCAGAGCAAATATGATTGATAAGATAATTCCTTTTTTCATAGGGTCGCTTTACGTATTATTCTGAAAAAATTTAGAATGAAGTTTAAACGATTTTTCTTGGTTCATCAAGAAGAACTCACGATTTCTCTACCGCCTGATATGACTGATTTTATGGGTACATCAGACACGTGATAGGGAATTTGCACAAGTGTACTAAGGTCCCAGATGACTATATCCGCATCATACCCCTGAGATATCGTTCCTTTTTTGTGGGATAGATTCAGCGATTTTGCAGATGTCCAGGTTGTGGAGCGAAAAGCTTCTTCTGTGGACAATCCGAGGTACAGGCAACCGAGTGTCAATATGAATGGCATGGATTGAATATGACAACTTCCAGGGTTGAAATCCGTCGCCAGTGCAACCTCTACTCCCGCATCCAAAAGCTTTCTCGCCGGTGCATAGGATTGGCTGCCAAGGAAAAATGTCGTTCCAGGCAGTAATGTGGCAATCACGTTCCCGTCCTTTAATGCCTGGATACCTGCTTCACTCACAGCCATCAGATGATCAGCAGACACAGCCTGAACCTCACTTGCCAGTTCAGCTGCATGGCTATCTTCAAATTCATCGGCATGTAGACGAGGGACAAGACCGTACTGTTTTGCTGTTTCAAGGATTCGTCGTGAATCATCTATCTCAAAGTAACCATTCTCACAGAAAATATCGCAAAATACAGCAATACCCTGCTCTGCTACAGCAGGAATCATTTCCTGACAGATTATGTCGATGTATGAAGATTTATTTTGGTCAAATTCAGGTGGGTAAGCATGGGCACCCATGAATGTCGGAATAATATCGATTGGGTGTATGCGATTGACTTCATCGATGACCTCGAGACTTTTCAACTCAGACTCCGTATTGAGTCCATACCCGCTTTTTGCTTCAATGGTGGTGGTTCCCTGAGATAAAAATCGATCCATTCTTTTTAGTGTAACACGGATTAACTCTTCTTTAGAAGCATTTCTCACACCTGAGATACTTGATTTTATACCTCCTCCCCTGGCTGCAATCTCCTGGTAGGTGGCTCCGGCTATACGCAACCCGAATTCTGTTTCCCGTCCATGAAGAAATACAGGATGTGTATGTGGATCAACTAAACCAGGTGTCACCAGTTTTTGTTCACAGTCAATAACTGTATCTGCATCTGACTCGTCTCCATCGATGGATATGATGGTTCCATTTTCACAATATAGTTGTGAATTGTGTTTTGTCTCCACTTCATTGGAATCAGGATTTGTGAATACCAGTTCACCTATATTTTTTAGCAATAGTGACATGTCAGTTCGCAGTTCTCAGTTATCAGTTGTCAGGGTCATGTTGTAAAACCAATACATGGGTAACAGATTAGTTTCAGAACATAGGTAACACTGT
>CAYFMT010000018.1:0-36354 GCA_964344305.1 uncultured bacterium | reverse complement strand
GAAAGTGTAACCTATGTCCCCGGACGTTTGTAACCTATGTCTTTGGACTGTACCTTTCAAATCCCCAACATTCCAGGTCTGCATTTCCCACATTCGATATATGGATGGCCAGATTGGTCGTGTCACCCACCAGAGTTTCAGGTATGGTGTATGATTCCAGCGCCTGTAACTCGGGACTGAAAATGACATCAGATCCCATGTCAGTACATGAGAGAAGTATACAGGATAAGATAATCCAGTAATGGTTTTTTCTCCATAGTTTCAATTGACCTTTTGGTGATTTCATCTTAATGAATTTCCAAGTCTTTCAATGCGAATGCAACTCACAATTCCTCAAAAGTTACCCTGTGGTGATGCATTGATGTTTTTCTCCTGCTGTTGTAAACTATCATTGAATTCATTGAGGTTAATATGCGTGAACAGACTGATCCAAGACAACTGCCTCTTTTCCCCGAGTTATCCGAACATGCAGATGTAGCATCCATTACCACACTTCCTGCGTTTGAAAAAGCGTTGGGAAATCTCATTAACATGAGTGATCTAGGTGCCTTCATTCAGCTCCATGTCTCCGGTCTTGAAAAATTGTATACCATCAATTTGAATGAATTGAAAATTCCCGGGGATTTCATTAAAATTGGACTGGACATCCAGCCAGTAACGGTTCATTTATTTCCACAGGAAATTCGGAGCCAGTTGAAAAAATTCACGTATGAGATAAAATCATTTTTTAACGATAAAAACAGTTTCAAAACATCGTTTGGGTATTTCCTTTTCCGATCACATTTTTCATTGTGGAAGCATTTCCTCGACTCCATGAAAAAAACCATCAATGATTATGTGTACAAGGAGTTCAGTCATGGAGAATACGGCAAGATGTTCCTGAACCATTTCGATGAAGGGTATGATTATTTCAAGCAGATTGCAGATATCACATCACCCTGGGAGTTCCATGACAGACTCATGTTAAAAGATATTGGGAATCTAAGGGATACATATGAAAAACAGAATGAAACCGTGTACAGCCTTAAACCCACCGAGGTTGATTATCCCTTTCAATACCTGGTGACTAAAACAATGCATATTCCCATGATACTGCATGGTTTTATTGATCAAATTCAAGTTTCATCCATTTTTAAGACCATTCACCTCGAGTACCTCCAGGACAAATCCATTCAATCCATCGAGGATATTCAGAATCTAATTAAAGGGATGTAACAGGTTTTTCAATTATACTGGCATTAAAGTAATCTATCAGGGATGAACCATTATTCATCCACGGGTGAACAGGCGTAATTTTAACCATGACCAAAAAAGACATATATCGACTTACTACTTTAAGTCACGGATCCGGTTGAGCCTGTAAAATAGGTCCGGAGGACCTTTCGCAGATTTTAAACGGATTAAAACCATCCATGTCTGATGACAGGGTTGTTGTTGGGTTTAATGGCAAGGATGACGCAGCAGTGATACGTCTTGAAGGTGATAAATACCTGGTTCAGACAGTGGATTTCTTCACACCTGTGGTGGATGACCCCATCATGTTTGGCCGAATAGCAGCAGCAAATTCACTTTCCGATATCTATGCCATGGGGGCCACTCCATTATTTGCCCTGAATATTGTTGGTTTCCCAATTCAAACATTGCCGCGCCATGTCATGACGGATATCCTACAAGGGGGGGCAGATAAAGCAGCAGAAGCCGGTATTACCATTGTAGGCGGTCACAGTGTGGATGATCGCGAACCAAAATATGGTCTGGTTGTGACGGGTGAAGTTGAAAAGAAAAAACTCGTGAGGAATGATACGGCTAAACCAGGAGATGTGCTCATCCTCACCAAACCCATTGGTACTGGCATGATCGCCACAGCTATAAAAAATGATAAGGCTGATACGAGCACCATTGATGCAGCAACGGAAAGTATGGAATACCTGAACAAAACCGCTTCTGAAATCATGCAATCCATAACCGTCAATGCTGCCACGGATATAACAGGTTTTGGACTCCTGGGTCATTTGCTGGAAATGTGTCAGGCCAGCGGTGTTTCATCAGAATTAATGTTTGGTGATATTCCATTGTTGCCATCGGTGATGGATTTAGCGCATGCAGGAGTCGTGCCTGGTGGAACGAAGCGCAACCTTAGTTTTGTCTCCAACCATGTGGAGTTTTCCCCCACTGTAAATGAGCCTGAAAAACTCATCTGCGCTGATGCACAAACATCCGGTGGTTTACTGGTTTCCATCCCTGAAGATAGGGCGCAGGATTTTCTTAATCAGTTCAATGATGAATCACCCTTCAGCGCCAGAGTGATAGGACAGATGACAGACACATCAGAGTCACCTAGTATTATTGTAAAAAAGTAATCGGACTAAATTAGTCCAATTTTACTTTGTACCTTTTATATCCCTGTCTAATTTAAACACGATACATTTAGTCCTATTAAGCATGTTAAAGCTAACCAGAAAAGTCGAATATGCCCTTATCGCCCTGAGACATATCCAGTCCAAGGGAGAATCCTATGTGTCCAGTACGAAGGAAATTTCTGATACTTACGGGATACCGGCGCAGTTACTGGCAAAGATCATGCAGCAGCTGGCTCGTGAAGATATTGTGGATCCTATACAGGGTCCATCCGGTGGGTATAAAATGAAAAAGGATCTGGAGACTCTAAACCTAACAACTTTTTTTGAAATGCTTGAAGGACCCGTGGGGTTAATGGATTGCTTTTTTGATTCAAACTGTAATCAGATTTCCCAATGCAATATCAAGTCACCCATACTAAAGATCAATGATTCTATCCTGAATTTATTCAATAACATGTCAGTAGCAGATGTCATGAGGTAGAATGGAAAAAGCATCCATCATATCAGTGCTGGAACAGTGTTTTGATCCTGAGATTCCTATCGATCTTTGGAATCTTGGATTGATTTATAATATCGATTCAAAAAAAGTTAAAAACGAAAAGCAATCAGATATCCAAATAACCATGTCACTCACCACACCTGGGTGTCATATGGGACAGCACATGGCGCAGGATATAAAAACCAAACTTGAAGCATTGGAAAATGTAAGGAATGTTGATGTAACCATTACGTTTGATCCTCCATGGAATCCAGATATGATGAGCAATGTGGCCAGAGAAGAACTGGGACTCGGACCAAGGGATACTGCAGATGAGGATGAACGATTTGAGTGGGAGTAAAATGGAAAACAAAACAATATCACACGAAAAAGACCTTGAGAATTTTAACAATGCAACTGTCATTGTTACACCTTCAGCTGTGAAACGATTCCAGGCCGTTATGGAAAGTGAAGGCAAGGAAGGATACGCACTGAGATTTGGTGTGGAAAGCGGCGGGTGCTCAGGGCTGAATTATACCATGTCCTTCGACGAGACAAGCACTGCCAATGATAAGGTGCTGGAATCCAATGGCATCAGGATTTTTTGTGATATCAAAAGCTGGCTTTATGTAAAAGGTTGCGTCATTGACTATTCAGACGATTTGCTCAATGGTGGATTCAAGATCTCCAACCCGAACGCCGATAAAACCTGCGGATGTGGAACCAGTTTTTCTGCCTGATAAATCAACATGAGTGACGAGCAAAAAATAATAGACGAAGCCATTGAACGTGAATACGAGTATGGTTTTGTTACGGATATTGAACAGGAAACAATCCCTCCGGGATTGGATGAAAATGTTATCCGTGAAATCTCCAAAAAGAAAATGGAACCGGAATGGCTCCTGGAATGGAGATTGAAATCCTATAAGCATTGGAAGACCATGACGGAGCCAACCTGGGCAAACGTAAAATATCCTCCAGTTGATTTTCAGGCCATCAGCTATTTTTCTGCCCCCAAAAAGAAACCGGAATTGAAGAGTCTTGATGAGGTGGATCCGGAAATACTGGCAACTTATGAAAAGCTTGGGATTCCCCTGGAAGAACAGAAAATCCTGGCAGGTGTGGCTGTGGATGCGGTTTTTGACAGCGTTTCTGTCACCACCACCTTTAAGGAAGAACTGGCAAAACATGGTATTGTTTTTTGTCCCATTTCCGAAGTAGTCCATAGCCACCCGGAACTGGTTAAGAAGTACCTTGGTTCGGTGGTCCCGGCTACGGACAATTTTTACGCAGCCCTAAACTCTGCAGTATTTAGTGATGGTTCCTTTGTGTATATACCAAAAGGGGTTCGTTGTCCCATGGAACTGTCCACTTATTTCCGTATCAATGCCATGAATACAGGTCAATTTGAGCGCACTTTGATTGTTGCAGATGAAGGCAGTTATGTCAGTTATCTTGAAGGATGTACCGCTCCCATGCGGGATGAGAATCAATTGCACGCTGCCGTGGTGGAACTTGTGGCTCATAAAGACGCCAGCATCAAGTATTCTACGGTTCAGAACTGGTACCCTGGGGACAGGGAAGGTAAAGGCGGTATTTACAATTTTGTCACGAAAAGGGGTATTTGTCTGGAAGAAAATTCCAAGATATCCTGGACCCAGGTCGAAACAGGATCAGCTGTCACCTGGAAATATCCAAGTGTGATTTTAAAAGGAGACCGAACGGTTGGGGAGTTTTATTCTGTGGCATTGACTAACAATTACCAGCAGGCGGATACAGGGACAAAAATGATCCACATGGGGAAAGACTCAAAAAGCACCATTATATCAAAGGGTATATCTGCCGGTAAGAGTCAGCAATCCTACAGGGGAGAAGTGAAAATCCTGAAAAATGCAGAGAATGCCCGAAACTACTCCCAGTGTGATTCCATCCTGATTGGAGATAAATGCGGTGCACATACATTTCCATATATAGATGTGAGAAACAGTACAGCAAAGATGGAGCATGAAGCCACCACGTCCAAAATAGGTGAAGACCAGATATTTTACTGCAATCAACGTGGGATATCAGAAGAAGATGCCGTCTCCATGATCGTAAATGGATTTTGTAAGGACGTGTTTCAGGAACTTCCAATGGAATTTGCCATGGAAGCGCAAAAACTCATGGAAGTTAGCCTGGAAGGAAGCGTTGGTTGATGAAGTATGAAGGGTATAGGATGAAGGATAAAGGACAAAGGAATACATCATGAACCACTTGAACACTCTAACACTTTAACACATTAACACAATTATACATGTTACAGATTAAAAATCTCCACGCATCCGTAGAGGATAAACCCATTTTAAAAGGCATTGACCTTGAGGTTAAAGCCGGAGAAATCCATGCTATTATGGGTCGCAATGGGTCGGGAAAAAGCACCCTTACCAACATCATCACCGGGAAGGACGGATATACAATTACCGACGGCTCAATTGAGTTCCAGGGGGAAGACATCGTCGAGGATTCACCAGATAAAAGAGCCTTGAAAGGCATATTTCAATCCTTTCAATATCCCGTAGTCATTCCGGGTGTAAACAATACTTACTTCCTGCGAACAGCTTTAAATGCAAAAAGAAAATACCAGGGATTACCAGAGTTGGATGCGGCATCGTTTATGAAGCTGGTTAGGGAGAAAATGAACATTGTGGATATGGATAATTCTTATCTGAAACGATCTGTCAATGATGGTTTTTCCGGAGGAGAAAAGAAACGGAATGAAATCCTTCAAATGGTTACCCTGGAACCTAATCTTGCCATTCTTGATGAAACAGATTCAGGACTTGATATCGATGCATTGAAAATCGTAGCGAATGGTGTGAATGCATTCAGAGATGATAACAGAGCATTTGTCATCATCACTCATTACCAGCGACTATTGAAATATATCGAGCCGGACATCGTCCATGTTTTGATCGATGGACGCATTGTGAAGACCGGTGGGAAAGAGCTGGCTCATGCACTGGAAGAAAAGGGGTATGGCTGGCTTGACGGGGGACAATCCTGAATGGATTCATTTTATCAGACTGAGTTTGATCGATTTTTGGCCGAGGAGGTTAGTGGAGCCAATGATCCGGAAAGACAGCGACACCTGAATCTTTTTCTATCAGAAGGATTTCCAAATACAAAACAGGAAGACTGGCGTTATACCTCAGTAGCTCAACTTCAAAAAACACCATTTCAATTCACCGACTATCATGCAGGTCTGGATGAAAAAGTGAAGACCATTCTTCAAACCATTCCTCCCGGTTTCCAAAATAGAATTATTATAATAAATGGAGTCTATCAGGAACAGTATTCAACCATTCCGGATGGATTGTCAGTTGACACAACAACAAAATCGGACTTATCTGTACGTAAGGAATCCTGGTTGACACACTGGAATTCAGCATTTATTCGTGACACGATTACCGTTCATGTTGAAAAGGACAGTGTTATAAACGACCCAGTATATATGGCATGGATATCTATATTTGATGACGAATCTCAAGTGATGCACAGTCGGGTTGATTTTGTTGTAAATGAATCATCAGATGTAACAGTTTATACTGAGAATATTTCTGAAGCCGGTACCAGGAATATTGTGAACCAAATAACCGGGTTTCATTGCGGAAACAACAGTCGCTGTGACCATGTCCATCTTGAAAGACATTCCGATGGAATTCATTTTCATACAATGGAAGTGACTCAGGATACACACAGTCACTTTTCATCAATACAATTATCGGAAGGATCTGAGATCAATCGAAAGGAAGTGAGAATCCATCTGGATGGAGCAGGCTGTGATACTCAGTTAAGGGTATTGGGATTATTAAATGGTAAGAATCACGTGGATTACCAGACGGATATCCACCACCATAATGTTCATGGTACGAGTCATGAAGTTGTAAAGAATATTTTAAAGAATAAATCCCATGCTGTATTCAATGGGCGGGTCATTGTTGGAGAGGGTGCACAAAAAACAGATGCGACGCAAACCAATAAAAATATTCTCCTCTCAGAGGATGCCAGGGTGAATGCCAACCCTCAATTGGAAATCTATGCCGATGATGTTGCATGCTCCCATGGATCCACAACAGGCGAATTAGATGATGATGCACTATTCTATATACAAAGCAGGGGTATCAGTTTCGAGGCGGCACGTGATTTAATGATCAGCGGATTTTCAGCGGAAATAATTGATTCCATAGGACATGATTCCATCAGGACCCATTTTAATAACCACCTGGAAAACTGGTTGGGTGCGTAATAATGAGCGTTCAAGAAAAACTAGCTGTGCTACGTGAAGACTTTGAATTATTCGACGATCCACGAGATAGATTTTCCCAGTTAATGGATATAGGTAAAAATGCACCACCATTTCCACCGGAAATGCGGATCGAGGCACATAGAGTTATAGGGTGTAGTTCGCAGGCCTGGTTGATTTGGGAAAAGGATGATGATGGTACCTTTATATTATCAGCCGATTCGGACGCATTTATCGTAAAGGGTCTTCTTACAATTCTTACCACTATCTTTTCCGGAGAAAAACAGGAAGACATTTGTAATATATCCGGATCTGAAATATTGGAAAGCATTGGACTGGAAGGCAGTATAACAAGCCAGCGAACGAATGGGTTTGTAAGTGCTTTAAACAAAATCCAAAAAGAATTATCGGAATGACAAATGGTCAGCAATGAGCCCATACGATTAACACGCGACGTAAATGCATACATTGTCCCTACTGGAGATAAAGTAACATTGCGTGAGGGAGAACTGGTTCGCATTACACAGGCACTGGGTGGTACATACACCGTTGTGTTGCAGGGAAATATGTTTCAGGTATCCGGTCGAAACGGTGACGCCCTTGGATTTGAAGTCCAGGAAGTGTCCATGGATTCCGATAATGATTCTATTGATGTAGATGAACAGGTCGTTTGGGATCAACTGAAAAATGTATACGATCCGGAAATCCCAGTGAATATTGTAGATCTTGGGTTGATATATGATTTATCCATTGTTCCCATGGACTCCGGTGGGAGCAAGATTCATGTCAAAATGACCCTGACAGCCCCTGGTTGCGGGATGGGACCTGTCATTGCCCGTGATGCGGAGCAGAAAGTCCTGGCTGTCCCTGGTGTATCGGATGTGCTTGTTGAAATCGTATGGGAACCACAATGGACAAAAGATATGATGACCGAAGAAGCCCAGCTCCAATTGGGATTATTGTGATGTTTCATTTCCATAGAAAGTAACCTGCGTGGATATCCATAGAATACGGAAGGATTTTCCAGGGCTGGATGTAAAAGTACATGGTCATCCACTGATTTATTTTGACAGTGCCGCTACCAGTCAAAAACCACAATCTGTCATAAACGCCATAACGGAATATTATACCGATTATACAGCCAATGTGCACCGAGGGATCTACACCACAAGTGAGAAGGCTACCTATGCTTATGAATCCGTCAGGGAAAAGGTAGCCCAATTTCTACATGCACCAGGTTCTGAAAACATTGTTTTTACAAAGGGGACAACAGAATCCATCAATATGGTTGCTTACGCCTGGGCGGGTAAGCATCTATCAGAGGACGATGAAGTACTCATCACAGAAATGGAGCACCATAGCAATATGGTCCCATGGCAGATCCTTTCAAAAAGAAATGGATTCCAACTGAATTATATCCCGTTAAATCAAAACGGTGAATTGGATTTATCCCAGTTAGATACCCTGATAAATGAGAAAACAAAACTGGTTTCCATTACCCATCAATCAAATGTATTTGGAACGGTGAATCCAATTAGGGATATCATAAAAATGGCTCATGATCGAGGGGCGGTTGTACTGGTAGATGGTGCCCAGAGTGTTCCTCATCAATCCGTTGATGTACAGGAATTAGATTGTGATTTACTGGCTTTTTCAGGTCATAAAATGCTGGGGCCAACCGGGGTGGGTGTTTTGTATGGAAAAACGGAGATTCTAGAATCCATGGACCCATTTCACGGTGGAGGCGAAATGATCAACCGAGTGACACTAGAGGGTTCTACCTGGAATGATATCCCACACCGATTCGAAGCGGGTACACCCAATATTGCCCAGGTAATTGGACTGGGAGCAGCAATGGATTACCTGGAAGAAATTGGTATGGAAAATATTCATGAGATGGAGAAAAAAATCACAGATCATGCCAGACAGGCTCTTTCAAACATTCATGGACTACAAATGTATTGTTCCCCTTCAGGTGGCGCGGTGATTCCATTTAATATTGACGGAGTCCCGGCATCGGATCTTGCACAATTCCTGGACCAGGATGGAATTGCCATCCGTGCAGGACATCATTGTGCTCAGCCTGCTATGGATCGATACGGTGTTTCATCCATGATGAGAGCAAGTTTTTACCTATACAATACCCATGATGAAGTGGACAGGTTTGTAAAAAGTATCGTGAACATCCTAACCTATTTTCATTAATGGATAGAAACGCAATTATTGAATGGGACATGTTTCTCGAAGAGGGAATTCTGAGAGAAAAAACATTTCGAAGAAAAGTTGAAGAGATCAATTGGGAAGAATACTCCGAAAAAAATGTGGTGATTAAAGGATGTTCTTTCGCCCATATACCAACCTGGGCATACATGATCCTTGCGTCACGGCTTGCACCCCATGCACGACACATCCTGTACGGGGAACCGCGTCGGGCCATATCCATCTATAAAAAATAGCCACTTCATTTAATTAAATCTTTACATAGTAGAACAAAGGTTCTAATTTTCGACCGGTTGGTCGAAAAACAAACCAAAGATTCGATGACAAAAGAACGATTAAAGGAAGAACGGGCACTTAGACGAAGGTTGATATTACAGGGTGCTCTGTCAGTTTTTTCCAAGACACCTTCTGAAAAAGTGACCATGGTGGATATTGCCAGAGAGTCCGGATTTGGTAAAGCCACACTTTATTATTATTTCGATTCGAAGGAATCCATCATCAATGCGTTGCTCATTGATGGTTGGCAGGATTTATGGACCTGTATTGAGCCTGTTCTGGATGATGGTGATTCCCCCAAACAAACATTTATCCAAATTCTCCAGACTATCGGAAACCAGATTGAGCAGAATCGACCCCTATTCGAATTCCTGTTCAACGCGCCGGTCTACATGCCATCCCATATTGAAAAACCTCCTGAGTGGAAACAGTATCAAGTGAGATTATACACCATTTTAAAAGGATTATTAGAGGATGGCATGTTGGCTGGAGAATTTCCCCGGGTTGATCCCCAGATGCTTATGCGGGGGATTGGTGGATTGTTTCACGGGTTATTTTTCCTTGGTAACCGTCCCCAAAAGATTACAAATGAACAAATTGAAATGTTGCTGAATGGAATTTTTAATCCACCTTCTGAAGCAACCAAACCGAAAGAGGCTGTATAGTGAAACCACTGGTACTATTTGGAACGATATCCGTAACGACTGCATTGATTCTATTTACATTTGCCACCATAAAACTCCTGAAGAATAAAAACCTAACAAAATGCATGGTCGGGGTGTTTATCGCTGCAGTTGTTCTTGATTTAACTGCATTGATCTGCATGACACTGGTGGCATCCCATCCTCCATTTACCATTCATGGTATTATTGGGTATTCTGCCTTTGCACTCATGCTTATCGGAGTCGTTCGCATCACATTACAATTCAGTAAGGATGCATCAACCATCCCGGGTAATCTTTTGAACTACATGAAATATATATTCATTTACTGGGTTCTGGCCTATTTCACCGGCGCATTTATGGCATCCATGGGATAAAAGATTTAAACATAACACGAAGGAAATACTATGAAGAAAATGTTATTACTTGTTGGGATTCTTTCACTGTCAATTGGTTTAGGACAAACTGTCATTTTTTCTGAGGATTTTGAATCAGGAACTGCCAGTGAAGATTGGGAATTATTCTGGCCCGGTGAAGAAGCCATAATGGCTGTCCCCATGACGTCCGCACCGGACACATTGTCTGATGGAGGAAATTTTGTGGGCATGCTATCGGATGCTGATGTGTCCTATACCGGCGCAGCCATCGCTGTCGCAGGGGATGTCACCTTACAAAACTATTCCATCGAAGCTGATGTTTACTGCTATGTGAATAGCACAGCGGGATCAGCATATACGGGAATAGTCTTTTATGCCGATTCATCACATACGGCTTCAGCGAATGATGAATTCTACTACAAACTGGTTGCTGATTTTGACAGTAGCAATCGATTCAGACTTTATAACAACCAGTTGAATACTAGCACATTCCAGTATTCCTATCATGAGCAGATTGATGCATCAGGACTTTATACCACAGATGCCTGGCATCACATGAAAGTTGAAGTCACCACCATCGATTCAAATACAACCCAGTTTGTATGCTATTTCGATGAACTGCCCCTGGGTAGTCCACAGTACCTGGATACAAGCGATGATGTTTATGGTCAGGGTCAATTTGGTGTATATGCTTTTCAAATGGGTAGTGCCTTACAGGGATACTTTGATAATATTATTGTCACAGATTTATCAACCGTATCCACTGAAGATGAAAGGCAACTACCATCAGGATTTGAGTTAAACCAGAATTATCCTAATCCGTTTAACCCAACCACAACCATTACTTATTCGCTGAGGGAAGATGGTTTATCAGATTTGACTATTTATGATCTTGCTGGAAACACCATCTCTACACTTATTTCATCACATCAGACTCAGGGCCAATATTCAGTCGAGTGGAATGGTAAAGATAATTTCGGGAATACTGTTCCATCAGGTGTATATATTTACGCGTTATCTCATGGGGGAGAAGTATCATACAATAAAATGATGCTATTGAAGTAATCCATGTGGGGTACGGATTGAGCTCCCGTACCCCGCCTCCTTCTCTATGAAAAACTCTTCTCTTCTCCTCTTGTTCATTAGCACCCTACTGGCAGGGGAATTAGGAAAAATTGCCGGCAGGGTAGTTGATGAGAATCAACAGCCTCTTCCTGGCGCAAATATTATAGTGCAGGGCACAACAATGGGTGCTGCTGCCAATGATCAGGGCGATTATTATATCCTGAATCTTCCACCTGCAACCTACACCGTTACCGTTTCAATGATTGGTTTTAAAAGCCAATCCATCCGGAATGTCATTGTAAAAAGCGACTTTACAACTACACTGTCTATCGAAATGGAACAAACCGTTCTCGAAGGGGATATGGTTGAGATTGTCCGTTCAAGACCTATGATCCAGAGAGATGCAACGTCCAGCATCAAGACCCTGGTCTCTGAATCCATTGAACATCTGCCGGTGGATAATGTACAGGATATTTTATCCACACAGGCCGGATTCACGGAGGATGCATCTGGAGAACTCCATGTTCGTGGAGGTAGATCCAGAGAGTTACTCTATATCGTAGATGGATTTGTCGTTCGGGATCCAATGGAAGGTCGATTTATTGGAAATGTGGATCAGAATACCATTCAGGAATTAACCGTGATAAGCGGAACGTTCAATGCGGAATACGGACAGGCAATGTCAGGAGCAGTCAATATTGTTACAAAAGATGGGGGTGACAGTTTCTCTGGGAGACTGGAAACCAGTACAATTAACGCGATTCAATCCCGCTACCATATTCAGGGTGCATTCAGTTCAGTAAAAGACACATTATATCAATGGGTTGATATTGGGAACAGGCTGTTTCAGTATTACACAGAGTATAAAGATGGAATGGATACAAAACCTCACTTTCCATTTTTAATGAATCCCATGGATGGAAATATGTCTATCTCACTTGGAGGTCCGCTTCTGTCAAAAAACCTGAGATTCTACGGATCAGTATCTACTGAGAACAGGGACAGTTACCTGCCACACGGATCATCCCTGCATCAGGATGCGTCGCTAAAATTGACTCATTTTCTAAATAAACTGAGGTATTCCGCCCAGCTGTATTCATCCCATGCCCTGTCCCAGGGCTATTCGCATAAATGGAAGTATCTTCCCTTTAACAATGCACATAGATATTCAGCTTTTGAGCGATTTGGTATCAGCGTGAATCATACTCTTTCACCTGATATGTATTATAAAATCCAGATGGCTACTCAGCGAAGCTGGAATCGAATTGGTGTGAAGGATCTGCAGCCGGACCAATATGAAAAACCCAATACGGGAAATGAAGTGTATTTCTACACTAGCGGTACCAATGGAACCTATGCCAATTCTTTCAACAGGGAATTGCAGGTAAAGGGTGATGTAATCTGGCAGGCAACACTGGAACACATGATCAAGTGTGGGTTTCAATACTTTTCCTATGATGTGATCAACCATAGAATCGAGGAACCCTGGATAGATGGGTTGAATTTTGAGGATGATTCGACATTTCATCCCGTAGAGGCCGCATTCTATATCCAGGATAAAATTGAATTTCCATTCCTGGTATTCAATCTAGGACTGCGCATGGATTACCTGGATCCAGGTGCCGGAATGTGGGAAGATATTGGGCGATTTGGTTTCAGAGATCCTAATACCAATGAATTCGTGCCGGCAGAAATTGTAGCAGTGGAACCGACTTTGAAATGGAGTCCAAGGGTGGGGATTGCCTATCCAGTAACAGATGAAACCGTGTTTCATTTTGCTTATGGGCACTTCCTGCAGACACCAACATTTGATGCCATTTACTACAATTCCAATAAAGATTTGAGCGCCTCCCTGCCACTGGTGGGAAATCCAAGGGTTTCGCCTCAGCAAACCGTGTCATTTGAGACGGGGATTAAATACCAGTTTTCACCCCAGGGATTGGTTCAAGTGACACTCTGGTCAAAAGATATCCGGGGACTATTATCCACACAGCAGATGCGGTATTTATCGACAGAGTATGTTGTGTATACCAATACAGATTATGCGTCCGTTAAAGGTTGGGATATCACCCTGGAGGAAAACCTGTCCAATTGGATAAAGGCTTCAATAACCTACACCTATTCTATAGCAAAAGGGAATAACTCAAATCCAATTGCCGGGTATTTCTCGGCCTATACCAATGAAGAAATTCCCCATCAGGAGTATTTTCTTGATTTCGACCAGCGTCATGATATTTCATTGAATTTATCCATTCATAGTGAACCTAAACTGGGTATCAATGGGTACATCCTTATGAATGCCGGGAGTGGACTACCGTATACCCCTTACGTGGATCCTGCATTCAGAGTGGATATCAATTCAGCGCGAAAGCCATGGACATTCACCATGGATGGCCGGTTCGAAAAAAGTATCTTCACAGGAAAATTGGTATCCAATCTATACATGGAAGTAAAGAATTTGACGAACTACACGAATGTGTACCAGGTGTATTCACGGACAGGAAAACCCTTTGATCCCGGTTCGTCTCTGGTTGGTACATCACCGGACGCCAACCACAATCCCGCAAGTGTTGGTGCTCCGCGAGACATAAGATTTGGGGTGACTGTCTCATGGTAGGTCGAGTCCTGTTATTGAGCTTATTCCTTTTCTCATTTGCTACTGCATCAGATGATTGTTCCCGCTGTCATTCCTCAGTTCCTCGTCTACCCCAGGGAAAGGAAATGGGATACAATGAAGTAGCGGTGGGAATCCAGGACAAGGGACAGATTCGCAACTACACGGGCAATATGGGTGACTTGGCTAATTTCCATCTCTGGTTCCAGAATTCGGGTCACTGGCCAAAATCCGCCAGGGATGACAGACAATATGCATTTGGGCTTGGACTCATTGTTGGTATAAATGATACGAATGTTATCGAAACCGTGAGTCAGGCTCTCACAAAAGTATCAGACTGGCTACCACCAGACGATGCTGCAGGAAGACACTATTCTGGAGAGATCACATCCGCGTCTGATGATACACCATTTCAGGCATCCAGCGATTTCAGGGAAACCTGGCCCTATGGTTTTTACAATGCATCCAATCAATGGACAGCCACTGAGGAAAGGGTCTGGCCAGGGTATTATCGTGTAGATGTAAACAGTCTGACTCCCGCTGACATTCTGCTGCATCCCAACGCACTTGATCTCCCTGAAAGCACAGGTGAATTCACATCCGATCGCGATATATTCAGCCTCTATAACGATGACAGCAATAGCAGGGGACGAGTGGGGATTGAGGTGGAACAGACAGCCCACAGCTACGGTAGACCCTATGCAGAAGATTTCCTGTTCTGGACGCTGAATATCCGCAATACCAGTGGACAGGATCTGGACAGCATCCATGTTGGGCTGTATGCAAAATTCCGTCCTGATTATGACAATCATGACTACATCAACTTTATAGATTCGGATGAAGATGGACAAAAAGATCTGGTTTATGTATATGATTTGAATAACACACCCAACAAAACATGGGCCGAAACATCGGATCCCATGGGTATCCCTGCGTTACGCGTTTACGATACACCCAACCAGATGGGTATTACCGATTTTCACCATTTTGCTAGAGGTGTATCCCCAACAACTGATGAAGAGTTTTGGGAATTGTTGACAGGAGATACATCCGGCACCCATCTTGTTTCAAAGGATTATTATTTCCATGGTAATGACAATCGAATCGATGACACGGATATTGCCAATCTATCAGATTATTATCCAAAATGGTTGGACGAGGAAAGTGGAGTAGATCTTGAAGGTGACGGGATCAATTTTATTGTATCCTGTGGTCCATTTGACCTGGAAGCAGATTCAACTGTGACGCTGTCACTGGGATTGATCATGGGTGATGCAGGGGATGTACCAAATAACCCGGACTTATCCGATCTGATGGCCAATGTAGACATGGCCAACAGTATGTATCGTTACTATTTCCAGGGGTCTGCACCTCCAATTCCACCAGTGGTCCAGGCAGTCCCGGGTGATAGACGGGCAAATCTTTACTGGGGTTCAGAACCATCCGAATCGTCCATCGATGTTTTAACCCAGAGGCGTGATTTTGAAGGGTATAAAATTTTCCGCAGTACGGATATGGGAAGAACCTGGGGAGATATAATTACAGACTCCCAGGGATTTCCTGCAGGGTATGCACCCATAGCCATGTTTGATATTATCAATAATGTAGATGGTGATGATCCGGCTTATCCTCAACAGCTTGGAAATAACAGTGGTCTCGTCCATTCTTTCACCGACACCAACCTCATCAATGGCGTGGAATACTGGTATTGTGTTACAGCATATGATAGAGGAAATCAACACCCAGACAGTCTCGAGCAATCACTCATGTATCCATTGGGATCATCGGATTTTGAATCACATACAGTATCAGTCATTCCTGGAGTTACGGCAATAAATCTCAATGCAGCTGAGATACATACGAGCAATCTGACACCCATTGGTGGTGACTGTGACGCAGTGGTCTCAGTGGAAATGGTAGATCCCAATCAGATTACAGACCACGGATATAAAATCACCATAAATGAGTCCAGTATCCTTTCCATCACAGATGGAGATACGGTATTCGGGTTAGGGTTTACTCTGGTAGACACAACAGAAAATGATACACTGTTCAAAGATCATGTATTGTCCGATGAATCCTTGGATAACCTTCCCATCGTGGATGGTTTCAGGATAACCATAAGAGAAGCTGATCCGGGTATCAAATCTGCAGGTTGGACCAGGGTATTTGATGACACGTGTACCTTTGACTGGCGATTTGAGAGTGTGGATCCAGATGCAGGAAACCTGTTGGTCCAGGGTGTGGTGGATACGTATGACGACTGGCGTATCACCGTGACCTATGGAAATGAAAGTGACGTGAAATGGCTGGATTATTTTACCGGTGTCACACAGGATACAACCCAGAGCGTACCAATCAAAATTGAAATCATCACCGACCCTGATAATCCAATGGATGTCACGAGCGAGAGCTGGCTGGCAGAGTTTGCCATTGCTGCCCCATGGGAAGAATACCGTATCAATTACTACAGTCAACTGGGTTGGGATCTGGAACCAGGTGGACTGGGATTCAATGCAGCAAGTCCCGGGTGGTATGACAAGCATGTGGATTTCTTTATCCTTGAATCACCCTACCTCGATGCGAACATGGATACGTTGCATAATTACATGTATCTCTTTACAAACAATAAACCTGATACATCCATCTATTTCAATGAGGAAACCTATACCAATGATACTCTCTTCATTGATGCAATGGCACCGAGTCAGGGTGATGAATTCACCATTATCACCAATAAAAATTTATCTGAGGATATTCATTATACATTTGGATTCACCGCTCAATCCGTTAATCGCAATAGGGAAAACACTCTTTCAGATATTCGGGTGGTACCGGACCCATACATTGTCACCAATATATGGGAAACAGATGAGTTCGGGAAAAAACTTCAATTCAATCGATTGCCCGCTGAATGCACCATTAAAATATTCACCCTGGCTGGAGACCTTGTAGAAACCATACATCACAACAATACACTGGGATACGAATTCTGGAATATGCGAAACAGGAATGATCAGTTTATTGCTCCCGGTGTGTATCTGTATCATGTGAAAACACCGAATGGTGATGAGGCCACAGGAAGATTTCTGGTGATCAAGTGAAGAGATTAACAGTCATTCATCTATTGTTCTTGTTCTCTATTGGCGTTCTTCACTCAGAACCCTTCGATAAGGTTGGTACCACAACCGCTCAATTTCTAAAGCTGGGGATTGGTGCAAAATCCATGGGGATGGGTGGTGCATTTGTTGCGCTGGCAGACGATGGAAGTGCAGCATACTGGAACCCTGCAGGGCTATGGGCTTCCAATGATAGACGAATCCAGTTCAATCACCAGAATTGGCTCCTGGATATCACACAGGAATACGTATCCATACAATTACCTGTGAATCATTCCACAACTGCGGGACTGTCCATATCTACGCTTCTTATGGATGAAAAAGAGATTACCACTGTCACAGACCCGGATGGCAACGGATTGACATATTCTGTGATGGATATGGCTATTTGTGGGTCTATTGCCAGAAAAGTCAGTGACAGACTTCGTTATGGTGCGAATATCAAATATATCCAAAGTACAGCACACAATGAAATGGCCAGCACATTTGCCTTTGACATCGGATCCATATTCCTGACGGAGTTTTATGGTCTATCCATGGGAATGGCATTGTCAAATTTTGGTGCAGAAATGCAATACGTGGGTACGGATTTAATCCAGAAATCGGACATTGATGAAGGTCATCCCGGTAATGCTGAAACGGATGCAAATCTCCGGACGGAATCATGGCCCATACCATTGTTGATACGAATGGGAGTGGCAATGGACATCATGGGAAAGGAGAATACATTAATTATATCCAATTCACAAAGACTCACGGTTGCCCTCGATGCGGTACACCCAAATGACGCCCGGGAACACCTAATTCTTGGATGTGAATACAACCTGTTTGATTTAATCTATCTTCGCAGTGGTTACAGATTTAATTATGATTTAGATAAGCTTACATTTGGCGCTGGTTTTCAATTGGATACACACAGCTTTGGAAAGATTATGGTGAATTATGCCATTCATCCCATGGGTGTATTTGGACAAACAAACCAGGTGTCAATTGAAATAACATACTAACCCGGCAATAACGATTATACTGGATACCCTATGAAACAACTTCTGTTGATCTCGATCGGTGTACTATTTATTGGATGCGCAACCCATTCCATGGAAAAAGCAACACCTGAAATGAACATGGATTCAAAACCAACGGTGCAGACATACCCTGTGAAACCCATCCCTAATTTGCCTATAGCGGCAGAAGCATACTATTCTATGGATGGTGAATGGCTTATCTGTAATGCACAGGTAGCAGAAGATGACAGCGTACACCACACCTATGTAGCCAGAATAGATGGAAGCGAAGTCATTCGAACCAACAATATTGGTGAAGATGCCTGTTCATTCTTTTTTCCCGATGGAAAACGGATCATTTATACATCCATAAAAGACAACCTTCATCTTCCAAAAGGGAAATGGTCGGACCCAACAGACTATCCCATTGGAGCGGAACTCTATATATCTGACATGGATGGATCCAATGAATTTCGTCTTACAAACAATGAAGTCTATGACGCAGAAGTGTCAGTCTCCCCGGACGGTGAATGGGTGCTGTTTTCCAGACAGAAAGAAGGTGAGGTAGACCTATGGAAGATCAGGCCAGATGGTTCCGAAGAACAGCAGATTACATTCACCCGTGGGTGGCAGGAAGGTGGCGCATTTTATTTACCGGACAGTGAAACCATTCTTTATCGTGCCTGGGAACGGAAGGATGAAGGACAGCGTGGCATGCCAATGACCATTTTTACCATAAAACATGACGGGTCCGACCTAACGCAAATTACTTTTGATAAAGGAACAAACTGGGCTCCACATCCGGGCCCTGATGGTAAGCATTTCGTTTTTGTAAAGGTGCTGCCACCCCATAATTTTGAAATTTTCCTGATGAATATGGACACTGGTGAACAGACTCAATTGACACATAACAAGGCATTTGATGGATTTCCCGTTCTTTCACCTGATGGTCAATCCATGATGTTTTCCAGCAGCAGGGATGCAAAACCCGGTGAACGGACCCTGTCGTTATACATAATGGATATTAGCTCAATCATGGAGTAAAAAATGGCAGATCAATATCGTGTGAGCTGGAATGAGTATTTCATGAATATCGCCACGGAAGTGGCAACAAGATCCACGTGTGATAGAAAACATGTTGGGGCCGTCATTGTGCGTGGAAAGACCATCCTTGCGACGGGATACAATGGAAGCATACGCGGGTTGAAACACTGCGATGATGTTGGACACGAAATGGAGAATGGACACTGCGTCCGAACGGTTCATGCAGAAGCCAATGCTATTGTCCAGTCGGCACGGCATGGGATTCGTCTAGAGGATTCGGAAATATTTGTTACTGCAAGCCCCTGCTACAATTGCTTCAAACTCATTGCCAATGCTGGTATAAAGAAAATCTATTTTGGTGAGCTATACAGGGATGAACGCATCCACGATCATGCGCGGGAAGCAGGTATTGAACTTATCCATTTGGAACGGGAGTCTTCATGAGCATCTCAGTAGTGGATTATAAGTCCTCGAAAGCGGCAAAGGATTTTGTTGATTCTCTGAAAAATACTGGATTTGGGGTCCTGACAAATCATCCACTCGATAAGCAATTGATCGATGTAGTTTATACTGAATGGGATGCATTCTTTCACTCAGAGGATAAGCACAGGTTCTTATTCGATCCAAATTACCAGGATGGGTTTTTCCCGTTTGGGACGGAAAATGCAAAAGGAATGGATGTAAAAGATCTGAAAGAATTTTATCACGTATATACCTGGGGAAGAATTCCATCAGGACTTAAGGTCAATACCATGCAAATGTTCGATGACCTGGTTGCCCTGGCCACCACATTGCTTGGCTGGATTGATGATCATACGCCGGATTCAATTACAAACCCCCTTTCAACGCCATTACGAAACATGCTTAATGATTCAACACGGAACCTGTTCAGGATCATTCACTACCCGCCGTTAACTGGTGAAGAAGATCCGAATGCCATTCGGGCTGCTGCACACGAGGATATCAACCTCATTACGGTGTTGGCCTCTGCTACCGCTGCCGGCCTTCAGGCTCAAGACAGAAATGGAAACTGGTACGATGTTCCCTGTGATCCCGGAACCATTGCTGTAAATGTGGGTGACATGCTGCAGATGTGTACAAATGAGTATTATCCATCCACCACACACAGGGTAGTGAACCCCGATGACGAAAACAGGTCATCAGCCCGATTATCAATGCCCATGTTTCTGCATCCCAGGGATGATGTTCAACTGTCAACAGAAATGACAGCAAAACAATACCTGGATGAACGGTTGAGAGAAATTGGACTTAAGAAATAACTAAAAACATCAATGAATGAATTAATCTTTTTTCTTCAAACACTGGTCAGTCTGTTTTTGGTATTGGCGGCATTTAAAGCAGGACGGCAGTGGCTTTATGCACTGATTGCAGTGAATTATGTCCTTGCCAATATTTTTGTCACCAAAACCATTACGTTATTTGGACTCGAAGCCACTGGTGGGAATGTCCTGTATGGAGCTGTTTTTCTCAGCACTGACTTATTATCTGAATACTATGGCAGGGATGCAGCCCGGAAAGGGGTGTTCATCGGTCTTGCTTCCGTTCTGATTTATCTGATCATGTCCCAATTCATTCTGCTGTATACGGCCAGCCCCAACGACTGGGGTGCTGCAGAAGGAATGACAGCCATTTTCAGTTTTGCGCCTGCTATTATTCTGGCAAGCCTGGCTGCTTACCTTGTATCCCAGCTTCATGATGTATGGGCGTTTCATTTCTGGAAAATAAAATTCCAGGGAAAGCATCTTTGGCTCAGGAATAACCTGAGTACCTGGATCAGCCAATTATTGGATTCTATTGTGTTTGCCTTGCTTGCATTTGCGATCCTTCCTCGCCTGTTCTTGAGTCCAGATCAGGTATTGCCATTTTCAGTGGTCGTTGAAATCATCATAACCACCTATCTGTTGAAAATCCTTGTTGCCGCATTGGATACACCCTTTATTTATTTCAGCCGGTATTGGATGCCGGATTCCCTCCAAAAAGAATAGTGATAAAGATACATGTTGGTGATCAACCAACTAATATTCTCACCTGTTGCATTCTCTTTTTTTAGGTCGGTAAATTTCACGTTCGTAGATGAAAATGATACGATTGATAAAGAATAATTCTTGTTATTTAGCGACGACCCCTTCGCTTAAATGTTCAAGCTCACTATCATCCTAACATAAGGATATATATGTCTGATCACACCGTTGAAATGAAACAGGTTGAAGAAGTTGTTATTCGCTTTGCCGGAGATTCCGGTGATGGTATGCAGCTCACCGGGAGTCGTTTTACTGCAAATACAGCCATTGTTGGAAATGATTTAAACACCTTGCCTGATTATCCTGCGGAAATACGCGCCCCCGCCGGTTCACTGGCAGGGGTATCTGCATTTCAGCTCCGATTTAGTTCAAAAAGCATCTATACACCAGGTGATCAACCTGATGTACTGGTGGCCATGAATCCCGCTGCGCTGAAGGTTCATCTACCTGAATTGACACGGAGCGGAATCATCATTGTCAATGCCAATGCATTCAACCCTAAGAATCTGAAGCTTGCCGGCTATGAAACCAACCCAATTGACGATGGAACTCTGGACTCAAATTACACTGTCTACAGCATCGAAATGAGCAAGCTGGTTGCAGCAGCCTGCGAAGATCTTGAGTTATCCTCCAAGGATGTGGAACGCACGAAAAACATGCTGGCCCTTGGATTCCTCTACTGGATGTATAATCGTAAAGGGGAAAATACAAAAGCATGGTTAAAACAGAAATTTGCTAAAAAACCACTTATAGCTGAGGCAAACATTCGTGCTCTCAATACAGGTCGGAATTACGGCAGCACAACTGAAGTATTTACGACGCGGTATACGGTAGCAAAAGCCAGGTTACCCAAGGGGAACTACAGAAACATGAACGGGAACTACGCCACAGCGCTGGGTCTGGCAGCTGCAGCAGAAAAAGCCGGTCATCCGCTTTTTTATGGTGGATATCCCATTACACCGGCTTCAGACGTATTGCACGCTTTGGCAGGCATGAAACACCTGGACATCCGTACATTCCAGGCTGAAGATGAAATTGCCGGCATCACATCCGCGCTGGGTGCATCCTTTGCAGGAAACCTTGCCTGTACCGCTACTTCCGGTCCGGGAATGGCGCTGAAATCAGAAGCCCTTGGTCTCGCTGTGATGGCAGAATTACCCCTGGTGATTATTAATGTTCAGCGTGGTGGACCCAGCACAGGGTTACCCACCAAAACCGAACAGGCAGACCTATACCAGGCCGTTTTTGGACGGAATGGTGAAGCACCTATCCCTGTCATTGCCGCATCTACGCCTGGCGATTGTTTTTACACAGCCTATGAAGCAAGTCGGATAGCGGTGAAATACATGACACCGGTGATTCTGTTGACTGACGGATATCTGGGGAATGGTTCTGAACCCTGGGCCATCCCAGATATGGGTGATTTAAAGGATATTCCTTTGGCGTTCGCCACAGAGTTGAATGGAGCGGATAAGTTCTTACCTTACGAACGGGATGAAGCAACCCTGAGCAGACCCTGGGCCATTCCAGGTACTCCAGGGCTCGAGCACCGAATTGGTGGACTCGAAAAAGAAGAACCCACAGGTAATGTAAACTATGAACCGGATAACCATCATTTTATGATTCAGAGACGCGCTGATAAAGTTCATGGGATTGTTCGTGAATATGAAAAAACAACCGTTTTTGGGAATCAAAAAGGGAAGCTGGCTCTATTAAGTTGGGGTGGTACATTTGGTGCCACACGTTCTTCTGCAGAGAAACTACTGGAAGATGGTTTGCCTATTGGCCATGTGCATCTTCGTTGGTTAAACCCGCTGCCATCTGATCTTAAGGAAATACTGGATCAGTTCGATACGGTTTTAATCCCTGAGATCAACGCCGGTCAATTAAAAACAATCATTCGAGCTGAATACCTGATTGATGCGGTAGGATTAAACATTGTTCGGGGTCGCCCGATCCGATCAACGGATATCATTGATAAAGTAAAGGAAATGGTGGCTTAGTATGAGCGAAGCACAGACACTTACACGGAAGGATTTCGTACCGGATCAAGCAGTGAAATGGTGCCCAGGATGTGGTGATTACGCTATCCTGGCCCAGACACAAAAAGTTTTTCCAGACCTTGGAGAAAAAAAGGAAAATTTTGTATTTGTATCAGGGATTGGCTGCTCCAGTAGGTTTCCATACTATATGAATACGTATGGATTTCATACCATTCACGGTAGAGCCGCAGCTATTGCTTCAGGCGTAAAACTGGCGAATCCAGAATTATCTGTATGGATTGTCACCGGCGATGGTGACGGTCTTTCCATCGGTGGAAACCATACGATTCACCTCCTGAGACGTAACCTGGATCTGAACATTGTACTATTCAACAATCGCATCTATGGGTTAACGAAAGGTCAATATTCACCTACATCAGAATTAGGGAAAGTGACACTATCTACTCCCATGGGTTCGCTGGACAGACCATTTAACCCAAGCGCACTGGCACTGGGTGCACATGGTACGTTTATTGCGAGAACCCTTGATAAAGATATCAAGCATATGCAGGAAATGATCACAAGGTCATACCAGCATCATGGGACATCATTCCTGGAGATTTACCAGAATTGTGTCATTTTTAATGATAAGGCTTTCGAGGTGTATACAGACAAAAATTCCAAACCGGATCATGTGCTGTACCTGGAAAATGGTAAACCCATGTTATTTGGAAAAGACAATACTCGTGGAATTCATCTGGATGGAAATACACCGTCAATTGTGGATATCGAGTCTGGTGAGTGGTCGCTGGATGATATCCTTGTGCATGATGAAACAGACGATGTCATTGCATCCATTCTGAGTCATTTTACCTACAAGAAAGATTTTCCAATTCCCGTTGGTGTCATTCATGCTGTAGATGCCCCTATTTATGAGGATCTACATCAGAAGCAGATAGATTTTGCAAAGGAAAAGAAATCAGGCACCGTATCCGATGTCATGAACTCCGGTGATACCTGGGTCGTTGATTAACCACAAAGGAGGAGGATGAAATGAATCCTCATTTTGAAAAAGAAGCCATCAGAGATGCGGTCGTGGAATTGATCCGTCTGGCGTCCACGAAACTCCCCTACGATGTCATCTCCGCCATGGAAAAAGGAATTGAAAAGGAGGAGGATGGAAGTCCGGCTAAATCCGTTCTGTCATTCATGCTGAAAAATGCACTGGAGGCAGCAGAAAAAAGTTCTCCTATCTGTCAGGACACCGGAACCAATATTTACTTTGTTGAGCTTCCGGTTGGTGTCAGCATGAAAATGGTAGAATCAGCCATCATAGATGCCACGAAAATTGCCACAGATAAATCCTACCTTCGTCCCAATACTGTTGATCCTGTTACGGGAGAAAATCCTGGTGACAACACGGGTATCATGGCACCGTTTATCCATTTTGATGAAGGAGAGTCAGATGAGATACGAATCGACCTGGCTTTAAAAGGTGGTGGCAGTGAAAACGTATCGGATCAATACAAACTTCCTGACTCACGGCTCAATGCAGGTAGAAACCTGAAGGGTGTCTACAAATGCATCGTTGATGCTGTCCACAATGCCCAGGGATTGGGTTGCGCCCCAGGTGTCCTTGGGATTGGTATAGGAGGGGACAGGGCGTCCGGAATGATTCAGGCAAAAAAGCAGTTATTCAGAAAATTGACAGATACCAATTCTAATAAGGAGTTGGCTGATCTGGAGGAGAAACTGTATAATGATCTAAATACGCTGGGGATAGGTCCCATGGGATTCGGTGGCAATACAACCGTTATGGGAGTGAAAATTGGAACAGTTCACCGACTACCGGCTTCATTCTTTGTTTCCATTGCATATATTTGCTGGGCGGACAGACGCCATTCAATGGTTATAAACTCAGAGGGGGTGCAATATGATTGAGCTGAATCTTCCCGTTACCGAAGAACAGATCCGTGAGCTAAATGTCGGAGATGAAGTTTCGTTGAATGGAATCATGGTGACAGGTCGAGACACAGCCCATACCTGGATGATCGATGAAAAACCAGATGAGATCAGAAAGTTGCTCAAGGGTTCGGTCATTTACCATTGTGGTCCAGTCGTAAAACAGGAAAATGGTGAATGGATATTTGTAGCAGCGGGACCCACAACATCCATTCGAGAAGAACCTTACCAGAGTGATGTGATTAAGGAGTATGGCATCCGTGGCGTTATCGGTAAAGGTGGAATGGGACCAAAAACATTGCAGGGTTTAAAAGATCATGGCGCTGTCTATCTTCATGCAGTGGGAGGAGCAGCAACCATCCTTGCCAGGAGTGTTAAAAAAGTGCATGATGTGGTAAAGCTTGAAGAATTTGGTGTGCCTGAAGCCATGTGGGTTATTGAAGTGGAAGGATTTCAGGCAGTAGTAACCATGGATTCAAAAGGTCATTCACTTCATGAGAAAATTAAATCTCAATCAGAGGATGTGGCCAGGAAACTGATTGAATCAGCCTAGATTAATTCTATCCTATCACAACAGTTTATAATTACCGGATTTTTACGTATAAAACTGGAACCGATTACATAGTGGAATTGTAAAGAAACAGGACTTCAGTCACATCAGTGCGAAGTGTAAATTGATTCATGGTTAAGAAGAAGAAGAGCACACCGATCATCAAGATAGTATGGAGATCCATCCTCCTCATTAGTATAGGTGGTATTCTTGCCTTGTCCTATATCCTTTTCCTGTCCCGTGATCTTCCCTCACTTGAGCAATTAGAGAATTTTGATCCCGATCTTGTGACCCGGATATATTCTGCGGATGGTGAAGTCCTTCATGAACTCTTTTTACAAAAACGTGTGTTTATTGAATTGGACCAAATTCCAATTCACATGCAGAATGCGGTCATTGCATCAGAGGACAAGCGCTTTTACAATCACTGGGGTATTGATTTCAATAGTGTTGCACGAGCCATCGTTGTAAATGCTCTGTCGCTCAGTTATCGGCAGGGATTCAGCACACTCACACAGCAACTTGCCAGGAATCTGTACAAATCCATTGGGTTTGAAGAAAGCCTCACCAGAAAATTCAAGGAAGTTATTACTGCTATTCAGATTGAGCGCACCTACACAAAAAATGAAATCCTGGAAATGTACCTCAATACAATTCATTTTGGTCATGGGACTTATGGGGTCCAGGCGGCAGCGAAAAGGCTCTTTGGTAAGGATACGCAGGAGATAACGCTTGATGAAGCGGCTATCCTGGTAGGTGTATTGCCGGGACCGGCACTGTATTCACCCATCAATCATCCGGAGCGTGCTCTACGCAGGAGAAATATTGTATTGCGGTTGATGAAGGATCAAGGTTTTTGTTCAACAGATGAGTACGATGAGGCCAGGGTCCTGGGATTGGAAACTGTCATATACGAGCCGCTGAAGGGGAAAGCACCCTATTTTACAGAATACATCCGTCGGTTTCTTGAAAAAGAAGATGAACGGCTTGATGTTAACATTTACAGGGATGGTCTGAAAGTTTTCACCACACTTGATTCTCGCCTGCAAACCATTGCAGAAGAAATGGTGATGCGATCCATTGCAAAAAACCAGGAAATATTAAACAACAGGCTCTGGAAAAACGAGGAGGAGTTTGAGCAGCTGGCTTACCTGGGTATTTATCCGGAGGATACGGTCAAACTAATGATGAAGGGTGAATTATCCCTTTACGAAGAATTAAGAAATAAATTGCTGGTCCAGACATCCTTTATCGCACTGGATCCCGAAACTGGAAAAATTCTAGCCATGGTTGGGGGTCGTCCTGATTACCCTGACCAGTACAACCGAGCCGTCCAATCCCCACGACAGCCGGGTTCCATTTTCAAACCGTTCGTGTACACAACAGCACTTGATAACGGATGGCCTGTTACAAAGCAACTAATGAACCAACCCGTTGTATTGAATGTCCAAAATGCAGAAGGTGTATGGGAAAAATGGATGCCGAGGAATTACGATAACAGCACCGGAGGTCGAACCACTCTACGCGAGGGATTGAGGACATCCCTAAACCTTATTGCAGTACGCATGGTACAAGAGTTGGTCCCAGCAACAGAGGTGAAAAAAACTGCTATTCGAATGGGAATCAGTACTGATATTCGTGCAGTTGATGCCATCGCCCTTGGGACATCAGAAGTGTATCCCATTGAAATTGTGGCTGCCTATGCAACCTATGCAAATGGTGGTGTGTACTCAAAACCATTCGGAATTACGAAGATTGAGGATCGGTATGGAAATGTTATCCAGGAATACTATCCTCAACAGGAAGAAGTATTGAGTGCAGAAACAGCCTACATGATGACGAATCTCATGCAGACAGTCATGGATGCAGGGACAGGTGGACGCGCACGATGGATGTTTAATTTCTACAGACCTGCTGCAGGAAAAACTGGTACCACCCAGGGATACAGTGATGCATGGTTTGTGGGCTATACGCCACAAATTGCCGCAGGTGTTTGGTTCGGAGTGGATCAATATGGTATCAGCCTTGGAAATGGTCAGTCCGGAACAGCCGCAGCCCTACCAGCATGGTCCCGGTTTATGCGCGACGCACACGATTCATTAAAATTACCAATTAAGAACTTTACCAGACCAAAGGGTATAATTGACTTTGAAATATGCTCGACGTCAAAGGAAAAACCAACAACAGCTTGTCCTACAGAAAAGGAAGTATTTATAAAAGGTACTGAACCTACACGTCGGTGTAAGGTTCACAGAAATTTCTAATATTGATCCAGGATCTGCTGTGCTTCACGACGGACAAGATAGGACGGATCCCAATCCTCGCCATCAATAAGCCCAAGAACTGTTTTCGCTCTATTTAAAACGGTTGGTTTATCTGCATTTGGGAGAAATCCAAATTGGACCATTTTATGGAGTCCACGAATACTTTTTGATCGGATCACTTCATTGCTGTGATAGGATTTCGCGAGGAACACATCCAGGATTTCCTGAATAATATCTGAAGACACATCACCAGGTTTAATATTCTCAAAAACTTTCCCAAGGGCCCGTACGGCAGTATCCTCTGATTCCTTCAATGGTGACGTCACTGCTTCCATGATATGGGGCAGTGTTTTTACAATGTTGGGGGATTGAATTTTCCCAAAGGCATACAATGCAAAGGATACATCAATTTTATCTGATTTCTCCTCAATAACCTTTATCAATGGATCAATAGCATCTTCGCCCATCATCCCACAGGTGCGTGCAAATGCCAGCTCCGCCTTGATATCGGTATTGTGAATTTTCTCCAGGATGGTGGGAATGGCTTTTGGGCCTATCATTGCGATGGTTTTTTGCACTTCATCTATGATGTGTGTCATTTCCGGGCTGTCAAATGGGTCTATATAAAACAGGGATGACAATGCATCCACGGTTGTGGATATATCCATTGAATCACTGTCAGGCATCTGTGATTTGATTTCCTCGATGCCTTCTAGAATTGTTCGGGGATCGACTGAAAATAATTTGCTTAAAGAGGGTTCCATAAATGGCCTCCTTATTTGTGGTTAATAAAAAGGGAATGTAATGCCGGCTTGTCACCAACTCGAAAGGATTCAGACAACATTTGTGACGCATATTCGCAAGAAATCTTACTGGAATTGAAACATCGATAAACCGGATCTCCTTCATGGATATAGTCACCTATTTTCGCAAAAAACTCTATACCGGAAGTTGGATCAACAACATCGTCGGTACGTTTTCTGCCACTCCCAAGTTCAACGGTGGCCAATCCAATTTTAAGAGTGTCCATTTTCTGTATATACCCGGATGCATTTGCTAAAACCACCTGTTCAACTGTTGGGTGATGCAGTCGTTCCGGCGAATGGCAATCCTGAGGGTTTCCACCCTGAGCTTCTATCATATCATAAAAAACAGATAAAGCGGATCCATCCTGAATAAGGCTTTTCAATGTATCCTTTGCTGTTTCTGTTGACTGTGAAGCACCGGATTGAATCATCATGACAGCACCCAACTCAAGGGTGACATCCATGGTGTCTTGAGGTCCTTTTCCCTTAAGGCAATCGATGGCTTCTTCTATTTCGCACCAGATCCCTGCGTAACGACCCAGGGGTTGGTCCATGCTGGAGTAAACCACATCTGTTTTAATGCCAAAATCAACTCCAACCTGAACAAGGTTACTGCCAAGTTCCACAGCCTGTTCGATGGATTTCATAAAGGCGCCATTTCCAACTTTTACATCCAGTACCAACCCGGAAATACCTTCTGCGATTTTTTTGCTCATGATGGATCCGCAAATGAGTGGGATGGATTCAACGGTTCCTGTCACGTCTCTTAAGGCATACATTTTTCTGTCAGCGGGGCAAATGTCTGTGGTCTGCCCAATCATACAGATACCAACGGATTCAACGATAGATTGAAAAGCCCTCAGGGATAATGCTGTGTTGAATCCCGGTATGGATTCCAGCTTATCCAGTGTGCCACCAGTGTGTCCCAGACTCCTTCCACTCAACATGGGAATTGCCAGTCCGGCAGCTGCCATAAGCGGACCAAGTACGAGTGACACGGTGTCTCCAACACCACCCGTACTGTGTTTATCTGCAGCAAATCGGTCCAGATGGGAAAAACTGACACGATCACCTGATTCTATCATTATCTCTACAAGGGCATTGATTTCATCCCGTTCCATTCCCTGATAGTAGATAGCCATGAGGAGGGCGGACATCTGGTAGTCGGGGATTTCCTGTTTCACGTAGCTGTCAATGAAATACTTCAACTCGTTTCGGGATAAAGGAAATCCATTGCGTTTTTGTTTAATCAGTTCAGCGGGAATCATAAACAAAGTTAGGAAAAGTTAAGGGTTAGTGGCTAGGGAACATGAAATATGGAAGATGGGAAAAGGTAGATGGAAGAGGGACTGATAATATGGATAATCTTTCCTGGTTATCATACTGAAACATGAAATACTAATCTACTTCCGTTGGCCATATTTTTTGTCACGTGCCCTCTGGCGTAACCACTTAAACAGGGACAGTTGAATCGGCCCTCGTTCTCTTACGGTATGAAATGTGAGGTAAAGTCCCACTATTGCCAGCAACACATTTGGCAACCACATACCAACTGAGGGACTGAGAATATTCCTGTCGGCCATTTCTTCCCCTCCGATCAGCATGACATAATAAATGAGGAAAAAACCAAAGCTGAGACTCGTGCCTACCACAAAACCACCTTTTTTAGCCAGGACTCCAAGCGGTGTTCCAACGAAAATGAAGAGGATACAGGCAACCGGAAGGGAAAATTTCTTATGGATTTCCACTTCATACTTGTTCTTGTTTTTTGTATAACTGGACATGAGTTTGAATTCATTCTTTAATTGTCGCTCAAGGGATTTGAGCCGGCGATTCTTCACACGAATTTCATTTTTTGTGAGAACTGTATCAATCTCGAGTGTCGATCGATAGTTTTCAATAAATTGAACACCGGCTTCTTCTGAGGCAGGCATAAGACTGTCACCGGTAATGCGTTTAAAACTGTTTGAAATCCTTTTTTTAACTGTCCCGATCCGAGAGTTGTATTTAGATAATTTGTTGAGCATCATTGGAATTGTCATTTCCCGATCGGACCGATTGGATGTGTCACGACGGTTCAAAACCAGGTCATCAGCAGGGAGTAGAATAACATTCTTCTCGAACCCAATAC
Source organism: uncultured bacterium (assembly GCA_964344305.1). GTDB lineage: Bacteria > Fidelibacterota > Marinisomatia > Marinisomatales > JABMOV01 > JABMOV01. The sequence continues at coordinate 5,116 of CAYFMT010000018.1, read as the reverse complement.
GCCTGAGATTGCTGAAATCCTGGTTTTCCACTTCCTGGATTTCACCATTGTACAGTGTTAATACCAACGCATCATCGATGGTGTGCAATGTACCTGTTTCTGCAATGATATTGGTTTTGGTTTCCAGGGTATTCTTGCTGGTAATGAAGATACGCTCCATGACATCACCTTTTTTACCACGGATGATCATACCATAGTCAGGAAGGTCGTCGATAAAGTGACCAGGATCGATATTTAGTCCAGGTCTTTTTCGATATATATCACCAGACAGGATTCTGGCCTTGAAATTCATTTCTGGAAGGATGAAATTGTTAAAATAGATGAGCAGGGACGCAACGAGAAACCCAAAAAGCACTGCAGGTCGGATAATGGTAAGGAAGCTGATACCGGATGATCGCATGGCAGTGATTTCATTGTCCTCTGACATTCTGCCGAATGTCATAAGAGCGGCGATAAGGACTGCCATAGGCACGGCGAGAGCCACAATCCATGCAAGGTTCAGGAAGAGGTATTCCAGAATAACCAATGGACTAAGTCCTTTACCAAGGAAACGATCGATAGCCCGAAGAAGAAAATTGGTAAACAGGAGGAATGTCATGACCAGAAGAGAGAAGAAAAATGGGAGAAACATTTCCTTCAGGATATATCGGTTCAGCATTCGCATACAGGAAATTATCCACAGTGGTTGGTCAGGTGTTAGCTGTAATTCAACCCACTGAACCCTGAGTCCAGACACCTGAAAACTGTCACCTGAAACAGTTGTTTGAAGTAAGGAAATAATTTAATTTTCGCCGCTCTAATTTTAAGGATTAGGGTCGTATGGTGGGTGTAGCTCAGCTGGTTAGAGCATCTGGTTGTGGCCCAGAAGGCCGTGGGTTCAAATCCCATCACTCACCCAAGTTTTTCAGAATTTCGAGGTGTCCGCCTTCGTCCCAAAAATCGGGACTTCGTCGGATAAATAGTCCCGACATCATAGATATCGGGATAAACTCCGTTCCACCTGTGTACTTTGTACTTCGGTGGATAAACCGGTTAGCGCATCCCGCACACGCAGTGTCGGAGGGGAGTGAGTTAACGGTTCAGGCTTTTTAGATAGTGAAAATCGAGGTGTAGCGTAGTCCGGTTAGCGCACCTGCTTTGGGAGCAGGGGGTCGGGAGTTCGAATCTCTCCACCTCGACCAACCTACGCCTTCGGCTACGGTCGGCAGGCATAGAAAAGACCATCCATTTGGATGGTCTTTTCTATTAATGGTGTGTCAGAGATTTGAGCTAAAGTTAGAGCCGGAGTCTCGCCAGTGGCGGGATGTAGACGATGGAGCATGGCGACATCAATCTCCCTGTCCGGCGCCTGCCTTGCCGTAGCGGTCATGTGGAGGCAGGTAGCCCGGAGGGTGAAGACGGATCCACCTCGACTATTGGTTTATAGAAGATAACCCTCGTTTCTCGATGAGGGTTTTTCTATTTTATATATGTAATTATTGAATCTCGGATTTGTCAAATATTGCTAAATATATCCAATTATACCCTAACTGTGGGAATAAATTGTGGGAAAAGTGATATAGATTAATGCAATGTTAACTGCAAAAAGTACCTTCAAATATGATCCCAGAATTGATGGGTTCAAATGTGTTTTGTTTTTTCAAAACTTCTGTTTCATACTACATTATGTCATCTAATTTGATTGAGTATATAATATTTTGAAGCTAATACTAGATGAATGAGCCGTGGAGTCTAATAAACTCAATAGTGTAGAGTCGATCAAGAAAGCATTGAGCTCTCTTAAAAATGGATGTTATGATTTTGATGATGTTAAGAATGTAGTATCCCATTTCACAGAAGTAGGGAAATCGATTCTCACAAGGAAAAAACATCTGCATTATCTCATCTCTGATTGGAAAGATTTCCAGATCGAATTAGACGATGTAGTTCTCGACTATATTGCCCCATTATTTGCAAGGGACGAAGAAGGAATTTTCATAGAGCTTAAGAAATATTTTGAATTTGACTCTGATTTAAGCATTGAAGATCAAATTTATAAACTCCTTCACTCAACGATTCACCAGGAATCTATTAAAACGTTTGAATATAGGGATCCTATTGGAAAGGTGTTCTACAGGAGCTTACGGTATATCCTTTCAAAGCATCCGAATTGGGAAAAAAGAAAAAATAATGGACAATTGGTTATCACTGTTTCTGATAACGAAACAGAGATTGCTACTCCAGATAGGATCATCGAGACTCTCAAGCTAAATGAAGAAGGATCTACTTCTTTAGTTAAAGCCCTGGAATCATGCTTATCAAAACTACTTGACGAGGATAGTTCACCTGTGATAGTTGCAGAATTACTTTATGCTATCCGCAAGAAATTAGCTGTTGGACCAAGTGATTCAGGTTACCACGACCCAAGTCATGAGATGACTGTTCAGTTGCATATAAATAACACTATTGAGCAAATTGGCATAGACGTTCTAGAAAGATATGTGCTCACAAACAAGCTGAGCCCAGAAGAAAGCATTGGATTTAAAACTGCACTTAGAGCCATGCTGAATGATTTCCAGGAGAATTATTCAAATGGTTCATATTTTTCGTACCTATCAAGAGAATTATCTGAATTGCATTCAGAAGAAGAGTACAGAGAAAAATACAGAACTCAATTTGAATATGTCGCAAAGATGGCAAAGCGTACATTTTCTGCATCCATTAAAACTGACTATAAGGTTTGATTAGGGGAATTATGAGTAAAAGTGCCATAGATAAATTCATTCAGGACATGATGGAGTTCATTCCTGATGAGACTCTACATGCAGTGACTGGTCAATCAGATTCAGTGGTAAGCCAGTACCAGATGGCAGCAGATTCAGAGGTAGAAAAGCTAACAGAGTATAAAGTTGGTGTACTCACAAATGATAATAGGGACATGCTGGCACGTGTATTTAAAAATGATCGGAAAGAGCAATTTGAACTGTACTTTCTGGCTGAGGAAGAAAAGCTAAGTAATTATCCCATTATTTTTGAACCAAAGTCGTTTAAATACTACATCATTGATCAGAATGGTCATGTTTCCATCCCCTATGGAACGAATCTGGATCCCCTGATTCAACCCCTGGCCATCACATTCCCTATTGAAAGTCACTCAATTGACCTTGCCGAACAAAAAGCATTTGATGGCCTCAGTATTAAGTCCGACGAACTAACAATGACGAATATTTCTAAAGGGTCTAAAGCTCTTGTGGTCTTTAAGGATGAATCTGGAGAAAAGCTATATCGGATGGTTCCATTGAGAGAGAGTGGTTTTACGGTATCTTTACCTGCATCACCCCTTAAGTCAATTTCCATTAGTATTTACAAATAGAATCCATGGACCTTATTCAATTTGAACAGCAGTTTGAAAAGGATCTGGTTCAAATTCAAGATACACCCTGGAATGTCTTAAAACTAAAACTGATAAAGGCATCGTTTACCACCATCCAAACTAAACTGCCAAAACACCAGCAATCATCTTATCTGAGTCAGCTTATTGGGCAGATTCCAGGCATATTATTATCAATAAAAAATGATGCAATCGATCCACAATTGTTGGATTGGGCATATTTCAAAATGAACACAGATCTTCCTGGTGAGGATTATCAACAGATTATATCCTCCATTTCTAAGAGATATTTTAGCTTAGGTGCCATGGATAAACTGGCAGATTTTCTTTCAAAGACTCTATCACTCGAACTAAGTTTTACTGAGTCTGGCCTGTTAACACAAAATAAATCACAATTTCTTTCTAAAAACAAAGTAGACCTTCCACAATACCTCTTTGATGCTTTAAGCCGTGTATCAGAAAAGGAGTTTTCATCTTCACTAAACTCGGTCAATGGACTTTTTGTGGTGAAATCTGGCAATGAATCTGTTGGTGTTGTATCAAAGATCAGTATTGAAAAAGCTGTTGCATCAAACAAGCTTGGTCTGGACCAGGTCCGTATTGCCACCCATCTGGTTGATGAATCCGATATTTTTGCAGAGCAAACAAAGTCAGTGTGCTCCTATCTACATAACAATTTCAATCACGAGGATAGTACCCATGTTCGTCTTGAGTATACGTTGGATCAACCTTCATCATTACTGGTAGGGAGTTCAGCCGGTTTAGCCTTTTCCATTCTTGGTCAGATGGGATTATCCATGTACAAGCAGAATCATGCCATTCAACCTCGTATTTATGCCGATGTGGCTATTACTGGTTCTGTAGATGATGTTGGAAATATCCTGCCTGTATCCAATGAATCACTAAAGGACAAGATTGAAGCGGCATTTTATAGTCAAGTTTCTACAGTAATAGTCCCCAAAGAGCAGTTGGATCTTGCAGAATCAATCGCAGGAAGTCTATCAAAGGACTACCCATCCAGGGAATTAAACATAATTGGTCTTTCTTCTGTGGTTGAATTAAATCAGAAACGGGAGATTGTTCACTACCAGAGAAGACGGGTATCTTCGCGAATTAACCAATTTGTCAGGGATTACGCAAATTCGGTTACATACTCAGCTTTTGGATTTATCATACTTCTGGGGTTGGGTTTTTGGTTTGGAATTGTTAAGCATCCAATTCCCGAGTCATTGATTTCAGAATATGGAGAAATCATTGTCAGGAATAAATACAATTTTGAATTATTCAGGGTTCAGTACACTCCCCCAAATAATGATATATATCATTCACCTAAAAATGCAATTATAACTGACATAGACATGGATGATATACCTGAGGTGTTGGTTGGATCATCCATGTATGCGCAAAATGGTTTGGAATCAACCCTTGCATGTTACAATCGTAAGGGGGAAATCATGTGGAGGTTTGAGATAAGACCGAAAACTGTTTTTGGAGAGAACACATATTTCGGGACCTATAATGTGGGCTGGGTTTTTTGTGATGATCTTAATCAGGATGGACAGAAGGAGATTGTTGTAACGGCGGGTCATTTAAATTTTCCACAGGTGATTTATACTCTTAATGCAAATGGAGAAAAAGTTTCAGAATACTGGAATAGCGGACATTGGTCAGATATTACAATAGATGAGATATATGTAAGTCTTTTAAATCTTTCGGACTTTTCATTTAAAAAGTTAAGGTGTACTT
>CAYFMT010000017.1:0-57432 GCA_964344305.1 uncultured bacterium | reverse complement strand
CAGTGTTACCTATGTTCTGAAACTAATCTGTTACCCATGTATTGGTTTTACAATAATTTTCTGGAAACTGACAACTGTGAACTGACAACTGGGAACTGATTCCTCTTCCCTTGCCTTACGCTCGTATCCAGCGAAAAATCTCCGGCAGGGTAATACGTTTGCCATACATGAGTAATGTTACACGGAATATCTTCCCTGCAAGGATCATGAGACCCCATACCGATAATCCTGTTAACACTGCTGCCAGAACCGCTTCCCAGGTTTCGATAATGCCTGTCCCAAATCGCAACGGAATCATAAATGGCGTAAATGGCGGGAAAAAGGATAAGAGTTTTGTGGCCATGGAACCTGGATTGGTAATGAAATAGCTTGAGAGCATCATTGGAATCACCACAATGATGGAAATGATACTGGTGGACTGCTGTGCTTCCTGTTCTGAATCAAACAGGGTTCCCATGGTACCAAAAATAGCTGCATAGAAAAAGTATCCCAGCAGGAAGAAAAGGATCATCCAGAGGGCTAAATCCAGTTCAACAGATGCACCCATACCATTCAAATGCAATGCTCCAAATCCGACCAAAACATATACAAGCAGTTGAACAAGTCCCAGGGCTCCGAGACCAAAAATCTTCCCTACCATTAGTTGCCGTGGTGTTACAGAGGATAATATCACTTCGATTACCCGGCTGGTTCGTTCTTCCATGACACTTCGAAGGAGAAGCTGCCCATTGACAAAAATGGACATAAACAGCAGAAACATGGTGGCGAATGGTACAAAGAAACTCACCAGTTCATTCCCTTCAGAGGTTTCACCAGTTTCACTTATTTCAAATGGCTTTAATCCAACCCATCTCGTGACAGAATTAATGAGTTCAATGTCAAACCCATTCTGTTCTGCCCGCACTTCAATGATAGAATGATTTACTGCCCTCTGCAATTCGTTCTGGACCTTAAAGTTGCTCAGGGAAATGGTATACAGGTTCGCATCGGCACCGGCAACAGTGGAATCAGTCAGGACAATAAACATATCAATCTCTTTTGTCGATACAGCTTCCAGAGCATCTTTCTCAAATGCAAATTCAGAAGGGATATATTTCTGCTCATCATTTTCCAGGACATATTCAGTGGACAGTTTTTTCACAAGGATTGGCCCTACTGTGCCTGTCTCATCCACGATACCAACCTGGAAAGATTCGGCGCCATCCCGTGATATGAGTAGACTGGGAACTACACTGCCACCAATAATCAATAAGGGGAAGAGGATCATGGTAATAATAAACGTTTTGGATTTCATTCGGTTGAGAAATTCCCATTTCAGAATTGAGAGTACCTGATTCATGATTTCCCTCCCACCGTCTCGATAAAGATTTCTTCAAGTGTGGGTGGTCGCATGGAATAATCCAATATATCTACTTTTGAATTCAGCAAGGATATGAACGCATGTTTTTCTCCAATCAATATCCCTTCTACTGTGTCATCTTTCAATTGAGGATTCTCAAGGAAGGGTTTTATGTCTTCCATGGAAAGCGATCCATCGAAATGAACCCGTACAACATTATTACTGAAATCCTTGCGGATTTTACCCAGTTTACCCTCGAGAATGATGGTCCCTTTATTAATGAGACAAATGTTGGTACACAAACGCTCCACCTGCTCCATCTGATGGGTAGAAAACAAAAATGTGGTACCATCAGCCTGTTTTTCCTTGATAATCTCCTTAAGAAGCAGCTGGTTCACCGGGTCCAATCCCGTAAATGGTTCATCCAGCACAACAAGTTTTGGATCATGAAGCAGTGTAAGGATAAATTGAACCTTTTGCTGGTTTCCCTTGGATAATTCCTGAATTTTCTTATTTGCATAATCTGTCAGGTTAAATCGGTGTATCCAATCTTCGGCTCTGCTCTTCGCCTCTGCCGGTGACAATCCTTTCAGGGTTCCAAAATACACAATGGTTTCCTGAAGTTTTTGCTTCTGGTATAATCCTCTTTCCTCGGGGAGATAACCGAATGTATTTACAGGGAGTGATCGGATATTCTTTTCTGAGAAGGTGATGGATCCATCATCCGGTTCCAAAATGCCCATTATCATGCGAATTGTGGTGGTCTTTCCTGCCCCATTTGGACCAAGAAAACCATAGATTTCACCCTTTTGTACTTCGAAATCGATATTATCGACAGCCCTGATGCCATCGAATTGTTTTGTGACTGAATTAATGTGAAGCATATTTGTCTATTTTTAAAAGGTTGTGTTTTGATTTTCCATCAATTGATGATGGATATTGTACACCCAGGATATCTGCAATGGTAGGTGCAATATCAACTGCTGAAATCCTCTCATCTGATACATGCGGTTGAATGGAAGGATGACTTATCAAAAATGGAACGTGGGCATCATAATCATAAGGTGTGCCATGACTGGTTCCGTAAGGATTTCTATACACAAAGTGCTTTTCCTGAATGGTCCAAAGGTCAGGGCTTAGCTCCGGATGGGTAAAATGCTTCATACGCATCAGCAGTGTATCACTTTCAGTGGCTGCAAGAATCTCATCCCTGGTCAACACAACCCGTATTCCATGAACTGTTTCCAGTTTTTCTTTGATAATAGCAGTTATCAGGTCCGTATCAATTTCTCTATCGGTTACATCTTTTGGATTAAAATAATAGCCCAATCCATGATTCCTGATGAATTCGTGGTCTCCATATATGCTATCAATTTCAGCATAGGCCATTTGTATGGCCTGATCCCTTTCTTCCCTGTTTATTCTACCTGCCGGTTTCCCAAACTCCTCCACAACAAATTCAGGAATCTCCAAACCACCATGGTCACTGGTCAGAATAAAAACAGTCTTATCCAGCCCTACGCGTTTATCAATGGTATTCAGTAAGTCCTGGAGATACATGTCAAGTCTTAATGTATTATCCATGCCTTCATGAGACCGTGGACCATAATCGTGATTGATCCAGTCTGTGGCTGATAGGCCTATAGCAAGAATATCCGGATGCCTGTCTTTCCCAAGACGCTCTTTTGTAATGATTGTTTTTGCCAAGTTGATTGTATTTCTTTCCTGCCATGGAGTCCCACCTATATAGGTCCAAATCATGGAATCAGTGTATGTGGAATCAAACCCGATAGGAAGTACTGGTGAATATTCAGTATTCAGGTAGTTATCAGATTCTCCATAGTAGAAATCCTCTCGTGCATATTCCAGGTATGTATCTTCCTCAAGTGTATGCGTCCACAGCGAATCTCGATAAGACGCGATTTTCAAAGATTTATTGAATGTTGTCAACCATCTCGGGATTCGATTGACATAATAACTCGATGTGGTGAACTCCCCGTACCAATTATACCAGAGAACCAAATCGGGGTTTTTGCCGCCCATTAAAATTGACGCTCGATCTTTTCCGGCGATTGAATACACTTTGCTTCTTGGTGAGACATCCTTCAACCAATCACCAATGGCAGTGGAGTTGATTTGGCGATAAGATCGAGAATCTGTATGTATACCCACAGAAACTGCCTGTGAATCTTCTACACAATATCGATCATAGCCTGTTCTTCGATCAAACCAGGAATTCCCGATCATTCCTGCAGGTCCCGGATGTTCACCTGAACCCAGCACAAAATGCCCTGGGCCCGTGGCGGTATAACCATGTTCATGGTATGTCTCTGTAAATTGGATGCCGTTATCAATCATCCACTTAAACCCACCTGTGAACAGGTCCGAATAATGTTCAAATGTCTCCTGTGATAAATGGTCCACAGCAATAAGGACAACCAACCGAGGCGTTGTCTCCTGTTTACATGATACCAACAGGAAAATCAGTAGAAGGAATACTTTTTTCATGATATGACTTTCAAAAATCTGCGTTTGCCAACTTTTATCACATACTCACCACTGTTCTGTTCAATCGAATACGTAAAATCAGTGCAGGTTTCACCTTCAATTTTTACAGCATTCTGTTTGATCAATCTTTTGGCTTCGCCTTTACTTTGTACCAGTTTTGCTTCAGCGAGTATATCCACCAACAATGTACTTTGTGTAAGATGAACTTCCGGGATGTCGTCTGGAATCCCCTTATCTATGAAAATACTGTCAAAGTGTTCTTCAGCCTTTTGTGCTTCACTATCATCATAGTACAAGGAGACCAATTCACGTGCCAGGCGCCTCTTGACATCCCTTGGGTTGATAGAAGAATCGGATAACAACCCTTGAATTTCTACAAGTTGATTATCACTGTAATCGACTCCCAGCTGGAAATATTTCTCGATCATTTCATCAGGGATAGACAGGGTTTTTCCATACATGTCTTCTGGTGATTCTGTCAATGCAATATCATTTCCATAGGATTTGGACATTTTTTCAGTACCGTCCGTTCCTTCCAGCAATGGTAGCGTGACAATACATTGGGGTTCCAGTCCGGATTCTCTTTGCAAATCTCTCCCAACCAGTAAATTGAATTTCTGATCTGTACCGCCAAGTTCCACATCAGCATTCAATTCAACAGAATCCATACCCTGAGCCAGAGGATAGAGAAATTCATGAATAGATATAGGGATTTCTGCCTTGTATCTTTTTGTGAAATCGTCCCTTTCCAGCATACGAGCCACTGTATACTTGCTAGCTAGTTTTATCACTTCGCTGAAGTTCATTTTATTCAGCCATTCTGAGTTATATACTATCTTCAATTTATTTATATCAAGTATTACTTTAGCTTGCTCCACATAAGAATCAGCATTGTTCTTCGTATCCTCAAGCGTCAACTGAGGACGGGTTTTGTTTCTTCCTGATGGGTCGCCAATCATGGCCGTAAAATCACCAATAACCAGGGTTGCCTCATGGCCCAGGTCCTGAAAATGACGCAGTTTTCGAAGTACCACACCGTGTCCAATATGAAGATCAGGTCGACTGGGATCACATCCCAGTTTTATTTTAAGTGGCGTATTGGTGTCACGGGATTTTTTGAGTTTTGCCTTGAGTTCTTCCTCTGGCAACACTTCAACCGTCCCTCTTTGAATAACCGTTAGTTGTTCTTCAATCGGTAAAAAGCTCATTTATACCTGCTCATTTCTCTATCTGTTTCACGCTTGATATCGCGCTCCTTAATGGCTTCTTTTTTATCATGAATCTTTTTCCCCTTAGCCAGTCCTATCTCAACTTTTGCCCAGCTTCCCTTGAAATAGAGTGAAAGGGGAATGACCGTGCATCCTTTTTCATCCAGTTTCTGCTTGATCTTCAGGATCTCATTCTTGTGTAATAACAATCTTCTATCATGAACCGGTTCATGTCCCTGATACCCGGTGTGGGAATAATGACTGATATGACACCCAATTAGGAATGCTTCGCCCTGACGAACAACAGCGTAGGATTCTTTTAAGTTTGCATGTCCTTCACGCAGGCTCTTGACCTCACTTCCAGTTAGCTGAATTCCCGCTTCATAGGTTTCTAGAATATGGTATTCATGGTAGGCTTTTCGGTTCTTTGTAACGATGTGTTTATCCATGATAAAATATGGCGGAAAAAATACGGCAATCGTCGATGACAGGACAAGGTTATTCCTTGTGGAATGGAGTCAAACTCATGTAAAATTCGCCGCTTTTTTAACACTTCTCATGCCCGGATGGTGGAATTGGTAGACACGTCCCGACACAAGGTGTCGGGATGGCTGTACGCTGTGCAGGGTATGAATGACAAACGCTTTTTATCATAACTTTTGCCCGGGTGGTGGAATTGGTAGACACGCATGATTCAGGTTCATGTGGCCGCAAGGCTGTGCAGGTTCAACTCCTGTTCCGGGCACCAGCCTCCCTTAAACTTGAACCCTGTACCTTATTTTTTTATCCTTCCGCCTTCAATCTTATTTCTTCCTACTTCAATTCATGATATTTTTTCTTAAACTGCGTTCTAGTATCTTTATGAATCATCCAAGGAAAAATTATGAAGAGGTTACCGATAATCATGTTTTTGGTTTTAAACACAGTTTATTCGCAACTGACACAACTGGATTCCTCGTCTTTTCATTTTTGGATTGGGGAATGGAATCTTCATTGGATTGCTGCTAATGGTGATACAATTATAGGTAAAAACTCAATATCAACCATATTCTGGATGGAAAAGTGATTGAAGAACGATTTCAGGTAATGACAGGTCCCAATGCAGGCTATACAGGAAGAAGCTACTCGGTGTATAATAAAGCAACCACTGAATGGAAGCAGACATGGGTAGACAATTCTGGCGCTTATCTGGATTTTAAGGGAAACCTTTTGGATCAAAACCCTAGCTTTGAACGATCCTTTATCTCCAGTGATGGAAAAGAAACATACCAGCGGATGGTTTTTCATGATATTGCCCCTTCCAGCTTAACATGGGACTGGGAGAAATCAACGGATGGTGGCAAATCATGGCAACTGGCTTGGAGAATCTATTATCGTCGGGTACAACAGTGAAAATTGTCCTTTTAGAGCCCTATTTCACCGGTTCACATAAACAATGGGCAGAAGGACTCCAAGCACATAGTAAACACGATATAACATTACTGACTCTCGAAGGGCGTTTCTGGAAATGGCGAATGCATGGTGGAGCTGTCTCGCTGGCAAAACAGTTTCACGATCTTCATGATACACCGGATCTAATCCTTGCAACGGATATGCTCGATGTGACCACCTTTTTATCACTAACGAGGGAAAGAACACATTCCATCCCCGTCATTACATATTTCCATGAAAACCAGTTGTCCTATCCATGGTCTCCCACAGATCGTGATGTGGTTGAAAAACGTGATCATCACTATGGATTTATTAATTACAGTTCTGCCATGTCCAGCAATAAAATCTGTTTTAATTCGCAATTCCATATGAACTCATTTTTTTCGGAACTGAAAAAGTATCTGGGACAGTTTCCCGACTATCGATTGAGTGAAACCATTCCGGAAATGCAACATAGATCTGAGGTGCTTCCACTTGGGTTATCCCTGGAGCGATTTGAGCCATTCAGACTAACTCCAGACAACCCTGCACCCGTCATTCTCTGGAATCACAGATGGGAATATGATAAAAATCCAGACACGTTCTTTAACACACTTTTCCTTTTAGATAGAGAAGGTGTGGATTTCAAACTCATTGTAATAGGAGAGAAATTCAATCATTCCCCTGACATTTTCTCCAGTGTCAGTTCTGTTCTAAAAGATAAAATAACTCACCTTGGTTATACGTCATCTTTCAAGGAATATGCAGAATTCCTTTGGAAGGCTGACGTCCTACCGATCACATCCCATCAGGATTTCTTTGGAGTCAGTATAATGGAAGCCATCTATTGTGACTGTCTTCCTATTCTTCCAAACAGATTAACCTATCCTGAATTGTTTAAAAACAAATGGACCTCAGCCTGGTTTTATGACAACGATGAATCTTTTTATCATTTGCTAAAAAATGCCATAGAATCAAAAACCAAACTGATTCCTAATCTCGGTGAGAAGCTATATAAGAAATATGACTGGAAAATTGTTGTTGATGATTATGATAATTTGTTTGAAGCCGTGTTAACCCAGTGATTGGAATCTCTTCGGATCCTTTTTAATAGCTGTCGTCACTTTTTCAAAGGCATGAACAATATCCTCTAAATCCTGTTCATTGCCCAGCAAATGGTTTTGCTTCAGCCATACCACTTCATGATCCGAGATGGATTCAGTAACAGGAAGGCTCAATTTTTCATAATCCCTTCCAGCCAGCCATGGATATTCATCGGGATTGGTGATAAAAAGTGCTTCTCTATATAAGGGTGTATAACCCTTATACGTAAACACCCCTTCCGCCTGCATCGTCTTGAAAAAATAGTCTCGATGCACACCATGAAATGCATCTGAGTCATATTTCAGCAGATACAGATGATTGGATTCACGGGTTGTTTTATCATAGCTTGAAATGGGTTCAATACCATCTATACTACCAATATTCTCATCCAGGAATTTCCTGCTTGATTCTCGAAGCGTCATATCATCTTCAATATATTTTAATTGTTCCAGGAGCATCACAGCACCCAGAGCATTAAATCGGAAATTCCCACCAAGGTGACTATGTTCATACCATTGGCCACCGATCACTCTCCCACAATTGTGGTAGGAAAAACAGGCTTCCATATAGGCTTCATCATTGGTCACTATGGCACCACCCTCGCCGGATGAAAGATTTTTCGATGTCTGGAAGCTGAATATGCCTCCTAAACCAATAGCACCAACTTTTTTGTGGTCCCATTCGGCACCATGGGCCTGTGCCGCATCTTCAATGACAACAATCCCATGCTTTTTCGCAATGGATGAGATTGAATCCAGATCCGCCGGATTTCCGCTGATATGAACTGGCATGATGGCTTTTGTCTTATCCGTAATGGCTTCTTCTATAAGATTTGTATCAATATTCAGTGTTTTGGGATCAATATCCACAAACACAGGGACAGCATTTGCCATCAATATGGCTGAGGCTGTGGCAATGAATGTATACGCTGGGACAATAACCTCATCCCCTGCTTTTATTCCAGCAGCTTTGAGGGCCACCCATAACGCTGTAGTACCTGAATTGGTGGATATGCAATATGTCGCATCCTGATAGGATGCAAATGTTTCATTAAAATCTTTTATATACTTACTACCTACGCCCCACTGTCCGGATGCAAGGACATCATCAATCCTGTTCCTGGGAACTCGTGAAACATCTGGCCAGGCAGGAAAGGGTTTAGTCCTTATGGGGGAACCACCAAAAATGGCTAAATCTGACATTATTCTTCCTTATTTAGTACTAAAAATTAGTTTTATCAAACAATATCAATAAATCAAAATTCTCATCTCTGTAATAATAACAAGCCGACGTGTCATTATGGCTTGCAATATCAATATTGACATTCGTTGTATGCATTTTTTTCATTTTTTCTTAATCGGTATTGAATTTGTGTTTTAGCAGGCAGAATGAAAAAAATAACCAAAGGAAAGGACTTTGAAATGACTTTAGTAAAATGGAATCCAAGACGAAATCTCGTATCAAACTTCAGCGATTGGGATCGATTTCTTAACGACTTTTTTGGGGAATGGGATTCCCCTCAGGAAACAGTATCAAACTGGCAGCCTCGTGTGGATATTCATGAATCCAATGATGAATACACCGTAAGCGCTGATCTCCCAGGCATGACCAAAGATGAGATCAGCATAAATATCAAAGAAAACGTACTCTCCATTTCCGGTGAAAGAAAATATGAGTCCAAAGATGATAAGAAAAATTTCTATCGTATGGAACGTGGATATGGCCGCTTCAGCAGGTCATTCCGTCTCCCAGAAGAAGTAAAAGCAGACAAAATATCCGCCAACTTCAAGGATGGTGTTTTAACTGTGGATATTCCAAAAGCCGAAGAGGTCAAACCAAAAGAAATCGAGATTAAAGTAAAGTAATCTCTTCGCAGGTAAAAAAAGGGGCTCAATGAGCCCCTTTTTTATCTCAAAGATCTATTGATTTATTTATACCACTACCCCACCATCAACATTGATGATTGCACCATTAATATAGGCTGCTTCATCGCTGGCAAGAAATGCATACACATTGGCAACATCTTCTGCCTCACCCCAGCGCTTTAGCGGGACTTTTTCACTCATCATATCAATAATTTTCTCAGGAATTCCGGCTGTCATATCCGTTTTAATGAAACCGGGCGCTACAGCATTGACCCGAATTCCATCCTTGCCAAGTTCCCTTGACCATACACGTGTCATTCCTATGACACCTGATTTTGCAGCAACGTAATTCGTTTGTCCAAAATTCCCGTAGTGAGCAACGACGGAAGATGCATTCAGTATCACACCACTTCCCTGCTCCCTCATCACCTCGGCGACATATTTTGTACAAAGAAACACACCTTTCAGGTTTACATCTATAACCTGATCAAACAAGTCTGCTTCCAGCTTTTTCAGAGTTTGATCCTTCAATATCCCTGCATTATTCACACAAACATCTATTCTGCCATAGGAACCCACCACCTGTTTTACCAGGGATTGCACATCTTCCTCTTTGCTTATATCCGTCCTGGCAAAGTGGATATCCCCCTTTTCTGATAATTCTTTAGCGGTAAGAATTCCAGATGATTCATCAAAATCCGCTATAACAACGGTGGCACCCTCTTCAAGGAATTTTGCTGCTGTGGCCTTTCCAATTCCTTTTCCACCCCCGGTGATGATTGAAATCTTCCCATGTAAACGACCCATTGTAAACTCTCCACAAAATTTGATAGAAGTTACAGTAACTTTCTATTTCCAGAGGAGAAAAGAAATGAAAGAAACACTAAACACAATCCTGGAAGCGGTGGGAAATACACCAATAGTGAGGCTCAATAAAATCGGTGAATCACTTGCGTGTAACCTGTACGCAAAATGTGAATTCCTAAATGCCGGTGGGTCCCTGAAAGATCGAATCGGTGTGAAAATGGTTGAAGATGCGGAAATATCAGGCAGGATTAAACCCGGAGATACACTCATTGAACCCACATCAGGAAACACAGGAATTGGACTTGCCCTGGCAGGTGCCGTCAAGGGATACAGAGTTATCATCACTATGCCGGAAAAAATGAGCAAGGAAAAGGAAGTTGTGTTAAAAGCTCTTGGTGCAGAAATAATCCGCACACCAACGGAAGCGGCCTGGGATGATCCTGAAAGTCATATTGGTGTAGCAAGAAAACTGGAAAAAGAAATCCCTAACGCCCATATTCTGGATCAATATGAGAACCCCTCCAATCCCGGTGCGCATTATGATGGCACAGCTCAGGAAATCCTAAACACATTTGGTACCAATCTTCACATGGTGGTCATTGGTGCAGGTACAGGTGGAACCATCACAGGGGTATCGAGACGATTGAAGGAAGAAATCCCAGGGATTAAGATCATTGGTGCTGATCCTTATGGGTCCATTCTTGGAGGTGGTACCGAAATCCATTCCTATTTAGTGGAGGGGATTGGTTATGACTTTTTTCCCGATGTTCTTGACAATGAACTGGTAGATAAATATGTCAAAACCAACGATGAGAATGCCTTTGAAGTCGCTCGTGAACTCATACGTAAGGAAGGGCTTCTGGTGGGTGGATCAAGCGGGTCCGTTACCTGGGCAGCCCTGCAGGAAGCACAGCAACTCAAGGAAGGGCAAAACTGCCTTGTGATACTCCCTGACAGTATTCGAAATTATCTTTCAAAATTCGTTGATGATGACTGGATGAAAGAACAGGGATTTTCAGTGTGAAGACATTCGCCATTCTTTTTCTTTCGCTGGTCCTATCCCAGAATCCGGATTCAAGAGGGTTTATTGTATCTGTCGGAGATCAGTCCCCTGATTGGTCCCTTACATTTACAGACGGTACTGTGACGGATCTAACCTCATTGAAAGGAAAAGTAATTTTGCTGCAGTTCACCGCAAGCTGGTGTTCTGTTTGCCGCAAGGAAATGCCACATATTGAAAAGGACATATGGCAAAAATTTAAGGATCAAGGGTTGGTCGTGATAGGTGTAGATAGAGATGAACCAAAGGATATCGTAGAGGCATTTTCACAGGAAATGAAAATCACTTATCCCCTCGCGCTTGATCCTGGGGCTGACGTATTTTCATTGTTTGCTTATAAAGAGTCTGGCGTCACAAGGAATGTGTTAATCAATCAGGAAGGAAGGATTGTTTTCCTCACGCGATTATTTGACATGGATGAGTTCAATGAATTGATTCAAAAAATCAATTCACTGTTACATACGGATTCTATTCAACCCCAAGAATAATATCCACAATGGCCAGGACATCGAATATATTAATGGCACCATCATTTACCACATCTGCTGTAAGCATATCCAATTGATTTGGGTATTCATATTCGTAGATAAACCGAAGAACTCTCACCACATCGAGCACATTGACATTTCCGTCATGCGTCGCATCACCCGGAATGATATTTCCACCTGATGTCCGAACTGTGAGTGAAACCGGTACAGATGTAGAGTCATTCTCTGTCAATCTTGTTACCAGACTGTATGAGTAATCTGTGTTCCCTGGAAGTGGACCGTTCGTATATTTCTCGAGGCCAGGTGCAATGGAGGACAGCAATGTGCCATCCCTGGAAACTTCAATAACAAAATTTGTAATGGGGTCACCACCAAATAAATGGGTCGGGTCATCCCAGTTCAATGTAATGTAAAATGGATTGGATGTATCGGCCGTTACATTCATAACCGGATTTGGATCAAGGGAATCAGAATTCATATAGGTTTGGACCAATAGAGTGGAATTGTACAGGTTCAATCTGCCACCTGTAACTGTTATTCCATCCAGTGAGGTTAGCAGGTCAGTTCCATCAAGGATCATTTCCTTAATTGCCAGTGCCCCATCCCCTGGATTACTCCGGTAAAATTGGGAAAACCCATAACTCATGGCATTGTGAAGAAATCCAACGGTTCCTGCAACATGTGGTGTTGCCATTGATGTTCCTGTAAGGTTTCCAGTTCCACCTCCGTTTGTGGTAGACATTATAGAGGTTCCAGGTGCACCGAGATCAATGGTTGTTGCCCCATAGGCGGCACCGGAATTTTTCTGATCGCTACTGGTGGTATTCGTTACCGCAATAAGCCAATCACTGTCACAACCAGTGGGTACATCACCCTGTGTATCCACATTGGCATTGATGTTCATAGTGGCAGCGGCACTAAGGATACCGGCTTCACCCATAGCATTGTACATTTCATTCCATAATGGATAGGACCCACTTGAACAATCACCGTAATTCACACCAAAACTGCTATTGGTAGACACAACAAAAGCCCCACTGTCACCATTGGTTTCATTGTACAGCATGCGCTGATCCAATACGTACCCGTACCCTTCGACAACAATTGACGTATTTCCTGATGAAGCTGCCACGGACATTATTTTAACATCCCAGTTAATACCCGTTACCTGGTAACCATTGTTCCCCATGGCTCCTATTGTACCACTTACGTGGGTTCCATGATTATCCCCAGGGATGGTTCCATCAGAACTGTATGCATCCCAACCGTTTACATCGTCGATATAGCCATTATTATCATCATCGATTCCATTGCTTGGAATTTCATGGCGATTAACCCAGATATTGTCAATGAGATCAGGATGATCCAGGTCGCAACCGCCATCCACGACAGCCACAACAATTGTATCACCAAGTGGGGTCAAACCTCCTGTGGCATAATCCCATGCTTCAGGAGCATCAATATCAGCATCTTCTACCGATCCATTGGTCCCGTCATTATGTAATCCCCACATTTGACTGAACTGTACATCATCTGGAAATGTTTGCCGAGGAGTGACAATATGATCCAATTGCGCATGTTTCACCCATGGATTGTTTTTTAGGTCCGAAAGTGCATCGGAATCAGTCCTCGAAGGATTTAACACTTTTATCCTGTAAATCCCAAGCCGTTTCACCAACAATTTGTCGATGAGATATTCCTGCTGGTCGATAGCACTTACAAATTGATTGTGGGTAATATTCTCACTCCGTTGTACAAGGATAGTCCTGGGGACTGCATCCATGCAGAATGCGAGTGAAATCAACAAAATGGCTACAATATAATATTTAGTTTTCATCTATTTTCTCTATTTGCAGGTTACACCAAGCAGGAATTTATCGGTAGAGGCATAATTCTCCAGTGATTTATTTCAACATTTTCTTATCCCGTGTAAATTCAACGACCAAAATTTTATGGAGACTGTTATGATTGATCACATCGGTATTAACGTGTCCTCTCTTTCAAGAAGCCTTTCATTTTACAAGTCTGCCCTGGCACCTCTTGGATATTCCATCATAGCCCAGGGGGATGCCTATGCAGGTCTGGGTACGGAACAGGGTACGGATCTCTGGCTAAAAGAATCACCAGAACCCTCACCAGCTTTTCACCTGGCATTCTCGGCAAAAAATCGAGAACAGGTGAATGCATTCTATACCAGTGCAATGGCCTCGGATGGCAGGGATAATGGAACGCCGGGATTACGTCCGCATTATCATCAACATTATTACGGTGCATTTGTATTCGATCCCGATGGAAATAATATTGAAGCTGTTTGTCACAAACCCGAATCAGAATTAAAAGGATAAGACTATGTCAATTGTGAATCAGGAAATAATAGACGGTTGCGGGGTCATTACAATCAACCGTGAAGATGCGCTAAATGCTATAAATACTGATGTTATTTATGCCATGAAAAAAGAACTCAGGCTTCTTCATAGAAATAACCGAGTCGGGTCCATCATCATTACAGGTGCTGGAACTAAAGCATTTATTGCAGGCGCCGATATCAAGGAAATGGAGAAGCTAAATTCCACAGAAGCCATGGAATTTGCGAAACGTGGACAGGATATCACACGATTCATCGAAGATTACTCCAAACCTGTTATTGCCGCTATAAATGGATTTGCACTTGGTGGTGGATGCGAAATCGCTCTCTCCTGTCATATTCGAATTGCCTCAACAAAAGCCATGTTTGGACAGCCTGAAGTCAAATTGGGTATCATTCCCGGCTGGGGTGGTACACAACGGTTGCCTCGTTTGGTTGGAAAAGGTCATGCCATTGAAATCATCACCACCGGTGCGCTTATCAGTGCGCAGAAAGCGTTAAGGATCGGATTGGTGAATTATGTTGTAGAACCGGATCAATTACTGGAAAAGGCACTGGAAATAGGGAGACAAATCAATAATGCGGGACCAATTGCAGTAAAGTATTCACTCGAATCCATTCATCGTGGTATAGAATTATCCCAGGTGGATGGGCTTCACAATGAAGCACAATTGTTTGGATTAACCTTTAATACAGACGATAAAAACGAAGGACTTGCAGCCTTTATTGCTAAACGCGATCCGAAATTTGAAGGGAAATAATTCCTTAGTCTGAAGATCGCTTTCTTTGAAAAAATTCCTGGAGTATCCCGAGGCATTTTTCCTCCAGAATCCCTCCCTTAACAAAAGCCGGTGATCCTAGACGTGAATCAGTACACATATCGTAAACAGAACCGCAACATCCCTTCTCGTCGTCGTAACAGCCAAAAATAACGCCATCCAGACGCGAATTCACAATGGCTCCGGAACACATGGAGCAGGGTTCCTTTGTGACATACAGAGTGCAACCCGTTAGCCTCCAGTCTTCCAGTGTATTAGCCGCGGATGAAATGGCAATGATTTCTGCGTGCGCTGTTGGATCCTTTAGCCCTTCCCGCTGATTATATCCCCTGCCTACAATTTTATTTTCCTTTACCACAACAGCTCCAACAGGTATTTCATCCTGTTCAAATGCTTTTTCAGCAAGACGGAATGCTTCGTTCATCCACCTGGTGTATTGATGAACCAGCGGTATTTCCATGGATTACGGGACTTGTAAAAGTGTCTGGAGGAATTCGATTTCTTCTGCCAGTGCGTACCGCCCATTCACTGTTGTTACATCCGTGTTGAATGTGGTATCTGGAGAAAGAATGGAATAGATAAGTTGAACGCGAGATAAACTATTCTCAAAATCACCTTCGCTGAAATAGCTGGCCGAGAGTGTGATATATACATCAAGATGAGTTATGGTCGTATCATGGGAAAAAGACCAGCTGGTGTTTTCGGTCCAGTTCCCTGTGAGCGTATCCCCCCATATGATAGCCAGAGAATCATTTCCAAGGGCATTATACGCGAAGCACAGCCCTGCCAGTATTTCACGCCGAGTATTTGCCACAATATTTGGGTCCTGCTCATACTGTAATCCCTGGTGGAAATATATTACACTGCTTTCCAGATCTCTCATCTTCCCAAATGACCAACCGATGCCATTGTATCCATCCTTATAGGTAGAATCTTCACCAATGCTCTCTATAAACCATTGATTTGACTCGCTGTAATCACCAGATTCAAACAATTCCCAGCCGTAATTGGCCAGATCTTCTTCGGTAGCGTGATATTGCTTTCTACAAGAAACCAGAGCCATGGCTACTAAAAGGGCTGTCAGGATGATCGTGCGATAACTCATCGTACCAGCAACATCTTTCGTGTTTTATTTAATCCTGTACTTGTAGACAGTCGTACGAAGTAAATACCGGAAGCCACATTTGAACCATTTTCATCCTTGCTATTCCAACTAACAGTGTGTCGACCAAAATCTATGTAGTCGTTATAAAGTGTTGATATCTTTTGCCCTCTAATGTTGTATACCGCCACTATAACTTTTTGTTGTGGACCATCGAGGAATCCAATATCAAACTCAATATTGGTATATGGATTAAATGGGTTGGGGTAATTATAGCCTAAATCGGATTTACCAGGAACAAATATCGTTTTCGGTCCAAGCTTGTAGTAGCCCATGCGGTCACTGTACGCTGAGATGGACCCATCATCATTCGTGTAAGATGGTAATTCTTTCCAGCTGATACCTCTGTCGCGACGATAAATGGCTACATCCTTCGCATCAGACATAAAGGATACAAGCACGGGTTCCCTGAAAGTCACATTCTCATCACCAATGAGATAGGATGCACGTCCATAAAACGCCGGTTCAAACATGGAAGAATCCACTATCATGATGGACCGATCAAACCCGACTGTACCTGGTGTCCCTTTTAACCTGAAAACGCCATCAGAGCTGGATCCATGCCAGGTTCGACTGGTTCGTGCAAGTGCAAGACCGACTGAGAAAGATGTATCTGTTGTACCTACCACACCGGTGGCATCGATATCAAAATTGTAGGTACCGGCACTCACGAAACTATGTGTACCGGCGTAGGTAAAGGCTCCAACTGTATCCAGGGTGACAGATTCGTTTTGCACTCGCAATTCCAGGGAGGTGGTCTTTCGTGCAGAATCCGTGAGGAATATCTTGTAATAGTTGCTGAATGCATTGTTCTGGACAACCCACATGGATATGGCCGGACGCGGAACGTATAGTACATCTATGGTAAACTGAGTGGTATCACGATTCGGAGGATTGGCCTGGTCCGAAACTATGACCTGTATTCTGGATGAGTCCGACCACAATTGCTGTGGAATAAATACTGTACTGTCACCTGTCGTGGAAGTACTGAATGCACTGTCTGGTATTGTCATCTTGTCCGGATTCGTCAATGCAGTGATCTCGAATGTCAGTAATGAATCATCCACATCAGTCACAAATGGAGTAAGGTCCAGTCTCAGTGTATCGTTCTCGAATACCTGCTGCATCCCAATGGTGGACCAAACAGGAGGATCATTTTCTGCATTGATATTTACCTCAATGGTATCAATATCAAACAATCCCTCTACATCGGTTGTGTATATGACCACTTCTCGGGGTGCATCAATGTGTGTATAGTAATTACTGTCAGCATAGATGATTATCCAGGTAGAGTCACTGGTATCCTCCCATGATTTCACATGGAGACTGTCTACGGTCGCATGGAGTGTGTCACCAGCCGGTGCAGCAAATTTCGATGAGGTGAGTTTAGTACGATATTTTGTTTTAGGACCGGGTGGACCATACACTTCATACATGTAGGAACGCATTGTATTGGGGGTATCTGGAGTCATGATGACCTGATTTGTGGGAAATCCCGGGTAAAACGATGTGTCTGACAGGATAACTATCTGCCAGGAGAGTGTTTCAACGGAATCATCCACATCTGTGGCAAAACGGGTCAGATTTATGGGCAATGCAGCAGATTCTAACTGGTCTTCATCAAATGTTTGAATATCATCAGGGGACAAAATTGACAATACGGGTGAATCGTTTACCGGTTCAATAATCATCTCAAAATCAATTGTATCGGAATAACCCCAATTGTCATTTACACTAATGTCGATAGTATAGGTACCTGTATCTGCCTGTGTTGGCAGCCACGTCATGATTCCGGTGAGACTATCTATCTCGATACTGCTCACAGCTGGATCACCCACAGTACGCGTCGTGGTCACATAATACTTGAAGGAATCACCAAGGATGGTTGATTCATCTGCATCCGTCAACTCAACCGTATCGGCAAACGCAATGTCTTCAAAACCGACAACGTCCTGAATATCTGTCATCAGCGGTGGGGAATTCAGTCGGATGAATTGGGGTTGCGGTCTGGCTACAACAGAAAGATTTCCAGCAATATCGTAGCATCGGACATATAGATTATATGTTGAGTCATGGGTCAATGTCTTTGTAGCGGTAATTGTTGTATCATCCGGCACGGTTGCCCACTCCGAGAAGCCAGTTGTATCTTCGACCGAAGCGAAATCCATGGCATATTCATATTGACTGATTCCACTTTCTATACTTGCTTCTGTAAACGATAGCCATGTGGATGTGAATGTATCGGTAGACCGTAGTGTGTCCACAATATCAGTACCTGCCGGGACTCCCGCAAAGACCGGTGGGTTAGGATCATATACCATTGTGATCTCCGAAGGGTCACCAATGGTTTGATTCCCTACGCGATCATATAATATGGTACGTGTCAAAATGGAATCCCCTGCATTCAAGGTTATTTCCGAGCCAATATTGTTCATAGTACGGGATACAGTGTTATTACCACCTGTATTGATAGTTGTGGTATCCCCAATAATGCTGTAGGCAATACTGTTGGATAGATTAAACATCTCCACAACAATGCCACCACCTATCATGGTTGGGTCTGTTATAGAAAACTGTATCGGGACTACAATATCAACTCCTGTGTTGGTCCCATTTATCCACGTTGCAACCGTATTCCCCCCTGTGGATGTCACAGCTCCTGTTGTAAATACGGCCGGTGGAATATTGTCCACTTCAAATACCTGCTCATCCGTGTAGGTTTCAACACTGTTCCCAGCTGCATCGGTTGAATTGGTTGTGATTGTGATGAGTCCCGTGTTGGCTGAGTCTGTTGGAAGGGTTGCGTCATACACCCAGATCTCTTCGCTCACAGGAGAACCATTATTCACAATTGTATCGTTGAATGTTCCTTCATATTGAAGGATGAGAATCGGCGCATCCATGGATTCAGAGAAAGTTGCGGTTATCTGAATACCATCTCCACCTTTTCCAAGATTGTTCAGTGACGGAGTTGTGGTATTGGTATAGGAAAAACTCACTGATGGCGGTGAATTATCTACACGTAGCAGCTCATTGTCACTAATCCCTGCAGGGCTTATTGCATTTCCGGCAAGATCCGAGGCGGTGAGGTCAATGGATGCATACCCATCATTTCCGGTCCCGGACGGAATGGTTGCCACGAAAAACCAGGTAATAGAGTCCCCATTTAGTGCTGTCATAGAGGTATTGGCTATATCCGCCCCAGTTCCTGCATAATCAATGGATATTTGCGATGACAGGACCTGTTCATCAAAGGTAGCATACACTGTATCAGTCAACCCAGCACTGACAATGGTATCCTGATAAGAAATGGTGGCTGTGGGTGATGTTTCATCATAGTGGATGCTTATGATGTTGGTATCAAGCGTGTTGTCTGCTGAGTCTGTTAAACTCCATGTCATATTGTATGTTGTACCATCCACCAGTGTTGCACCCAGTGATTCTGTATAGGGTCCAGCCAGCAATTGATTGGCAGCCAAATCCACTACCTGTCCGTGTGGGTGTCCTGTTCCACCAGTACTCGTGTATGTAACAGATCCAGATTCCACATTCTCATCTATCTGATAGGTCACATTTGTGTGGTTAACATAGGATCCAGATACTGGAGTGATATTTGTTATACCAGGTGTGGTATTGTCAATCCTAAGACTAAACCGCCCAGTCGTATTAGCGTTGGTTAATTCATTCAATGCCAGATCAGACCCTATGATTGAAATAGATGCCAACCCATCGTTCCCATCTGGAATATCCAGGGATAATGTCCATGTCAATTCCCCCGCACTGTTCATGTCTGTGGTATCCATTTCAGCTGCATCAGGATACAGGATATAGGTCCTGGGAGCAATGCCCGGTGTCGAATTCATCACCTCACTGAAATCTACAATGAGTGTGGGTGTAGCATTGGTGTTAACAGGGTTTTCACTCAATGATATTTGTGCCGTAGGTGCTTCAGTATCCACCACAAGGTCATATCCCTGTCCCAGGGAACCACTTTCTCCAGGTGTCGGTAATGTTTCAACGATTGTGTTTCCGGCTATATCTCGCAATGTACCATTTGAACTAAATGATGAAGTGTTAACATAATCAAGGTCACTTGAATTCTCCCCATCTGCCACAGTATAGGAAAGCACAAGGGTCGATGAACCGGAACCAGACTCGTATGCCGCTGTTCCCGTTGAGTTTAGTGCAAGGGTTGGTACTCCACTCACCACGTCAACATTTTCATTTGTGATGACATGGATTTCGATTTCAGAATCTTCACCATAATACCCATTCACTGTTCCGGATGCCACAGATGTGATCTGTGGAGCGGTTTCATCAATGGTGATGGATGTTGCACTGGGCGATCCCTGGGTACTGTTTCCAGCAGCATCCATGATCGTTGCAGTAATTTGCAAAGTGGCGCCCTCACTGTCATCGGTAAAATCAGGAATGGTCTCTAGTTCTGCACGAAGCACATTGAATGTCATGTCATCATCTATATCACCCTGTCCGATGGAAACAGGTGTAATAATATCTGTCCAGTCTCCGCTTGTTCCGACTCGACCCTGAAGCACAATGGTTCCGTCAGGCAAAGTATTATCACTATCAATTGGTACGATGACCTGCAATGTCAGGTTTGTACTATTCCAATATCCAGCATTGGCTACGTTCCCCTGGGAGGTGAGACTGCCAGTCGTGAATGCCAGTGGATCTGTTGTATCGATTGTCAATGATGTTGTACTCGCAGTACCTACTGTAACATTGCCGTACTGATCTGTAATGGAAGCTGTAATGGAAACAACCTCTGTCTCACCATAGGATGCATGAGCTTCAAATTGTGCCTCTGAAATGGTAACCGTTACTGAATCACCCAGGTCACCGTTCAATATCGATTTTGCATTCCCCAGGGATGTATAACTATCGGTAGCATTTTTTATATACACCTGGACACTACCGCCTTCCAGTGCTGCATCATTTTCTATTGGAACACGTACTGTGAATGATGTGTTATCGTCATTCCAGTACCCATGGAAGACCTGATCTCCTGCTGTTGCTATAGTCCCCACGGTGAAATCTGCAGGTGGGTCGTCATTATCTGTTATAGTAAAGGTGTGGGTACGGTTTCCTGCAGCTGGCAGGTTCACATTGGATTGGCTTCCATTCGTAAGGGTTACTGTAAATGTTTCATCGTCTTCATCTGTATTGTCATCAATGACAGATGGAATAATGGTGGCCGTCTCATCACCCGCACTGATACTTATAGTACCTGAACTCAATGTGTAATCTTCGCCACTGCCTGTTGCTGTCCCATCAGATACAGTATAATCAACAGAAACATCCAGACCTGAGGCAGCCGTTAGGGACAATCCTATGGTAGGTGCTGCAATACCTTCTGAGGATGATTTACTAAGGTTATCAAATGAAATAGTTGGTGTAGCGTCATCGTCGGTAATAGTAAGTGTATGTGTAGTATTCCCGGCAATAGTGCCATTGGTAGGATTTGTTAACTCAATAACAACCGTTTCATCATTTTCATCAATACTATCATCTGCAATTGTAATAGGGATTGTGGTGGATGAATTCCCGGCTGTGATGGTTTTACTCCCGTCGGTAAATGTAAAATCTGTTCCAGTTCCCGATGCTGTTCCGGCTCCCGTCACTGCATAGTCAAAGGAAACATCCCTGCCTGAAGCTGTGGATAGTTCGATGGTGAGTTGAACATCCCCTGCATCCTCATTTTCGCTTGATGACGAAGCTGAAAACTGAATGGTTGGAGCAGCATCATTATCAATAATGGTGTGTGTATAGGTTCCAGATCCGGCATTAATTGAAGTGGTTGATGATGGATTGGATAACTGTACAATAATGGTTTCATTTGCTTCATCGGAATCGTCATCCGAAATCGTTATATCAGTTGTGGCTGAGTTGTCTCCCGCGTCAATTGTAAAAGTGCCATCAGCAAACGTATAATCCGCTCCACCCCCTGAAGCGGTGCCACCTGTTACGGCATAGTCAACGGTGATGTCCAGTCCTGATACAGCAGACAATTCAACTGTTAATGTCGGTGATGTGGCCTCATCAGCGCTACCGGATGTAGACGAAAACCCGATGGTTGGTTTAGGGTCTTCATCATTAATAGTATATGTGTGAACCGTTGTGCCCCCGAGGGTTGCATTTGACGGGCTGGATAATGTGACTTCCACGTCCTCTGAATTTTCATCCAGTGCGTCGTTAATCACTGTGATATCAATAGTTTCTGAAGAATCACCTGCATTGAATGTCAGTGTACCATCTGCCAGAGTGAAGTCTGTCCCTGACCCTTCGGCCGTTGTTCCACCAGATACGGCATAATCGATGGTTATATCTAATCCTGAAATGGTGGACAAATTGACTGTAAGCTGGGCTGGGCTGGCGGATTCCAATCCACTCGATGCTGCAGATTCAAATGCCACTGTTGGTGCGTCATCATTATCCGTGATCGT
The DNA here is from genome assembly GCA_964344305.1 of uncultured bacterium. Taxonomy (GTDB): domain Bacteria; phylum Fidelibacterota; class Marinisomatia; order Marinisomatales; family JABMOV01; genus JABMOV01. The sequence goes on along the minus strand of CAYFMT010000017.1, from coordinate 34,873 downwards.
CATTGTATGGGTCGTATTCCCGCTCAGACTCACATTTACGGGATTTTGGAGTCCAATGACAATGGTTTCACTGTTCTCGTCAAGATCATCATCGACGATGGTTACATTGAAGGAAGCGGTTGTATTTCCAGATGTGATGGAAGCGGTTCCTTCAGTAATTGTATAATCTTCCCCACCTCCATCGGCTGTTCCACCAGAGATGAAATAGTCAACGGTGATATCATTTCCTGATTGGGCAGTCAGGCTGATCTGGATAGAGGATGTACCTGAATTCTCTCCCTTACTGGAGGAAGCTGCCGTAAAGCCTATAGTAGGTTCAGTATCATTGTCATTTATGGTGTAGGTGAACTCATCATTGGTCCCAATGGTGGCATTGCTGGCACCGGACAGTGCAAAAATCACCGTTTCATCCGGTTCATCAATTGCATCATCTACAACAATAAGTGATAAGTTTTTTGAAGTTTCACCTGCATCAAATGTTAATGTCCCATCCGTAAAAGTATAATCCGTACCGGACCCGGAAGCTGTCCCTCCGGACACTGCATAGTTCACATTTACTTCGCGACCTGAAACTGCTGACAGGGATACAGCAATGGAGGCAGGTGTTACACCTTCACCGCCATCGCTTTCTGTTGCATCAAATGCCACGAAGGGTTCGCTATCATTATCAGTGATGGTTATGGTATGGGTTGTATTGCTACCCAGTGTCGAATTATTTGGACTGGACAATGATAAAATGATCGTTTCATTATCCTCATCAAGGGCGTCATCCACAATATTAAAATTGATTGTGGTGGATCCTTCACCGGCGGTTATCGTTGCCGTACCAGAGCCAAGATCATGGTCAGTGCCTCCCCCTGTTGAAGTACCGGATATACTGTAATTGACTGACGTTTCCAGTCCTGATGGTGTATTGAGTTCAACATAGATCGTAATTGATCCTGCAGATTCCAACTGTGTAGATGTGGTAGTGGAAAAATCTATTTCAGGTTGATCATCTCCGTCGGCAACAGTTACCTGGTGTCCGGTAATGGCTCCATAAGTTGCATTTGTAAGCGCCCCAAACTGAATATAAATGGTTTCATCCTCTTCGTCGATGGCATCATCTGTGGGGGTAAACTCTATCGCCGAAGAGCTTTCTCCTTCTTCGAATGTCAGGGTTCCACTGGTTGGTGTAAGGTCATTTGAACTTGCAGTGGAGGAGCCCGATTGAAATGACCACGGCACTGTTACCGTGAGTCCTGCATCCTGGTTCAGGTTAACTGTGAGGGACTTTAATGTTCCTTCAGTCCCGCTGGATGTGGCCGTGGCAAACGTGACAGTTGGCTGATCTTCGTCATCGTTAATGGTGTATGTATGGGATGTGATGCCAGCATCAAGTCCAAAGGGCACGGTAATATCGCAAACCAGAGTTTCGTTGTTTTCGTCCCTGGTGTCATCTTGAATATCAATTTCTATGGTATTGCTTGTTTCACCTGCGGCAATGGTCAGTGATGCAGGTGAAAGGGAAAAATCGTAAAAGTCCGAGGGAAAATTGGTGGCTGTTGAACCATCCCCTTCAGAATAATTGATAACAACCTGTGATGTGAGTGTTGTATCATTACCAGTAAAACTGGATGTGAGTTTCACCGTGAGGGTGGCGGTGGCAGTGGATTCATTTCCACTGGAGGATGCAGCATCAAAACCAACGGTTACAGCGGCAGAATACCCAAAGCCAGTCAGGCACATGCCCAATAGTGATGCGATGAGATAGCGGCGTAACATATTGTTTTACAGGGATATGCCCAGGGATATCACTCCATCCATCCAGCTGGCATTCCCAAGATTTACGCCCTTAGAGTTGGCTACATTTGTAATTGTAGTGGATCGCACACCGGCACGAATTTCAAGAGAATTACGTAGAGCAAACCCATAAGTTGTTTCTGCAAAATAGGAAAGGTTGTTCCCATCTGATCCTCCACCGACTCTCACCTGTCCGGGCCCTGCTGGGAATGAGAGAAAACCGCCGTATGTATTTCCCTTTAGTTCACCTCCAGCCGGTAGATAATTCGTGAAGCCAAATGTCCCAAATTCAAACCCAACTCGAAACTTGAGTCGAGAGACCTGTAGTAACAACGGAAACTCAACACTAAATCTATAGTCTACTTCAGAATTATATGTCATCAATGGGTGGTTTACATAACCAGGAGACGCCACGGACCCCATAACGGTAAACCCTTTACTTTCAGCATAATCAGCCAAATCCTCCTCTGACAACTCATCATCTTCGTAATACCCACTGGTATCATCATCGTAATAGTAGTCATCATCATAAGCGGTTGTATCATCCTCATAGTATTCATCGTCATAGTATTCGTCTTCGTAATCCTCATCGTCGTAATAATCATCGTATCCGAGGGTATCATCTTCATAGTAGGAATCATCGTATTCCTCATCTTCACCCCAGAATACTTCAACTGGATCTTCGTCATCTTCGCTGGTTTGTGGAAATGCAAAGGTGATGAAAAGGAGTCCGATAACAATATATGATAGCATACGCGGACTTGTTTTAAGCCACGACATTACACGCTCTGGAATAATGGTGTCACCATTGTGCTTGACCATTGGTTTGAATCCCCTTACCTCGATTAAAAGAGTTCTTCAGTGAATATACATGCTTCCGTCGATACTATGCAATCTTTATTCCAACGAGTATGATGGTGATAACATCCTGCTTTTTCGATGACTTAGAAGAGTTGATTAAAACAAAATCTTAATAATGATGGATGATGAATTATTAATTATGAATTGCTAGAAATAAATATGTTCATAATTCATCATTTATAATTAAAAGTAGCCCGTACGGGAGTCGAACCCGTGTTACCGCCTTGAGAGGGCGGCGTCCTAACCACTAGACGAACGGGCCATTCATCTTAAAATGCTGGGGAACAGGGACTCGAACCCCGACTGCCAGGGCCAGAACCTGGTGTCCTGCCATTAGACGATTCCCCAATGGTATGAATCATAGCAGGCCTTTTCTCTGACTAAAATGGCCTGCTAATCGTCCATCTACGTTCAATCGAACTACGATGGAATAATAGCGGATGGCCATGGAAACAAATAAATATTGATGCTTATGGCCTGCCAATCGTAGTGAAACGTAGATTGGTACACCCGGAAGGACTCGAACCCTCAACCTTCTGGTCCGTAGCCAGACGCTCTATCCAATTGAGCTACGGGTGCATATGAATACTTCTTTTGTAAATGAACTTATTACCGTAGCGAAATTGCCAGTCCATCAAAGTTCCGATTTATCTGAACGATGATGGAAGCTACGGGTGCATATGAATTAAAAATTGAAAATTATGAATGAAGAATTCGGGTGTTCTTTTTCATAATAAACTCTTAATTATTTTCTGTGAAAAAGCGCGGCGAATTTAACCAGGCTCTTAATCCCTGTCCAACGGTATAATCATAAAAAAAAGTCCCGTTCGTTGAACGGGACTTTTTCCATTTTTATAGATGGTTTGCCTACTTAAGCAGGTAAGCCTTTTTCGTGTCAATCCCCTGTGGTGTCTGAATCTGTACCAGATAGACTCCAGATGCATGTTCTGTTGCATTCCATGTCACCTGATGAATTCCGCTCACCATGTCTTTTGCATTCAGAAGGACGTCCACCAACTGTCCATTTAAATTATAGACAGCCACATGGACATCTGTCTGATAAGGAATTGAAAATGGTATACTTACTACAGGGTTAAATGGATTTGGATACAAATCATTTAACTTCACAGACGTGGGAATACCAATCAAATCCGGTGATTCCTTCCTGTCATAAACAACAGGAATTTCTTTACCAAACTGACTGCTTACCATCAATGATTCAAACCCATCAAATTCTGATAACTCAAGCGCAAGGGTTTTTAGTCCACTTGTTCCAGATATATCAACAATCAGCGCATGGATTGTGCCTTCTTTTTCTGCATAGGTTACTATCCAACCTTCAGGAAGAATGGTGTTATCGAGGCTTCGCTCTACCCCTTCGCTGTATGGGACAGTGAATTCAATTCCACTCATTGGCAGTTCACTGGAAAACACGAGGTTTTTGGAAGCGCCATCATTCAGGGATAACACATGCACTTCAGAATCTTCGTGTGTGGGCACTTCACGTCCAGACAAGCCGGCCACGTACTGCGCAAGCATCACCACATCCAGTACATTCACATAATTGTCGCCATTGAAGTTTGCAGATTCTCCTGTACAACCAGGATAATCATCATCAAGAATCAAATCAACAAGCATTATCACGTCAAACAGATCGATGATTGGGAGATTGTCCAGGACATCTCCATTTACATTCCCTGCAACATACACATTGGCATTGTCACATGGATCACAGGCATCACCGATATCATCGCCATCAACATCTTCCTGATTAGGATTGTAATCATTCGGACAATTATCTTCAAAATTGAATACTCCATCCGAATCCTCATCAATAACAAGACCATCCAGTGTTGCCTTGGCCAAACCCACCACCAAATGATCTGAAACCTGCTGGACGACGACCGTGATACCCAATTGTTCTTCGTCCCAATTATCCAGTATCGTGAAGGACCCTTCTAAGCTTCCCGAGTCCCCTTCATTGTTAAGGGTAAAGGTTTGAGAAGCCAACTGATCGCGAACCACAAATCGGCTGATACCATTCTGGGATGCTCCAGACCAATATCCTTCGATGGAATCTTGCCAGGCAAATACATAGGCAGTTACACTTCCAGCACCTGCATATTGATTTCGAGTAACGTCAACATGGTAACTCACCGTCGTTCCTTCCGTGCTACCATATAGCAAAACATCATAGGCTAACGGGTCTACAATAAATGAATTATAAATGGGCACGAATGTATTGTACATGGGTGTCCAGTTTCCGCTTGGATAGCCCCCAACGGTTTCGGTTGTACCCATCCATTGTGTATGGGGAATACCTCCTACACCATACATTGCCCCTCGTGTAGAATATTCCGGTATGGGCAAATCCGATCCACCGGGACTGAAGCTGGCATTGTGCCATGCCAGTGAATAAAGGGTTTCTGGGTAATCCTCATGCATGTGTTCAATCGCAAAACTTGCGCTTGGACAATAGGGTCATAGAAATCCTGTGAATTCTTCCACAAGAACAATGAAGTTATCCCTTGCCGCTGATTCCACAATTTCTTTTAAATCATCAACATTCGTGTGTGTATTTAAAGCTTGTGGATATGCCAGCGAAAGAACGGAAAAAATAAATATTAACTTTGTGATATGTTTCATCATAGTCCTCTTGATGATGCGATTATCCGGTTTTTACTCGGGTTATTTTATTTCTATATTCAATCAAATTCAATATTTAAAAGATGGAGTTTACAGACAAGATCAATCCCTGGTTAAACGGCTGAACATAGCGACAAATTCCATTGCTGCAGACAAGCCCTCCTCGTATTGAACCATAAAATACACTCACCTGTACGTTGCGCGATAGATTATATAAACACTCAACACTTATCCACCTGTTCTCATATAAATCTGCACTGTATTTTTCCAATTTTAGCTTATACATTGTATTGATAATGCCATCAAATACCGGGTTCATTATATCGCCCAATACCTGATTATTGGAGGTTAAAATGGGTGGTTTTTCACCCCGGCTTGCGTCCACATTCAATGTGAAACTAACACGGGGTGACTTTGAAATAGTGAAGGATAGATACCTTGAATATTGCCTAGAAACTTTCTCACCGGATTTATCTTCAAATAAACTTTCAAAGGTTTTGACCTTACCCAGTTCTGATGTTTCGATGGTTTCATGACCATGTTTGAGGCTCTGTTTATCCATTTTAATATCAAGGTTCCAGCCACCGTTAAATAGGTAGGAGAATTGAATGGGAACCGTTATGGCTTTCTGTGTTTCTACATACTCAATGGTATTAAGGTATTCAGTAACGATCCCATCCACCGTATCATTCACGGTTCCTAAATACGAATAATAATCCGGTACATCCCATTGATAGTCATATCCGATTTTGACCTGAAGTCGATGATCCAAGAAATATCCTCGCAACTCGCCAAAGGTTTCCTGGAATGGATTCGTGGATAAATCATCATCAGGTAAAACAGGTGAAATCGCCTTAGGCGTATATTTTGGAAATAAAAATGTGTAGGATGTATCGACGCTCGTGTCCCAGGATTGATTTCGACTGGCGCGTGCATAATTCAGCGTCATTTCAATGGACTGATCTAGTACAGGTCCTGTCAGCTCGATCTGGAATGCCCGTTCGTTATTGTAATCCACCTGGTGAGTAATTCGAGTCAGCAGCGTTGAGGAATGTTCTTTGTAAATCGTTGGTGGATTTTGGAATTGTGAATACCCCCCATAATTATTCACAACGTCTCCTCTTCCGAACGGGTACTGCCTTAAGAGATCCAGTCTCTTATACTCTGCTGTTAAACTCCACGAGGATAAATAGAGATTTAGATTCATGTAGACTCCGCTTCCAGAATGAGCCAGAGTATCCTCCTGGTTTACATCATCAAATATGGAAGATGTTTTATCAAAATATTCCGTGTAGACATCAAAATTTGGATTGAAATAACCTAACCTTACACCATGAAACCTGTGGGTGATATCCAATGAATCATTCATAAAAAATCCAGTATAATGGGTTTCATTATCCTGGAAATACGTCAACCCTAAATCAAAATCTCGTATCCTTATGGATTCATCCAAACCCAATACAGTATGATTCGTACGATAGTTTGGTACTCTATCTTGAAAATTGGATATTTGATCTGATGAAGATCGCACCGTTGCCAGACCCGTCAATAATTTTGTCTGAACATTCATATGCTGAAAATCGAGCAATAGCCCTCGAGTACCTGTATCAAAATCAATGGATTGATCATCAATTTGGCTTAGGATGGTCCCCCATCCCCATATCTCATATATATCTCCGACCCCGATTAAAAGGTTGTCCCGTCGATAATCAAAACGAAATTTTCTCAGTCCTTGATAACTCACACCAAGTTCAGGTGGACGACTGTATTCGAATTCCATCAATGCGCTGAAATCGCGCCAGTGCGATGATAGATTCAGTATGTTTTCTGTAAAATTGAATCCATTCTTATCCTCCCCATAACGCATGGTACTGAATCCTGATACGGAAACCTGACCACGTATCATGCTGACCGTAATGACAGATAATAGGAGTAAGAATTTGGTGGGTTTATTCATGGGTATCGGACAGCAGGGACTTGATTTGTTTCTCTAATTCCACTTCATCCCCCGGTAGATATCCCTGATGTTTCCAGATGATCTCTAATTCCTGGTTGACGATGATGGTAGTAGGGAGCACATTTACACCCAATTGCTGACCGATGATTTGACTGGGATCAATACCGACCATGAATGTATATCGCTTTGAACGAATATAGGATTTTACTTTGGATAAACTTCTTTGAGAATCTTGACTGATGGCCAAAATGGTTAGATGATCATCCTTGTATTTCTCTTGGAATTTATTCAGGTGAACCATTTCTTTTTTGCATGGTTCGCACCAGGTGGCCCAGAAATCCAAAATGACAGGGCCTTGTTTGGTCAATTCTTCTAACGTGGCTTTCTTCCCATCCAAAAGATCAAACGTGATATTGGGTGCCTTTCCTAGGTCATTGGCAAGAATGATGGAAAGAATGGTAAATAGAAAGACAATATAACGTTGCATATACTTCCCGGATTCGTTTAAAGGATACTCTCCAAGTACCCATGTAATTCGTGTTCAGCAATAAACTTAAGTTTTACTTTCTCCAGGGATTGGATGTCATCTATACCCATTGAAAACATATAATCCACTTCAATATCTACCGTCTCCATGGCTACCTGAAGGGACCAGCCTCCAAGTGTAAAATCAATTAATGGGGAGAAGTCATGTGTGGACACAAATTTTACGTTGTTGCTCTTCCTTTTCGACCAGTAATTGTCCGGTGAATCCACAATCACCACCTGAGGAATACCATTTATATCGGTAAACTGAATAACCGGTACGGTACGGTATTTCCCCGATTGAATCTTTTCTATGAAGTCATGGGGAAAATTGAATTTATCCTTATTGAAATAAAAAATGGTGAGAGACCCATCCTGTTTGAGTCCTGAATATGGCAGGGATACAAGCATGTCCCGAATGATATTTTCTTTTAAGGAATAGGTAACTGGGAACACCACATCCATTTTTGTGTCATCCTCTTTGTCAAATTCAAATTGAGGTTTGCTCAGGCTTACCTTGTAAGGATGATTGGTCAGGTTATCTACCACATTACGAAGCAACTCTGTATTTTCGTCATTCTCAGGGTTATCCACAGCCTCATTGTCTACATTCAAATCCAGGGTCCATTCCCCCTCTGCTTCCTCATTCACTTCCGATGGTATTCCCCTTCTGCCGGAAGCAAGATCCATGCTCTCTTCCAACAGATCAATGGCAATATCAATGGAAGAAGTCAGAGCCTGGGATTGATCAGAAAATTCACGTTTTGGCTGATACGGTTCAGGATCAGTGAATTCCGGGTAAGGTTTCTTTGGTTTCACCGGCAAAAAGGGTTGTACCATAGCGGAAAGGGTTTCGCTGAGCAATTTATTTGTCTCAGGAATAGCAGAATATTTTCCACTAATTTCCCTTGAGTCTACTTCTTCCCAATTCGCTATGTTTATCATTTGGATGGTGATACTGATATTATCCAGCTGACGTGTATATTTTCCGAGCACCAGGAAATTCTTCATTCCTCTTGGTTGATGCAGAAGAAGATTCCTGTTATTCATAATCTCTTCCAGATCATCCTGGTTTTTCACTTGAACCCCATTTTCAGACTTGTACGTTTCCTTGAGCATATCAGAAAAACCAGTCCGCAGCCATTGGATGGATTCTTCATTCCCAATATTATCAAAAGGTATGATATACAGGTTAACACGCGGAGTTTCTGCTCCCATCACTGCAGAGGCGATGACAGCACAAATAATGAGGTGGTTACGTACTTTATGGATGTTCATTAATATTCAAATTAACGGATTTTCTTATCCTGTTCAAGCAGAATAGTAATCGTCGATCATCACCATTCGTTGTGATTACAATCCCTTCCATAATCTACCTATTCTTTTTTGCCCAGCTGTCACGCAGTGTCACAGTTCTGTTTATCACTGGTTTTTCTGCGGATGATTCATATCGGTCGATGACAAAATAACCCAACCGTTCAAATTGGAAACGGGTTTCAGGAGAAAGATTTTTTATTTCTGGCTCAACCATGCATTCATCTTTAACCAGAAGTGATTCATCGTTGATATCCTCGTGGAAATCCCTGCCATCACCACCAGGTTCTTCCACATTGAATAGCCTGTCGTACAATCTAACGGTTGATGATACAGCATGCTCTACCGATACCCAGTGGATGGTTCCTCTGACTTTGCGACCATCCGGGGCTGACCCACCGCGGGTTTCAGGATCGTACGTACAATGCAATTCTACTATGTCACCATTTTCATCCTTTACAATGTCCTGACATGTAATAAAATATGCATATCGCAGACGTACTTCCCTACCCGGTCCAAGTCGGAAGAACTTTCTGGGCGGATTTTCCATAAAATCATTTCGCTCAATGTAAATCTCTCTTGAAAAAGGAATCTGTCGGGTGCCATCATTTGGATTTTCAGGGTTGTTTATCCCCTCTAACTCTTCTTCTTTTCCTTCAGGGTAATTTGTAATAACCACCTTTAATGGGTCCAGGACGCCCATGAGACGTCTGGCAGATGTGTTCAACTCATCCCTGACACAGAATTCCAGCAGGGCTATATCAGTAACAGAGTCCCTTTTATTCAATCCCACTTTATCTGCAAATACTCGAATGGCTTCTGGTGGATACCCCCTCCTTCGCATACCTGAAATCGTAGGCATTCTTGGGTCATCCCAACCGGAAACCACTTTTTCTTCAACCAGTGAAAGCAATTTTCGTTTGCTCGTGAGTGTGTAGCTCAAATTCAGCCTGGCAAATTCAATTTGCTGCGGTTTGTATACACCAAGTTCTATCAGGAACCAGTCATACAATGGTCTGTGATCTTCAAACTCGAGAGTACAAAGAGAATGGGTAATTTCCTCGATAGAATCCTCTAGTCCGTGTGCCCAGTCATACATGGGGTATACACACCAATCGTCTTCGGTACGATGATGATGGGCATGAAGAATGCGATACATAACTGGATCTCGCATATTCAGATTTGGATGACCCATGTCAATTTTCGCTCTGAGTGTCATACTTCCATCGGGGAACTCACCTTTTTTCATCCGATAGAAGAGATCAAGGCTCTCCTCAATCGGTCTATTGCGATACGGGCTATCTTTCCCGGGTTCTTTCAGTGTCCCTCGTGTGGCTCGGATCTCATCAGCAGTCAACTCACAGACATAGGCACGATCTTTTCGAATCAGGTCCAGAGCAAAATCGTACAATTTCAGAAAATAGTCTGAGGCATATAAAAGGTTGTCCCAGGTAAATCCCAACCACTTGACATCTTCGATTATGGACGCCACATACTCATCTTCTTCTTTCACCGGGTTTGTATCGTCAAAACGTAAATTACATTTGCCATTATAATCCTGTGCCAGTCCGAAATTCAGGCAAATGGATTTGGCATGACCTATATGCAGGTACCCATTTGGTTCAGGCGGAAATCGGGTAATGATTGATTTGTGTTTCCCACTGCCAAGGTCATCCTGAATCACTGCATCAATGAAATGTCTGGGTTTTTCTATCATAAATTCAATTTTCCAATTTTTGTATTGCGTTTTGAATGCGCTCCAGGGTTCTTTCCTTGCCTACTGCCACCAAGGTCTCAAACAATGGTGGGGCTGCTTTTCGTCCACAAACTGCTACCCGGATAGGCTGAAACAGTTGCCCGGCCTTCACCATCAATTCTCCCACAAGATCTCTCAACGTTCTTTCGACATCCGGTTCAGTAAAAACAGTATTGCTGAGACTGGTCACAGCAGATTTAAGCAGGGATGCTGTTTCTTCTGCAGTTGTCTTCTTAGGAATTAACAGGTCCGATGAATATTCATTAAGATCATCTTTGAGAAAAATACCCAACTGTGTTGGGGCATCAGACAGACGGATCATTCTTTCCTTCACGAGGGGAAGCAATTTCAGAAGTCGTTCGCGATTGGCAGGCAACGATTCCATTTCAAGGAATGGTATGATGGCATTCACCAGTAATTCATCTTGCATATTCCGGATGTATTGGCCATTCATATCATTAAGTTTTTCATAATTCCACGCAGCTGGTGAAGAAGATATCCTGTCAATATCAAATCGCTCAATCAATTCTACACGTGACATGATTTCTGTCTTATCATCAAAACTCCATCCCAACAGGGACATGAAATTCACAAGGGCATCCGAGACATATCCCAATTCCTCAAACTGCCGGACAAATACCGGATATTCGCTACCATCAGGGGCCCGTTGTGCCCGTTTGCTCATTTTGCCCTTACCCGTTGGATTGAGAATGATTGGAAGGTGCGCCATGACAGGTGGTTCCCATCCCAAGGATTCATACAAATACACATGCAATGCAAGACTGTTTACCCATTCATCCCCACGGAGAATATGTGTTATTCGCATCAAATGGTCATCCACAACATTGGCAAAATGATATGTTGGGATTCCATCTGCTTTAATCAATACAGAATCCTGTAACCTTTTGTACTGAAACTCGATTTCTCCACGGATAATATCCGTGACGATGACATGTCCATCCAGTGGCATCTTAATACGAACGGTGTGGGATTCACCTGCTTCTGCACGGGTGCGGGAAATATCTGTCGACACTTCCCTGCAATGACGATCATAACCAATATCCTGTTTGGCCTCTTTCTGCTTCTCACGGAGGTTTTCAAGTCGCTCTTGAGTGCAAAAACATCGGTATGCTTTATCTTCATCCAACAATTTCTGAATATGGTGATTGTAGTGATTCAGACGATGTGATTGAATATAAGGACCATAATCACCACCTATATCCGGTCCTTCATCCCATTTCAATCCAAGGTAATTAAGTCCATTGGTCAACCATGCAAGGGCATCGGGATTATAACGTTTCTGGTCTGTATCCTCAATTCTCAAGATGAATTTCCCACCATGGTGATGGGCGAATAAGTAGTTGAACAGGGCCGTCCTGGCTCCTCCCACATGAAAATCACCAGTTGGACTCGGTGCAAATCGTACGCGTACCTGTGATGAATGCATGGTTTGAAATTAGGACAAGGTTAGAGGTGAATGGTAGTTGGATTAAGGTTTAAGGGATAAGGAGAAAGTGTAAAGGATGAAGGAAAAGTTATAGGAAAATGGTTACTGGAGACCGGAGTCAGTGTCTGGTCTGCAATTTTAAGCCCTGAATAGATTCAATTGACATATGGAATTTGAGATTAAAGTTGTAGTGCCTGCCGGTCGTAGTACTGGCAAGCCTGACGAAGACTGGCGGAGAGGGTGGGCAAACCTGTGTCGCTTCCCAGGGACTTCGGTTTGTAAAATTCGTTTTCTCAACACAGCTTAATCAGACCCGGTTTTTAAATTTTTCTCAAGTCTCCTTGTTTTTTCCTAGGAGTTCTCAGCTATATAGGCTGCTAGAGACACTGATAGATAGCTCTTAGTAGCAATTGAGTGATCAATATTATACTCGTAAATCCCGCGTTTTAGATTATTGGTTGAGCCAATATATAAGAAACTCTTTTCTTCATTTTCCAAACAGTATACATACCACATTTATACTCCAATAGATTTATAATCAACATGGGCGGCCTGCCACGCAAAGTCCCGACAATTCTGTCGGGATGAAGAGCGGAGAGGGCGGGATTCGAACCCGCGATACGCGTAAACGTATACACGCTTTCCAAGCGTGCGCCTTCAGCCGCTCGGCCACCTCTCCAGAAATTCTTTAAAATCAATTGTGCGGTTTGTCCCGACCAGTATGTTGGGACACAGTGCCTGCCGGTCCCTGCTCCATCCAGACAGACGAAAACTGGCGGAGGGGGAGGGATTTGAACCCCCGGACCTGTTACAGTCAACGGTTTTCAAGACCGCCGCATTAAGCCGCTCTGCCACCCCTCCAACTATCAAAAAACAAAAGTCCCGAACATTGCCGGGACTTAAATTTATTCAGCAGATTCTTTCGTTTCTGCTTCGGCAGTTTCAGCTACCGGTTCTTCCGATTGACTATCCTCCACCACAGCTTCTTCAGGTGTGTCTTCTGCCTCTAACTGAACTGGCTCTTCTGCTGTTTCTTCAGCTGTCGGTTCATCAAATACGGGCATATTAATATCCAGTGCCATGGATTCTTCCATCTGACGCTTTAGGGTTGCATCAAGTGATTCACCACCTTCAAGGCGAACTATGGATTCATTAAATCTCCAAAAACCTGTTTTTTCTGAGCGGACACTTTTCACATATTTGACAAACTTAATGTCAATATGATCTTTGCCCTTAACTTTTCCGGCAAATCCGACTGTCTTTCGTGCCATTTTTTACAATTCTCCTGATAAATTAGCCGGCGAATTTATAATTGAAACATCCTTCATCCAATGCCATTTCCTGAAATATCACCGCAAATCAGGTCTCATTTTTAATCCAGTTATCGGACGAGATTTTCCAACATTCCCTGCCCTGTCTTCACCTTCTATAAATACGGCATATGTTGTGTTTGCATCAAAGACGAGTCCCGGATCAATATTCAGATTAAAATGCTCACCGGATTTCAGCAGGTCATCTGGAATACTCATGAGTATGGGTTTTACCCCTGGATCGGACTCATTCTCCCATATTACCGTAGCGGAAACAAGATCCTCAGAAAGTGTAAAATCGATGAATTCAATCCGGGCAGAGTTTCCAGGGTCCGGTAAGGTTATGGATATCTCTGGTACAATGTTGTCAAAGGCAATATTCTCTACACTTGATTTTGAGACATTCCCACCGGCATCAGTACCTGTAAATTCTATATTATATATACTTCCGGAATTAAGCTCAGGTACCTCCAATATTTCTATACCGTGTGTATTTGGATGGATAAAAATGTCCGGATCTACATCAACTTGGTACGGTGAATTAGTGTCTTCTTCTCCTCCTGTATTATGGAAAATTAATGTCCCTCCTGCCAGCGATTCATTTGTTGTGACTGTTACAGAATTAGTGCGAATTATATCAGTCTCCTTCGGTGATTTAATTCCCACATTTGGTCTGGTTTTATCTATGGTAATATTCGGCGTATTGTATTGACGACTGGCGTTACCCAATTGATCCGTGGCTGAAAGGACCATGGCATACACTGCATTTTCGACCAGCGGTCTTTCCGGGAGTACACGTGTATCATTCTCTCCTTCCAAAAGAAGTTCTTCTGGAAAATCAATAATATGAGGAGAAGCTGGATCATCTGGACCGGATAATCTGAGCCAGACCACTCTCCCGCTTGCACAGGGTTCATTCAATGAAAATGTAACACCGCTGGTATTGGAAAAACTGTTCTCTGTGGGTTGAATATTCGAAAACACCGGTGGGGATTCATCATAGACAACTGACTCTACAATAATGGTTTCCTCCCTGTTCCCTGCTCTGTCTTCAGCTGAAACAGTTATTGAATAAGAATGATCGTTCACCATTTGCATCATGGAGTGTTCTTTGTCAATTGTTATCTCAGTCGAAACAAGATCGCCTTCCTCCAACTGGAAGCTATGTGATTCCTTCGTCAATAAATCCATCCAGGTAATGGTGCAATACTTCAATATCTCATTACTAGTGAACTGGATATCCTCAGAATTGACCCTGTCAACCTCTCTAGGGTAGTTCCCGGTTATTATCGGAGGGTCAATATCAAATGACACGCCCTCAATTACTTCTGTGAAGGAATTTCCAGCACGGTCCATTACCGTAACCCTGACAAGGTAATTCGCCCCACTCACAAGGTCCACTGATTCGGTGGAAACCTGTGTGATTTTTGATGGGATAATTGTGATAGTATTCAAATTCAACACATGGGGATTCGGATCTGGATTGCCAGACTCCCAGACCCATTCTACCTGACCCTCTCCCAGTGGTTCATACGTTTCGAATTCAAGCAATACCGTTCTGTTGAAGGAAAAGGGGGTTGGCTCAAGCACTGATAATTCAGGGGGTTTCGTATCAAGTATGATATTGTTCAGGTAAGAATTCTGAAATTCGTTTCCAGCTAAATCCTTGCCTTTAAAGGAAATACGGTATTCCACTCCATCTTTAACGTTCGCATACTGACTGAAATCGATCGATTCAAACCTTCCCTTTTTATAGAGATACTTTGGCAGGGTGATAGTATGAGGACTGTTTTCATCAACGTCTCCACCTGTACGTTCTACAATTATTTCGAGTGTATCCAGATCCTCATTAATTGAATAACTCATCAGGAACCTTTGTAACCTGTCACCATCATTTGGCGAAGTAATCTCAAACTCCGGTATAGTGGAGTCAATCACAATATCGAATACCTGATCAGAATGACCTTCATTGCCGGCCTGGTCAATTCCTGTCAACTGGAAACTATAAGACAATTCTTCCTCGATACTCATTAGGTCTTGAATAAGAAATTCCCCTTTTCCTGATTTTCTTTTAGCTGCAGGCATTTCCACCATCACCGGATCTTCGTCTTCGCGCCAGGCTGACAGTTTTAAAACTGTGAGGTCCTCACTCAATTCATAGTAAGCAATTGTGTTGGATTGTCGAGATTCAGATGTGGGACTATTCCATGATAATTCAGGAGGCATTGCATCAAATAGAATCTGTGAAACAGTAGTCCCCTCAATAGGATTTCCTGCTTTATCACTACCTGATATTTTCATAGAATATTTTGCTCCATCCACCAGCGATGGGGTAAGATCAAGAACCACACCAAGGTGAGGTCCTTGCAACAACTCACTTCCTTTTAATGGAATTCGGTACTCTTTTCGGAGATCCAGTGTTCCGGATTCATACGTATAGATCACTGAACCATCTTCTAGATTATCCGATAAAATATAACTTATCTCTTCTCTCGAGATTTTTTCGCCATCCACCGGCTGTGTAATAGTGAATTGAGGGGATTTCGAATCAACTTGGAAATTGTCAATGATGGTGGTTTCTGATTGATTCCCTGCAAAATCTCTTCCATGTATGGAAATTCGATAGTTTACCTCATCGATTAATGCAGGCGACTCGGAAAATGTATAATCGGTAATACGGGTTTCAGTCAGTTCATCTGCTGTGGCTGAAAATGAATACGGTGAATTTGGATCGGGCAACCCATCTATTCGAGATAAATCGAAATTCAATTCCCTTAATCGTTCGGAGAGAATCAGCGAAAATGACAATGACTTGCCGAAAGATCCACTCTCCGGTTTAGCGACTCGAATCACTGGAGATACCCTGTCAAATCGAATCGATGTCACCATCTCCGACTCAGACTGATTTCCTGCTGTATCCATCCCATGGATGCTTATTGTAATAACATCATTTTCCTGAAATCGAAATTCATCATTCAATCGAATTGTATGATTGCCGGCAGTGATTTGTGAGGGATTGAGTTCTATCCTGTGAGGCTGATTACCTTTGTCACGGTCTATTTCAATTTGGATATAACCAGTATGCAGGTCTTCATTGATGTCATAGAATAAATCAATATCCGAAAGAACCTCATGTGAACGTGGTGATTGGACTTTTATAATGGGTGAATCCATATCCAGGTGCACACCAGACACTCGACCAACATTTGAAGAATTTCCAGCCGGATCCATTCCAGTGAATGTGATGGAATAGTCTTGACCATTTTCTCCTGGGAATCCCAATGATTCCAATGATAGTGTATGATGACCTGCCAGCAATAATTCACCTTCAAGTGGTTGTGTAAATGGAACACCTGATTCCTGAGCCCCACTGCTTTTTTCGATTTTTAGCAGTCCTGATTCCAATTTTTCTGAAAGTGTGTAACTCACGTCAAGATTTGGAACACGTGAACCATGTTTAGGCTGTAAAAATTCAATGGTGGGGTTGGTTCGATCCAGTGTCCAGCCGGATACAACCATAGTATCGGACATATTCCCTGCCCTATCCAATCCCCACATGTACAGATCATAAAAGATATTTTCGTGCAATTCCGGGAGTTCGTCTTTGAGTATATGGTTTCCTGATGAAAGTTTATTGTTGGGGATATCAACTTCTATTGTATCCGCATTACTGTTTACCACTATCAGCGCAGATTCCACCAGATTTTCACTTTGCGAGTAATGGATGGAAAGTGAATTCACCAATTCATTGTTCCTGGGTGCTTCTATTTCCAGAACTGGTTTTTTCCTGTCTAGCCTGAAATTCTCAATGCGGATTGATCGACCGGTATTTTCAGCATGATCTTTCCCTGTTATTTCAAATGTAATGGGATCGTTATCTGCGAAGTCACTGTCATCAATTTCAATCGTCGAGGTTCCCTTCTTAAGTTGATCACCATCTAGAGGGAATTCAATGGTCTTGCTGCCGGCTGAAATCAACAATTCAGCTTCTGCCAGTGATTCACTTAAAATGTATTTTGGTGTAAAATGATTGCTGACAGTATGGCCCTGTGGTTCCAATATCGTGAATTCAGGTGATGTTTTATCCATAACTATGCCATGAATCTCTGCTGATTCTGATTTGTTGTGGGCCAGGTCCCAAACACTGATCTCCACACTGAACGGAGTATAATCCGGGATACCCATTTTTCTTGCCATACCTGACAGTGAATTGGATTGATTTGAAATCAATGTATCCACCACAAATTCTTTATTTTCTATCTCCTCACCACTGAATACTATCTGGATTCTCTTGATAGTTTCTGATATCTTATAATCAATTCTATCTTTACTGGTGAACTGGGAATGGGTGGGAAATGTTATTTCCAGCACGGGATTTACTGAATCATACAATAAATTGTCCAGCTGAACTGTGTTTCCCTTGTTTCCAGCCAAATCATTGTACTGGATGGTAACAGCATAGGTTTGGCCCTCAATTAGTTCAGGGATATAATAGTCATTCAATCGATTTAATCCAGGACCACAACCATTCTTGGTTAGTGTATGCTGGATGACCTGTTCCTTCCCATCCAGATAGGAATGCCATGAAAATGAAACAGACTCAACTTCTTCGGATAAGGTATATAGTAATTCTGTTGAATTGAAATACGTATCCGGTTCAATATTTTCGACGTTCAATGTTGGCCTGGTTATGTCATAGGAGACATGAAATACAGAATCAGATGTAAACCGATTACCTGCAAGATCTACCCCATTCAAAATCACCGTATACGTATGCCCATCCTGTAAATCCGGTAATTCGGATAGCAGGTGATTCTTTTTATCACCTTTCATGAGTTCATTCCCCGAAAGGTTGCATATTTCAACCAACATAGTTTCTTCATCCAACCAAACCATGCTGCCTGACTTTAGGTTTTCGAAATGAGTATAGTTTACCAGTACGGTATTTATGGATGTGTTTGGTTTTGGAAACCCTATAGACGACTTTTGAATATCACCATCGTATGTATAATGAGTAATCGTATCGCTTATCAATTCATTCCCCGCCTCATCCTGTCCTCTCATCCATATGGAGTAATCATGATTGGATTCAAGGGACATTCCATGATCCGATAATGTCAATACATGTTCGCCAGCATTTTTAAAATTTTCAGGAAGAATGATTGATTCCACACCCTCTGTTTTCATATCCTGGATGAGGAAAAAACCATTTGTTAATTCTTCACTCAACGTGTATTGCAATGTATCAGAATTCCCCAGTGATGACGACCTTGGTGCATTGATCTTCCCAGATGGTGAATTAAAGTCATATTCAACACTTCTAACTATATTTGAATTCAGTTCATGGCCTGCTACATCGTGCCCGGTAAATACCAGATCATAAATGGAACCGCTCACCAGTTCTGGCTGATTTGCAAGTGTCGACAACCGCTTCAACCCCACGGTTGATTCAAGAGAATCCAGCGATACATGATGAGGAGAATTCGGATCAGGTGTTCCACCGGTTCTCTCCCAAGTGATTGTGGCATTTTCAATATGTTCACTCAACGTAAAGACAAGTTCCATGGTTGGATTCAGGCTGCCTGGAACAGGCTTTCGAATATCTAAATGCGGGGGTGTTACATCGTAAATAATATTTGAAATGGTAAGCGTATCCGAGGTATTCCCTGCCAGGTCCATCCCTGCAACCTGTAAATGGTATCTGCTGGATTCGTTAATACCCAGGTTGGATATATTGATGGAATGGTCACCCTCCAGCAAATCCTCATCTATAAGTTCTATGATATGCGGTGAAAGAGTATCCGGTTCTCCCCCCGTCCGTACAAGTACACAGTACCCTTCCTCAATATCTTCTGAGAGAGTATACTGAAAATCCTTGCGAGTATTGATGGAATTCATTGTAGGGAATGCAACGTTGATGGTAGGGTCAATATTATCAAATGTTACTCGATTTATCATGTTTGAGATGGATCGGTTTGACCCCATATCCTCTCCACTCAAACTTAGACGATATATTGTCCCGGAGGATAACATGGGTAGATTTGAAAAAATAGTATTTTTGTGATTGCCATCCTGAAGTTCAGATTCTTCAAGGATCACTGTATGAGGAGTAAGAATATCCGGTTCGCCTCCAGTTCGTTCAATTGTCAATATGGCGGAAGAAAGGTATTCTGTACTGGAATATGACACTGCCATATTGTTTGTATAGGTACCGGACTGCGGCGTCTGGATATTGATTTCTGGTGGATGATTATCAAATAAAATATCCCTGATAACGATGTCATCTACTTTATTCCCTGCAAGATCCTCTGCATAAAACTCAATATCATAGATGGCACCGTCACGTAACCGATTTTCAGTTGGGATGGTGGACCTGATTTTGGTCCCAGGGGTGAGATCCTGGCGCGAGAAGGAAACGGTGTAGGGTGCAACCGTGTCCTTTGTACCCACCACATGTTTCCACGTCATGGTAGCGATACTCAGAGGTTCATTGCAAATAAAGGACAGGGATGGTTCATTAATAACCGCACTGTCGTAGGGAAAAATGATAGAGATATTCGGTGGGGTTTCGTCAAACAGGGCAGAATCAATATTGACTTTGCTGGAGATATTCCCAGCAGGATCCGTGCAAATCATATGAAATGAATAATAGGTGGAATCAAGAAATCTGTATGCATGGTCAAGATACATTCGCTGAAGACCTTTCCCCAGATTTTCATTGCTCACAGAAATTGCCACGGAATCTACACGATCATCCTTTTGCTGCATGATTGACAGGATTGATGTAGCCACATTTTCAGATAAGGAATAGGTTATTTGTGGGAGATGGAAATAACCATGGGATGTTGGTGAATGAACAGTTAGCTCCGGTGATTCATCATCAAATAAAAAGGTACCCAGATCAATGGATCCACCCATATTCCCGGCCCTGTCCCATCCAATGACTGATATGATATAAGATTCACGTTGAATGAGTCCTTCTATATCAGGCATACTGACACTCCCATGGATAAATGGAAATAGTGTGTCAGGTGGCATGTAAATAATCGGGTGCGCCAGCGGGTTACTTTCCATCCTCAGTTCAACCCTAATTTTCTGAAGCGGTTCGGACGCATGGATATTGATAAATGGATGTTGGTTTACAGCCGGTACGTCTCCAGAAATAACCGGGGGTTCAGCGTCATAAAGAACAGGCTCAGATGACACTGTAGTAACTGGAAAACCTCTAACTGTTTCTCCCAGGAATGTCATTTTATATATCGACTGATTTATTAAACTCGTAGCGAGTTCAGGCATAAGAGTATGTTCACCAACATTAGCCAGTTCATGAGGTGCAAAAGCATAAGTGTGTGTCCCAATACTGTCCCAGGTACCGGCAACCCATTCCCAGGTCACAGTCCCTGAAATCAACTCTACATCCAGAAAATAGGGGATGGTTGGTCTATCAATACATAATGTATCTTTTTTTACCTGGAAAGTAAATACCGATTCAGATCCATCTTCAGCCAGATACGTATCATAGAGAACATTGCCATCTTTATCCTTTTCGGTAATTCGAATCTTGTTTCCATCCTCTATGTGATCATAGGTCCAGTGTCTTATAATAACTTTTTCAGGATGTTGTACCCATACTTCTTCATGTATTCTTCCGGTGGAGTCATACAGAAAACCAATGGTGCCATACAGATGACTGTTCACATCGTAAAACCCATAGTTTGACACAGTTGAATCCTGGTAATGAATGATGGTATACCTGTCTTTACCGGAAAGGACCGTATCCATTTTCATGGCATATTGAAGATATCGAATTGCATTTTCTTCCATGCCAAATATAATCTTTTTTGTAAGAAGGCCCTGTCCATCCACAGTATTGATCATCTCAAGATTGCCATCATCAGAGTAAGAAAATGTCTCCTTTTGAAGGGCTTCGCTAAGAGGTCCAATGTACGATTTCGAAAGTGTGTAACCCTGGTTGTTTTTCTCAACAATTAGATGAGGTTTTCCCATGACTTCTGAAAAAGGAACAGGGTTGTTGCTCAGGAAATCTTCTTCGGTAAGGAAAAATGAAAGTGTGCCAGTTGTTTGTGTAAAAGATAGTGAGTTGAGAAAAATATAGAGCAGGAAAATGCATCCTGCAACCGAAATGGATTTTATGCGGGATGGTTTTCGAATGAGATTATTCAGTCAGTTTTGCACGTTTTTGGCTGTTTCGTTGTTCTTTAGCAAGCTTCCGCATATCCACAACAGAGTCATGCTCATCTACAATTTCCACACCAAGGAGTGTTTCGATGGCATCCTCAAGTGTAATGATTCCTGCTGTACTTCCAAATTCATCTTCAACCAGGAAGATATGTTCTCGGCGCTTCACGAATTCATCGAGAATTTTTGCCACGTTTTCCGTTTCCAGGACCGTGTGGATAGGAACAACAATATCTTCCATTCTTACATCGAATTCATCCTGACCCTGCTTCTCAACGATGGTGTATTTGTGTACGAATCCTATGACGTTGTCCAATTCGTCCCGGTAGACTGGAATCCTGGAGAAATCGATACGAGCGTGTTCTTTTATCACATCCCCAACCGTTTCATCTTTGTCCAGTGCAAACACAACCGTTCTTGGTGTCAACACATCATGGACCTTCACATCTTTCAATTTCAGGATGTTTTCGATAATGTCACTTTCCTGTTCCTGCAGGGTACCTTCATCCTCTCCCACTTCAGCCATGATAAGCATTTCCTCTCGAGAAAACGTATTCTCCTGATTGTCCAGCTTAATGTATTTGGGCATAAAAAGGGACAGGTAAACGAAGGGATACGTAATCCAGATGAGCCATCGAATCACATAGGTAGCAGGGATGGCAAGGGTTTTCCAGTAGACAGCACCAAGGGTTTTGGGGATTATTTCTGAAAAAATGAGGATAGAAAGTGTCAGCAGTGCTGAGGCGATGGCCACGAATTGGTCCCCGTAGAGTTTTAATGTTTGCGCTCCTACTCCAGCGGCTCCAACAGTATTGGCAATGGTATTGATTGTTAGAATCGCTGCCAGGGGACGATTGATATTTGCAGTAAGCTCATTTAGAAACAAACCACTTGGCTTTCCTTCCTTTTCCTTTACACAAACAAATGTGTGGGAAACAGAAAGCAATACCGATTCAAGCAGACTGCATAAAAATGATACACCCAGCGCGAGAAAGAAATACGTGAGCAAAATACTCATGGATTGAAATTAATATGAATACATCGGAAAACGTTAATGGTAAATAGTCACTGGCTTGGTTAGGTATGTTTAGCTTTTCGGTATTTCAAACCGTATGGTAGATACACAATGATAAAATGAAGTAACCCTGCTAATTCAATACCAAGGAAATACCAGGGCCATTCTCCAAAAACAAAGGGATTCTCCACTATGGGTTTTTCGCATGTATACATATAATTGGCATCAATGGCCATGTTTAGAAAGGATACGAAAATCACCAGCAATTGAGAGTAAAGGAAAATCTTCCACCAGGATCCCTTTCGTGGTTTCATACCATACACAAAAATCAAGTAGAAGGCTCCAAGCCAGATTCCACCGTGTTCCAGATAATAGTCAATAAACATCCATCCTTCTGAACCCAGTGTATACTCAGGGGTTAAAAAACTATGGAATGCCCCCGGGATTCCCCAGTAGTAGAGAATTTCAAACAACCATTGGGGACGATAAAACATAACAATTCCTGCTATAAGAGCGGATAAACCACATAAATGGACATTCAAACTTGACTGGAGATTCCACGTGCCATGTGCAATCTGGACCCAATGCTGTGCGATTATCCGAATGAATATCAACACCCCTATGGTTCTGGTAAATAATGGTGTGTAATGGGTAGGTAGTTTTTTCACCAACATGATGATGGCAAAAATGAAGAAAAACGTTAACCCATTACTAAGCAACCAGACAGGACCCAGAATTGGAATGGTATCATGAGGTGTCATTGAAGATAAGTTACGATGTTTTCCTATTCCTTCCGAAGGTTATAACATTTGGAAGGTGTATGCAGGCAAGTGAGTACAATCACAAAGAAAAGTGAATTTTTCTGGTATTATTCAGATGTGCAGGGACAGGAATACCTCCTTGGTTCATATCCATTTTATCAACCTTTCCCGTCCCTGCACCATTCCCTACCACATTTAATCCCATCAAGAAAAAGTCGTATATTATTTAAACAATATAACTGGATAAGGTTATCTTCTTTTATGTAATTTCACTATCGGATTAACTACCTAAGAAGACGAAACCGATGACGCTGACCAGCAGATTTCCCACTTTACTAATTGTAAACAAATTCCACCTATGATTATTAACCAAAAGGGATTACCCTATGAAGACACTTCATCTACCCTTCTCCAGGGTTGAATCATTTATTTCACACATTCGAGCGTATGGAGACGTTTTTGCTCCACACAAAAAAGGAGATGCGTCTTTTACATTCGAACAGGTGATTGACACCAAAGATACTGTCCTTGACTACAATCGAACCCTTCACTCCATTAAGAAATATTTTTTGCCCGCCCGTGAAGAGCTTTTATCCTTTTCCATGGATGATTATTCCACTTCCCAGAATGATATTTCACAAACACCAAGAATATTCCTCGGTGTACACAGCTATGATATGCAGGCTGTGCTAAAGCTGGATTACAACTTCACACAGGGAAATCCTGAAAAAAATTATCTTTCCAGAAGAAAAAATGCCACTTTCATTGGTGTTTCCTATACTCCAGATGACTATCATTTTGGCAGATCTGTTGGCATTACTATCGAGGAAACCGATGGATTTGATATTTTTATGGATCGAACTGTTGATGGGTATATCCTAAATGTACTAACGGATCGTGGACACGAGCTGATACAGGATTTTGCCCATGTTGTGTCTGTAACTAAATCAGAGAAACAGAACCATGAGTTTAAAAACAAGATCAAGTTTAATTACAATAGATTGACCGATGTCTTTGACCATGCATGGAATTCCACCGTATGGGCAGATGTTGCTGATCAATGCGTTGGCTGTGGAACGTGTAACCTTGTTTGCCCTACCTGCTATTGCTTCAATGTAGAAGATGATGTTTCACTGGATCTAAAATCAGGATCACGAGAACGAACCTGGGATGGATGCATGCTCAACAGCTTCGCTGCCGTTGCAGGTGGTGAGAATTTCCGCCATGGACTGGATGAACGGCAACGTCATCGTATATATAGAAAATTCAAATACATCTCTGATATTACCGGAGAACCCTGGTGTGTTGGTTGCGGTCGATGCACAGCCTATTGTACTGCAGGGATCAGTATCGTAGATATCGTCAATCAATTGAGCGCAGACTATGAACGCGATCATCTGCAACCTGTTCAAACACACACCCTTTAACAGGATGAGAGGAATTATAAATGGCTGAATCAATTGAAAAAACTGAAGAATTGTTAGACCTGTACGTCCCCACCATTGCAGAAATAAAAGCAGTGAAACAAATGACTGCACTCGAGCGCTGGTTTGAAATTGAATTACCTGGCGGCAAGGATCTTGGGCATGAGCCGGGGCAATTTGTAAAAGTGTCTCTATTTGGTATAGGTGAAGCACCCATATCTGTCACGTCTTCCCCAACGAAAAAGGGCCGGTTCGAGCTCTGCGTTCGAAATGTTGGTATCCTCACCAATGTGCTCACGTCATATGATGCCGGAAGAAAGATTGGTATCCGCGGTCCCTATGGGAATGGTTTCGATATCAATGCATTCAAGGGAAAGGATGTCTTGATAGTCGGTGGCGGAATTGGAATTGTCCCACTTAGATCATTAATCAATTATATCATCGATAATCGGAACGATTTTGGGCGGCTCCTCATTCTATATGGGGCTAAAACACCTGACGATCTCCTTTATAAAGATGAATTGGAACAATGGGAAGCATCCCAGGACATTGAATACCATGTGACCGTTGATCAGGGCAATGCTGCCTGGAATGGAAATACTGGCGTCATTACAACACTGATTCCTCAGTTGGACCTGGATCTGGAAAACACTATGACTGCCGTTGTAGGTCCTCCTATCATGTACAAATTTGTGCTGATGGCATTGCGATCCAAGCAAATCCCAGAGAAAAACATATACCTCTCAATGGAAAGAAGAATGAAGTGCGGTGTAGGCAAATGTGGTCACTGTCAGATCAATCATTCGTATGTTTGTCAGGATGGGCCAGTCTATCATTACCCAGAAATTATAGATTTACCGGAGGCAATCTGATGACTACGAATGGAAAACCAAAAGTCGCCTTTTTTGATTTTACAAGTTGCGAAGGATGCCAGTTGAACAAGCTGAATCTCGAAAACCATATACTGGATGTCCTCGAACACATAGATATCGTTGAATTTAGAGAAGCCATGGATGATAAAGCTGACGAATACGATATTGCCTTTATCGAAGGCTCTCTCTCTACCCCGTCCTGTATCAATAGGATACACGATATTCGCAGAAGGACGAAAGTCCTGGTAGCCCTTGGTTCCTGCGCTTCCATCGCCGGTGTGAACGCAATGAAAAACAATTTTCCCATTGAGCAGGTCAGGGAAACAGTCTATAAGGAAGAAAAATATCGATTCCCCACCCTGCCGGCCATGCCAGTTTCAGCCGTTGTGAAAGTCGATTATGAAATCCATGGATGTCCCATGACAATCGAGGAATTCATCAAAGTCATCAAGGCACTTGTCATGGGTAAAGAACCACAGAAACCGGATCAAGCAGTTTGTGTTGAATGCAAATTGAATGAAAACGAATGCGTCTTTGACAAAGGTATGATTTGCCTTGGACCAGTAACTCGTGGTGGATGCAATGCCATTTGTCCATCCTTTGGACAATTCTGTACCGGTTGCCGTGGTCTTGTCCCAAATGTCAATACAAATGGTATGATTGATATTCTAAGGTCACATGGCCTTACCATGGATGAAGCTGTGAAACGAATGCAGCTGTTTAACAGTTATGAACAAAAACTGACCGTATAAATACAGGTATAATTATGAGTAAAACACTGGACATTAATGTCAAACATCTAACCCGGGTTGAAGGTCACGGGAATATTGTTGTGAACATGAAAGAGGGAAGACTTGAAAAAGCTGAACTGCAGATTGTTGAAGCACCTCGATTTTTTGAAGCCATGCTTATGGGTCGTAGTTTTCATGAAGCAGCCATTATCACAAGCCGCATTTGTGGTATCTGTTCCCTGGGACATCAAATGGCATCCCTGCAGGCAACGGAAGATGCACTGGGTCTTGAAATTTCAACACAGACAAAATTGTTACGAAAACTGTTAACCAACGGTGCCACCATTCAATCCAATATCCTTCATGTCTATTTCCTGGTCGCTCCAGATCTCTTTGGGGCTCCCAGCGTGTTTCCGCTGATTCCTACGCACACGGATGTCATTCTCAGGGCGTTACGAATGAAACGGCTTGCCAATGATATTGGTGATATTGTCTCCGGTCGCGCTGTACACCCTATCACCCCTGTACCGGGAGGATTTACTCGAATTCCTACAACTAATGAATTGCAGGGATTGAAAAAACGCCTGATTGAAGAAGGTATTCCCGATGTACTCGAAACAGTGAAAACGGTGAAATCCGTAGCAGAACTGATTCCAGATTTTGTGAGAGAAACAGAATATATCTCACTCAAACATGATAGTGAATACGCACTGTATGATGGCGAAATCTATTCTTCAGACACCGGTGCAACAGATATCCACAATTACCTGGATATGACCAATGAATTTGTGGTTCCACATTCAACCAGTAAGCACTGCAAGCACGACCGAAACAGTTACATGGTGGGGGCACTGGCTCGCTGGAACAATAGTCACTCTCAAATGACTGAAACATCCCTGAAAGCAGCAGAAGAATTAGGGTTGACTCCAAATTGTTATAATCCATACATGAATAATATTGCCCAGGTTGTTGAAAGTGCCCATTGTATTGAAGATTCTATTGCCATTATAGATGAACTCCTTGCTAATGGACTTGTAGATGAAAAACCAAACCAAACACCCACCCGGTACGGTCGCGGTGTGGGTGCAACAGAAGTACCCAGAGGTATATTGTATCATGAGTATGAATATGATAGAAAAGGAAATATCATTGCGGCAAACTGTATTATTCCCACTGGCCAAAACCTTGGGAATATTGATGATGATATGAAAAAACTCGTTCCGGAAATCATAGATAAGAGTAAAGAGGACATTACAAAGCACCTAGAAATGCTTGTGAGAGCTTATGATCCATGTATCTCCTGTTCGGTTCATATTCTTGACGTGGAGTTTATCGAAGAGGATTAGCTGTTGTGACTGACCTGAAGATTATCGCAGTTGGTAACAGTTTTTACGGAGATGACGGCATTGGTGTAGCGGTGTTGAATTCATTGAAGGAAATTCCATCCCTGGAAGGGGTTTCACTTATTGATGGCGCCACGGATGCCCTGGGTCTAATCGATCATTTTAATGACACTGAACACGTCATACTCATTGATGCTGCTTTCATGGGATTCTTGCCAGGGACTGTGAAAGTTTTCAAACAGGAAGACGCTCATCTGGTCATAAAACAGGATCATTTATCGCTTCATGGGATCAGTATTGCTGATACATTAGAACTGGCAAAAAGAATCGATGCACTTCCAAAATCCCTCACCATTATTGGGGTTGAACCCGAGCAATTGGAAATCAACACCGGATTGTCCGAAACGGTTTCAAACACCATCCCGGATATCGTTTCAAAAATACTCACCCTAAATAACAATTTAGTCTTAAACTGAGGAAAGCTATGTCGAAAAAAATTATGATAATAGACGATGATATTGACCTGGTAGAAGCCATGAGAATAACCCTTGAATCTGCAGGATTCAATGTCATCGATGCACAGGAAGGAATAAAAGGACTGGAGATTATCCAGAAAGAAAAACCGGACCTGTTGATTCTTGATGTCATGATGGGTACACAGGATGAAGGGTTTCAACTGGCATATACCCTGAGAAATAATGTAGATACAAATGAACTACCTATAATCATGGTAACAGCTGTAGGCTCACAGACAGGATATCATTTCGACCCGCAAAAGGATGAAGAATTTCTACCTGTGGATGAGTTTATTGAAAAACCGGTCAATCCCCAGAAACTTATTGATGCAGTAAACAGGAACCTGCCCGTTGTCTGAGCTTTTTAGCACCAGTCTGGCAGAGTTTTCATTTTTTACACCCAACTCATTACGAAGAAAAATTGTATGGTTTATTAAGCTAAGATGGATCGCAGCCCTGGGGGCATTTATTTATGCACCAATATTATCGCGATCATTTGAGGAACATATTCAGTTTATCCCACTTTTCATCTGTGCTATTCTTCTTGTTGTCGTCAATCTCATCTATATCTTCTATACTCGATCCACCCCACCAACCACCATTGACATCGAGGAAAGACTGCTATTTGTACAAATATTTGCTGATATGGCAATTCTTACTGCCATCCTCCACTTTAGTGGTGGCGTCGAAAACCCATTATTCTTCTTTTTCATTTTTTATATCATCATTACAAGTATCATTACCGATAGAAGAACATTCCCATTCATTGTGGCTGGGATTGACTGCATATTGTTTACGACCATGGCATTGGGTGAACAATTCGGATTTTTAAAGCACTTTCATCTCGTTCCAATTTCTCACGAACCTGCCATCATGGTATTCTCTTTAATAACATTTTATATCACAGTATTCGCAAGTGCCTACATTTCCGTTTCTCTCATTTCACGTCACAGGAAAGTCAAACACTTAATCCTTGAACAAAACCGATTACTTGAAGCCTCAGGAGATGAAAAATCCAAGTTCTTCCGCTTCGTCTCCCATGAGTTGAAATCTCCCATAGTAGCCATAGAAAGTTATGCAAATGTCATCATTGATATCCTGCCGGAAAAGGTAGACAAGCAGGTTCTGGACCTTATCATCCGTATCAAAACACGTACACAGCAAATGATTTCCATGATAAAGGATCTCCTGGATATTTCCTATACTGATAGCACCCAAAAGGATCCTGAACTGGTAAATCCATGCGAGTTCCTCCAGTTATTTATTGAAGATGAAAAACCAATGTTGGAATCCAAAAGTATTCATCTTTCAGTCGATATCTGTAGCAAAAAAGGAACACTTCTACTGGACAAGTTTAAACTGGAGAAAATATTCACAAATTTATTGGGAAATGCTATTCGATATACACCGGATGGTGGGCAGGTTTCAATTAGAACGAATATTCAGGGTTCACAATGGATTCTGACAATCTCTGATACAGGGATTGGAATTCCTGATTCAGATTTGAAAAACATTTTTGAGGAGTTTTATCGAGGTGAAAATGCCAAGAAACATGTGTCTATCGGTACAGGGCTTGGTATGAATATCGTGAAGAAATTTGTGGAAGAAATTGATGGTACAATCAGCATTGACAGTCATGTAAATGAAGGAACGACTGTCACTATTAAGGTCCCCATCCATGACTAAGCAGAAAATTGGTGGAATCATACGTCAGGGAAACCTGGTCATGATTAAAATGCTTGGGATCCCCAACCAGCCCGGGGCCGCAGGAAAGTTGTTCACACTATTGGGTAAAGCCAATATCAATCTCCATTTCATTGCTGAGAGTGAAGACATATTAAACAGGGCAAATATTACTGTGTGTGTTGAATCAGATGTTGAATCAGGCGCAATGAAAACATTGAGAGACAATAGTAAGGACTGGGATCAGATTTCATTAACAAGTGAACCTAATGTCACTGCGTTAACAGTTTATGGACCCCATTTTAGGGAGAAGCCCACGATTTGCGGTAACCTCTGCTCTGCTCTTGGAACCAACAATATCAATATCCTTGGGATTTCAACTTCCATATCCTCCATCTGCTGCCTGATTCATGACAGGGATGTTGACAGGGCGTATGATGGATTACTGGATATCTTTGAGTTGCCTTAATTTGAAGTCGAATCGAATATTTTCTGCATGACCACATTGCGATTATTATACCTTTTTCTCCTCCTATTCTCTTTGACTTCAGGGAAACAGGAATACCAATCCATTGGAGATTTTGTCCTCGAATCTGGAGAAACCATCGAAAATTGTATTATCGGATATCAACGATTCGGGTCCGTCAATTCCGATTCATCAAATATTGTTATCGTCCCCACCTGGTTCAGTGGAATAAGCGATCATGTTGCAAACCTTGTAGGAGAAGACAACCTATACGATTCCACACGTTATCACATTATCATTTTGGATGCCCTGGGGAATGGGATATCCACATCGCCGAAAGACTACACATTTCCGTGGTTTACCATCCGCGATATGGTTGAGAGTCAATACCAGCTTCTTCATAACACTCTGGGGATCACACACATTCATGCAGTTGCAGGGGGATCCATGGGCGGAATGCAGGTATTTCAGTGGGTTGTATCCTACCCGAATTACATGGATAAAGCTATCTCCTACACAGGCACTCCCTGGCCTACGTCTCACAGTCTGTTTGTATGGAAATCTGAAAAGGAAATAATTGATAATGGTATCCAGGGAAATAGAACCACAGAAGAGATTGGTCATATTATTTCCAGGCTTCAAGTATTGTCTGCTTATTCACCAGATTATCATATCAGGACCACACCATCTGATGATTCTGATGTTTTTCTGTCATCATATACAGTAAGGTTTTTATCAACCTTTTCCCCATTCAACTGGACATATCAACTTCATGCAATGATCCATCATGATATAAGGAATTATGTTGATGGAGCCGAAATGAAATCTATTCTGGATAAAACAGATCTACTGGTTATTACTGCATCGCAGGACCAACTCGTCCCTCCTCACAATGCAATTCAATTTGCCAACACATATTCACTACAACTCGTTGAGTTTGACAATGATTGTGGGCATCTGGCTCCGGGTTGTGAAAAAGAGAGACTCATTGGTGTTTTTAATGACCACCTGAAATAAGTGTCTTTCGTCTGACACTCATTTCAATCTAACTGTTTTTAAAATATATTATGTATTATGTTCGGTCATGTCTAAGGAGTCAAATTCATGAATAAAAGAAACTTATCAATCGTTGTTATTTCCATATTGGCATTGATGATGGTGATACCTCTTGCTGCCAGTGATACCGATAGTGCCATTGTATTGTGTGGCCATTGTGGTGAAGTAAAAGGCGCTGACAATTGTTGCAACCCTGAAGCAGAGCGCCATGCATGCGGTGCCATAAAAGGATCTCCAGGATGCTGCAAACTGGCGGAGGATGGAAGCGACCTGACACTTTGTGATCATTGCGGTCAAATCAAGGGTAGTGATGTATGTTGCGCCAAAGATGCAGAGAAATGCGATCACTGTGGTAAAGCCTTGGGATCACCGGGATGCTGCCTTAAAGTAGAAAAAATGGAAAAAGAGAAACATGATCACAGCAAGGATGATGATTGTTAATTGTATCGTCCCGTTCTAATTGAACGTTAGAAAAATCCCCCCTTTTCAGGGGGGATTTTATTTTATAATGGCTCGAACCTGGCCTGGAAGAATCTCAAGTATTCCGGTTCATACGTAAACTTCAATCCCGTAATAGAATCCCTGCGATTGTAGACTTCAATAATGGATTCTGCTACCACATCCATGTGAGCCTGTGTATAAACTCGTCTTGGAAGAGTAATTCTTACAAGTTCAAGGTTGGGACGATTGTGGTCCCCTGTATCCTTGTTTCGCCCGGCTGACACGATGCCGCGTTCCATGGTTCGTATCCCATTCTCGATATAGATTTCAGCTGCCAGTGTTTGAGCTGGAAATGCATCCTGTGACAGGTGTGGAAGGAACTTCTTCGCATCCAAAAACACCCCATGACTTCCGATAGGCTTCACGATTGGAATCCCCGCTTCTTCCAGTTTGTGTCCCAGGTATAATGTCTGCCCAACACGTGCTCGCATATGATCATCACTTACGGATTCCTGAATTCCGATAGCCAGGGCTTCCATGTCACGTCCAGCCATACCGCCGTAAGTATGAAGTCCTTCATAAACCACAACCATGTTTTGAGCCTTTCTATACACATCCTCATCATTTGTGGCCATAAATCCCCCAATATTCACCAGAGGATCTTTTTTTGCACTCATGGTAGCGTGATCAGTCAGGCTGCAAATCTCGAACACCACATCTTTCAGCGGTACGTGGAGATATCCTTCTTCGCGAGCCTTGATGAACCATGCATTCTCAGCCACGCGAGTCATATCGTGTACAATTGGAATATTGTACTTGTTTGTCAAGGCACGTAATTCTTTCAAATTTCCCATGGATATGGGTTGCCCACCGGCCATATTCACTGCCGTGGCAATGCAGACGTAGGGTATACGTTCCGACCCAACTTCATCAATGAGATTCTGAAGTTTCTTCAGATCCACATTCCCCTTAAAGGGGTGTTCATTTTCCGTATCATGAGCTTCATCAATGATTATATCTACGAAGGTCCCCCCTGCCAGCTCCTGATGAAGTCTCGTTGTGGTGAAATACATGTTACCAGGAATAAAATCACCATCCTTGATCATGATCTGAGAAAGCATGTGTTCTGCTCCACGGCCCTGATGGGTTGGAACAAAGTACTTATAGGAATAGAAGTCCTGGATAGTTTTTTCTAGATTATAGAAATTTCGACTTCCGGCATAGGCCTCGTCCCCCATCATGAGCCCCGCCCATTGACGGTCACTCATGGCGTTTGTACCACTGTCCGTTAACAAATCGATGTAGACATCTTCAGACTTGAGTAAAAACGTATTGTACCCGGCATCTTTGATAGCGTCAATACGCTCTTCTCTCGATGTCATCCGTAAGTGCTCAACCATTTTGATCTTCCATGGTTCAGCCCAGGATTTATGATGTGGCATTATTATCTCCTTATGAAATATTTGGATATGACCATGCAAAGACATTGCATGGATTGAAACGTAGAATGTGTGCAGGGATTAGCTGTCTTCGGCGGGAAAAAGATTCAGGATGTGATTATAGGTGTGAAACCAGCATTCCATAGGATAAAAATTATCCATTTAGAACCATTTGAATCAAGCAGTTGAATGAGGAAAAAGAAGTCAGGGATAGTTTGAATCATCACCCAGGTAACGGGTAACTGTCATGGCTCCTGATTCATCACTTAGCAGTTTATACAGTGACGGATGTTTCAATAGGTCTTCTACAAACCAGGTTGTGCCATTCAATTCACACTGGTCGGCCATGTATCGAATTCCATGACTGTAGTCGGCATACCAGATCACATGTCCGGAATATATCGGTTGTATGGGCTGCCCATTCTGGTAATGCCACCCATAAATCACGACTTTTGTTGGATTTTCTGCAATCCGGTTGGATAGTATAACATCCTTTTTGTGTCCTGCCACAATAGACCCCAGAGTAAAGGAGTCCAAAAATAAATTTCGCTGTGTTTGAACAATCGCATTGTGATCGGCAAAAACAGGCACGGTGGTCATGGCATCACTGGGTGGAATTGGCTGTGGCTCCATTTTAACATCTGAACCTATCCAGATTTTATCTGCAATCTTCCTGGTCACCAGACTAACACCAAGTGTGTCAGCTATTTTCTGTGCCAGGATAGGTGTCATGGGGATTAAAAAGGGATCTTCATCAGATCCAATGGTGAAGTAATCCGGAGTAACATATAAGGTAATATTCCATAGAACACTATCTAATAATTCACTATAAGTGATTGGCTTTAATTGCCTGATATATCCAGGGATATTACCACCTAATACTTGCCCAAGAACGGCATTTTCTCTTGAATCCAGACTTTTTGGACGCAACCATTGAATCAGTTCTGACCCTGACATTGCATTAGATTCACGATCCGGTAAATCCAATTCATAGACGGTAGATGTGTCCGGGTCATTTTGCTCCTTTAAACCATTGTCGTCATTGGGCTCACAACATAAAATGCAAAAAATGCACAGGGTCAGGTTGATGATTCTAATCATTTTGCTTTGTTACCAACTTATGGGGAGAGATTTAAATTACAGATAAACAGGAAAATCAATCTATTGAATTGATCGTGAATTAATTTTCCGGCCAATCTGGCGGTAACCCTATGCCGGGTTGTTTCTCTTCGCTTTGTCTTGAACCCAGTCCATACCCGATAACTATGGCCCCGGCACTGTTTAGTTTTTTAATTAGCCGGACTATTTTGATGTAAAAGCTAAGGTGATA
>CAYFMT010000016.1:0-64912 GCA_964344305.1 uncultured bacterium | reverse complement strand
TACACCTTAACTTTTTAAATGAAAAGTCCGAAAGATTTAAAAGACTTACAGTCATCTATAAACAGGCACTAGATAATGAATCGATTACTTTATATACAAAATTCGCTTTGTTCGACTGTATAGATATCCGCGCTCACTATGCACGATCATATTTACAAAATATATCCCGGACCCAACAGATCTGTCTTGGACATTCACACCAGTCCACCGAATAGAATTGTCCCCGATTAATTGCTTATTGGCTATGAGTTCTTTCACTTTCTTGCCTGTGATATCATAGACAGCCATATCCACAAAACGGGCAGCTGGTAACTGAAAACTGATAATGGTTCCATCATTAAAGGGATTAGGATATGCATCAAGAATGGCAAAAGATTCTGGGTGTGAATTACTATTGGGATTTTCAATAGCAACCGTCATGGTATCATTCTCATTTGGCCACCAGATTCGTCTTGCCAGGGATGAATCCATCACAAACGGATTGACCTTATTGTCCTGGTAGGCGGCAATTTCCTGGGTTCGCTCAAGTTCGACAGAATCCACTGGGTCAGTATAGTGCCAGTCTCTCAACGTCTGGTTCTGAATCGTCCAGAAATTCTCATCAGCATCGGATTGGTACATGGTATAAAAATAAAACATGGCTCTTGCGGTATTTCCCTTATGATCCTCACGTACCTCAAACACCGTACTTCCATCATTCTCTTTCTCGCTGTACTCATCAATATTGGATGAAGGAATGGACGTTGTAGTCTGATCCAGTCGATACCAGACATCCGTGTTTTCATCAGGGATATCTGAAAAGGGATCGTTTCCACGAGCAGAATTCACTTCCACCTTTGTTGGAAATAGATGGTGTATATCACTCCGCTGTGGTTCATCAGCAGCACCAAGACTCTGTGGCCATGTATGTTCACAATTGATCCCTTTAGCATAAGCATCCTGGCTTGGGTCCGCACTCATGTCCAGTGAAATAGTAAATCCGCTGTAAACCCCCGTTAACTGATTCCCATCATAGACATCAATTTCTCCATACATCACATCCCTGGCAGGCCCATACCCCAGAGTTGTGGTGGTTTTGTAATGCATCACAACATAATCGAATAATTCATCTCCGATCATTCCCGGTCCGATTTGGGTGCTGTCTTGCCCCAAAAGCATGGCAACACAACAGCAGATGGATAGTGTCAGTTTTTTAACCATAGAGCATAAGATAGATTACGATTCCCGATACTGATACAATGACCCAGATAGGATAGGTCCATTTTGCCAGCGATCTGTGCTTCATCCTGCTGTCCATCCAGCCTCGATAGAGCGTTACGAGTACCAGGGGTGCAATAGCGGCAGCCAGAAGAATATGCACGATCAAAATAGGATAATATATCCATGGAAAGTCACCGGTGTATTTTACCGGTTCTGCCTGATAGTAATGGTACAGCAAGTAGGATGTAAGAAAAAGAGCTGAAAAC
This sequence comes from uncultured bacterium, assembly GCA_964344305.1. GTDB lineage: Bacteria > Fidelibacterota > Marinisomatia > Marinisomatales > JABMOV01 > JABMOV01. Next base: position 63,446 of record CAYFMT010000016.1, on the reverse strand, counting down.
AGCGAAGCTGTCACCATGGCAATTCTATGAGCCATCTCTTTTTTACTTTGAATTAAAATGTAGCCAATCACCAGTGAAATACAGGCCAGACTGTTTAGCATGACATTCAGGTGAGGAAGGAGTGAAACATCTACTTCATGGTCGATAGTTTTAGGTCCATAAACCAGGAAAATCACAATGGCTATGAGGGTAATGGAAATGATTCCACTGAATAATTGCCAGTATGTGGTTTTGGATGTCATCGGATGAACAGAAAAGAATCTAGAATTATTAATACGAAAATCATCGGCAGATATAAAATGGAACTGCGCAATAATCCCCTGGCATTTTCTATGGTCATGTCTTTGGAAACTCGATTCCCATGATGAAAATAATGATAACCCAGCAATAAGGCACCCACCAGGTAAACAATCCCTGAGATTCCCCAGAATACCGGAAGTACAGAGACAAGAATTAATAATAACGTATGGATCAAAATCTGTCGTTTTGTGCTATGGCCAATGGCGTCAATAACAGGAAGCATTTTCAAATCAGCCCTGGCATATTCTTCTTTATACATAATGGCAATGGCGTAAAAATGTGGGTGCTGCCAGAAAAAGAGAATTCCAAACATGATCCAGGCGCCCATGTCCAACTGGTTTGTGGCCGCTGTCCATCCGCCCATGGCTGGTAGAGCTCCGGGAATGGCACCGACGGATGTATTCAACCAGGTGATGCGTTTCATGGGCGTATAAATGACTACATACGATGCCACAGTAATAAGGGCAATCATGGCTGTGAGTGAATTGATGGTATGTTTCAATATCAACACGCCAATAACAGCTAGGATTAATCCAAAAATCAGGGCAAAGTGTTTTGTTACAACCCCTGCAGGGATGGGTCGATAACGTGTCCGTTCCATCATGCTGTCTGTGTCTCGCTCAAACAGATGATTCAGCGTCCCGGCACCACCTTTAACCAGGGCGGTTCCCAATAGTAGCAACCCAAGTTCCTTGTATGAACGAATCCCATTGCTGGCAAGATAGTACGAAAATGTTGTGGTTATAAGTACCATCATCATGATGCGTACTTTCATCAGCTCCAGAATGGCAGCGAAAGGAGAGGGGGCGACAGATGGTTGATGTTTCATAGAGATTCAAATAAGAAAGCCCCGGAAATTAACCAGGGCTTTCACCAAATATTACCTGTAACTGATCAATGTGATGAAGAGGAGGATTCCTCCATGGATTCATACATGGCTGCATTGGGAGCAATGTTGCCTTTCATTTCATAATTAATCCGACCACGGTCAGCTGTATCAAACAAAGTCAATACGATGAAAATGGTAAGGAAAATCATGGCTGTAGAAAAAATAACCAGGTTGATTTTTTTATCCCACCAGAGCTGCATGAAGAAAAATGCCACCAGCAGTGCCTTCAGGGATGCAACACCAAGTGCCACGACAATATTGAATCCCCCTAGGTCTACATAGGATACTGCTACCGTAACGATGGTCAGTATCATAAGGGCAAACCCGACAGCAAGATAAACCCAGAACGGAGTAATATGATGTGAATGTGATTGACTCATGATTAACCTATCAGATAAAGAAGTGGGAAGAGGAAAATCCAGACCATGTCTACAAGGTGCCAGAATAGTCCTGTTATTTCGATGGGGGTATAATATTTACCGGAAAAATGACCTTTTTGAGTTCGAACCATCAACCAGATAATCAAACCCATTCCAATAAGGACGTGCAGTCCATGGAGTCCTGTCATCATGAAGTAGATGCTAAAAAAGATGTGGGGGTTGGTTCCTTCGATACCTGTGTACGTATAAAATTTTCCAGGTAGTTGTCCCACATGGAATTTGTGGCTGTATTCAAAATACTTAACGACCATGAAAGTACCGGCAAGAACCAGCGTAGCCAGGAGGTATAGGAATGTTTGCTTTCGCTTATCATTCTGCATAGCCCAAATAGATAGGGCCATGGTAATGGAAGATGTGATTAGAACAACCGTATTCAGGGCTCCCAGGGATCGATTCAGTGCCAAATGTGCGTTAACAAACATGTCAGGATGCCAGGCGCGATAAATGGCATAAGCGACAAACAACCCGCCAAAGGTGAGAATTTCGGTGAGAAGAAATAACCACATTCCTGTCTTGGCAGATTCAAATTGTTGTTCAGAATCAGCAAAGTGATGCTGTAAATATTCTGGGTGTGATTCAGTGTGACTCATACTATTTCCGTCTTAAAGGTCCAAGGTTGGTTTGGCGATCACCTTATCATAATCATAGGGATCATGGGTGATGTCCGGTGTTTCAGGAAAATTGTGGGGATCCGGTGGTGATGTCGTTTTCCATTCCAGTCCAAGAACACCCCAGGGATTGTCTCCCACTGGTTTTCCCTTCCGAGAAGCAATAAAGAGATTCACAAAAGAAATGAACAGGGATGTTCCAAGGATAAATGCCCCGATGGTAGAGATCTGATTGGACAGTGTATACTGTTCCACATACATGAAGTATCGTCGCGGCATTCCGTGCATTCCATTGATGAACTGGGGAATGAATGTCAGCAGGAATCCAACAAAAACTGTGACAGCGAGGATCTGGGCCAGTTTTTCATTATGCATTCGTCCAAAAATCTTTGGCCACCAGTAGTGGAGACCACCAAGGAATGCAATTACGGTTCCGCCCATCATGGTAAAATGGAAATGGGCCACGATGAAGTAAGTATCATGAAGGTGAACATCCGTTCCTGCAGATCCTAGAAAAATACCTGTCAAACCACCAATAGAGAAAAGAATGAGGAAGGAGAATGCGTAGAGCATGGGTGATGCAAATCGAATGCTTCCTTTATACAGCGTTGCCAGCCAGTTAAACACTTTGATACCGGATGGGATACCAACAAGAAACGTGAGAACTGAGAAAATGGTGGATGCCAGAACCGATTGTGTGGATGTGTACATGTGATGCCCCCAGACCACAAAACTGATGAAGGCAATTCCCAGGCTGGAATAGGCAATGGCTTTGTATCCAAAAATCTTTTTCCGTGAGAAAGCGGAAATCAATTCACTGATAATTCCCATCCCTGGAAGGATCATGATATAAACAGCTGGATGTGAATAGAACCAGAAGAAATGCTGGTAAAGCACAGGGTCTCCACCCATGGCAGGATCGAAAATGCCAATGCCAAGCAATCGTTCCATGATTAGAAGAACAAGGGTTATGGCCAACACTGGTGTGGCGGCTACCTGAATAATGGCTGTTGCATATAATCCCCAGATAAATAACGGGAGATTGAACCAGTTGATCCCCGGTGCCCGCAATTTGTGTATGGTTACAATAAAATTAATCCCTGTGAGGATGGAGGAAAAACCCATAACAAACGCACCGAGAACAATTGAGATGACCGCAGTATCTGTGGAGGTACTGTAGGGTGTATAGAATGTCCAGCCTGTATCAAATCCTCCGGCTAGGATGGAGAAGACAGCAATGAAGGCTCCTGCAAGGTAGATATACCAACTTGCCAGGTTTAGACGTGGGAAAGCCACATCCTTTGCTCCAATCATGATGGGAAGGAATATATTCCCTAGACCTGCTGGTATGGCTGGAATAATGAACAGGAACACCATCACCGCACCATGAAGGGTAAAAAGTTTGTTGTAAAAATTAGCTGTCATAAAATCTGCACCGGGTAGGAAAAGCTCGGATCTCATGAGCATGGCCAGGGCTCCACCAAACATGAAGAAAAACATCACAGCCCAGAGATACATGACACCAATGCGTTTATGGTCCAGCGTTGTAAGCCAGGATTTCAGGCCTTTTTCGGGTGCGTTTAAATAATGGGTTTCAGGATACGTATTCATTTATTTTCTACTTATTTAAGAGTTTTGATATAAGCGATGAGTCCATCCATTTCCCTATCAGAAACCAATCCCTGATAGGTTGGCATGACCGGTGCATAGGACTCAACAACCAGTGCAGCAGGATCCAGGAGAGATTGTCGGATATAATTTTCATCCACAGTGATGGTAGACCCATCGGTCATTTTTTCAACCCTGCTAAACAATCCTTTCATGGTGGGACCAACGAGCCTGGTTCCATCCAGGGAGTGACAGGTAAAACAGGCTTTTTCCTGAAAGACCTTTTGACCAAGTTCTTCCAGTGGCATATCATCATCTGCACCTGTGGATGATTCCATGACCCATGCGTCAAAATCAGACTTTGACAGGACTGTCACTTTTCCAATCATCTCTGAATGTCCCGTTCCGCAATATTCAGTGCAGAACAGATGATATTCCCCAGGTTCCACGGCCTCGAACCATGTAACACTGTATCGATTGGGAACCACGTCCATTTTGACCCTGAATTCAGGAACATAAAAACTGTGAATTACATCCTCAGAGGACATAAGTAATTTGATAGGAGTATCTTCCGGGACCACAATCTCATTAATACCGGTTGCTCCATGTGGATAATCAAATGCCCAGAACCATTTTTTACCGGTCACCTTTATTTCCATGGCATCCCTGGGAACAATATTCAGGGTTAAAAAAGTTTTAAATCCCCACACAAAAACGATGATAACAAGGATGGTGGGTATGATTGTCCACAGCAACTCCAATGTAGTATTATGAGAAATCCCGGATGTGAGTTCAACGTCTTTTGATCTTGCCCTGTATTTAAACCCAAAATAGATCAACCCTGCTACCACAATCGCAAAGACAACCAGCGATGCAAGACCAATAAATAAAAACAGTGCATCCACTTCCGGTGCTACTGTGGATCCCTGACCTGGCAGGAAAAAATTTCCTTTATTTTCCATCGAATTCGATTCCTGTTTCTAACTCTTACGTTTCAACAATCTGCGTTCTTTTGTCCACAAAATCCCAAAGAAGATGCCCATGAGAAGGATAGTGACGAGCCCCCCGAGGCGCATGACATTTGCTGCGAACACTACGTACGATCCCGCATCCGGATCATACTGAAAACAATACAAAACTATTTTATCAATGGTTGTACCAATCTTGCCCTTCGATGCTTCAAGCAAGCTGAGCTTTAAATCCTGTGGCCAATAATGCAGACCATACAGATACCGGGAAATCGCTCCATCCGGTGTCAGAATGAATACGACTGCAGGATGCGCATATTCCTCTGAAATAAGGTCGTAATAATACTGAAATCCAAGCGCATCTGCCAAGGACTTAATATCAATAGAATCACCGACTAAAAAGGACCAGTTTGTCTGGTTATATTCTTTTTCATACACTTGCTTTTTTGTTAACCCCAGGTCCGGTGTTTCTGTTGGATCTATGCTGACAGTGAGAAGCTTGAAATCCTCACCCGATGTGTAAGAAATACCATTCAACCCATCCCCAAGACCGTTCAAGACAAACGTACATAACATGGGACATTCATAATAAGCCAATGTCAGGATGGTAGGTTTGCCGGGGATAAAGAAGGATGAAAGTGGTCGACTCGTTCCGGTCTCATCCTTGAAAGCAAGATCTAATGGAAGTGTGTCACCAAGATGCTCAACGACATCGATCTTTTTTAACTGTGGATCTGTTTCTGTGATGACCTGCCCTGAAATGATTGTCAGGTTCAGCAGCAGTAAACCCGGGAGGAAAATGCCTCTAAAATATTGAATGATAAAATGGAAAATGGCTTACCGATCTATAGCAATAATATCCATGGCACGGTCAATGGGAATACTGTATGTACCTGTGGATGTATCCAGAGACCGGTAAGAAGAGAGAACCTCCGCAACATGCTCTTTGTATTCCATCAACTGTACTGACTCAGGACTGTAAACAATAGACTGAACCGCATTCTCAGATGCATGTATATAATACCCATATGTTAGTGATAATGAGATGACAAGAAATGCGAGGCATGCCACCACAATGAGTAAAATGGATGGGATGTGAATGTCGTGGGTGTCGTATCCTTTGGTAGTTGCCTGTGTCATAATGACTCCCGTTAAGGATTAATAAATGTAATGGATTTCTGAAGGTTTTCGTCTTTTACCGGTACGATGGGGTGGGATGTAAACTCTTTCCAGAAGAGATAGAAGAAAACGCCACCAATTCCCAGCCAGGTGGTAATATCCATCCAGGAAAAATGTACACCATGATGATGCAGAGTAGGCATGACAATCCAGTACAGGTCCATAAACTGCATCACGATGATCAGTATTGCCATGGATAACAGTACGGTCTTATTCCGCTTGGATGCCCTGAAAATGAGTACCAGGAACGGAACAGCGAAATGGGCGAAAATCAGGAATAAGCTCATGGGTTTCCATGATCCTTCCCAACGATGCAGGAACCATACCGTTTCTTCAGGAATATTGCCATACCAGATCAGGAAGTATTGTGACCCGGCGATATAGGCCCAGAAGACTGTGAACGCAAACATAAGTTTTCCGAGATCATGATAATGCTCGATGGAGATTTCTTCCTTTAAGACACCCCGGGACTGGATAAACATCAGGAACAATGTTATAAATGCCACAATGGTTAAATAGGCACCAGCAAAGATGTATACCCCAAAAATGGTGGAATACCAGTGTGCATCCAGCGACATAAGCCAGTCAAAGGCTGCGAATGTGAGGGTAAATGCAAAGAGAAACATTCCAGGAGCAGCCACACGTCTCAGTCGATGATAAATATTACCGATATTTCCCTGATCCTGCTCAAGTGAGATTTTGTGGATGACTCGGGCCAGTCCGTACCACACAACAAAATAAATGACTGCACGAATCAGGAAAAATGGTGTATTCAGGTAACCAACCTTCTTCTGGAGGATTGCATCATGTGATACCGCATCAGCATGCGTCCAGTGAAACAGATCATGTAACCCAAATATAAGCGGTACGAAGAACAGGGCCATCCAGGGTAATGTTTTCATAATGGTTTCAGGAATTCGACGAACCACGACACTCCAGACCGAATGGGTCAGAAAATGGATCAAGGTGAGGAAAAGCCCTCCCAGTCCAAGAGTTACCCAGAACATAAATGAAACAAGGTAGGAGTGGAAAAACTGTTCATGATTGACAAACCATCCCAGTGCGGAAATAACCAGGAAAATGATCCCGGTGATGAGTGACTGTTTCCCCAGTTTTTCTGAGTCGGTTATGCAGTAGGTTGATGAATCAAATTTCATGGAATCACTATTTAATATTTTGTTGCTGGTTAGCAGGGATATCTGTTAATTGAGCGTGCTGACTTTTTTGTAGTGCCCTTACATAGCCAACGATGGCCCAACGGTCCAGGACCGGAATCTGGTCCTTGTGTGCAGGCATATTCCGGATTCCATTTGAAATCACATTGAATAATTCGCCATCGGGGATATTTCTCAGTCGGTCATCATGGTATGATGTGGGTGGGATAGGGTACTCGTAATTCATAATGGGTCCTTTACCATCTCCCAGTAAACCATGACATGTGGAACAATAAATATTGAATCGTTCCTGACCTCTATCCAGAAGGGATCGTGTAAAGGGGACAGGGCTTTTCTTCACATATTCACCCCCGGGGGTTTTCCCCAGGTAAAAGGCATCATCCTCTTTGAGAAATCCCTGTGCTACTGTGCCTTCCACGGGCATTCTCATGCCGCTGCCATTTTCAAACAAATTGCTGGCTCGATAAGGCTTTATTTTCCCCTGTGTATCCATATTTGTCACGAGATGAATGGGCGGTTTTTCTTTTGGGGATCCCCTGAAACATCCAGTGATAAATATGGAAAGAGTAATGAGTATTAAAATGTGGGAAATACTACGCATCTTCACCCTCCAGCAATTCAACATTCTCACCGCCAATTGTCTCCAGGAATTTTCGTGTTGTGTCTTCTCCAAAATTTGGATCATGTGACTCAATGCTGATAAAAAACCCATCATCTGTCACTTTCTTGAAATTGTCTGAATAAAAAACGGGATGATTTAACTGCGGTAGTCGGTTGAAGTGGAACATACCGAAAACGGCTGATATGGCCCCAAATAATACAAACAGGGCAAAGACAACGATGATATATGCCTGCCAGGCGAAAAGGGGTTTTCCACTGATGGTAAGGGGGTATTCAAAAAGGTGGACCCATGTTTGCAATCCGAGTCCGGTTAGAGCACCCAGAAGAGCAAACACTGCCACCACAAACCCAAGTCTGGAACGTTTCAATCCCATGGCATGGTCCATGCCATGAATGGGAAATGGGGAATGGCAATCGAACTGTTTATAGCCTGCATCCCGGACTTTCTCTGCGGCATGCAGAAGATCGCCCGGATCTTTAAACTGTGCTAGAATTCCGTAAATCATGTCAAACCTTAATGCGTTTCATGATGTGGATCTGCTTCCGGCAGAACCCCTTTGACCTCCGTCATGGATACCATGGGGAGAAATCTCAAGAAGAGCAGGAAGAAGGTGAAGAAAAGACCGAATGATCCAACGAATGTTAGAATATCAAAAATTGATGGTGAATAATATGCCCAGGATGATGGGAGAAAATCCCTGGAAAGGGATGTAACGGTGATGACAAAACGTTCAAACCACATACCCACATTCACAAGGATGGATGCAACAAAGAGAAATCTTACATTGTATCGAAGTCTCTTGGACCAGAATAATTGAGGGACAATGACATTGCATGAAATCATGATCCAGTAGGCCCATGCATAGTTGCCAAACCCTCGATTCAAGAAGGCAAACTGTTCAAAGATATTTCCACTGTACCAGGCAATAAACATTTCCATGGCATAGGCATAACCCACCATGGATCCCGTGACCAGCATGATTTTTGCCATTTTATCCAGATGCTGGGCAGTAATGATATGATCCAGACTATAAAATTTCCTTGCAATGATCACAAGGGTCATAACCATTCCAAACCCGCTGAACACAGCCCCGGCAACAAAGTAGGGTGGAAAAATGGTTGTGTGCCATCCAGGCAACAGTGATGTGGCAAAATCCGTACTTACAACACTATGCACCGATAGCACCAGAGGAGTGGATAATCCAGCCAGAATCAAATATGCAAGTTCATAATGCTGCCACTGTCTGTTGCCCCCTCTCCACCCAAGGGACAGGACGCCAAACGTAATTTTACGAATTTTTTTCTTTGCACGATCGCGGAGTGTTGCAAGATCCGGGATCAATCCGGTGTACCAGAATAACAGGGATACTGTGAAATAAGTCCCTACCGCAAAAAAGTCCCAGAGTAGAGGGCTTCTGAAGTTGGGCCACATCCCCATCTGGTTTGGAATGGGGAAGAAGTAATACATTAACCAAATTCGACCCACATGAATTCCCGGAAATAGCAGCGCACAAATAACGGCAAAAATGGTCATGGCTTCTGCGAAACGGTTGATGGAGGTTCTCCACTTTTGTCTAAACAGGAATAGAATGGCCGAAATCAGTGTTCCAGCATGACCAATACCAACCCAGAAGACAAAGTTCACAATAGCCCAACCCCATCCAACAGGATTGTTTAAGCCCCAGACCCCCGTACCTTCCCACACCAGCCATCCGATCATTCCAAGAAGCAATGTCAGTCCAGATAATGCCAGTGCAAACAGGAGCCACCATTCTTTTGTGGCACGCTTTTCAACGATTTCACTGATTTTTTTAGTTATGGATCCGAAGGTTTGTCCACCAGTAATCAGCGGAGTCTGCTCCGGATCAAGTTGTTTTGGATTTAAAGCTTCACTCACGTACTTATCCTAATGGTTTTATCCCTTTTCCAGATCGGGATTTGGATTTCGAAGTTTGGCCTGGTATGTAATACGCGGTTTTGTATTGAATTCACCCAGCAGAGCATAGTCGCGGTTTTGATCCTTGACTTTTGCTACCTGTGATTCAGGATCCCGGATATCACCAAATACAATGGCATCTGTGGGACATGTCTGCTGGCAGGCAGATATCACGTCACCGTCCTGTATTGGGTTACCAGATTTTTTCGATTCAATTTTTGCGTGATTTACACGTTGAATGCAGAAAGTGCATTTCTCCATGACACCTCGGAACCGAACGGTCACATCGGGGTTCTGAGCCATCTGAACAATATCAGGCAAATCGCTGGTAAAATTGTAGAAATTAAAACGACGCACCTTGTATGGACAGTTGTTGGCACAATAACGGGTACCTATACAGCGGTTGTATGTCATGCCGTTAATTCCATCATCTGTGTGGGTTGTGGCTACCACAGGGCATACCTGCTCACAGGGTGCCATTTCACAATGCTGACAGGCAACAGGTTGAACAACGGACTCTGGATGTTCCAGGTCACCGGCGAAATACCGATCCATGCGCATCCAGTGCATTTCTCTACCAAGTTTTACCTGGTCTTTCCCTACAATGGGAATATTGTTTTCCGACTGACAGGCCGTGGTGCAGGCCATGCAACCCGTACACACATTCAAGTCAATAGCCATACCCCATTGAGGGCCTTCTGAATAATCTTTTTCTTCCCAGAGGGATTTCAGTGGAGGATGTTCCACTGCTTCTTTTGCGAATTCAGGATGATGTTTATATTCATCCATGGTGGCTTCACGGACAAGGATGGGCAATCTCTGCTGGACACCGGAGTCTGCCATCTTTTCACCATTCATACCATGGTGATCCTGAGTGCTTGCCAGAGAATAACTGACTCCTGTAGCGGTCATGCTGGCACCAAGTGCAATCCATGGGCTGGTATTGGTTCTGAGGGAATAAGTATTTTTCCCTGACCCTTTGGCGATCCTTCCAGCTTGGGTTTGTCCATATCCCAGCTCAAGCCCTATTGAATAATCCGCCATGCCTGGAACGATCCAAACAGGCAGATTCAATGTCTTTCCATGGACAGAAATAGTAGCGAGATCCTCATTGCTCAATCCAAGGGAATCAGCCGTTTTTGGACTCATTAGTGCTGCATTATCCCATGTTAGTTTTGTCATGGGATCAGGCAGTTCCTGGAGCCATCCATTGTTGACATACCGTCCATCATGCACAGAAGGTGAGGACGAAAATGTTAGTTCCAGATTGGTGGCCGATGCTGTACGCATGGCAAAGGATTGTTTTACAAGGGCATTGGATAGTAAACGACTGTTTACGCGCAAAGAAAGGGTTCCAGAATCCCGATTAAACACACCATCGTGTAACACTTTTTTCCAATTTTTTTCAAACTGGTTTGGAGAAAGGATGGTCTTCCATGTCTGCCGGACAAGTTCGTGGCCCTTAACTTTTTTTCCACTCAGTAAAGAACCCAATAATTCAATATCACTGATCGAGGAGTAGAGAGGTTCAATTTGAGGTTGAACTATGGATAAGGGTCCCTGTGCTGTGGCCACATCATTCCATGATTCCAGGAAATGGTTTTCCGGAATATGCCATGTGGTTAATTGAGATGTTTCATTGTACGTTGAACTAAGGTGAATGGAAAATTCAATTTGCTCCAGAGCCTGTTGGAATGAAAGATCCACCGGTGCATTGTACACCGGGTTTCCACCCAGGATGATCAATCCGGAAATTGCGCCAGAATTCATGCCTTCCACCAGGGAAGACAATGCCTCAACATCAGATGGTATAGCATGGGCAAATGGTGCATATGCAACGGTTTTACCATTGTTCATCAATGCTTCATTCATGGCAGTAACCAGTGCATGCACATGTGCCGGTTGTCTGCGACCTGCTATTACCAGGCTTTCACCTTTGTTGGCGATCAAATCTTTTACAACGGCTTTAAGAGTGGATTTATCAAAAGAGAATCCAGGCGACTTGATTCCGTCAATTCCAGAAATATGAATACCTTGTTTATTTAACTCAACTGCAATGGCAGCTGCAAAGGCAGCCACATGATTGGATTGCATTTTGATACGGTGATCTGCCATAGCTCCTGTAACAGAGTACCCTGATTCTGCGACATATAGCCGGTTCATTTTACCATGTTCATCCGTAACACGACGACCTTTGGAGAAATCGGAAAGGTGACGGATCATATCACTTTCAGTCTGAAGGAAATCTGAATCCAGTGACAGGATAACCTGGGCTTTATCCAGGGAATAAATTGATTGGGCTGAAGTTCCTGTGGCTGTTTCTATACCGCGATGAATGTTTTCATCACTGACAGGATCATATGCTACCCACTGCGCTTTTGGGTATTTGGTTAGGAATTCTTTTTTCAGTCTGGAAAGAGTTGGTGATGAAAACTCCGTTGACAGGATTGCAAGTTTCTCACCGCCCTTGCCAAACGAATTAATAGCATCATCCCAGGCAGACAGACATGATTCGAGGTTTGAATCACCTTCAGTATTACGGACATACTGGGATCGATCAGGGTCATAAAGATTCAGGATGGAAGCCTGAACGAAAGAATTGGTTTTTCCCATACTGGCAGGATGATCCTTGTTTCCTTCCAGTTTTGTGGGACGACCTTCATGGTTTTCAACAATGACACCAACGGGTTTTAAACCAAAGGGCATGGCGGAAGCATAGAAAAGCGGGACACCCGGCACCACATCTTCCGGCGGGATGACATAGGGGATGATTTTTTCTACCGGTCGTCTACAGCCGGCTAATCCTGCCAGGGCCACAGAGGCACCCATCAGGGAAAGAAATTTTCGACGAGAAAGACCGTCAGCGTGTTCGATTGTTCCTTCCGGGAATTCGTTCTCCATAAAAGATCGATAATCTTCGGTATCGGCCAGCTGATTCAGGCTGCGCCAGTATTGTTTTCCTTGCATAGTCGTTTTGCTCATCGATGACACCCCGAACAATCTGTGGGTGGATTGATATTTAAATCTGTCATAATCATATCTACAGTTGATGCATGATCCATGCTTGCTGTCCATCCCATTTTTGTTATCTGTCCTTCCGGACGAATATGACTGGCAGGATCACGGTGACAGTCCAGGCACCATTTCATGCTCAATGGTTCAACCAGCATTACTTTTTCCATTTGATCCACACGACCATGGCAACTTTCACAACCAATATTCCTGTTCACGTGAATACTGTGATCAAAATAGGCATAATCAGGAATTTTGTGAACACGGATCCACTCAATGGGATTTCCAGAATTCCAGCTATCATGGATGGGTTTAATTTTCTCACTCTCAGATTTGACCATGGCATGACAATTCATGCAGGTCTTTGTTGGTGGTACACCGGCGGATGCCGTGAGTTCAACGTAGGTGTGGCAATAACGACAATCCATGCCCAAATCACCGGCGTGAAGTTTATGACTGTATGGGATGGGCTGTTCGGGTCGATACCCAACGTCTGTGTAGTACGGGCTGCCAAAGTACCAGAAAAATCCAACGATCCCGGCAAGTACAATTAGGAGGGTTCCAGCCACATAAAGCGGAAGTTTGTTGGTCCATTTTGGAAAAATCTGTGCCATGTGATAATTGAGTTCTTAATGTGTTAAGAGACGATTGATAAATGGAAATCCATATTTTTCATGAAAAACCAAGACTGAACTTTAACTGTATGTTGCGTCCTGAGTCAAGAAATCTCCTTAGTCAAAACCAGTTTGTTTTGCGGAATTACGGGTGAATCTCATAATATGCACAAATGTAATATTATTAGAAAATTATGAATGATGTATTTTCGAGATAACATCTTGATAATTGTGCTACAGAAAACCTGTATTATTTTGGAGAGTAGAAAAAGGAAATCAGGGGATTAAATGTGAAGTTTTGGCTTATAGGCAAACTGGTCTATTGTATGTACTTTTCGTAGCAATAGATCAGGAAAGTGTCTGGATATAAAATCCATGAATTGATTTGTGACAGAAGGCCTCATGGTCATCACTATATGCCGGGGGGAATGGTTTGCTATGCATTCCATCACAGGGAATAGTCCTTTTTCCTCCAGTTCAAGAGGGCCCACTTCATCCAGAATGACCCATGTGGCATCACAAATATCCTCTAGTTGAGAATTCGCCCAGTTAAACGCACCTTCCAGGAAAAAAAACTTCCCTACACGTTTGGCATTCCCATTATAATCCATGGTGGTCATTTTCCTTTGTTCACCTGTCTTGATTCGCATAAGGTTATGGTGCCAATGGTGCTTATCCATGTTTTCCTTTACGGAAATGAATCCATCAACCAGTTGTCCCTCATTTTGAAGAAGCGCTTTCAGGGATTCTACCCATGGAGTTTTTCCAGATCCTGCGACTCCGTTGATAATGGTCAATGTGGTATTCGATTCCCCTGATAGCGATTGTAAAAGTTGTGCAGGGGATATTGTGGGAGATTCCTTCACCATCAATTCGTTCGTCAATCTGGTAAAATCTGCCAAAATTGTTGCCGCAAATGGAACAAACTTCATTGGATGAAAATAATTCCAAATCGTTTTTAATTCATGTTGGCGTGCAGAAAAAATGCTTTTCACACGAGGGAAGATCTCTTCACCAATTGTTACCATTTGAACCAGGACAGGTAGCCGAAGTTTTTTAAATAATCCTTTCATTTTGTCGCTATCTATATCTGTTGTTAGTACAGCAAAAACCAGGTACAGAATAATGCCTCTCATGGTCATAAAAACAGATTGCATTAACCTGTCAGAGCTAAATGGAATTCCTAGAATAGCAGAATCCCTGTTGCCGGTAAACAGTGGAACAAGAATTAGAAGAATTAGGATGGGTATCCAGAATTTGAATTGAATGAATGGTCTGAGTGTCCTGGGATAGGTAATACCTGATATGAAGAGAACTAGGCACAGGTAATAGTGAGTTGAATCCCAAAAGAAAAAAGCAGGAATCGTCAACCCAATTAAAGCGGTCAAACGCCTGGTGGATATCATGATTGTTCAGATAACAGGTTATGAGCGTACTGGGTGATTTTCCAAGCGAGTATTGAAGCGATTACTCCTATCAACAAATGCAGGCCTATGTATATAAATAGAATCCACCAGCCGAAACCAAACCCGAATGAATCAGACATTCCATCCACGAGATCAAGAAGTACAGGAATAAAATTCATTCCAAACAGGACTGTCTTCACAAAGAAGTTTTGGATAATTGGGTAGATCCCGGTGAGTAATCCTGAAACAAAAAAACCAGAACGGGTAGGTCCCATGGTTGTCATGATCAATTCAACGATTACTCCCTCCATGACAATGCCTGCAAAAGGGCCAAGCTTCACGGTACTGAAAGTTAACATCTTAATGGTTCCGGCAATGAGACCCATATAAACAGCCGTTCCTTTTACATTTAATGTATAACGAACATAAAGCAAAATAATCAATCCAATCCCGCTGAGGATAGATCCTGACATTGGTACCCTCAACATGTGTAGTACCGTCCCCAGTGAGGCTTCCACTGCACCCCAGAGTGTACCAAAAACGGTTATGAAAATGATGGTACGACGATTCATGGGTGAAGATTACGGGTCGTTTGACTCGTGACAAAGCATAAGATAGTGGAAAACCGACAAGAAATGACTACTAAAATCTTAATGTAATTGGTTGACCTATATTCATCCGTATTTTTGTGTTCCATGGAATTGCGAAATCAGGTCCTTAGCAATATTATTTACTGGGTTAGCAGAAACCTATGGCTTGTGGTAGCGGTTGTTGTAGGGATTGTATTTTACCTGATTCCACCACCTGAGAATCTGTCCCTGGAAGGTTGGCGAACCATAACCATTGCCATCATTGCGCTAATCCTTATCGTTAGCGAGCCCATACCTTTACCGGGGATTGCATTTATTATTATCATACTCCAGGTATATTTTGGTGTAGCAGAAGCCAATGACGTATCGAAGGCATTTATGAATGATGCGGTATTTTTCATCATGGGTTCCCTCATGCTTGCAGTGGCCATTATCCAACAGGGATGGGATGCAAGAATTGCCCTTGGAATCATTCGACTTACAGGCAGTAAAACACACCGAATAGCATTTGGTTTTTCTGTCATTGCAGCCGTATTGTCATCGTTTATTGGTGAGCATACGGTGGCTGCCATCATGTTGCCCATTGCCATGACCATCATCCGGTTCACAAGCGATGACACATCAAAAACATCCCAGTTATCATCACTTCTTCTGTTTTCCATTGCCTATGGCTGCCTCATTGGGTCTATAGGAACACCATCTGGTGGTGGGCGAAATGCAATCATGATGATTTACTGGCGAGAGTTTAATCTTGAACCCCTAACGTATTTAACATGGATGATTCACACCTATCCCATGGTCCTGCTCCAGCTCCCTGTCCTGGCGATCATTTTAAAGAAAAATTTTGCACCAGAATACCTGCACCTGGAATCGGGTATCAGAAGATTGAAGGTACAGGTGGCAAAATCCGGACGGATAACAGGTCAACAGATTCTTGCGGCCATCCTTTTTGGTCTTGTATTCCTGGGGTGGGTGATTTTTTCTGAATCAGTCGGTCTTGGGATAATCGCTTTGACCGGCGTGGTGATGTATATTATTACAGGACTGGTAAAATGGCATGACATCAACCGTCATGTAAACTGGGGTGTTATTATCCTTTTTGGAGCCGCCATATCCCTGGGGGTTCAGATAAAGAATACCGGAGCTGCCCTCTGGCTCGCCAATCTGGTATTGGGAGTGGTGGGTGACGACTTGCTTGCAATTCCAGTTGTAACGGATGCCATCATCGTTCTATTAACCACCACCATGGCAAACATGTTGTCCAGTTCCGCTACAGTAGCCGTACTTGGGCCCATCACCCTGAATCTCCCTGGTGATGTATTGCATACCGGACTTGTCACCGCCATCTCATCGGCATTTGGATATTTTACAGCCGTAGCGGCTCCGGCATGTGTGATTGTGTATTCCAGTGGATTGGTTCGATCGAAAGATTTTTTACGTACAGGTTGGAAAATGGGACTAAGCTCCATGATCATACTATTAGTGTACGCAAATTTGTATTGGGCAATCCTATGATTCAACACAGTGTATATACAGGAGGGAAGGGATGAAGTTTTTAATTGCAGTAGGCAGTAAGGAATATTCAGAACCTACGCTCCGGATTGGAATGCGTGTGGCAAAAGCCTTTAAGGCGTCCGTCACCATCTGTTACGTTGGACCGAAAGTGAGTTCATATTCATCCAATGTTGTTCACCTTGCCCAGGAGAACCTGGAAAGATGGGAAATGGATCGCCCCGGTGTGGATGTGCTGGAGTGGGCATTTCATTTTTTGGCAGAACATGAGTATTTCACGCCCAGTGTTGTGGAAACAGGGTTTCAGAAAAATACATTGATTCAGTCAGGATCATCCAGGAATGAACTCATGCTGCCCGGTACCGTTTGCAAGGATGTTCGATTGATCCTGAGAAATGGTGAAATAGTGGATGAATTAAGATCAGAAGTCGCCGACCATCAGTACGATGTTACCATAATTGGTGGCAGTCAAAAAAGGCGTATGGCACATGATCTTGTACAATTTATCGGCAGTTCAATTTTTGTCGTGAATCGGTTTGATTACAATATGACTTATGGACTGCTGGTGCCAGTTAATGACAGTCGAAGCACACCGAAAGCCGTTAAGTATGCTGTGCGGGTGGCCCAGGCGTTTGATATTCCTGTGGATTTGGTGACCATTTCACGCAAGGATACATTTGGTCCGGGATACAAAAAGGCTTCTGACAGAGCCGCAGTCATGATGCGGCGAGCGGGGATCGAACACCGTCAGCATTTTAAGGTGGGTGAGGCGCATGAGGTCATTAAGGAGCTCGCAGGAGATGATCATATCGTTGTCATGGGGAAATCCACAAAAAATCCCGTTATGAAATTTCTCTTTGGCAGTAAACAGATCCGAGTCATGACAGATGCCAATTTTCCCATCCTGATTGTAAAATAAATTCATTGAGTTTTCAGTGATTCCCAGAGTTTTTATTGCGTTTCCATTGAGCATGTGTCAATTTCCACCCCGAAAATTTTATAAGAAACAATGTGAACAAGGAAGAGATAGAGAGCGATCATGAAACACTTAGTATTGATTTTATCCGGCATTCTACTGGTATCATGTTCTACCATGACGTTTTTACCGACAGAAGGGCCAGCTTCAAAATTTAACCTGGCCACTGTGGAATACGTCGAAGCACAGAACGCCAACCAGAATGAATCCATCGTACAGGATTTGTCTGCAAATATTGATGAAGTCTTGAACAAAGCACTGGAATCTGATCGTCAAAGGATTGCAGATCTGGAAAAAATGCTTGCAGAACAAGAAGCAAAAATTGAGGCCCTGACAGGAGCAGTGGACAGTTCAAAAGCCACGTTGATGATGGTGTCAGGAAGCCTGAGGAAAGATCTGTCTGAGATCCGTTCCTCCAATCAGGATATTAAGCTGTCACTGGACAGGATAAAAAGTAATGTGGACACATTGCCAAAGGAAGCCATGGTGGAGCTAAACAATGCATTGAAAGCATACCTGGGTGAAACGGAGTAGTTTAGTCTATAAATAATCTATTTTGATAAGGACCTCAATCGAGGTCCTTATTTTTTAACCAATCCACTGCCGTCTCTTCGTTTGGGAATATCCTAAAATCGATCCCCCTGTTTCGAGCCACAGATTCAAAGAAGTGATAGAGCCTGTGCCGGCCTTTCGGTGGAATAAATGCTATACGTGGACGAATATCTTCGAAGAGTGTTTTTAACTGGGACGGTCGTCTAAATGCCACAAAATAAGGGATATTAATCATAACGTTTGAGTGGTCAATCAGCACATCTGTTAATCCATTTACTTTGTGAATTTCAAGAAGCTCGGAGGCTAGTTTTTCGCTGTGTTCCAACTTCCAAATGCCATTGACACGTGCTCCAAAAAACTGATCTATGTCATTGATGAAAATATCGTAATTCATGATTCATGTGTGGGATGTATAAATAAGTTTACGATGACAGTAGAAAACAGGCAAAAACAATAAATAAAAATAATAATCATTACTACTATTGAATTTAGATCGTTTATACCATAATTTCTCCCTCTTTCAGAAAGATAATGAGTATGCGATACAGTCATCAAAGAGAAGAAATATTAAGCATTGTTCAGGCTTCAACCTTGCATCCTACTGCAGATAATGTGTATGATGAAGCCCGGAAAAAAATTCCAAATATCAGCCTTGGAACCGTGTACCGAAACTTGAATCAACTTGTTGAAAAAGGATTTATTCGCAGCATTCATGATGGACATATAGTCAGGTATGACGGTATCATCGAACCCCACGATCATTTTACATGTACGAATTGCAATCAGATGTATGACATACAACGTAAACCGGATGAATCACCTGAGTCCATCATCCAAACATGCAATCATACAGTTACCGATTACACATTGAGTATGACCGGGGTTTGTTCTACCTGCAATAAAGAATTAGTCAATTAATAGTAACAATTAGCATATTCAACATACTATAAAGGAGAATCACATGTTAGTGACAAAACCAGCACCGGACTTTACAGCAACAGCTATCATGCCGGACAATTCATTTCAGGACATCAGTTTGTCTGATTACAGGGGGAAGAAAGTTGTATTATTCTTTTATCCTCTGGATTTTACATTTGTATGTCCAACCGAAATCATTGCATTCAGCAAGCGTATTGCTGAATTTGAAAAACGCAATGTCCAGGTTCTTGGATGTTCTGTGGATTCCAAGCATACCCACTTTGCCTGGAAAAGAACTCCCGTAAACCAGGGTGGAATTGGAGATATCCAATACCCAATCATTGCAGATGTAACCAAGGATATTGCACGGGACTATGATGTTCTGATGAATTCTGAACCTGCATTTATCGAAACAGAAGAAGAAGAATACGAATCCACTGTTGGTGGGGACATCACATTGCGCGGATCATTCCTCATTGATGAAGATGGTATTGTACGTCACGCAGTCATTAATGATGAACCACTGGGCAGAAATGTAGATGAAATGCTTCGTATGGTGGATGCACTTGCATTTCATCAGGAGCATGGTGAAGTATGTCCTGCAGGATGGACAGAAGGACAGTCAGGTATGAAAGACAACGCAGAAGGCGTAGCCTCTTATCTGTCAGAAAACGCTGATAACTTATAACCAACAAAGGGGGCCATGTCCGCATGGCCTCCATTTTTGAAAAGATGGAAGAAAACATTTACGACGTAATCGTAATTGGGGGTGGACCAGCCGGGGCATCTGCAGCCATTTACGCTTCCCGGGCAAAACTGAGAACACTGGTCCTGGATAAATCCATGACAGCGGGTGCACTGGGAATGACTCACAAAATTGCCAATTACCCCGGTGTACCTGAAGAATTATCCGGCTCTGAGCTTCTCCAGAGGATGCATGACCAGGCCACATCTTTTGGTGCAGAATTAATCAAAACAAAAGTCCAGGGTGTTAGGTTGGACGAAGAAGGGCATAAAGCCGTGTTTACCAATACGGGCGATGTCTATAAATCCAAGTCTCTCATATTGTCCACTGGAGGGATGGGGAAAAATAAATCTATCCCGGGAGAGGATGAGCTATTGGGAAAAGGTGTCAGCTATTGTGCAACCTGCGATGCCGCATTTTACAGGGATGCAGTCACTGCTGTGGCAGGGTCCAGTGATGAAGCGGTGGAAGAGGCCCTGGTGTTGACTCGGTTTGCGAAAACGGTACATTTATTGAATCCAAAAAAATCATTTGATATTGATGCAGCTCTGCTAGACGAAGCAGAAAATGCCGAGAATCTTGTTATTCATTATGGAAAACGGATCGAAAGTGTGATGGGTGATTTTAGTGTTAAATCCATTCGGTTTCGTTCTGGTGAAGAACTGGAGGTAGATGGCGTTTTTCTCTATTTGGCAGGGACAAAACCCATCATTGATTACCTGGCAGGTGCCCTGGGTACAACCGAGGACTCCTGTCTGATCGTCGATAATAATTTTGAAACATCCGTTCCGGGTGTCTTTGCGGTAGGTGATATGCTCTGCCGTGAGATTAAACAGGTTGTAGTGGCAGCATCGGAAGGTGCCATTGCCGCTCTCAATGCCGATAAATACATCCGTGGCAGAAAAAAAGTCAAAGCGGACTATAATTAGAAAGGAAACCCCATGAAACACGAACTACCAGAATTACCGTATTCAAAGAATGCACTTGAACCTCACATTTCAGCAGAAACACTGGATTATCATTACGGAAAGCATCATGCAGCCTATGTGACCAATCTAAATAATTTGATCCCAGGGACACCGTACGAGAATATGCCCCTGGAGGAAATTATAAAATCTTCTGATGGCGGTATTTTTAATAACGCAGCACAGGTGTGGAATCATACTTTCTATTGGAATTGCCTGTCGCCAAATGGTGGGGGAACACCCAGCGGTGCACTGGCAGATGCAATTAATGATGCCTTTGGATCTTTTGATGCATTCAAGGATGCATTTACGAAATCAGCTGTCACGAATTTTGGTTCAGGCTGGACATGGCTGGTAAAAGGTGAGAATGGATTGGAAATCGTAAACACAAGCAATGCAGGATCAGCCCTGACTGGTTCAGGTACACCGTTGCTTACTTGTGATGTTTGGGAGCATGCTTACTATGTGGATTACCGAAATGCACGACCGGCGTATGTTGATGCATTCTGGAACCTGGTGAACTGGGAATTTGTGGCCAGCAATCTGTAGATTTCCTATATATTGACTCTCAGAATCCCGGCTTACAAAGTAAGTCGGGATTTTTTTATATTCCCACCAACCAATAGACAACGAAAAGATATCCGGATTGTCTTGTCCGGCATATTTAGAGGAAAGACCATGCATTACAAATCACCTGTTATACTTATTACCCTTCTTCACATTATTTTTGGTGCTGATTACTTTCAGCAGGATGTGGCTTATGAAATCCATGTCACACTGGATGATTCTGCTCACACCTTATCTGCTTTTGAATCCCTGCAGTATACAAACAATTCTCCGGATGTTCTTGAGTACATCTGGTTTCACCTGTGGCCAAATGCTTATAAAAATAATCAGACTGCACTTGAAGATCAGTTCAGGGCTCGAAGGAATTCCCGCATGACCTTTGCCACGGAAGAAGAAAGAGGGTACATTGACAGTCTCGATTTTCGGTCCAATGGACAATCAATGGAATGGGAATACCATCCGGATTGGATTGATGTGGCTAAAATATATCTTCCAACTCCACTGCAGCCAGGAGAAACAGTTACAATCGAAACCCCATTTTATGTAAAACTCCCAAAAGTTTTTTCGCGATTGGGCCACACAGGTCAACATTATGAGATTACTCAATGGTACCCAAAACCGGCTGTATATGACAAAAATGGTTGGCACCCAATGCCCTATCTTGATATGGGAGAATTCTACAGTGAGTTCGGGACATTTGATGTCCATATCACACTACCCAATGATTACAGAATCATGGCAACCGGTGATCTTGTAAATGGTGAATCGGAACTGGTATGGCTGGATTCCCTGTCAAAAGAAGGGGATGCTCTCTATGAACTGGATAAAAAGTCCAGGAAAAAAGCACTGAAAGAATTATCGAAAGCAAAGAGATCAAAAACCGGGATGAAGACCCTTCATTTTCATCAGGAAAATGTCCATGATTTTGCCTGGTTTGCGGACTGGAAATGGATTGTTCGAAAAGGTGAATTATTCCTTGGTGATTCAACAAAGCCAATCACCTTATGGTCCATGTACCTCCCGAAAAATTCGGACCTGTGGGAACATTCCATCGAGTATCTGCATGATTCTGGATACTGGTATAGTGAATTTTTCGGGGACTATCCCTATAATCATATTACGGCAGTAGATGGTGATATGTCTGCTGGAGGTGGAATGGAATACCCGAATATCACCGTCATCTCAAGTGGCGGTACAAGGGATTTGCTTGAGTTTGTCATTATGCATGAAGTGGGTCATAACTGGTTTTACGGCATCCTTGGGAACAATGAACGTGAAGCGCCCTGGCTGGATGAAGGCCTCAATGAGTTTGCCAATGTTAAATATTGGGAAAAGAAATATGGTGACAGGAACGAATCCATTATGCTCCAGGAAGATGTCCAGGAGAAAATAGGAATTGGCCGAAATATTCAAATGAAATGGCTCATGGGATATATGGGATATATCATTCAGGCCAACCCAGGTAATGATCAGGCCATAAACCTTCGGGCAGAAGAATACACCCGCTCAAACTATGGGTCCATCGTGTACGGTAAGACCGCCGTCACGTTTCGATTCTTGCAGCACTACCTGGGTGAAGAAAAAATGGATAACATTATGCAGCATTATTATGAGGCATGGAAATTCAAACACCCTTCTCAAAAGGACCTGGAAGATGCATTCTCAATGTTTGTTGAAGAGGATTTGTCCTGGTTCTGGGAAAATGCAATCGGCTCTACTAAACAAATTGATTATGGCGTCCGCCAGGATGGCGACAGCTATTACCTGGCGAACCATGGCTCCATGTCAGTGCCGGTGGAAGTGGCGTACTACAACAATACCAGGGAAGAAATAGGGCGGCAGTGGATTGCCATTAAGAATCAGGCCATGCCGCTACCTGTCCCAGATGGAGTAGAAAAGATCGTTATTGACCCGGATGACCAAATGCCCGACGTTAACCGAAGCAACAATACCACGAATAAATCTTTTGATTTTGTCTTTGTGTTTGATCAACCAGATTATAAGGATCGAACCTTTTACTGGCTTCCCTGGGTAACGGAATGGAATCAGTACAATGGATGGACACCTGGGTTAAAAATTTACTCTGGTTTTATCCCCGGGTATCGATATGGTCTCGGTATCACTCCCATGTGGGATATCGAACATTCAAGGCTGATGGGATCCGTTACAGCACAAAAAACCATGTTTCAAACATTTGGATTTCAATCCATCACAGTGAAGGGAGAATACTTTGATCACTCAAGTGCATCCGGATGGGGACTTGAGTCAAACTTAGTGAAGGAACCGTCTATTCATTCCAGGGCTAGATGGGAAATAGATCTGAAGATCAGGGAGAGAACACTGTATGGTGATGGATTGGTAAATACACGATATGAGTCCGGTTCATACACAACATTTTCCACAAGAACCCAGTTTACAAATCGGCCCAGTACACGACTCTCTTATGGGTCATCTGCTTCGTTGCAAATAGCATTATCAGGGGGTTCATTCGCAAAATGGAATTTTATTAACACGATGCGTTATCGCTGGACGAAAAATGAGTATTCATCATTACGATTATGGACCGGAGGTTTCATTTCCAGCGATGAAGTTCCAACTCATTATCAGACATTTTTGTCTGGTGGAGTAGATCCTGAATTCGAACAGTCCCTGATTTTGAACAGGACAGCTACGGAAAATGTCATCAATATCTATGATGAGCAATTTGTAAAAGATGGTCCGAGTTTAAAGGGATTCAATGATATGGCCGTAGTTGAGTCATTCATCTGGGGACTGAATGTTGTCCTGGATATCCCATATATACCTGTAAATCTATTTGCGGATGTTTCTGGATTTACGTCTAATACATACACAGATTTAGGGCTATTGCTGGGGTCTGAGGATATGGGACTGTTTATTCCACTTTACATGAGTTGGGAAGATGAGAATACACCTGATTCGTTCGATTGGATTTTGAAAAACGCAAGGTTTTCCATATCCATACCTACGTTTATATCATTTTAGCTGAGTGGGATGTATTCATCCATCCAGCGGTGAATACATCCCATAGTGTACACACAGAAATTTTAAATACCAACACGAATCCGATATTTTTTAAATTCCCACTGTATTTAAACAGGTTTAACAACAATTTCCTCGGTGGGGGACACATGGCAAAGTGGGATAAAGATTCATTCGTAGAAGATTTGAGAAATACTTGCAGTCGTGAGATTGCAAAGATTGGTGAACGATTCATAACGTTTTCTGAGCAATTCGCTGATGATATCACCTGGGGACGCGGAACAGAACACGGTACATTGACATTTCGGACGGATTCTGACTTCGGTATGCTGCCCATATTTCATTTTACATCGGATGGCAAAATCAACCTGCTTATCAATTTTCTCAGGAGCAAAGGACTCCCACCACAGGTGATCCGTGATCTAACAGTGAAGCTGGAGGCAAACTTCTTGAAGGATTATGATGAGGAATTCTATCCTAATGATGTATTCGAAGAGGCTGAGTTTCTTTTTCATACATCCACACAGGTAGAGAAATTTCTTAAAACCATTGAAGGTGTGGTGTATCGTCTGAAACAATAGCCCTTTCCGTCTAAATCACATAAATCCTGATCTTCGTATCAGGATTTTTATTGCATTGTATATAAAGTACTTTATAAATAAAAGTATTCAAATTGAGAGAAAAATGGACCAAAAACAGCTGCGCGAAGATTTATCTGTCATAAAGCGAATCATGGAAGAGTCACGTCAGAACTTCTATAACCATGGAATGAATTTCATTGTATGGGGTATTCTTATTATATCAGCATTTATTCTCACTTATACTAGTATGGAGCTGGTTTACTTGATACCTGAGTACTGGTACTGGATTGGAGCATTCGGTACAGGATTTATGTTCGAGTATATCCACGGAAAACAGTATATAAAGAAAAATCCCGCCGGATCAGCTATTGGAAGAATTGGAAGCACATTGTGGATGTCCATTTTACTTACCATGATTATTTTTGGAGTATTTGGCGCATGGTCCGGGATCGTTCAACACGAGAGTGGTTCGGGATTCATTGCGGGACTTCTGGCCATCGGGTATTTTGTTACAGGCGAGACCATAAAAATTAAATGGGTTAAAAATCTTGGATACGGTTGGTGGCTGGGTGCCATTCTTCTCTTTTACGTTGATGGCAGCAATAATCTACTATTATGGGTAGTTCTCATGACCCTGTTACAACTTATACCAGGCATCATCCTCTATGTGAAAGGTCCGAAGAATGGCTGATTTTGATTATCAACAAATTGATGATCTAATTCATTCTCGTATTCGTTTATCCGTCCTGGCATTATTGTCCACCATAGAAGATGCCCCTTTTGTTTTTATACGAGAAAAAACTGGCGCCACAGATGGCAACCTCAGTGTACAGTTACGCAAACTGGAGGAAGCATCTTTTATAGAGGTAACCAAAGAATTTTGTGATCGAAAGCCCATTTCCAGGTACACCATTACATCAAAGGGAAGAAAGGCTTTCCAGCAATATGTGGCTCATATAGAATCATTATTAAAGATTGGAGAATGACATGAAATATTTGTCGACCATGATGCTTTTTGCATCTATAGTATTTGGACAGTCAGGTATGATCCTGGGTACCATAACGGACAATGCCACACATCAACCCTTGCCAGGGGTCAATGTGATCCTGGATGGCACAGCCCTGGGAGCCGCTTCTGACATGGATGGGAATTTCCACATCCCGGGAATTCCAGTAGGTTTTTACCATGTGCGGTTTAGTGCCATTGGATACAAACCGATTACCAAACTAAATGTTCGCGTGGTAGAAAACAGACCGGCAATTATCCAGGCTGAACTCGAGCAATCTGTCATTGAGATGGAAGGAGTGACAGTTACTCGAGAATATTTTGAAAAGGAAAAAGATGCCCTCGTATCGAGTAGAACCGTGGATTTAAATGAAATTCGTAGAGATCCTGCTGGAGCCGTGGATATTCAGCGAATGATGCAGGCTCTTCCTGCAGTTGTATCCGGTTCTGATCAGCAGAATGAAATTGTGGTTCGTGGTGGTTCACCAGGTGAAAACCTCTTCATTATGGACAATATTGAAATATCCAACCCAAACCATTTTGGAGAACTTGGGACCGGTGGGGGACCCATCAACATGATCAATACACTTTTCATAGATCGAGTTGACTTCCTCGCAGGCGCGTTCCCTGCAAAATATGGTAATAAAGCATCCAGTGTCATGGATATTTCCCTCCGAGAAGGAAACCGAACCATGCACTCACAGGATATTGACATGAGCATGGCAGGAATCGGTCTTAATGTGGAGGGACCCATTGGAGATGGAAGAGGTTCCTATATGAATTCATTTAAAAAAAGCTATCTGGACCTCATAATTGCCAGCACAGGACTTACTGCCGTCCCACGTTATTGGAGTTCTCAATCTAAACTGACGTATGACCTGACTCCTACAGATAAACTAACCATAAATATGGTGTATGGGAATGATGCTATTAATCTGGAAGGAGAAAATGAGGCGTGGAGCCGGGGAGCCGAAAATGTGGATGTAAAAGGAAATCAATATGCGTATGGTTTCAATTATAAAAAACTGCTGGGTAGTTCAGGATTAATGAATGTCATGATAGGGGGTACCCGTGCCTATTTTGATTACGATGTCTATCGACTGAATGGGGAACGGGATAAAGTCTATTATGCAGATCAGATTTTTATTGAGAAGGATACTCAGGCAAAAGTCGACTTTTTGTGGAAACTAAATCCAGGTCTGGAGATTAGCGGTGGGGTAGACTGGAAACAGCTTGGCTCAGAAGTGGATTCCTATGTTGAGGCAGACACCATTTGGTTCTGGGAATACAACTATGCAGCTGTAGGAGATTCCTTTTCGGTGATTGATCGTTCAACATGGGAGACAAATGTCTACCCCGTGATCTCCAATGCGGATCCTGATTCTATTTATGAAGTGAACGGTACCTGGACCTATGTTGCAGAGTTCTCAAATGGAAGTTGGGAAAAGGTGCGTTTCAGGAAATCCAATATGTTTGTACCAAGGAACGATGCGTATACAAATAATAAGTCTATTTCCACACCCAGACTGGGAGGTTACGGACAGGTGAAGGTTGGCATATCGACACGGTTGAATGCCATTCTAGGTTTACGTGCCGGATACCTTGAATACACGGACTTTACGTGGTTGTCCCCTCGTCTGGGATTGAACTACATGCTCTCACCGGCATCCAGTATTAATTTGGCCTATGGAAGGCATTTTCAGGAACCTCACCTGACCCTCCTTGCCATGGATGACGTAAACAAATCCCTGAGAAGCAAATACAATGACCAGTATGTGATGAGTCTGGAGCATTTCTTCTCGCTGGATACACGGGGGACTATCGAAGCCTATTGGAAAGAGTATTCCGATGTGCCGGTTCGCTGGCATGATACAACCCCTGACTCGACCGATGAGAGCTATCGTCTTGTGAATGAAGGGCATGCGAAATCCTATGGTTTAGAGGTTTTCCTTCAAAAGAAAATGGCAAAGGATCTTTTCGGGACTGTGTCTTACTCGTGGTACAGGGCTTTTGCGCAGGATCCACGGTCAGTTGAAGAAAAGTACTATCCCCAGACCTACGATTACCAGCACGTATTCTCACTGGTAGGCGGATACCGGATTCCATTGAAAGGCACCAATATTGTACCATTGTCAGAGAGAAATGGGTTTGTAAGGATGCTGGGTACTATACTGGGTTTAGGATCCGATGAACTTGAGATATCCATGAAATACCGATACATTGGTGGAAAACCATACACACCATTGCATTATGATCACACCCAGCAAAGATGGTATGATGACTTTTCAGCGGACTATAATACGGAACGGTTGAAATCTTATCATCGTTTCGATCTTATGATTCTTTGGCATTCCAGTTACAAAAACATCAATATTATATCCTATTTCGATATCCAGAACATGTTTAATCGAGAAAACATCTGGGATCGACAATATAACGCAGATGGAACCGTGTCAGATATCCTGCAATTTGAGGTATTTCCTGTTGGTGGTTTCACATTGGAATTTTAACCTGATTTACCCTGGAGGAATGACTATGACCCAAACAATATTAGGAGCCGGTGGTGCCATTGGCAAAGAACTGGCAAAAGCATTGCCACAGTATACAGAGAAAATCAGGCTGGTAAGCCGGAACCCTAAAAAAGTGAATCCTACGGATGAATTGATATCTGCTGATGTTATGGATAAGGATGCACTTTTCAATGCCATACAGGGGTCATCAGTGGTATACATCACCGTAGGGTTTCCTTATTCCACAAAGGCATGGGAATCACACTGGCCCATGTTCATGAAAAATACAATCGCAGCCTGCAGAGAGTCGAGTTCTAGACTTGTCTTTTTTGATAATATCTACATGTACGACCCAACGAGGTTAGGTGATATGGATGAATCCACTCCCATCAATCCCTGCAACAAAAAGGGTCAGGTACGGACCACCATTGCTAATATGCTAATGGATGAGGTGGAGTCCGGTCATATTCAGGCACTAATTGCACGTTGTGCAGATTACTATGGTCCAGCCATTCAACACACAAGTGCCCTGACGGAAATGGTCATCAGCAAACTGGTGGAAGGAAAACGTCCCCAGTGGATGCGATCCCTGGACTATAAGCATTCCATGACCTACGTACCGGATGCGGGAAAGGCAACTGCATTGCTCGGTACCACGGATGATGCATTCAACCAGGTATGGCATTTACCAACGGCAGACAATCCACCTACAGGACAAGGATGGATCGATATGATTGCAAAAGAACTGGATGTGGAACTAAAACCACAGGTCATTAGTCATTTTATGCTGAAATCCCTGGGATTGTTTGTACCCATCCTGAAGGAACTTGCAGAAATGTCATATCAATACAGCACAGATTATGTTTTCAAAAGTCATAAATTTGAAAAACGATTTAAGGTAAACCCAACATCGTATTCTGACGGTATAAAAGAGACAGTTCTACACGGCATCTAACAGACTGGCACCTGATTTCTATAGGCATTTGAGGAAGATATTTTTAGTTTTCCCTATAAAAATCTTAATCGGTGAAATGAAAAGAATCCTTCCACTACTGTTTCTCATTCCACTCTTTGCCCAATCCAATTTACCCCATGGATTGACTGAAGTGGAAAAAACACTTCTGGACCAAATTGGGTCCGATAGAACCATCACAGATCCACCGGACTCCATTGTATTTGCCCCTGCAGAATTTGACTCCGTTGCAGGGATCATTTTTGCATGGGAGAGTTATACAACCCTTGTGAAACAAATGATCAAGGAGACGGCTGAAACCGATACAGCCTGGGTGGTAGTAGATGGACAATCACAACAGAATGCTGTCTCAAATGAATTGAATGCTTTTGGCGTGAATATGGATCGTGTGGAATTCATCCATGATGTACTTAATTCAGTATGGATGAGGGATTATGGACCCTGGTGGATCTACCAGCCTGATGGATCACGTGCTGTCATCGATCTGGAATACAATCGGCCGCGTCCTCTGGATGATGCATTTCCAGAAGACCTGGCCAATTTGTGGAACATGGATTATTACGGGTTGGGACTTGTAGAGGCTGGTGGTAACATGCTCCTGGATGGTAAGGGTGCCGTACTTATATCCGATGTGATTTTTGATCCATCCCAGGGATTCAATCCCGATGGAAACCTCACCGTGGAAATGATAGAGGATTATTTCTCTGATTATTTTGGGGTCCATAAAGTGATCATTACGGATCATCTGGACAATGATGGCACAGGGCATATTGATATGTTCGTGAAAGTGGTGAACGACACCACAATCATTGTTGGAGAATATGAATCACCAGGTGATGCATCCGGTGACAATTTTAACATTTGCAATCAGGTAGCGAACCAACTGGAAAATGAGACCAATGGAGAGGGTCGTCCCTTCAATGTCATCCGAATGCTGATGCCACCGTATGACAGCGGTATAACCTATACATATATCAATTCCCTATTCGTCAACAAAAAAGTTTATGTGCCTGTATATGGTTTCGCCACGGATGCCGATGTATTGGCGCAATATGAATCGATCCTGCCTGGATACGAGATTATTGGATATGATTGCAATCAAATCATAACAGCCAATGGTGCCATCCATTGTATTACCATGAAGGTTCCTTCCATGATCGAGATCGTGAATCCCTGTGAGGAATGGGCAACAGGTGATACAAATGGAGATGGTCAAATAAACCTGTTTGATCTGCTGGTCATCGCAGACGTGATTATGGATGTCAATTCCCCGGGAAGATGCTCCGAAGAAATGGCCGATGTGAATGGGGATGGGCAGGTCACAGCCATTGATATTGTTGTGCTGCTGAATCAAATCCTGGAATGGTAGCGAATGAAAAAGGTGCATGAACCGACGACGGTCATCACGGATGGTTTCATTGCACTATTGGGGTGTTACATTGGTATTCAACTGTTATCAAACCCATTATGGACAATCCAGAGTTTCTGGGGGATGTCGTTTATCAGCATAGCTATTTCAGCTGTGTCGGGATCCATTCGTCATGGCTGGGGACCACACTATTCACAAAAAATTTCTGACGATCTCAATCGAATAACCTATGTGGGAATTGGAATGACCACAGCTACGTTGCTTTTGGGAGTGGTGACCTGGCAGGGAAGTAATCCAATGGTGTTCTCCTCGCTAATTATATTGTCCTTTTTGTATTATATTAGAGTTGCCTTCAAGATGATGACATTCCGGGTAGTGATGATGTATTATTTCCCTGCCCTGTTGCTCATCCTGGTTCTCACGACTTTAGCATGGAATAATGATGTTCCAGGTGCAGGGACCATTGCTGTGGGAATCCTTGTAAGTCTGTTGGCCGGTGTGGTCCAGTTATCAGGTTGGCCAACCCACAGATATTTTAATCACAATGATTTATACCATATCATACAATTGGGGGGAATGTGGTTTATGTATACGGGAGTGTTACAGATTAGATAAAAAAAACGGCCTGTTTTCACAGGCCGTTTAAGATTAGAACGAACGTCGTTGAGGCCTCTCCTGTCGAGGTCTTGCTTCGCTTACTCTTAGGTTTCTGCCCATCAATTCCTGATCGTTCAGCGCTTCCAAAGCGGAACGACCTTCATCATCGTTAGGCATTTCAACAAATCCGAATCCTTTGGAACGGCCTGTCATACGATCGGAAATAATTTTTGCGCTTGATACTTCACCATGCTCTGCAAAGGCATTTCTTAAATCGTCTTCTGATAGATCATAGGATAAGTTTCCTACATACAAGTTCATAATGGTCTCTCTAATTAATTGTCAGTAACTGTTTTCCATCTCAACGATGAAAAACCGGGGCGAATTTAGATGGGAATCGCCCTGTGTCCAATAATTTATATGGAAGCCCAAAAGTCGTATGTTATTAATATTCTTTATATAGCCATGACATGTCTTCCAACAAAGACGACCTATAGTAAATTCCACACCAATTTTTAACTAGATCAGGAAGTATTGTGGATATTCAGGTACAAGAAGTAAACAGTTATACACGTCAACTTGACATCACAGTCCCATGGGGAGACATAGAAGAAGATTTCGAAGCATCCATGAAAAAATTCGCAAAACGGGTAAAATTACCTGGTTTCAGACCGGGGAAAGTCCCTCGCAGGGTTTTACTGCAAAACTACCTCCCCAATATTGAAATGGAATACATCGAGGATTCATTCAACAAATTTTACAGCATGGCTCTACAGGAAAAGGAACTGGTACCTGTCAACCAGGGCGAAGTCTCTGATCTGGATTTTCATTATGAGAACGATTTTACCTTCAAGGTTTCATTTGAAATTGAACCGGAGATTTCCCTTCCAACCCTGAAGAAGAACAGCCTGAAGGTCCAGAAAACGACCTACATTTCAGATGAGAAGGATATGGAAATCACCATAGATGATATCCGCGCGCGATACATGAATATCCACACCATTGAAGATGGTGCAAAAGAGGGACATTTCATTGTGTGTGATCTCCAGGAACTTGACGAATCAGGTACGCCCCTTATTGGTAAGAAAATGGAGGGACGATACATTAAAATTGGTGAAGGAGCATTCACCGGTGACCTGGCTGCAAAGCTAACAGGATTGAAGGCGGAGGATAAGGCTCAGATAGATGTTCCAGCCGGGGACGAAGGGACACTGAAATATGAACTAACGGTCACGAGGGTAGAAGACCATGAATTGCCTGAGGTCAATGAAGACTTCGTAAAAATGGTGGATCCAGCCCTGGATACCGTCGATGCATGGCGTGATAAAATCCGTGAATCTATTGAGTTGGAATACGATAGACGATCTGAAGAATCATTTGACAGGCAACTGTCCGATGCTCTCATTGAACTGGCAAATATCGAGTACCCACCTTCCATGGTAGAATCCTATCTCCTGCACCTCATGGAGGACGTAAAAAAATCCAATCCTGGCTCTGAACTGGATGATGAGAAGGTAAGGGAAACTTATCAGCCTGTGGCAGAGCGTAACATGAAATGGTATCTTCTGAGAAAAGCGATCATCCGGGATCAGTCCATTTCAGTATCAAAAGACGAGATTCAAGATGAGGTAAACCGTCTTATAGAACGTTCCCCACAATATGCAAAAGATATTGAACAGTATTACAAGAAACCGAGCAATCGGGATAAAATTGAAGATGATCTTGTAGAAAAGAAAATTCTAAATTACCTGAAAGAGTATGCAAAAATAAAAACGGTGAAGGTCAATACAAAAGATCTCCGTGAACAGGATATGCAAGGAGTCTAATATGACGGATCGTGAAATTTCTCAGCTCATCCCCATGGTCGTTGAACAGAGTGGTCGCTCAGAGCGGGCATTTGATATTTATTCAAGACTGCTTCGTGAAAGGATTATTTTTCTCGGCACCCCCATCGATGACAATGTGGCGTCTCTTGTCGTAGCCCAAATGCTGTTTCTTGAATCAGACAACGCTGAACGGGATATTCACCTCTACATCAATTCCCCCGGGGGATATGTCACAGCAGGGATGGCCATATTTGACACCATGAATTATATTCGACCAGATGTGTCAACCATCTGCATTGGACAGGCATCCAGCATGGCTGCCCTTCTGCTGGCTGGAGGGACGAAAGGAAAGCGATCTGCTTTACCGAACTCCAGAATGATGATTCACCAGCCGCTGGGAGGTGCAGAAGGACAGGCAAGTGATATCAAGATACAGGCAGATGAAATTTTAAAACTTCGTGTCAAGCTGAATAAAATACTGGCAAAAAGTACCGGACAGACTGTGAAACGCATCGAACGGGATACGGATAGAAATTATTTCATGAGCTCTGATGAGGCACTGGACTATGGCCTCATCGACAATATCCTCACCAAGCGACATGGCTGAGTTACCGAGACTATCACCTCAACCTCAATCGGGTTTTCCAACGGAATTCGATCTACATAAACCATCGGAGATAAAAACCTTCCTGGACCAGTACATTATCGGTCAGGATCGTGCCAAGCGTACCATATCCGTAGCGGTGTACAACCATTTCAAGCGGACGTTTCACCACCACTCAATATCTGATCATGATGATGTAGAGCTTGAAAAAAGCAATATTCTTATGATTGGTCCAACGGGAACAGGAAAAACACTTATTGCACAGACCCTTGCACGGTTTTTGTCCGTGCCGTTTGCCATTGCAGATGCCACAACTCTGACAGAAGCCGGGTATGTGGGAGACGATGTGGAAAATGTACTGGTTCGGCTTCTGCAGGTTTCGGATTACAATGTTACAGCAGCTCAACATGGGATTATTTATATTGATGAGATTGATAAAATAGGGCGAAAAGGTGAAAGTGCCTCCATTACCCGAGATGTATCAGGTGAAGGTGTCCAGCAGGCCCTCCTTAAGATTCTGGAAGGGACCATTGCCAATATTCCACCCCAGGGCGGTAGAAAACACCCGGAACAACCTCTCATACCAATAAATACCAAAAATATTCTGTTTATTTGTGGTGGACTTTTTGATGGTATTGCTGAAATCATTCAAAAACGTCGAAACACCAAACCCATGGGATTTGGACAGAAAAGCATCACCAGTGATACCGATCAGGATAAGATACTCCAGTATGTTGAGCCCGATGATATGGTTCAATACGGTTTGATTCCTGAACTGGTTGGACGGTTACCTGTTGTGACCACGTTGGATCACCTCGATTTTGATACTTATTTTAACATATTGACCGAACCAAAAAATGCCCTCACGAAGCAGTACAAGAAACTGTTTGAAATGGATGGTGTGGATTTACATTTTCGTGAAGATGGACTCCATGAGATCATCCATCAAACCATGCAACGACACTCCGGTGCACGATCCTTGCGATCCATTATGGAAAAAATCATGCTGGACATTCAATTTGCCATTCCAGACATGGACCATGTAAAAAAAATCACCATTACGAAAGATGTGGTGACAGGGAAACGATTACCATATAAATCAAAAAAATAGTCTGAAGAAAATCGCTGGCTATGTCGTCAGTTCTGCTTCATAACCTGAAGAATTAATCCCCTCAATGATGACATCCAGGTTCGCTGGCTGTCCGGTAATGATCGCCTGGTTTGAGTCTTTCGAAACGATGACATTTTCAACACCAGAATCTTCCAGGATAATTTTTTCGACGTTGGATTCACAATGACTACAGGTCATCCCTGTCACACGAAGAGTTGTGGTAGATGATGTTTTTTCCATATTTGGTTCTTCCTTCTTTCCACTCAAATATGTGGCATAGATAACTATTAACACAACGAGTATTCCACTGAGTTTGGCGATGGGTGATAGATGCTCAATTCCATGCAAATGGTGGCTTGCTGGCATAACATGTGAAATGTGTGGACCAATCCAGTTGAGGAACATTCCGCTTACAACTGCACTGATGGCCACCACAGCGATGTAAATGGCTGCTGTGGTTTTTCCAAGAACTTTATAAATGGTCATAAACGTTGCTGCATTGGTGGCAGGTCCTGCTATGAGAAAAGCCAGGGCCGCACCGGGAGAGGCTCCCATGTGAATGAACCCCGCAGCAATGGGAACGGATGCAGTAGCACATACATAGACAGGAACACCGGCTGCCATGAGAATGATAATTGATAAAATACCCCCGCCAATGATCCCTCCCAGATAATCCGGTGGAACAAGAGCTCCAATCGCTCCTGCAATTATAATCCCCACAATAAGCGCATTGCCAATATCCCCGGGTAGTGTCACAAACCCGTATTGAATCAACTGCTTCAATTTTCCATTGGAGGATTTTGGCACGGTGGATAACACCTTTTGCTTAGGTTCATTGCTTTCCTTTTCAAATAGCTGAACCAATATTCCCCCGATTACACCTGTGATGAGTGCTATGATGGGTCGAATGATCGCAATAAAGGGACCAAGCATTCCATAGGTAACCAGTATGGAGTCCACTCCAGTTTGTGGTGTAGAAAGTAGAAATGAGGTGGTGGCTGACTTGCTTGCTCCATGGCGATAAATTCCGGTAGATACAGGGATAACCCCACAGGAGCATAACGGAAGTGGCACACCGAAGATGGCGGCCTTAAAGGCAGGTATCATACCCGAACCGCTTAAATGCCTCTCAACCCACTCCGGTTTAATATATACCGATAAAATGCCAGCAACAAGAAACCCAAAAAGAAGGTAGGGAGACATCTGGCATAATACAAGCCAGGTCTCCGTCAAAATAGATTTGAGGATATCCAATCGACTATTTCAAGAGCATGATTTTCTGTGTCTTCTGAAAACCGTCAGCGGTAAATGTCAAGTAGTATATGCCACTGGACACCGCATTACCTGCACGATCTTTCCCATACCAGGTAAATTGATACCGACCTGGTGAATGGGATTCCTCATGGTCAAAAATCATTTTGCCGGTTATATCATAAATCTTTACAGAGATACGTGAATCTTCAGGCAGCGTAAAATCGAGGGACGTACTGGGATTAAACGGGTTGGGATAATTCGACGACACTGAGACCTTTTCTGGCAACGTCATGCTGTGATCATTCCCAAGTGCTGGAAGAACGGTAAACACTCCAGGAGAAACATCAATGGATAATTCCGAGTTACCAAACTCATCAATCATGACGGTTGGAGTAACAATAATGGTTACATCACCGGGAATGGCATTATCATCTATCACATTGTTGATGAAGAAGATGGGACCGTCTCCAACATCCATAGCTCCAGTGGTGCTGGCGGCTACCTGGATTCCCGTTGCTGTATAGGAAACATTCGTATTCCATCCTGCCATTCGGTCAGTCGGTTCCAGTAATGGGGTCCACATACTGTCCTGATTGGTATCAAGAAAGGATTCGCCTTCATCCCATTGTCCATTCCCATTATTATCGTCATAAACTTCAGCAAAAGGAATGAGGTAATCAGGTGAATCATCAATGTTCATGAGGAACATCTTTATCGGTATCTGATTCGAAAGGGAAACAGAGTATTTACCATAACTGCCTGCTGTTCCTGAATCACTTGATACAGTGATAACCTGTGGTAATGCCGTGTAAGTATAGGTACCTGTTCCGAGATAGAATCCAATACCATTCCCGGAATCATCTTCCGCATGTACCCAGTCAAAGGACACTTCAGAAGATCCGCTTGTACCGGAATTAGTCTGGACGAAAACACGGATAATCCCACCGTCTCCTATGGCAATTTGTGGGTTATGCAATTCAAAAACATTTTCTGAAACTGTTATGGAGTCCACTGTAGCTCGACCAATGGCTTCCACGTCCGTAATATCGAAAATATCCGGATTAAAATTGAGTTCGAAATCCATCATGTTGAGGACCATATCGTTTTCCAGAGAAAGCTCAAAAGAACCAATTCCATTTGCCGGACCGCTGCCATTTTCAACACCTATGGTAGCGAGCAGGTACTCGTTAAATGTCAGATCAAATGTCATGATAGAATCCGGGTCGGAAATATTGTCCATGGATATCATGGAGGGATTAAAATAATAGCTTTCTGTTCCAGGAACAGTATTATAGCTGAATGAACGATTGTCTGTGGCCCCGGGGAAAGGATCACCGGAATCACTACCACCATTGTTTTCTAAATGATACATTCCGTCGGCCTGTTCAAGACCCACACCGTAATGAGGCTCATCATTGTTTGGTCTCCATCCAGAGGATGTTTTTTCTGTATCAATATGCCAGAAAAGGAGACCCGCACGATGCATATTGACATCTGTACCAACTTTTTGTCGATTTTCGATAAGCCAGTATTCTGAATCATCTGTGACATGGTCAACTTGAAAAACTGTATTGGATGTATAAGATTGTTCCACCTCTACACCAGCCTGGTCAACGTTAAGTGTCATGACATCTACCCAGTCCAGTTCTGCCTTACACCAGGCATTCATGGCAGAAGGATACCAGGGTGTATTCCCTGCGGTTCCCCAGGATCCACTGGCCATAAGCGCCAGTTTTCCTGACCCGGTAGAGGAATAATCCGTGTCATAAAGATCCGGCAGGCCTAATGCATGACCAAATTCATGACAAATAACCCCGATGGCCACAATGTTATTGCTCTGGATTTCTGGGTTCATGGTATAACTGTTGATCCATACACCATCGTATTGAACCTGAAGCCCTGCAGCAGAAAGGGACCACTTATGGGACCAGATGTTGCTGTGATCGCCCTGTTCTGCCCCGGGACCGGCATGAATTATATTCAGAGCATCCACGGTGCCATCACCATCATTATCAAACTGGGACCAGTCCATACCATTTGCTTCAGCAGAATCCACCAGTGCACGAATCATGGGCAGTAAACGATCGTAGCCATTTGAATACCCGTAATAATCATGATTATGCTGAGTGGTATACCACCCATCAATCGTAGAAATGGGATCAAACTGGTCATAAGAAATTTCATGATAAAAATCGCGAAAACTTCCACTACCGGGATGATTAGGGTGGCCATAGGTATCAACTGAATTCATGATATCATCAAAAGTATCATCCCCGTATTGATTTGGATAATCAGGGAAATTCACCAAAAGCAGGGGAACGAGAAATGTGTCACTTCGCACCGCATTGAGATTGGGTACCGGTGTATCCACAATTGGATGAATGCGCTGTGGACGAAGGGACGGTGAAAATCCGCTTGCAGCCAGGTTGTCAGCATTATCTGTTGCATGAACAATACTGCCAGAACCGATCAATCGATTCCCATCTACACCAGAAGCGTAGACCCACCAGCCATCCTGATTCTTGACGATTGGGAAGCCTAAATCTGATTCATGCCAGCCGGCCCATTCGTCTCCACGGACATGTCCAAAAAATGTGGAACCGTCCGGTTGATCGAATTGAATTCGCTCAGGGGATGCATCCACTGCAAATAGCAGGTGAAAAAAAATAAGTGTCACAAAGACAACAGTTCGAGTTGATAGATGGTTGTTCATGAAATTAATCTGTTCATTAAGGGCGTCTTAAGGTGTATATTTTCGCCATTCTTTTTCAAAAATCTGCGAAAAATCATGCCTCGGAAATTATTACAGACACTATCAATTGCAATGGTGATTTTATTCACCTCTTTTGCCTGTGAAGAATCGGTTGAAAACACCGACGAAACAGAAGAATTAACCAATACATTGAATGAATCATCCGTTGGGAATGGAAAGGAAGGGAACATTTCTTCCTATTTCTACAACTTTGCTGACAACATCAATGCCGAATTTTATATTTTCGATAACACAAACTATAATTTACCCTATCCTGAATATCTTTCACTCTTTGGACAGGAACCCCCTATCCTTACATTGAAGAATTTCCCTGAATATCTCGCAGAAATTGAACCATCCGATGTTGCTTATACCCAGAGGAGCAGCATTGATACACTCCCCGATGTGCAAATGATTCTACAGGATTCCATTGAGATCATGTCCCAGCAGTATACCAATATCACAGCTCTCAATTGGAATCATAATGAACCGGGAATAGAAGTGGAAGATATGCGCTACGAAGTGCAAACAGCCAATGGTGGTGTGCAATCCGTTGTGGTACATTATTCTGATACACTTCTTTCACGGTCCTACCAGGCCGTTGTGGATACTCCTCTGATTTCATCCGGAATCA
Organism: uncultured bacterium; assembly: GCA_964344305.1. Lineage (GTDB taxonomy): Bacteria > Fidelibacterota > Marinisomatia > Marinisomatales > JABMOV01 > JABMOV01. Next base: position 23,648 of record CAYFMT010000016.1, on the reverse strand, counting down.
TGTTTGTGGATCAGTCTGAGTGGGTGGATACTACTTATTCCTATACAAGCTCCACCATTCCGTTCACCCATACATTCCAGACCGTAAGAACACAATTGAATAGCGAATTGCTCATGCACAGGTTGAGCACGGACTGTAACGACAACGGTCAATGGGATGATGCAGGCTATATGGATAATGGCAACGGTGTCTGGGATCCGGCGGAAGCATTCCTGGATTATAATGGAACTCCCGGATACCAGATCGATGAACCTTTCCAGGATAGAAACTGCAACGGGGTACGGGATACGGCTGAATACTTTTTTGATTATGGTCTCGATGGATTGCCCAATACGGCTGATACTCTTGAAGGAAATGGTGTCTATGATCTGGGTGAGCCATTTAACGATACAGGATACGGGTTATCTTCATCGGCCGAGCAGTTTACAGATGAGAATGAGGACGGTGTAGCACAATCCAATGAATTATATATCCTGACTCAGAAACCGGACAATCTACTCGTTTCATGGGAAGACCTGAATAATCCCAATGTTATGGCTCATGTTGAACCGGGAGATTCAATCATTGACAGATGGGGCAATTCTCATGCAGAAATCATTGAGACAGTAACGGTGGATGATGTGCAGGATCGTACCGTGGATGACATGGATTCCCTCGTGACACTCTACACTAACCAAGTAATTGAACATGTTCCCTCCAACAGTGGCGGTGACTATTTTATTACCAAAACGGACTGGACTACTTTTACAGGTGAGCGGTATTACGATTACCTCTTGTTTAAGGAAAACGAACATATCTATCAGTTGACGCATCCAACCTATTTTGTCCCAGATGGGTTTATACTTGATTTCTGGGCATCAAATGATATTGTGGATGAAGTGATTTACTTTACAGTGAATGGACAGCTTCGAGATGGGGAGATTATCGAGGAGGAATATTTTGATACCACCTCTGTGGCCATCTACAAGATTGAAAAATCTTTCATGGTGGAAGCAGACACCGTCGCCAGTCCGGCAAAGTTAAAGCGTTATTATGATGATAATGGTACCACGGTATGCTATGGAGACGAAGATCTTGCAGTGACTGACCCGTCTGAATGTCCTGCTGCAGATACAACATTCTTTGACTGCTTCAAGGTGACACGAACGTTAACCATGACTCTGGTTGGAACCGGTGTTGAATTTGGTTCAAGGGATATAACATGGCTTGCCAGGGATATGGGAATCGTGCGCGATGAGTTACTCATCCGATGGACCGAGCCTCTTCCTCTAGAAAACTGGATCGATCCATTTGAACGGGAGGATGAAGTATGGTACGGTATCTCTAAATGGGAGTTGGGCAAGTTTACGAGAACAGGTAACAGCGGAAGGCTGGGACGCTTCCTGACTGACAGGCATGTAAAGAAATTGCAGGATTTTCAATCCCTGCCTGAATTTGAAAATGATCCTTATAAGATAAACCATGTATTTGGTTTTCAACGTGTGATGATACCTGAGGAATAAGGTCTATGCAGAACATGAAACGATTTATACTTCCACTACTTTTACTGACTTTGACTGGAATAGCGCTTGCCGGGACAGATGGTACCATCAGAGGTCGAATAACAGACATTGAAGGCGATCCGCTCCCCGGTGCTCAGGTGTACCTGCCTGCGCTTGGAATGGGAGCTGTTGCAGATCTGGATGGCAATTACATAATTATCAATATTCCTGTGGGTAATTATGATGTAAGGGTCATGATGATTGGATACCAGTCCCAGACCCGGACAGATGTTGATGTGATCATGGACAAGACAGTCTGGTTGAATTTCAAACTTCCCATAGCAGCCATTGAAGGTGATGAAATCATTGTTGAAGGACAAAAAGAACTGGTTGAAAAAGGGAACACGGCAAAAAAGATCACTGTGGACCAGGAAGCCATCGAGGCGCTTCCAATCAGGGATTTGACAGAATTGTACTCCCTTCAATCCGGTGTAGTCCGTGTTGAGAGTATGACAACCGGTATCCCGGACCATGAAGAACGTGGCCTGGAAGAAGTCCATGTCCGCGGAGGTCGTGCCGGTGAGATTGCGTACATGATCGATGGATTGTATATACGAAATCCCATTTTTGGAGGTATTGGCAATGGGACACGCTTAAATCTATTTGCCGTGGCAGAATTTGACTGGCAACCTGGAGGATTCAACGCTGAGTATGGTGATGCCATGTCCGCTGTTTCTAATATGCACACGGCCACCGGGTCAAAAGATTTCCGGTACAAGTTCAAGTACGAAACAAGCATGGTGGGTGCAGGTCTGGGCAACAAGTATGATGAGCTTCGTGGATACAACGACTATACCCTTGGGTTGGGTGGACCAATACCGTTTTTCGACAAACTGACGTACTGGTTCTCTGGCCAATGGACAGACCGTGAAAACTATCGTGTACTGGAATTTGATGACATTGCATACGAAAATAATCCTGAAGACCCGGCAAATACCATTAACAGGGAAAACCTGGTACAGCCATGGGATAATGTAAAGGGATTCCGTGGATTTGGTTTTGACAAAACTTACGATGTGTTTGCAAAATTAGCCTATCGCCATTCAAACACCTTACGATTCAATGTATCCTTCTGGGATGTGAATGCCCACAGGAAAGGCTTTAAGACCCAGTTCCTCTATTGGGACAATGGACAAAATGAGCTGTTCCGTGATACACGCCGATACACATTTGAGATGAACCAATCCCTCACAAAGCGATTATTTTATACACTAAGATTATCCCAGTTTACACAGGACCAGTTCCAGGGCGTTCGCTGGGAAGACAGCGATTCGGATGGGTATCCTGATTGGTACGAATGGCGATATCCTGCCGGTCCGAACAAAAGTATTTCTGATCCATACAATCCATACGTGGTGCCGTATACAACCTCTCAAAATGGTGATACACTTTACTACACGCGCAGGGATGACAATTCCGGCTGGTATTATGGTGCCACTCCAGGTATTTATAACTGGGAAGTTGCAGAAGATTTCGATGATAGAGATGGTAACGGTGTTTTTGATGTAGGTGTAGATGGCTTCAACTCAAACCATGATCAAAATGGCAATGGCAAATGGGATGGTCCAGAGTTTGTTGAGGAAGCCTATTACAGGGATGGAAGCTACTGGCTGTTCCCTTCCATGTATGAATATGACGAGAATAAATTTTTTGATTATCACCATATTGATCTTCAATATGAACAAGACCCGTGGTGGGGCTGGGGACTGGGAGCCCAATTTGGACCTCGATACGACGGCAGGGCGAATAATCCATACTACTATATGCCCAGCTTTGGTGAATCATGGGATGAAGGTCGTGCCTTTGGTGGTCATGACAGGTTTTATGGTACATCGCGTGCCGTTACAAATGAGATCCGAATCGATGTAACAAGTCAGATGACGGATGAATGGCGGTTGCGTACCGGATTTGATTACAAATCGCATAAGCTGAATTTCTACGAAGTAACCAATCCCTGGCTTGGAACAGATGGAGCCATTGTCCAATCCTTTGCGGAATATTGGGAAGACACAGGTCCTGACGGATTGCTGCCTACAGATGAAGAATATGAGGGACCGGATTTTGGTGAAAGTAATGGTCAATGGGACAAGGGTGAAGATTTTGAGGATGCCAATGGCAATGATAAGTGGGATGATTTCCGTGAGCCGGAAGAAGTTAGTATTTATCTTCAGAACACCTACGAAGTGCCCTGGATGGTGGTGAATGCAGGTATTCGACTGGATGCTGTGAACTATAACACCAATATCTGGTCTGATTCCACCGGTGGACTTTCCCCAGATAAGCCTTGGTACTATTCGGATGTAAATCAGAATGGAAAATGGGATTCTGGTGAGCCGGTGAACGATAATCCAGGATTTGCCCATGAACGTGTGTTCATGCATGAATCCCAGTGGTTTTATAAGATCAGTCCTCGACTGGGTATCAGTCATGTTATCACAGATAAATCTACATTCGTATTCAGTTATGGTCTCTATTATCAGACTCCAGTATATCAGAATGTCTTTTTAAATACAAACAGGCTCCAGGATCCAGAAGCGTTGTTTGAAGAAAGCGGTGGAGCTCTTGGAAATCCAACCATGAATGCATCCAGAAACCAATCCTATGAATTTGGATTTAATGTTCAATTTACCCGTCACTGGGCCTTTTCACTCATGGGATGGGTAAAAAACATGGATCAGATGGTAACGTATAAATACAGCCGATCCGGCGTGTATGATTATCAGGTGGCTGACAACCAGGATTATGGAAGCGCGAAAGGAATCGACTTTACACTTCAAAACCGTGGTCAGCTTGTTCATGCCATGATTCAATACACCTATTCCACTGCAAAAGGAAATAGCGCATATGATTTCAAGAGTTTAGGAGAAGAATATAAGGGAGCACCCAGCTATGAATTTCTTATGCCATATGATAGAACACATGACTTCGCTGCTTCATTTTATACTTTTCTTCCTTTTGGTGTTTCGGCAGGGATGAATCTATTTTACCAATCAGGATATCCTTATACTCCCATTATCTGGAATGGTAATAAACCAGAAGAGGATAAAAAGAACATAAATACCAAAAGATCCCCTGCATTTAAACAGGCGAATATAATGTTCCAGAAAGGCATTATAGTGAATGATTTCAAGGTGTCCATGGGTCTGAACATCTTCAATGCATTTGATATTAGAAATGAATTGGATGTTTATGCACTTACTGGTACGGCAGATGATCCTGGAGAATATTATACTGATGCAGTAGGATTACCTGCAGAGAAAGTTGATAAATCAGGTTCATTTTATGACAATCCTTGGATGTATAGTAATCCACGTGAATTCAACTTCTTTATCAGGGTGGACTTCAAATAGGCATAATTATGAAACGAATTTTAATACCCTTCACGCTTTTATCAATGATTCTCTCTGGGTCTGAGCCAAGGGAACCTGAAAACTATGTTGAACAACATAGAATCCCATCATCTACCGAGAGGATTGGGGATCATCCATTTCCAACAAATCCAATGAATGATCGTGCTCGCGGGTATCTCCTACAGGGCAAGGTTAAAAACGCCATAGGAAACTATGGGAACTATATTGACTGGGATGTACATCCTGCTGGCCTTTGGGGTGATTTCACCTATCTGCCTCACGTTGGATTTGTGGCAGGTGTAGCAGGTCAACTGTATACCAGCCGGTTTACCTGGGACGAAGTCCAGGAAAACCCCGGGTCCAATAACAATACCATTAAGGTGTTTGCTTCAGAGGATGCTTACGATGCCTGGTTTGACGATGGGGATACAACGTTTGTAGGCATAGTGTTTGATTATGAAGATGACCGCGGTGTTGTTGGCGAAGAAAAAACATCCATGACTTCTATTGACAATATTTACCAGTGGGGGATTGACCCGGGCGGAGAACGGATTTTTCTGGGAGTTGAGGCACTTGAAGAACGCACAAAAGACCCAAACAAGTCTACATCGCGTATCGGGTTAATATATCCCTGGGGTTTGCGACCAGCTTTGAAAGAACGAACCAGTGAATTTGACATTTATGATTATGGTGAAGACAAGGAAGAATGGACAGAAGATGACCGTTATGTGTTCTATGGAGCCACGTCACTGGAGTCCTGGTTTACCCGCTACAATCCGAGCAATAATACTGACTGGCATGCCTCCACGAAAGCACGGGAGAATACACACAATACCATTATCTCTGCAGGAGATATATTTGGTGATACACCTTTCACCGATAGTGACGACCCTTATCCTTTGCTTGCTCACAGCAATTATTCCCAGACATGGCCCACGCGCATGAATGAGGAAACGGGGGCAACGGAAGCGTTTTGGCCCGGATGGTGGGCAGAGGATTATCTGGGTGCACTCGATCCTTCTGAGTGGCCTGATGGTTGTACCGGGAATCGTGCAGATCCCGATTGCTGGGAACCTGTTGAAGGACGTTTTATCTCCGACACAGATGTGTATATGGAATTTGATGACAGATGGGCTCACCGTGGAAATCTTGTGAATACCAATAATGAGTACCTCCAGACTGGTTATCCACTGGGGCTTCGTGTTATGTCTGCAGCCCATTCATACGGTGTTGCCTATGCTGAGGATATCATGTTCGTCACAGTCCAGGTTCGCAATGAAAGCGGCGACTGGGTCGATGAAAATGGTGTTTCCCATGAAGGAATGATTATGCCTGATGGTACCAAGCTGAACCGGGGCAAGGGATTCGATTATAAAGGTGTGTATCTCGGGTTTTACATGGATGCTGATGTATTATCCACGGATATAAATGGTAGCTTTTGGCCACACACCAATGCAGATGATTTTATGAGATATTACGACTGTCTGACAGATACAACAGAACCCTGTGTCGAGGTCAATGGACAGCTGTTACGTGTCAGTATGGCCATCATTGAGGACAAGGATGGAAACAGCAACGGTGTAACGGATATGGGGATGGTGGCAACCCAGCTTCTGGATTCACCTTTGGCCACCACGGAAGTGGATTTAAATCTTGATGGGATTGTTGATATTTATCCCGGGGAAAAACTAAAAATGACGGACTGGCACTGGTTTGACTGGTACAATCGTCCCGGTGTAGTCACCGGTGAAAGCAATGGAAACTGCTGCGCTGGTGCTCCTGGAAGACCTCAGGCACTTAATAAAGAAGAAATTCTATTGAAAGTGATTTCCGGAGACACAACCAATTTAACAGACGATGAAAAATCCTGGCATTTCCATACCCCCAACGAGGAAACAGATCTGGATATCAACCTCAATCCACATTTTGATTCCCTAGAGGGATTGGAAGAATTTGCACCGGATGGACTGGACTGTGTGTTGATCATGAGCTGTGGTCCGTTTGATTTCCCGGTGGGTGAAGAAGTACCATTTTCTTTTTGTATCATATTTGGACAGAATGAGCAAGACCTGAAAGCCAATGCAAAGTTTGCCCAGATCATGTACAATTCTCATTACCAGGGATATACTCCACCGACCAGACCTAATGTACTTGCGCGCATTGAAACGGGCAGGGTCACCCTTTACTGGGACGATATCGCAGAAGCATCCAAGGATGTGGTAACAGGCTATGCGGATTTTGAAGGGTACAAGATTTACAAAAGCACCGATGAAGGTTCCACCTGGGGAACACCGGATAAGAAGATTCTCGACAATAGAAATATTCATGTTGGCTGGCAACCTGTTGCACAATATGATTTGAGCGTAGAGGAAGATTCTACCCATTGTATCTATGCTCCTGATTCCTGTGATTCCGGTGACATACGTGGTCGTGATGTGGCAGGTCCTGATCCCCATGCACCCTGGTTCAGTTTGGGGTCGAACACCGGATTTGAATCCATTCGCAAGGATACGGTCATCAATGGCAAGGAATACAATTATTATTGGGTGGATACACAGGTTGTAGATGGCCTGGCTTATACCTACTCAGTGACAGCCTATGATATGGGCGTGGATTCGGATTATGTCATCGACTGGAATTATGACAGCAATCAGGGCGGATTTGACCCTGATACAATCTGGTCTCAGGCAAATCCTGATCACTGGTCAACACCACATGGCTATTCATCCATTGAAAACTCCCGGGGGACCACCATTCTGGATCCCAATTTTGTAACGGTGTATCCCGGATCCAGTCCTCAGGTTGATTTGAGCAATGTTAATGTGGTCCCCAATCCGTATATCGTTCATTCCAGAATGAATGAATCAGAAGTAAGACGATCTATCCGGTTTACCAATCTACCGGAACAGGCCACCATTCATGTGTACACCGTTAATGGAGAATATGTGAATACCATTGAGCACGATGATCCCAATGTGGGTGCGGTTTTCTGGAATCTTCGCAGTGAGAACAACCAGGAGATAGCGCCGGGATTATATATCTATGTGGTGGAGAGTGATGACAAGAAACATGTAGGCAAATTTGCGGTGGTGCGGTAATGAGTATACGACGATCCATAACAGCAGCAGTTTTTCTTTCACTGGTATTAGGGCAGTATCCTGATATTCCAGATGTGGTGAGTAAGGTCGCCCAGTCAGCAGGGAACTACTTAAAACTGGAGACAGGAGCCCGCGCCATCGGTATGGCAGGGACATTCACGTCCAATGGCAGGGGTGTCCAGGGTATTCCCTATAACCCTGCATCTGTGGGCCATGTAAAGAACATGGAGACGTATTTTTCCCGCACAGAGTATATGGTAGGCATCAGTCATAATGTACTGGCCTATGGTGTACGGTTATCCGGTTCAGATTATTTTGGTATTCACCTGTTCTGGTTGGACAGTGGTCCCATGGATGTGACGAATGAAGTGTATCCAGATGGGACAGGGGAGAAGTTCAATGTATCGAGTAAATCCCTGAAGATAGTGTATGCCCGTCAAATGACAGACAGGTTGAAGATCGGCATGAGCTTGGATTATATCCGTGATGATATCTATACGGTATACATGCAGGGAGTGGCTTTTGATATTGGTTCAAACTTTGACACAGGTTTGTATGGATTTAACCTTGGGATGAGTGTGACGAATTTTGGACCAGAAGTACAGTATCATGGAGAAGGACTTGTAGAGACAGTACCTGACAGTATTGATCCTGATGGACAGTTGCATAAGGTCACAGAATCATTCCCATTGCCATTGACGTTCCGTATTGGAGTCTCCAATGATATCATGGGTAAGGAGAGCCATTTCATCAAGAGTGATGTTCATCGCCTGACAGTGGCGGTGGATGGGATCAAGTCCAATGATTATGTGATGCATGGCAGTGTTGGATTAGAATATGGATATGGCGAGTTTGCATTTATCCGTTGTGGGAGTCATTTGAATCATGATACCATGGGGATGGCCGTAGGAGGTGGAGTGAATGTCCAGCTTGGTGGATCTGCCTTATCGGTAGATTATGCATTTGTAGGTAATTCCACCATTGAACCCACTCACCAGTTCGGTCTCAATTTCGAATTTTAAGGCACGATTGAATATGAAAAGAATACTTGGTTTATTACTGCTATCATTTGGTTGGTCCCAGACACTGATTGATCCTGCCGATATGACACCTCCTGAAACACCAACCCTGTATGCCACTGTAGAGCATGGAAAAATATTTGTATCCTGGGATAATATTGCACAGACATCCATCGATAGTGCTACCGGCTATGCAGATTTTGAGGGGTACCGTGTTTACAGAAGCATCGATGGCGGAAAAACATGGGGCTCTTCTTCGGACGTTATGTACGATTTCAACGGGGACACTGTTGGTTGGCGACCCTATGCACAATTTGACCTCAGTCAGGAAGAGGATGAAGATCATTGTATTTATTCCTACACTGACTGTGGGAATGGATTGACTCGAGACACAAGTTACACAGGACCTGATCCGTACAATATACGATATTCAATAGGAGAAAATACAGGCTTGGCCAATGGGTTTATTGATGAAGATGTATTTGATGGCATTGAATACACCTATTGTGTTACAGCCTTTGATCTGGGCCTGCGTACGTTTACCATTGAATATTCAGATCCAGATGGTGATGGATTTTTTGATGCCGATACCATGTGGGTGAAAACCAATCCCGATCGATATGTTACAGATGCAGAAGGTAACGGGTATAAAAGCCTCGAATCTCCTCTGGGCACCAGCAATCTCGACCGAAACTTTGCTACCGTTATCCCCGGGTATAATTCAAGTAATATTACTTTTCCCGATCCCGATGATATTTCCAGCTTTATCGTTCCTGATGACAACAATTCAGGCAACGGACCCATAGATTATTTTGTTGCGGATAAGGATGACCTGGTTTCTGATCTTATCAAATTTGAAGTGAATGCATGGCTGCCATCCAACCCTGTGGAGGAAATGGCAAATAGAGATCCATATGTGTATGTGTATGCAGTGGATGATTCTGTTTCCCAGCGCGCTGTGGACGTGATTGGGTATGACACAACTGCCTATTCAGCTGGTGCCATTGATACATTGATGAATCTCCCGGGCGCGGAATTAAACGGTGGAACGGTGTATGTTCCTAATTATAAAGCCATTGTTCAACCCACAAATGGTCCACAGAATTTCTGGAGTACCGTATTCGATGGCATTCGAGTAAAGTTTGAAAATCCTCCTCAATCTATTATCGATTTAGAGGAAGATTTTTCACCCATTCATGAATTGGAATGGAATGCAGACAGTTCAGTCATTGGTGCCCTGAATTTTGAATTGGAGTACTTTAATTCAAATGCCTATCAGTTGAAGCCGGGTTTTGATTACAAAATTGAATTTTCTTCTTCTACTGTTGATACTGTGCTGGCCACAATTCCACCTAATGGATGTATTGGTGAATTTCCATTGTTAAAGGCAGAGTTGCCGTTTAAGATCACCAATATGACTACTGGAAAACCAATTGGAATTTTCCATTCTGATCTTGGATTGTTCGGAACCCCGGATCCCAGTAACCCAGATCCTGGCTATCAGGATTGCTATTGGACATCCAATGAAAAACTGACCTTCAGGGCAGACACACTTAATGTAGGTGGTACACTCAGGTCACAAACCACTTACAATTTGTATATAGAGTACAATTATGACGTGGCATTCCCTGTACTGGACACAGCCTGGTCAGCGGGGATTACGTACAACCCCGGCGACAGGGTGACTTATGAAGGAATGATCTGGCGTGCTTCCGAAATTATTACAAGTAGCATCACCCCACAGGAGTTTATAGATAACGACAGCGATGGTATCAATGAGAACCCTTGGAAACCTCATTATCCCTGGAGAAATGGCGATTTTGTCATCATCAAAACCAAGAAATTCTTTAATGATGGGGACAGTTGGCTTGCTGATATGTCTGCTCTTGGAAGACCTCATGAAGTGACACAGGATGAGCTAGAAACCATTTCTGTTGTTCCAAATCCATATATTGTACGGTCTGCATTTAATGAATCAGCAGATACAAGAAGGCTTCGGTTTACGCACCTGCCGCAAAAATGTAGAATTCAGATATTTACTGCCTATGGTGAAAGAGTCGTAGCGCTGGAGCATGATAATGATTTTGATGGAAATCTCTGGTGGAATCTTCGCAGTGAGAACAACCAGGAGATAGCGCCGGGATTATATATCTATGTGGTGGAGAGTGATGACAAGAAACATGTAGGCAAATTTGCGGTGGTGCGGTAATGAGTATACGACGATCCATAACAGCAGCAGTTTTTCTTTCACTGGTATTAGGGCAGTATCCTGATATTCCAGATGTGGTGAGTAAGGTCGCCCAGTCAGCAGGGAACTACTTAAAACTGGAGACAGGAGCCCGCGCCATCGGTATGGCAGGGACATTCACGTCCAATGGCAGGGGTGTCCAGGGTATTCCCTATAACCCTGCATCTGTGGGCCATGTAAAGAACATGGAGACGTATTTTTCCCGCACAGAGTATATGGTAGGCATCAGTCATAATGTACTGGCCTATGGTGTACGGTTATCCGGTTCAGATTATTTTGGTATTCACCTGTTCTGGTTGGACAGTGGTCCCATGGATGTGACGAATGAAGTGTATCCAGATGGGACAGGGGAGAAGTTCAATGTATCGAGTAAATCCCTGAAGATAGTGTATGCCCGTCAAATGACAGACAGGTTGAAGATCGGCATGAGCTTGGATTATATCCGTGATGATATCTATACGGTATACATGCAGGGAGTGGCTTTTGATATTGGTTCAAACTTTGACACAGGTTTGTATGGATTTAACCTTGGGATGAGTGTGACGAATTTTGGACCAGAAGTACAGTATCATGGAGAAGGACTTGTAGAGACAGTACCTGACAGTATTGATCCTGATGGACAGTTGCATAAGGTCACAGAATCATTCCCATTGCCATTGACGTTCCGTATTGGAGTCTCCAATGATATCATGGGTAAGGAGAGCCATTTCATCAAGAGTGATGTTCATCGCCTGACAGTGGCGGTGGATGGGATCAAGTCCAATGATTATGTGATGCATGGCAGTGTTGGATTAGAATATGGATATGGCGAGTTTGCATTTATCCGTTGTGGGAGTCATTTGAATCATGATACCATGGGGATGGCCGTAGGAGGTGGAGTGAATGTCCAGCTTGGTGGATCTGCCTTATCGGTAGATTATGCATTTGTAGGTAATTCCACCATTGAACCCACTCACCAGTTCGGTCTCAATTTCGAATTTTAAGGTTCAGGTCACATGAAACACTAATTACAGTTCTGGCACTTGACATGTGCCCGACTTAAGATTACTTTCATCGACAATTTATAAAGGCATATTTTTAAATAGACTGGAGTTAGCAACTATGAAAAAAGCGATAATACTAGGGTTAATTTTGTGCGTTGGGTTATCCTTTGGGGAAACGCATAAAATGCAACAACCACTATCAGCCAAATTTCAATCAGATTTTCGAGCAGAAGATCCGGCCAATGAACAGGTGACTGTTTATGGTCCCGCATCTCCCATTGCTCGTCATACCAGCAGGGATTTTTCATTTGAATCCGTCCTGGTTGATTCATCGAAAAATGGGTATGGAATGTACTCCAATACAACAAGCCCACTTGTATGGGTACCAGGATCAGGACTTCTGGCTGTGTACCGTCAATGGGCAGGTTTGGACGGACCTTCCGGACAGCTGGGCGCAGCACAATCAATGGATGGTTCTGCGGGTTCCTGGCAGGTGGCTGTCGGTCTGAATTATTCCTATCCTAATGGTGTAACTCCCGATGCCCCAATGGCTAGGTACCCAAGTGCAGCCGGTACTGCAACAAGTCAACCTACCCCAGTCTGGAATGAATATACTTCAGATGGCTCCGGTGGCGGTGAAAATGGTGGTCGCGCCATGTACACCTACGATGAATTCGGATGGCTTGGTGGCAGTTATGCATCTCCTGTCTATGATCTGAACACTGGCTGTCAGACATTACCCTGTGATCCACCGGATCTCTGGGTCAGCCAAGCACAGATGATCAACAACGGATCCTATGAAGTGATGCTTGCTCTCTTTGGGGAAAGCCTGGGTCCAGACAGATATTATCTGCTTAGAAACAACTATTACCTCTTTGGTTTTCTTGGAATGTCTGCACCATACTTGCTGGTGGATATTCCCAATGACGGATTCACTTCCGGGTATACCGGTGGACCTGAATTTCATGTGAATGACAACGGTGTAGGCTATGTTGCAATGTCAAGCTATCGCCATGATTCAGATACCGGTGGACCAGTAGCACTTCATACATTTTTCTACAAGAAAACAGAAGATTATGGCGCAACATGGACTTCATCTGGTGGTATCGATGGATCAGGGTATTCTTACATTCCTGATGATATCCTTAATGAGATTATGACAGATGCTGGTCTTCTTGGTGATTCACTTTACAGTATTGATGAAAATGATGATACAACCTGGATTGTATTGGATGAAGCCTTTGCAGGGTACGATTACGATGTAAAAGTAGACAATGATGGAGGACTTCATATTTTATCAAATATGGTGATTACCGCATCAGACAGCACAATCTGGGTATCCATCGAAGGTGCAACAGGTCAGTACCATCTTTACAATCCCACACCCGAAAATGAAAATACGTGGGTAGCCTCACAGGTTCGGGACATGAGCGTATCATGGAACGGCACCTATGTTTATGGTGAATTCAGCGGATGGCAATATATGTATCCGGATATGGCCATGTCTCCTGATGGCAGTGTCATCTGGGCTGCATCATCCGTAGCGGATGATACGTCAAATGGTACATACGGTGATATTGATATTTACGTATCAAAATCGACTGACTACGGTATGACCTGGACGGACTATGGAAATGTGACCAATACTCCATCAACCATTACAGAAGATAATTTTGAAATGAGTCCTCATTTCGCGCCATACGCAACTGAAGAAGATGCCTACTTCATGTTCCAGATGGCAGACTTCAGTGTGAACACTGTAGGTGGAACCAACTTTGAAGACTTCAAACAACGCGTGTATGTTGGGCATTTAATGGATCCTGTTGCGTCTACAGACAATGAAACGCAAGTACCATCAAACTTCACATTGTCACAAAATTATCCAAACCCATTCAACCCCACCACTTCTATTGAGTATTCAATCGAGAGTGATGGCGTTGTTAGTATAGATCTTTTTGATCTCAGGGGAACAAAAGTACAGACTCTTGTGAATGAACATCAGACCACAGGAAATCATGCATTGACTGTGGATGGTTCATCCCTTGCAAGCGGTGTGTATTTCTATACCATGAACTATGCAGGTCAAACGAAAACCAAAAAACTGGTGTTAATGAAGTAAGACCGGGGCAGACATTCAAAGGTTTCACATGGATACGGTACCAACTGAGATTGGTGCCGTATCCATTTTAATAACATAAGTAAGGGGAATAACCCATGCAACGAAAACAGATTATTTTATTGGTATTTCTTGGTTTACTCTGGTCAGCACAACCGATACCTACAACGGCTACGGATGATGCTTTCCAATCCTTGAATGCTTATAATCAATCACCAGCTGTAGAAAGAGTTTTTAACAGTCGAATTGATACAACAACCATTTTCTTTGATGATTTTGAAGGCGATGTTTCCGGGTGGTTAGCCGATACAGGATGGGTACTTACAGATGTTTCTTCATCGAGTCCGACCCATAGTTTTAATTATGATGATGACAATTACAGTATGACCACATATCTGTATTCTCCATCCATTACGCTTCCCGAGTTGTCATCAGACAATGAAATTCTCAAATTCAACTTTGACCTCTGGTGTGACATGCCGGATTTTGATGGTGACGGGGATAACCTTCTAGAAGATTATTATGCTGTATTCATCACCAACCTGGACGATCTTCCACTCTTTTTCCATGCCTCATCAGACAATGCCTACGCAGGCAACTCATGGTGGTGTGCAGATACAGATATTGGTGGATACAATGATGCATGGCTACAGTTCCTGGATACGCCTTCCATATCCATCCCTGCATCAGGGGGCACGCTCACAGCGCAGATGAAATGGGATATTGAAGATCCTGCAGGCGCATCTGTGGGTGGCACCTGTACCAATGGCTGGGATGCGGCCAATGTACGTATTTCAACGGATGGTGGTGCAACTTGGAGTTTGCTCACTGGTGATGATGCATATGATTTTACAGATGGCTATGGATGGATTTACAATGATCCTGATTATTATGATTGTCAGGAACTGGCCGCCGGTTGGGGTGGAAACCAGGACTGGCATCTGGTAACATTTGATCTTGCAGCTTATGCAAGCCAGGATGTTATTATCCGATTTGGTTTCGGTTCAGATCCTTCTTACAGCACAGGTGATGACGCCACTATTACCGGATTCAGAATTGATGATGTAACCGTTGAAGATGGAGACGGTACTCAATTATTCCTTGACAACGCAGACGATCAGGTTTCCATGACCCCTGCAAGTGGTGTGGATTTTCTATGGGAGCAGGTATTTTACGATTATGGTGATATAACCCGTCCAGGTGGTCTTGGATGGGCAACTTATATGCCTGGGGATCCATTTAATGGAAATGCCCAGTTGGATATTACAGATTATGCCGGAGCCAATGTGAAATTCAGAATTGGTGGAGATGCAGACGGTAATGATGATGGTGGCAATGGTGGAGGTCTATTCATAGATGATTTCCATGTATGGTCAGTGTTATTGGAAGAATCTGTTCCAACTGTTCAAAATGTGAATGTAGTAGCTGGAGATGCAGTCATTGATGTTACCTGGGAAAACCCAAGCGCAGATTTCAATGGTCTTGTTCAGTATGATGACGGTGATTTCGAAAATGAAATAAATATGACCTCAGGGACAGCTATTATGGGTACCCATTTTGATGCACCATTTGGTGTGGATTCCGTTACGCTAAACAGTGCTTATATCTTTGGTGGTAATAATGCTGGTGCCACCACACTGTATGCTTACGAAGTTGGGTTACAGGGACCAAGTGAAACAGCACTTTATTCAACTGCCATCACGACCATAACGGGCCAATGGCTCGAGGTTGAAGTGGATTGGACTTTTGCAGGAGATTTCGTTCTTGCCATAGAGGCATCAACTACCGTTGGTGTAACACTGGATGAAAGTTCTGCGCCAAGTACCCAATCATGGGCCAATCTAGGCGGCTGGGATACCTGGGCCAATGTGGCTGCTGCCAACGGTTTACCCGATGGAGAATGGGGCATTCGTGGCGAAGTGACATCAACAGGTGGTGCAGATGTGGAATACAATGTATACCGCAGCGTAGACGGTGGTGCATTCAACCCAATGTTTAACGGACAGGGTTTAACTTCAACATCATACCATGATGTTTTTGTGCAAAATGGTACTGAGTATTGCTACCAGATTACCATGGTGTATGGTGAGACAGAGGGAGCACCATCATCAGCTGAATGTGCAATTCCCGAAGCACAGACTGTATATGAAATCGTTTATGATGATGATAATCCCAATACCAGTTTCAACGTTGCGGACGGAAATGTCCTTGCTGTGAAGTTCACACCTGTCACATATCCATCTTCACTTGTACGTGTGAAATATTATGTTGAAGGCAATGGTATTGCTCTGGCACAGGTGTGGGACGACGATGGTGCCAATGGCATGCCCGGGACTGTTTTACTTACAGGCGTGGTCGTTCAATTCGCACAGGGATGGAATGAAAAAAATGTTTCAGATTACAATGTGACAGTCTCTGATGGAGATTTCTATGTAGGCTGGATGGAAACAGCCCAAACACCGCCTATTGGTGTGGACACGGATTCTGATGGTTCCCGCAGTTATGTGGACATCGGTCAGGGATCCGGATGGGAGCCCTTCAGTAACTACTTCTCTGGCGCTATCATGATCAGGGTAGATATGGATTCTGCCACCGTTGGAATTGATGATGAACTGACACCGGATGTACCAGAGACGTTTGCCCTTAAGCAGAACTATCCAAATCCATTTAATCCTGTCACGACTATTGAGTTTGATATTGCTGAACTATCAGCCACAAGGCTCTCATTGTATGATATTACAGGACGTGAGGTGAAAACCCTCATAAACAGGGATTTGGCACCTGGTCAATATCGTTTCCAATTGAATGCATCTGAGTTATCCTCAGGCATGTATTTCTATACAATTGAATCCAGATCAGTATCGACAGGTAAGAGCTTTACCGATACGAAGAAACTGGTCTTAATGAAATAATCCGAATGCCCCGGGGTTGCTCCCGGGGCACTTAACCTTTCGAGTGGGGACTATGAAGCATCTATTTGGATCATTCATCCTATTTCTATCCATACTGTCAGCATCAGAATACCATCCTGATCGCGTCCTGGTGTATATCGATAACCAGCTAACAGATTTTCAATTTATTGGTGAATCTGGTGCATGGACCAACAACCCGGATATTAATCAGGCATTAATCAATATTGGTGCCAGAGATTTTCATCCGTGGCTTTCATCTGCAAAACCGAGTGACAGGGATGGCGACGTCTATTTGAATAGGATTTATGAAATTACCCTTTCCTCTGACAGAGTTGATCTTCAGAATATCATTCAAGTTATCAACTCAACCACGGGATTGTTGAATGCAGAACGTAAGCCCATTCTAAGATCTGAGTATACTCCAAATGATCCACAATTCGGTCAACAGTGGGCACTGCCAAATATTAAAGCAGATGATGCCTGGGACCTGTGGGATATTGAGAACGGTGAAATTCCAGGAACCAATCCATCGAGAGAAATTGTCGTGGCTGTTGTAGATGATGGTGTGCACTGGACCCATTCTGATTTGATCAACAATATATGGAATAACCTGGGTGAAGATGCAGATGGCGATGGTGTCACAGTCATAGATAATGGCGGTTCATGGGAGTTCGACTCGGATGACATGAATGGGGTAGATGACGATGGAGATGGATTTATAGATAATTTTATTGGTTGGGATGTTGCTGCTACTTCCGGGGGTGCTGAAGACAATGATCCCTATTGTGTTCCCGGTGACGGACATGGTACCAGTGTTTCTGGATGTGTATCCGGTGTAACTGACAATGGTACTGGAATAGCTTCAGTCGGTTTTTCTGTGAAAATCATGCCCATAAAGGCATCTCATACCAGCAATGGGTACATCGATTTTGGATATGATGGACTTCTGGCTGCAGGGCAACAGGGAGCCGATGTCATCAATTGCAGTTGGGGAAGTACCCAATTCAGCTCTTTTGCTCAAAACCTGATCAATACCTGCTACAATACATATGGATCGATTGTGGTAGCATCCGCAGGCAATGGAAATCAGGATTTTGGTGTTACGAATCTGGATGATCATTATCCCAGTGGATATGATAATGTCATTTCCGTAACGGCTACCGGT
Organism: uncultured bacterium; assembly: GCA_964344305.1. GTDB lineage: Bacteria > Fidelibacterota > Marinisomatia > Marinisomatales > JABMOV01 > JABMOV01. The sequence continues at coordinate 5,216 of CAYFMT010000016.1, read as the reverse complement.
CAGGGCGATCATTTCAATTGCTGGGCTACAGCAGGCCCCACTGTTGATTTAGGTGCCCCTGGTGAATCTGTGTATTCTGTTGATGGTGCAAATGGATACGATAGTAACTTGTATGGTACCTCATTTTCTTCTCCCATCACTGCAGGTGCTGTAGCGCTTGTTTGGTCCATGTTTCCGGATGAGTCACAGGATTGGGTCATTCAAAAAATCATTGATAATACTGACTACTACGATGACATGGACAGGGATTGTACAGTTCGAAATTATAGCGATTCACAAAGCCATACAGAAAGCATGACAGGTATGCTGGGTTCAGGTAGACTGAATGTATTCAAGGCACTGGCTGGTGGTATTTTCCCAAGTTTATATGTGGATGGTGTTAACCTGCAGAATGATACAGATGGCGACGGAAACTTCAATCCTGGTGAAACGGTAAATGCGAAAATTATCATTGGAAATGAAGAGGGATGGGCCGATGCCACGGACGTGGTTGCAGTCCTGTCCACAGATGATCCCAGAATCACTATCCTTGATAATATGATCGAATTCACGTCCACCATTCCCGGCGGGTCTTCCTCATTCACTCTCTTTGATTCATTTCAGTTTTCTTCTACTTCTGAAGCCGTGACAGGAAATGTTGAATTTCTTGTGACCATGTATGCAGGAGCGGGATCAGGATCTTACGTAAATGAGGAAACGATTCTTATCGAGTTAAGCCTGAACCAGGCTGGATTTCCTTTTACAGCAAACAGTGTCAAGACATCTCCTATTGTCCATGACTTGAATGGTGATGGAGAAAAGGAAATCTATTTTGGTGCCGACGACAACAAACTATACGGATTGAATACCGATGGAGATTTATTGGCAGGGTTTCCTGATTCTACTGGAAACCAGCTCCGATCCTCACCAGCGGTGGCAGATGTTCAGGGAGATGGCGATCTGGAACTGATTTACGGGTCCAAGGATCGTAACCTGTATGTCACCAACCACGATGGATCCCATGACCTGGTATATGTTGCTACTGGATATATCATGGATGCACCTGCAGTTGCAAATATGGATGGAGATCCTGAATTAGAAATAGCCTTTGGTACATTTGAGAATGGACAAAGCGGGAAGATACATGTCATTAATCATGATGGTACCGATCTGGATGGATTTCCAGTAGTTTTAAGTGAAGCCATTCTTACAGCCCCCGCTGTCGATGATATAGATAATGATGGACAGGTTGAGATCGTCGTGGGTACATGGGGCAACAATATCCATGTATACACAGCAGACGGTCAGGCAAAATCAGGTTTTCCTTTCGCGACAGGAAACAGAATTAACACACCTCCATCACTAGCAAATGTTACGGGAGATGCAGCATTGGAGATCATTGCTGCAAGCGATGATCAGAGTGTATATATCCTTGGAGCCGATGGTACCATGTTGAAACAAATTTCGTCTGGTGGAATGGTGAAATCCAGTCCCTCATTTTACGATTTTAATGAGGATGGCTACCCTGAGATACTCTTTGGCAGTCTGGACCAGAATCTTCATGCTTATGATGTCGAATCAGATGCCTATGTATCCGGTTTTCCCACGGATATTAACCAGCTAACATATTCTTCACCTGTAGTGAGTGATATTGATGGGGATGGTGAACCTGATATTGTTATGGGTACCTATGCTGGTATTACGGCATTTGCACTTGATGGGACACTCAAAGGGAATATGCCCATCCAGTTCAGTGGAAACGTGGAAAGTACACCAATTATTGATGATATTGATGGGGATAACGACCTGGAGATCATTATCGGTTCTTCGGTAGGGCTGCAGGTTGTAGATCTAAAAACCACTGCTGGGGCAACCGCACCATACTGGAACCTGTTCCGAGGAAATGCCTATAGAACCGGATCATATCGCGATATCAACTTATCCATTGATTCAGGAGAAGATGTGGGTGTTCCCATGGAGTTTTCCATCAGTGATGCAACACCAAACCCATTTAATCCCAGCACGTCATTTACCATAACCCTGCCGGTGAGCGACCACCTTAGAATTAGTATCTATGATATTTTAGGCAGGCAAATTCGTCTTCTTACAAATGACCCATACAATGAAGGTGTCTACCGCGTTACCTGGGATGGATTATCAAACTCCGGTAATGCAGTTGGGTCAGGAATCTACTTTGTGACATTCAAGACACAAACGCACTTCAGCACACAAAAAGTGCTACTTGTGAAATAAAAATACGGATTTGAATTACAGGGGTTCATGATTAATTTCCAAATCACTTTTCTTAGTGGGGAGTCATTAATGCAATACAATAAAATTATGAGAACACTAATCATTCTTTCGATGGTCTTTGCTTTTGGATCAGCCATGGATTGCCCGGCTGACACAGCCTATCATGTTGATTTAAGGACCATGCTTCCGGACGGGTCACCAAACCCCAATTATGGTCAGGAAATTGCCACAGGTCTCTGTGCGTGCCTTGAATTTGCAGGTGAATTAGCGGTTATAAATGATACCACCGTGACACTGGCTGTCAACATCGTAGATAATGAGCCAATTCGTGGAATTGAGATTGATATTTATGCCGATACAGATGAACTGGTTTATGAGGGAGCAGGTTCTGTTACAAAAGGGTCTAAACTGGAAAATGTTACGGATCCAAATGGAACTCCACGCACCATGACCCTCCTTGCAAACGCCATTGACGATCATGTAAAGGTAATGGCATACAGCACTGCCCAAGCTCAAACTGAAGGCAACGGAGAAGAAGGTGATCTGGTATACGTAACTTATCATGTACCTAATGGTGTGAGCAGCCTTCCGGCTGTCATTAATTTTGGCATTGGAACTTGTAATCTCCCCGGTACATCCCTGGCACCAGATCTATTGAATGTTGTTTGTGCTTTCCCGGATACTACAAATCCACAGGCAGTGAATGTGCAATTGGATGTTGTGGAGAAACCTGGTATACCAACAGAGTATAATCTATCACAGAATTATCCAAACCCATTCAACCCTACAACAAGCATTGCATTTGATATCCCGCAGGCAAGCGATGTGACCATCACTATTTATAATATCATTGGACAGCAGGTAGTATCGCTGGTAAATGATTTTGTTCCTGCTGGGAAATATGAAGTAGAATGGAATGCTCAGGATACGTATAGGAATCCAGTGGCTTCTGGCGTATACTTTTATGAATTACGTTCAGATGACTTCACTGCTCGAAAGAAAATGATTCTATTGCGATAGGTGAATTAGAGAATATATTCTTTTAAATTCCCCCATCCATCATGTGGATGGGGGAATTTTTTTATGCATAAAAGACCAGGAATCATACTCATACTGATATCAGCTCTGGTACTGGGTCAGACTGCTCAGTCATCCATTGAAACTGAAAAGGGATGGCGAGACTTTACCCAGACCCAGAAGAATGAACTTGTGGGGTTGTCAGCGCACCTGTATGATCAAGAGCAATACGATCAGGCGATTCTGTCCCTGTTTCAATTCTTGTATCGCTATCCAGGAGACAGTATTGAGCCTCTCATATACTATTTTGTAGGACGCTGTTATGAAGAGTCATCTCAGCCAGAACTTGCCATTGAGTATTATAGAAAAATTCTGGAATCCTCTTCTGTGGATTCATCCCTTATTAACATTGCCACATACCGAACCGGTATTTCATTGATTATTCTAAACAGGGACAATGAAGTACGTGAGATGGTGAGAGAGTCCACAGATCCATACCTCATGACGCTAAGAGGGCTCGTTGAGTTTCGGGCAATGAACTGGGAGGAGGCCCGTCTTTCATTTCAGGCGGCTGAAGCCCGGTTCAATGATACATATTATTCTGTTCTTCTTCGCAGGATGATGGATCACATTGATATGGCAGTGTCATTATCAGGAAAGAAAAAGTGGATTACAATATTATCCTCAATCGCTCCAGGTGGAGGATGGGTATACCTGGGCGATTATACGTCTGCTATGGGGACTATGATGGGTGTGGCAATCCCGGTTATGCTTGCTTTTAAGGCGGAAGATATATCCTCGGAAAATGTATCCTATGAGTTTTCCTATGGATCTGTTGTACCGGGTATTGGGTCGTATAAGGAAACATCGGATTTGCAATCGACTGTAAAAACAGCAGGGATATCGCACATACATTTTGAGTTGTTAGGATTAGGTGTGGCCGTATATACAGGAAGTATTCTGGCTTCTTATAACAATGTTAATGAGACAAACAAGTTATCTGTACTTGAATACATAAATTCGAATATTACTCTCGAGTGGCTTGAAGAGATTTTCCTTAATACAGAACCTGAATTATCCCTATTCTAAAAAAAAGATAAAAATATTCTGAATAAATGTTGACAGGTGATAATTGAGCCCACTAATTTTCGGGGCTCTACTCGGAGCGATTATAGTTATTTGAAAATTTGGTATGCGTGGTTCTTTTGTCAATGAAATCAAACAACCAAAAAGTATAATACATACAATGGAGAGTTTGATCCTGGCTCAGGACGAACGCTGGCGGCGTGCTTAACACATGCAAGTCAAGGAGAACATCCCGCTTGCGGGACTATTAAACTGGCGAACGGGTGAGTAACACGTAGGCAACCTGCCCCAGAGATTGGGATAACTCCCCGAAAGGGGGGCTAAAACCGAATAATGCAGCGGATCCTTCGGGATATTGTTGTTAAAGCGGGCTTCGGCTCGTACTTTGGGATGGGCCTGCGTCCGATTAGCTTGTTGGTAAGGTAACGGCTTACCAAGGCGATGATCGGTAGCTGGTCTGAGAGGATGATCAGTCACACTGGGATTGAGATACGGCCCAGACTTCTACGGAAGGCAGCAGTGGGGAATTTTGCGCAATGGGCGAAAGCCTGACGCAGCAACGCCGCGTGATCGATGAAGCATTTAGGTGTGTAAAGATCTGTCGTGAAGGAAGAAAAACTCTGATGTAAATAATGTTAGAGCTTGACGGTACTTCACAAGAAAGCACCGGCTAACTTCGTGCCAGCAGCCGCGGTAATACGAGGGGTGCTAGCGTTGTCCGGAATCACTGGGCGTAAAGGGTTCGTAGGCGTCCAAGCAAGTTGTTTGTTAAATACACCGGCTTAACCGGTGACCTGCAAACAAAACTACTTGGATAGAGTTTGAAAGAGGAAAGTGGAATTCCTGGTGTAGCGGTGACATGCGTAGATATCAGGAGGAAC